>DALS01000004.1 GCA_002499445.1 Methanosarcina sp. UBA293
TCTGTAGAAATCCTTAATTTGATGTAAATAATCTCTATAGAGATTATTTACATCAAATTAAGGACTTCTACAGAGCCAAACTTTCTAACTAATTTAATGTATATCTACTAAAATATCCTAAAGTAGATAATTATTTATATGATCGGCATAATCTAGCCATCCGTTATATGACAAATGCTTAAAACTCCGCTCTTCTTGCAGTTTACCGACTTTTTCCTCTTTATCTTTTGGGGATCAGATCTTGGCTTAACAGGTTTATTCATGCTGATTTGCAGAAAAAGATGATTATTCTGGATTAAAATAGTTATTCTCGACTGAAAGTACTAAGACAAGCAAATATAAAACTGAAAATAAAAAGGTCATGCAATTCATCGTCGACGAACACAGTTTACTGTATATGAATTCAAAAAACCATTTGTTTATTACTTATTTGTTTATTGATTAATACTTTCACTCCACTATATTACTTTATTAATAAAAAGTCTGCGTCTTGATGTATGTGTCGAAAAATGGTAGCATAAATTAGAAAAATTACCATGAGTAGATCCAAGTGGAACCAGTCTTCAGGCATCACCTTACTTAAAGCGCAGACATCAATCTAACTTAGATGTAGATTTACTCTGACTTTAAACTCTCACCTAACCGACTCAACTGGATAAAAACCCGAGAGAAAAAAATGAAAAAAATTACAATTAAAGGGGCACGGGAGCACAATCTGAAAGATATCACAGTGGAACTCCCGCGAGATAAATTCATTGTTATTACAGGCGTTTCAGGCTCAGGAAAATCTACCCTGGCTTTTGACACGGTTTATGCTGAAGGGCAGCGGCGCTATGTGGAGTCTCTCTCGGCTTATGCGCGGCAGTTCCTTGGGCTTATGAACAAGCCGGATGTGGACAGCATCGAGGGGTTATCTCCGTCAATTTCCATTGAGCAGAAAACGACCTCAAAGAATCCCAGAAGTACGGTAGGCACAGTTACTGAGATTTATGACTACCTGAGGTTGCTTTTTGCAAGAGTTGGTACGCCTTACTGCCCGACTCACAATATAAAAATCGAGCCCCAGTCTCCTGAAAAAATTGCAGACAGCCTGAGCAGGGAATTTGAGGGTATGATCATCATTCTTGCACCTATAGTCCGCCAGAAAAAAGGTACATACCAGCAGCTTTTTAGGGAACTCAACAGCGAAGGCTTCGCACGAATGAGGGTAAACGGGGAAATCTACAGGACTGACGATGAGATTGCCCTTGACCGTTACAAAAAACATGATATTGAAGTCGTAGTTGATCGGCTTGACCCCTCAGAAGACCGCTCAAGACTTGTCGAAGCCTGCGAAAACGCTCTCAGAAAGGCAGATGGGCTCTTAATTGTAGTTGATTCGGAAGGAAAAGACCACCTTTACTCCTCGAATATGGCCTGTCCTGTCTGCGGAATGGCTTTTGAAGAACTCCAGCCTAGAATGTTCTCCTTCAACAGCCCCTTTGGAGCCTGTGAAGCCTGTAACGGGCTCGGCTTCAAGATGGAGTTCGACCCTGACCTGATCATCCCAAATAAAACCCTCTGCCTTGCGGATGGAGCTGTAGCCCTGTACAGAAATTACCTGGACAGTTACCGGAGCCAGCATCTAGGAGCCGTGGCAAAACACTTCGGGTTTGACATTTTCACGCCTATTGAAGCTCTTACAGATAAGCAGTACAATGCGCTTATGTACGGCACGAACGAACGCATGCAGTTTGAGATGAGCACGAAGAACGGAGATGCCCACTGGTCTCATAAAGGAACCTGGGAAGGGCTGATTCCTCAATCCGAAAGGTTGTACAGCCAGACAAAATCCGAATACCGCCGAAAAGAGCTTGAAAAATTCATGCAAGTTAAGCCCTGCCCGAAATGCGAAGGCAGGCGCCTGAAGGAAAAAGTGCTTGCAGTAAAGCTCGGCGAAAAATCCATTGTGGATGTAACCGATCTCTCGATTCTGGACTGCATTCGATTTTTCGAAAGTCTTGAGCTTTCGGAAAAGGAAAAGGAGATTGCAAAACAGGTATTAAAAGAAATACGCTCCCGTCTTGGCTTCTTAGAGCATGTGGGGCTTGGCTATCTCACCCTTTCCCGGAGCTCAGGCACGCTCTCAGGCGGCGAAGCCCAGCGAATCCGGCTGGCTACCCAGATTGGCTCAAACCTCATGGGTGTACTCTATGTGCTTGACGAACCTTCAATAGGGCTGCACCAGAGGGATAACGAACGGCTTATCCAGACCCTTCAGACTCTGCGGGATCTGGGAAATACCCTGATAGTCGTGGAACACGATGAGGATACTATCCGGGCTGCGGATTATGTACTCGATATAGGGCCAGGGGCTGGCATTCGTGGAGGTTATGTGGTAGCCGAAGGCACACCTGAAGAAATCGAAAAGAATCCGGAATCCCTGACAGGTCAATATCTCTCTGGAGAAAAACAAATAAAAACGCCTGCCCTCCGCAGGCAGAGTGATGCATTCATCAGGCTAAAAGGATGCAGGGCAAATAACCTGAAGGACATTGATGTAAATATTCCCATAGGAATCCTGACCGTGATTACAGGCGTATCGGGGTCCGGAAAATCCACACTTATCTACGATACCCTGTACAAAGCCCTTATGAAAAAGATAAATAAATCAAATGTAACTCCAGGAGATTATGACGAGCTAGTTTTTGATTCCGAGATTGACAAGGTAATTGTTATTGACCAGAGCCCTATTGGCAGGACTCCCCGCTCAAACCCTGCTACTTATACCAAGGTCTTTGATGCCGTCAGGCAGGCTTTTGCCGAAACAAAGGAAGCAAAAATCCGGGGCTATAAAAGCGGGCGTTTTTCCTTCAACGTAAAAGGAGGGCGCTGTGAAGCTTGCCAAGGAGACGGGCTGATAAAGATTGAAATGAATTTCCTGCCAGATGTGTATATTGAATGTGAGGAATGCAAAGGCACCCGTTACAACCGAGAAACCCTCGAAGTAAAATACAGGGGCAAATCGATTGCTGAAGTCCTGAATATGACTGTAGAAGAGGCTGCCGAGCATTTTGAGAATGTCCCCACAATCAAAAACAAACTCGATACTCTAACAAGAGTCGGGCTTGGCTATATCAAACTTGGCCAGAGCTCAACAACGCTTTCCGGCGGGGAAGCCCAGCGAATCAAGCTGACAAGGGAACTCTCCAAAAAAGGTACTGGAAGGACGATTTATCTCCTTGATGAACCCACAACAGGACTTCATTTCCATGATGTCAAAAAACTCATTTCAGTCCTTAACGGGCTTGTAGCAAAAGGAAACACTGTGGTTGTAATAGAACATAACCTGGATATAATTAAATCCGCAGACTATATCATCGATCTTGGTCCCGAAGGCGGAAACGCAGGTGGAGAAATTATTGCCAAAGGGACGCCTGAAGAAGTGTCCACGGTTCAGGAAAGCCATACTGCACACTTCCTTGCTCCAAGGCTTTCAATGCCATATCTAGATATATCGGATACAGAGCCTATTGAGGTCTTTTTCGAAGATGGGGGAGATTTTGAAGCCGATTATGAGGTTGACTTTGAGGATTTTGACGATGATCTGATTGATAATTCCGAAGACCTTGAAGAAGGCTCTGAAGAAGATTCTGAGGAAAACTTCGGAAGTCTCAAGCACAGCAAACACAGGAATGACAAAGCGCTTCAAGAATTGATATAAAGTTTATTAAAGCTTATTTGAAATTAATTTAATGTTAATTATTTATTAAAGTTGATTTAAATTAATTTAATGTTGATTATTTATAATACTCTAATCAAATTCAAGCTCCTTGTAAAAACTTAAAAGCTTAAAACCGGAAAAATGAGGCACAAAAATGATTGACCTGGAAGCTCTTCCTCACTTGCCTGGCTGTTATCTTTTCAAAAATGAGGAAGGGACTGTGCTGTATGTGGGCAAGGCAAAGGACCTAAAAAAACGGGTGAGCAGCTATTTCCAGAAACGAGACCATGACCCAAAAACCGAGAGCCTTGTACAGGCCTCCAGGGACCTTGATTTTATTATCACGAATACTGAGGTAGAAGCTTTCCTCCTGGAAAATACCTTGATAAAAAAGCACTGGCCAAGGTACAATATAGCTTTAAAGGACTCAAAGCGGTATGCTTGCATCCATCTAACCGAAGAAAAGTTCCCAAGGATCAGACTTGCCCGGAAAAAGGTTGGTAGTGGAAGCTTTTTTGGACCTTTTGTATCAGCAAAGGAAAGAAATTACATTTTTGAGGTTGTAAGGAAGACCTTTCAGCTCAGGACCTGCAAACAGATGCCTAAACGTGCTTGTCTGAGATACCATATCGCGGCATGCAGCGGGCCCTGCATAGGGGCAGTTTCCACGGAAGAGTATTCCGAAAAAGTGAAAAAGGCTGCCTCTGTCCTTAAAGGCGATATCAAAGAGCTTATCGAGTCAATGGAAATAGAAATGAGGAAACTGGCATCAAGGCAACAATTCGAGCAGGCTATGGCTCTGCGGGATGAGATTACAGCTCTTGAGTACCTTCAGGAAAAGCAGAATATGGAGAGGCAGAAAAAGCATAATGAGGACATTCTGAATTATATTGTCAGGGATGATACCGTTTATCTCATGCTCTTCAAGGTTTACAAAGGTACACTTGAGGATAAGCAAGACTTTGTTTTTGCCTTTGGGGAAAGTTTCCTAGAAGAATTCCTGGTACAGTATTATTCCGAAAATGAGCCGCCTGAAGAGCTGATACTACCCGAGCCGCTCGAAGAGCCGCTTGTCGATTTCCTCTCTCACGTCAAGGGAATAAAGGTGAAAGCCACGGTTCCGAAGCAAGGGGAGAAAAAGGAGCTTCTCGACCTTGTCCTGAAAAATGTTGAGATTGGCTTCTTTGGAGACCGGAAAAAGCTTGAAGCCCTGCAAAGTAAACTTTCTCTTCCAAAACTTCCTAATGTCATAGAATGTTTCGATATTTCCCATCTCTCAGGCACGGCTACAGTTGGCTCTATGGTGCAGTTTCGGGGAGGCAGACCTGATAAACACAATTATCGACGCTTTAAGATAGAAAATGTTGAAGGCATTGACGATTTCGCTTCCATTGCCGAGGTTGTACGCAGGCGTTATTCCCGCTTGCTTGAGGATGAACATGACCTGCCTGACCTTATTATTATAGACGGGGGAAAGGGACAGCTTTCCTCAGCTTTCCAGGTACTTCGGAAATTGAAGCTCAGGATTCCTATTATCTCCATAGCCAAGCGGAAAGAAGAAATCTATGTACCTGGAATCAAATACCCGCTTCCCATAAAGAAAGACGAGAAAGCCTCCCTCTTTGTCCAGGAAATCCGGGACGAAGCCCACAGGTTTGCAATTACCTATAACCGCTTGCTAAGGCAAAAATCTTTGATCCCTAAAAATAGTTGATTTCCAAGATTATTAATTTCTAAGATCGTTGATTCCTGAAAAATCATTTATTATCTTAATTGCCCCCGTTGTCAATCTGTTTCCGCGAATTAAATATCCAGGATCTCAA
>DALS01000043.1 GCA_002499445.1 Methanosarcina sp. UBA293
AATTTTGTTATTGATGTCTTTTTACCTCAAGATGGGTAAAGTCAGCTTTTATTCTTGAGACTATATAGACTCAGGGTTTAAGAATAAGTAGACTAGAGAAAAAAGATGTAGCGAGATTGAAGCAGACTTTTCAGAAATTTTTTGATAGCCGTTATTTTAAAACTGGATTCAAGGTTATTTTATCCATATTTTTCAATCAAGTTTTCATAAGTAGGGTTTACTCTATAAATAATGTTTTTTCCTTCTCTTTCTTCATTTATGAGCTCCACTTCTTTAAGAGTTCTCATATACCAGCTAATTGTAGCTCTGGAAACTCCGATTTCATGTGCAAGAGCTGAGTTCGTATTACAATTCCCATTTTGTATTTCTGAAATTATTCTTTGACTTGTTACGTTTTGAAGGGCAGAAATAATTTTTCTCTCTTCATGATAAGTGGAATTATTTTTGAAATACCTAATCTTTCCACTGTCTTTATGGACTTCAATTTTGTTCTGAACTTCTAGAATAGTTATATGATGCCTTACTCTTCCTCTGCCGAAGCCTGTTTTTTCTACAATTTCACCGATGCATGCTCCCGGTTTAGTTTTAATATATGTATAAATACTAGACCGATCAGGATTATCTAGTACGTTTTCTTTATTTACAATTTTAAATCCCAGTATTACAAAAATGAGCTTTGTAAAGTACAGAACGACGTCTATTATTGATAAAATTTGCATTGCAGTCAGCCAGAGCAAAAACTGCCAGTAGGGTATTAAGGTATCCTCAAGTTTTACTACCTTTTCTCCTTTAATTGAAGCTCCGGCTTGGTCACCTGGAGCTGAGCTTACAACATATTCTGTAGCCTCAGCTGTTGTTGTTAAAAGAAAAAATAGTAAAAAGAAGATAACCTTTTTTTCAAGCTTAATGTTGGTAAACATTAAATGTGTAGTCTTCGGTTCCACTAACCGATTCTCCGTAGACATTGAACTTCCAGGTTCCCTGTTGCACGTATCCCTGAGAGGGATCTATGTTGAGATGTATCCTGCCATTTGTACTTCCGTCAGAACTATCACGGTAAGTTCCGAGTTTGCTTCCAGAGGGGGTGTAAATGGTAAGAGTAAGTGAATCGCTTGTGTCTCCCCAGTTTAAATCCACTTCAAGGAAATTCACTCCTGAACCTACGTTTACATTGTGAGTTATGGTCTGTCCCTGAGTTATATATTGGGTTGACCGAGAAGAGAAATAGAATTCTCTGTATCAGAAGAATTTTCTGTTGAGGGACTAACAACATAATCGTATCCAGCAGAATCTAAAGTAACTTTAGTATCAGAGTTTTCCGCATATGCTTCCTCTGCTGAAGCCGCAGGAACAGCCATCAATCCTATAATAATGCATAAAATCAACATTTTCCAGGTTTTCATACTATCACCCAAAAATTAATTAGAAACCCAGACATATATAGTTTCTGTGCAAACTCTCAAACAATCAATGTACATATTTATGAAATATTGCTACGAAACTAAAAGAATTGCCTGAAAAAAGACATAAATATGCCCTTTACTGAGAATATTTTTTAAAAAGGAAAAGTTACAAGGACGTTTTCCATCCCTGCGTCAGAAAAAAATTGTGAGTTTTTATGTGACTTGTAAAAGCTTTTAGAGAAGCCTCTTTCCTGGCTCTGTGAAGGCTTTGCACTCATAAACTTCAGTAATTTTCATAACGGCAAGGGCTTTTGCAGGAAATCTCTCTCCTATGCCTTTGACCATTTTGTACATTTTCTCGTAATCTTCACCCTCGGTCTTGATCTCAATGTCCCCTTTTATCTGGTAACAGCCCTCTATTTCCGGGCCCCAGACATAAATTGCTCCTCTAGGATTTTCGTCAAGGTTCTTGCGGGTTTTTAAGAAATAATTGTCTGTAATCCAGATTGTTTCTCCATCTTCCTGCAATTTGCACATTCCTATAGGTATTACGTTCGGTTCTCCACCCTTAGATGCGGTTGCAAACGGAAAGATTTTCATCTTTGCAAAATCTTGCTTCATTTCATCAGTTAACTTTACCATTTATTCACCCTTCATTGAATCAGTTTTTAATGATATGGCTTCAAACCGTATATAACTTTGAAGGAAACAAATATAAAGCGGTCAAGAAGTTGTGTTCTATCTTTTTTTCTTATAAGGAAAAATACAGCAAGAATATAGACCAAAGAAAAAAGAAGATGATGGATGGAAGATAAAGAGAATGCCAGACAGATGATAAAATAGATGCAAAATGGAAGAAAAAAGCTGGAAGAAAAAAGGCACTCAGAAAGACAGAAAATGAATAGAGGATTTAGATAACAAGTATGAGATAAAAGTATGATAAAAATGAACAAAAAATGAGCCGGAAATAAAATTCGAAATCCTTCTGATTTTAACAATCGAACACTTTATCCAGAAAGTATTGGTGAATCCGCAAATCTTCTGTCAATTCAGGATGGAAAGCAAGAGCTAACACATTTTCCTGCTCTGCGGCAATAATCAGATCATCAAGCCTTGAAAGCACACGAACTTCTGGCCCACAGCTCACGATTCTCGGAGCCCTTATAAACACGCCGGTAAAAGGAGAATCAAGAATCTCCACCTCAAACTCGGCCTCGAAGGAATCTCTCTGACGCCCAAAAGCATTCCTGTTGACCTTCGTATCCATAATCCCGAGCAGTTCCTGGCTGGTTTTCTCAACCTGTTCGTCACCTTCCTTTGCAAGCACAATCAAGCCTGCACAGGTCCCAAGAATCGGAACTTCTCTTGTAACCGCGTCCTTAATCTCCTCTGCAATTCCCTCACGGGCAAGCATCCTGCAAAGCGTGGTACTTTCCCCGCCAGGAATAACAATTCCGCCGCATTCTGGAACAACTCCTTTTTGCTTAATAGCGACTACCTCAGCCTCAACCCCTCTTTCTGTAAGAGCTCTCCTTAAAGCATCAATGTGTTCAGAAACCGCTCCCTGAATAGCGATTACACCAATTTTCATTAAAAACACCATTTTCAGAATTAATCCTATTTATTGAATCAAAAATGTAAAAAATAATATTGGTTTTATTCTTACAAACTTGTAAGAATAAATTTATATAAAAATAAAATTTTAGCCTCTTGAAAGAAGCTAAACGCGAATTCTTCTAAAATTGTCTGCATAAGCGCAACCGTTGCGCCGGTTGATCACGCCGATAGGGTTTGGGGATAAGGCTTTCAAACACAACCGTTGCGCCGGCTGACCACGCCTCCGAGACGTTTTCGGTCAAGCCTTTTCTGAAAAGGCTTGTGATCAAACTTTTTTTGAAAAAGTTTGTGGGCAAGCGTTTTTTTGAAAGGTTTGCGAAAAGTTTGCGTTACCAACCACGTTCCTGAAGAGCTTCTTCAACAGGAATCATGCTTGCGCTGATGCCTTTCATGCCAGCGCCCACGCCTTTTGAGATTTCTGCAAGTTTTGCAGGGTTATCAAAGTAATTTACAGCTTCAACAACGGCTTTTGCCATTTTCTCAGGGTTTTCAGCTTTGAAAATTCCTGAGCCAACAAAGACCCCGTCTACTCCAAGCCGCATCATAAGGGCCGCATCCGCAGGGGTTGCAATTCCACCGGCTGCAAAGTTTACAACTGGCAGACGCTGCATTTTTGCGGTTTCGATTACAAGTTCGATAGGAGCTTCGATATCCCTTGCAACCATAATCAGTTCTTCTTTAGTCTTTCCTGCAAGAGCACGGATTTCTCCCTGGATCTGCTTCATATGCTTAACTGCCTGGCTGACATCTCCTGTTCCGGCTTCTCCTTTCGTGCGGATCATAGCTGCTCCTTCGTTAATTCTTCGGAGGGCTTCTCCGAGGTTTCGTGCTCCGCAGACAAAAGGCACGGTAAACTGTGTTTTGTCTATATGATAGTAAGGGTCAGCAGGAGTCAGGACTTCGGATTCGTCCACCATGTCAACACCCAGGGCTTCTAAGATTTCGGCTTCAACAAAGTGCCCTATCCTGGCTTTTGCCATTACCGGGATTGTAACCGTATCAATGATCTGTTGGACAATCTCAGGGTCGGCCATTCTGGCAACCCCACCTGCTTTCCTGATATCTGCAGGGACAGCCTGGAGGGCCATAACAGCAACTGCTCCGGCTTCTTCTGCGATCCTGGCCTGCTCTGGAGTTGTAACATCCATGATCACACCCCCTTTCTGCATCCTTGCAAAGCCCCGCTTGATAAGTTCTGTCCCGTGTCTTAATTTTTCAAAGTCCATGAATGTCGTCCTCTCTGTTTTGAGATGAATAAAGGTATATAAGCTTCCATGGAAATCATTTCTACTGTGAATGATCCGTGGCCTTTTCAACTGATTACAAATTACAAGTTGAGTTTCGGTTAGTTATTTCTCTAGTGAATTGTGAATACGCTCAATAGTTAAAAGCATTATTTAAGTTATTCCTTATGAATGGAAATAAACAAATTAACTTATAGTGATTTAAAAGTCTTAATGGCTTAAAAGTTCTTTATTTTTTCCTTGAATAGTTCACATTTTTTAAACCAGTAAGGTCCATTCTGCTTCGTTAAACCTGTGTATTACAGAGCCTTACTGTAACTTTTAGTCCGCTTTTATATGTTCGGCGTGTAGCTTATTCACATTATTTCAGTTTTCATATAAAATATATGATTTTCAACTCAGCTTTCTGAGATATAAGATTTTCCCCGGATACAGAGTAAACACCTCGAACCTTAATCTCGATATTCTATTCTATTCTATTCTATTCTATTCTATCCTACTTATCCCATCTCCTGGCTGCTTACAAACTCATTTCCTCTTCTGCACAGGTTGAGCTTTGTGCAAACAACTGCAGACAACCAGATTGTAGATGCAGGAATGAAAGCTTTTAAGAATTCAATGAGTTTAAAACTGAAATAACATGCTGTCTCGATATTATTAAAACCGACAGCAAGAACAAAGCTGGTGACTCCGAACAGAAGAAACGCAATAACTACCCTCAAAACTCTCTGTTCAACAGTTCCTGTATCATCAGGAAGTTCTTTTCGTATAATCAGAATGTATGCTGCATTCGTACCAAGGAAAAAACCTGCTACATTAACACTTATCATAGATAAGGCTGTAAGAACAGGAGGGATAACAAATATAAAAAAATATAAAATCAGGTTCTTTCGCCTAAATGCAAGTTCAAAATTTTCTTTCTTGAATAAATCATCTTTCAAGGGACTTTTGAGAAAAAGAGTAAAAACAGTAAGGGAAATTAAGCCTACAGTCGCACCTCCAAACAAGTCTCCCAGGAAATGCCTTCCAAGGTACAACCTTGAAAATGCTACAAGTAATATCATAACAGGAGCTATCCTTTTGATGTTCCTGCTATTAAAAATCGCAGAACTTCCTCCCCAGAGTGCTGTCGTAATAGCGACATGTCCGGAAGGAAAGCCAAAAGGCGAAGGGGTAAACGTTTCTTGAAGGCGAAAGGTTTCAAGCACTTCTTTGTCAGGAAGTTTGAACACCCCTTCAGGTCCATTCCCAGTGAAAGAGGACGTGCTTTTCACTCTGTATTCAAGGTTAAGCACTCTATTGTCTACATAATCCGGCCTCGGAAAGGCGATTACTGTCTTAGCGATTTCGGTAATCAGTCCTGTCCAGATTAAGAGCTGGAACAAAAGGAAACCTTTCCGGAAATTAATCCCGAAAGTTACGATAATTACTATGGCAGCTAAAAAAGCCGACGATCCCATTGAAGTTATTAGAATCATGAGGGATGTAAGCCAATCGTTTCCAAGGGATTGCAGATAGAGTATAGGTTCAGTCTGGAACAAGGGCTCTGACTCCTGATTAAATATTTGCCTGCAGATATGCTCAGTTTTGTCCAAAAAGTTCCCGGTTAAACTGAATATCTGGAATCAGGAAAAATTTAGATCTATTCCGTATTATTGAGGTTTTGACGATGTATTCAGGAGAACTATTTTAAATTTGTATTGTTTTGTACCTATGTATAACTGGAATCCTCTTCAAAGCTGAATAATTATTTTTTAGTTTACTGAGTAAAATAATTCGTGTCAGGTCTGAGTAAAGTTACTCTTGTAAGATTACTGTTCCGCCTTTTTGTTCTATTTTACTGTCTCATCTCTACGGACTCTGGAAGTTCGAGCTTAAAGTCACTGATCGAGAACCTCTTTTCAGGGCACCTTTCTTCACACCTTCTGCAGGCAGTACCGAGACATCTTTCATTATTGATCTCAAAACTCTCGTATTCTCTTGAAAGAGCCTCTTCAGGGCATTCTTTCACACAGGTATCACAACCGCTGCACTGAATGGTAGCGGTAAAACCCCATTTTGACTCCATGATCTCAAGGCTTTTTCCAAGATCACAGATATCCGTTTCAGATTTTCTTTCAATAATGACTTCCTGAAATTTTTGCGGGATAGGTTGGATGCCTGATCTTTCTAGGTTTGAGTTATACTTTTCAAGCGGCATCCCTTCATTCCATAGGGCTATTTCCTGGACGTAGATGGCTTCAAAGGTTGGGGACGAGGCAAACATTATATGATTTGAGAGGACCGATTTCTTCATTTCATTGAGATAGGAGAGGTAGTCGGGATCGAGAGCAAGGTCTTTTGCAAGTTCCAGGGAAGTGTTTCCACACTGGATAATCCGTTTAGGCGTTGCAGGCACAATGCCTGTAAAGCGGGCTTTTAGAGGGTCTACATGCGTTCCGCTTGCCCCACACATGTACATTGTTTCCAAGTCTTCGTATGCTATCCCTGCCTCATGCATCAGGGTCAAGTGACCTGCTCTCAGGGCTCCGAAGGCTTTTCCGGCTTCGATTACATCTTCTTCTGTAAATGTAATTTCCTTTCCGAGCCGAATTATATTGCCTTCAATATGAGGAGGCTTTATTATACCAGTTACGAGCCCTGCATACATAAGGGCAATTACGCCCGTACCTGTAATTCCCTTTGCAGGATACCCAGTGGCTTTAAAAGTCCTGTTGCGCAGGTCTATTCTTGGTCCTTCTACCAACCTGAGTTTTTCATCAAGGACAAGCGCTTGCCAGCCTCCGGAAAGCTTCAGGTCGGCAATCGCTCCAGGGGTTGCCAGCATCCCTTTGCTGATCTGCTGCCCTTCGATAACAGGGCCTGCAGCAGCCGATCCTGTGTATATTCTGTCGCCTACTTTCAGGGCCATCTCGGCATTTGTCCCGTAATCCGTAACTATACACGTTTCGGAGGTGTCCAGAAACCCGCTCTTTATCATCATGGCAAGAGCATCAGCTCCAATCTCATGCCTTACCGAAGGCGGGATAATCACATCAACATCGGCATAGAGCCCTATCTCATTTCCTGAGACTATGTGCCCCTTCCTTTCCAGAGGCTTTACATGTATTTTCTCGAGGGCGTTTTTCCCCGCAAATGCGAGGTCCCTGATTTCTATTCCTTCTAATAGCGACAATTGAATTGGATTTCCACAAACGGCTATACGCTTGAGGTTTTCTGGCTTAAGGTTCTTTATCAGGGAGTTTACGGCTGAGACAAGAATTTCATGGGCTATTCCCTGCCCATAATTAATCGCAAAGTCCATATGGTCAACAACATTTGCGCCCGGAAGCGGGTTTCGGGACAAAATTGCAGTCCTGAGGACGGAAGAGTCTGTAAGATTTAGGAGCTGGGCTCTAATCCCGCTGGTACCAATATCGATATTTATTGCCTGATCCATATTTTATCCCAGGATTTTTTTGAAGTTTTTGTTCATCCTTTTCCAGTTTGTGCTTTCTTACTTTTCTTGTTTTTTGTTTTCATTTTCATTTTCATTTCCAGATCCTTATTTTTACCTTTCAACATTTCTTATTTGTTTACCTTCCAGAATTTATTCCCAGGCCAGCATTTATTTCTCGATTTAGAATTAAATATTAGAGATAAAGCTCGAAGAAGAAAATAAAAAATAGAACCGGGAAGTATAGTAAAATCAGTAAAGTTCCTTGCGGGCTTCTTTCCAGCTCTTTCCTGCACAGATCTTCTTTGCGATTTTTACTGCGTCAAGCGGGGTTTTTCCATATATCGAGTTGCCAAAGGTCTCGACGAAACGCCTGTCGATGGCAGCCCCGCCACAGGCTACAGGAACGTCCTCTGAGTCCAGAATCTCTGCAAGGTCTTTAAGGCCTCCTTTGGTTGTGCTCATAAGGGTCGTTCCGGTAACAAGGTTAGCGTTTGTTGTCTTTACAGCTTTAACGGCTGCTTCCACTGTTATATCTCTTCCAAGATCAACTACTTCGAAGCCATTTGCCCTGAGAATAGCGGCTACAATGTTCTTGCCTATGTCATGCACATCCCCTTCAATAACGAGGGATATAATTTTTCCCTGGGAAGGAACTTCTCCTATCCTTTCCTGGCAGAGTTCCACCCCTCCTATAAGGGCTTCATTTGCCAGCAGGATTTCAGGCACATAGCTTTCCCCTATGTCGTAAAGCTCACACACGGTCTGGATTCCAGGCATAAGGGCATTTAAGACCAGATCAGTAGGATCTTTTCCTTTTCTAAGTAGGGAAACTGTGAGGTTTACTGTTTCAGTGCGGTTTCCCGCGATCACTGCTTCTGCCACGGCTGCGTATTCGGGATCTTTCGGTTGATTCCGTTTCTTTATCTGGTTGGCAGCAGTCATTTCTTTGTTTCTATCTTCGAAGACAACCCCGAGACCGATCATGATTCCTTCATCAATGAGTCTTTTAAACTTTGCAGGCTCTTTTTCTTTCATCTCGAATATCTTCTGAACCGCGATGTCGATGTGCCTGATCATTCCTGCATCCCTCCCAGCACATTTTCTTTCATACTTCTACCAATTCCGACTCCAATCTGTCTGATAAGGTCTTCAACATCGTCGTATTTCGGGATTGAGGTTTCTTTGCAGGCCCTAACATATGCTCTGAGATTTTCGAGGGAGGTTCCAAATGAGACCCCACATGAAGTCCCAACAATATCGGTTCCCTGCAAGATGCACTCCCTGGTTCTGTTATAAACCTGCTTGGGAGTGCCGTTTGGCATCAGGTTTATGACATCCAGGCTTCCGAGAATGGACATCTCATTGCCCATTACCTGGCGGCAGTACCAGACTGGAACGGAATCAAAAGAAAAGCAGTCTATTCCACTCTGTTTTATGTAAGGCAGGAGTTTACTGGTGTCTCCACAGATGTGCAAGATCTGGGGACAACTTATTTCCTTTGCCATTCTTTTGTGGGAAGGGAGTACAAAATCCCTGTATGTTTCCGCAGAAATCAGATCCCCGGAAGCTGAAGGATCAGCGAGGAAGATAATATGTGCCCCGTAAATAGTCTGCAACTTCCCGTAAGCTATCACGAAATCAGTTGCTGCTTCAATGAAAGCTTGGGCTTTTTCCGGGTCGGTCTTTGTCCACCTGGCAATATTTTCAACGCCTGCTATGTGACCTGCTACCGTAAAGGGAGATGTAAGTATCGGGATGATAGGGAGCATCCCGTCGTAGCGCTTCCTCAGTTCGTCGATCGCTCCGAGCACTACCGGTATTCTTCCGGCTTCTTCCAGGTTATCGGGCCAGGTTATATCGGAGGGGTCTGTATAAGCAGGGCCGGTTACGGGAGGCCTGTCCGGTTTGTTCCAGTCAAGTTTGCACCCAAGAACTTCCGCCTCGAGAGAAATATCAAACTGGGGACGTGCAGCCTCGATGCCGCAAACCTCATAAGGAGCGGCTGCAAGGTCTGCCATCATCTTACTATCAAAGTGGGCTTTTGGCCAGGAAGCGTTGCGTACCTGCATCAGTTCGGGTGTTGTCTGAGCGAGGGGATTTGCAGGGGGTACATAGTCAACCCTGCCTCCAAGCACTGCTGCCAGAACTCTTCGGGTTGGAGTCATTTCACTTACCATGCGATGCATCTCCGTTTAATCTACATTTAATATATATTTTGAATTATATATTAATATGTTGAACTTTGCAGTCAGATCACCAAAGAATTCGTTTTTTGAATGTCACCCACGGGGTAAAAGAATTAGTGATCTGTTGTCAGGTAAAAGCCTGAAATGTTTTGTTTTCACGAGCCCTTTTGCAAGTATTTCCCGAGCGACCTGAAATATATAAGAAAGCTATTCATTTTTGTGTAAGAGCCCCACAGTTTTTACACTGACATCTATTAATATGGACTTTTGAATATTTAACTGAATGCTATCATCACAATAAAGAAAAACTTATATATTTCTCAATATACTTTACATAAATTCTTTTAAACTGATAGTTTTATGTTGAAATCAGTGTCATAATTTATGTTTAAAACTTATATCAAAAATGGCTCTGTAGAAAACCTATCTATATCAGATGAAAGAGGCTGAAAAAAGATAAGTATATCCAGATCCGGTTGCTCAGTTTAAATTTATGGAAATTCATTATTTCAGAGGATTTCTACAGAGCC
>DALS01000057.1 GCA_002499445.1 Methanosarcina sp. UBA293
TTTTATACTACTCATAAGGTCAACAAGTTCTACAAAATTCCTATAGTCTGTACTTATATACTCCTTCAGTAAAACAAGGACAAGAAGCTGATGTTGAGTATAAACATGTTTAGAATATTTGCAGGAATAAAGGTTCAGTCTGGAAGACTGAACTGTTTTGAGACTGAGCTCAAGAAATTTAATATACTTATTTGATGACAATATGGGACGCTCCTCGTTTTTTGTGGGACAAAAAATAAGGAGCATTTTTACAATTTTATTTTTATATATTTTTGGGTAATAACAGAATATAGAGGATTTCTACAGAGCCGAAGATCTTATTTTCTAGAATAAAATATTCGATATAGGAGCAGGACCGGGGGGCATGCTGAACAAAAAAGTATTGAAAAATTCCCAAATTGATTAGTATGGAATGGCTCAAAATTGATTAGTATGGAATGGCTCAGGTACTTTTTACGTTCATAGCATAATTGTGATATCATCATTTTTCTTGCTTCTGAGCCACTGGTGCTTCTGGTTTATGATAATTTCTGAGAATTAAAGAGAAAACTGTCCTCAAGAAGTAGCCATTCATGAAAGCTGAATATGTCGATAATGGAAAGAGGAAAAGGGAACCTGGGGAATAAGTCTCAAGAAATGAGCCCTGAGGAAAACATGAAAAAGGAAAACAGAAGCCAGAAAGACAATCCAGCCTTTCAGACCGGAGAAAGCGTTTCCCTTCTTCCAATCCTTGCTGTTAATTTTATAAGTACTCTTGGGTTCAGTATTGTACTCCCATTCCTGGTATTTCTGGTTAACCGGTTGGAAGGAAATGCTTTCATTTACGGGTTGGCAAGTTCGATATATCCGGCTTTTCAGCTAATAGGAGCCCCTATTCTGGGCAGATGGTCTGACACTTATGGCCGTAAAAAATCCTGATTTTAAGCCAGTTAGGGACTTTGCTCTCATGGATTATTTTTCTTGGGGTTATTTTTCTTCCGGTCACAAGCCTTTTTAAAATTGATTCCAGCGTCCTTGGAGCCTTTACAATTACCTTACCCCTTGTAGTGCTCTTTTTTGCAAGAGCTCTTGACGGGCTTACCGGGGGAAATGTGTCAGTATCTAATGCCTATCTTGCAGACATAACTACAGAAAGGGATAGAAGCCGAAATTTTGGGAAAATGTCGATTTCCGAGAATCTGGGATTTATAGTTGGACCTGCACTTGCCGGAATATTGAGCGTGACAGTATACGGAAACCTGGCTCCTGTTCTAGGAGCAATAATAATCTCACTTATTGGAACCTTGCTGATTATATTTTACCTTCCTGAAAGTAAAGAGTGTGCTCTAGAAGAGTTTGAAGAAGCTGAGAATATACGGAAAATTCTTGGTTATGAGATCAGGGAATGCAGAACCACGAAGGAGATAAAGAAACCTGATTTCAGGGAGGTCTTGAGGCTTCCAGATATCCCCTACATGCTGGGTCTGTACTTTCTAATTGATCTTGGCTACAATGTATTCTACACGGCTTTTCCCCTGCACGCAATTTCAGCCCTCAACTGGAGCATTGCCAAAATGGGCGTTTATTTTACGGTACTGAGCAGACTTCTGATAATCGTGCAGAGTACCGTGCTTCCCAGGGCATCAAGAAAGTACTCGGATGCAGCCCTTATAATCTTTGGAAGCCTCGTGCTTGGTACTAATTTTCTACTTCTGATCCCTGGAAACCTTTTCCTTACTTATCTTGCGGTAGGGTTTTTTGCGCTTGGGGACGGGCTAATGTGGCCTTCTTTTCTCTCCCTTCTATCAAAGGTTGCAGGAAAAGAATACCAGGGTACTATACAGGGATTTGCCAGCAGTTTCGGAGGTCTTGCCAGTATCACCGGATTAATTCTTGGAGGCCTTTTATATGAAAAGCTTGCTGGATCCTCATTTTTGATTGCAGGTCTGGTAATCTACACTGTTTTCTTACTCAATTTCCGTCTCAGGCATTTTGAAAGAAAGATAGAACACTGAATTGGAAAATTTAAATGATACATTAAATCATAGTTTAAAATGCGCGTTTTAAACTAAATAAGTTAAATCTTCAAAAACAATTTTAACTAACTAAAAATCTAACGGAAAAATACTGGCAAAAAATGGGATCTCAGACCGAGGTTTAGTATGAATAATACATCCAAGCTGTTAATGATTATTCTCATGGTTGTAACTGCAGTAATAGTTGCACAACTGATTGATCATCCTCCTAGAGAAAATAGAGTAGTAGACCGAGACAATATTATGGGAAAGAATTCACTGGACCTATTTGTAAGCGAGTCCTACAGCTATGAAGACAGGCTCTTGTTTGTCACAATCCAAGGAATCCAGACTCTAAATTTGACTGTTACGTGACGTATGAGTTCAAGGAAGATAGAAATTCCCTTGAAAGCGCTAATAAAAAGTTTTATGGAAATGTTTCGGTTGAAAACCCGATTGTGTTCGAGTATCCTAGGAAGAAAGATTCCACATATGAACTCGAAGTCAAGATAGAAGATAAAAGTGGAATCAATCTGCACAAAAGCAAGATCAAAATTAGTCCTGCAGCCATAGAGAGTGAAGCAAATTAAACAAACCTCGAAGCAAATCTAATTGCTGCAAAAGCGAGTGCGGCTAAAACAATTATCTTTTGGCTAAGGCAATTATCTTTTGGCTAAGACAATTATCTTTTTCATCTGCGGAATACTCCCCGCATCAAATCATCCCATTTTTAAAGTCTTCGCGTTTATTGCTACGATTACAGTACTTAGGCTCATAAGAACGGCACCCATAGCAGGGCTGAGTAATATTCCATATCCATAAAGGATTCCTGCTGCAAGAGGAATTGCAAAAACGTTGTACCCTGTTGCCCAGAGCAGGTTCTGATACATCTTGGAATAAGTTTCTCTGGAAAGCCTGATGATATCAACTACGTCTCTAGGATCGTTTTTTACCAGGACAATGTCAGCGGTTTCAATTGCAACATCAGTGCCTGCTCCGATGGCTATCCCGACATCAGCCTGGGCAAGGGCAGGTGCATCATTAACCCCATCCCCGACCATGCCTGTTATATATTGCGCCTGAACTTCTTTGACCTTCTCGGCTTTCTCATGAGGAAGGACTTCTGCGAAATAGTCGTCAAGCTCCAATTCTTGGGATACCCAGGCTGCTACATAACGATTATCCCCTGTAAGCATGAGGCATTTAATTCCCATGCTTTTAAGTTTAGAGATAGCTTCCCTGGATTCTTTCCTGATAATGTCAGCAAGTGCAACAGCTCCAAGTACCTTTTCTTCCTCAAGCAGGAACACAACGGTCTTCCCCTGCGCTTTGATTTCTTCAATTTTCTCGTTTTTTAGGACAATTCCATTTTCTTCAAGATAGCCAGGGCTCACAACAAGGAACTTTTTTCCTTCAACCAGGCCCTGCACACCCTTTCCGGGAATTGAACTGAATTCTTTCACAGCTCGAGTTTCCAACCCCTTTTCCCGAGCACTCTCCAAAATGCCTGTTGCAATAGGGTGTTCCGAACTAGCTTCAAGGGAAGCTGCGAGGCTTAAGATCTTTTCGTTATCCTCTCCGATTTTGTTTTCCTCTCCGACTTTGTTTTCCTCTCCGGCTTTATATTCCTCACCAGAAAGAGAAACTACATCCGTAACCCCAAACCGACCTTCAGTGAGTGTACCCGTTTTGTCAAAAATAATAGCCTGGAGATTGCGTGCTCTTTCAAAAGCCTGCCTGTCCCGGATGAGAAGCCCGGATTTTGCAGCAATGGATGTTGAAACTGCAACTACGAGAGGAATTGCAAGTCCAAGAGCATGTGGACAGGTAATAACCATTACAGTTACTGCCCTTTCCAGTGCAAAGACAAGCTGCTGACCGAAAAGAATCCAGAGAATAAAGGTGAGAGCCCCCACAGTCAGAGCTATGATTGTAAGATACATGGCAGCCCGGTTTGCCAGGTCCTGGGTTTTTGATTTGCTTTCCTGGGCAGCCCTGACAAGTTCGACAACCTGGCTTAGATAGGTATCCTTTCCAGTCTTTTCTACTCTGACAACAAAAGCTGCTTCCCCATTAATCGAACCACCTATAACTTCATTCCCAGGTTTTTTCGTGATAGGCTTTGACTCTCCGGTAAGCATGGATTCGTTGACGCTGCTTGTCCCCTCGACAACAGTCCCGTCAACAGGGACTTTTTCTCCGGGCTTGATCAGAACCTTATCCCCAACTTTTAGCTGGTCAACCCCAATATCAACAACTTCATCGTTTTTCTTTAGATGAGCAATTGAAGGCATGATCTTTACTAGCTCTTCAAGGGCTCTTGAAGCTCCCATAACAGAACGCATTTCCAACCAGTGCCCGAGAAGCATTACATCGATAAGGGTCACAAGTTCCCAGAAAAAAATCTCTCCAGGAAGCCCGAAAACTACAGCCGAGCTGTAAAAATAAGCCACGCTGATTGCAATGGCAATAAGGGTCATCATTCCAGGCATTTTTTCTGAAAGCTCTTCTTTTATTCCCTTGAGAAAGGGGTACCCGCCATAAAAATACACGACTGAGGAAAGTAAAAAAGTGAGGTAATCCGCACCTGAAACGTGAAGCTCAAAGTTAAAAAAATCTTGGATTGTAGGCGAGAGCAGCAAGACCGGAAAAGTCAGCACAAGGGAAACAATAAATCTCTTTCTGAAATCTTCAAGCATATGGGTATGGTGATTACCATGCTCTTTCCCGCCGGCTGCCTCATGACCTTCATGCTTCATTTCTTCGTGTTTCATTCCTTCATGGTTCGCCCTTTTATGTTTCATCTCTTCGTTAGAACCATGGGAATCCCCTATCATTTCCTCTCCGGAATTATGTTTTTTATCTTGAGGTGAAGGCGTATTTACCTGAGCTTTAGAGTCATCGGAATCCATTCTCTTTTCTTCAATCAGCATATTTCCCGATTTTCCTGATTTTAATTTTATATAAATATTATAGTTTCAATGTTATTTGAAAATAAAAGAACCAAATATCCTGAGATTAAAAAACCAAAACTGAGTTGTATAATCAGCTGATTCGAAGGACAAATATAATAGAAAACTTATCGAGAATATTCATAAAAAGCTGTAGAGAAAGAAAAGCCAAAGCTAAGCTATTCAAGCGTCATTCTAAGGGGTAATAAAAAGAAACATAGGCATGTTATGGACGGGTGTAAGGAGAATTTCAACTGCTTCGCACATGCCGAATCCCACGACGGACTGCAAGGAATAAAATAAAGAGCATAATGACGCTAAAGATCCCAATGAAAATAGCATCTCTAAAGGCTATGTCCAAAGGAATATGATTTATAGACCCATAATCTTCAAGCAATGAAGACATAGTTTTATTTATGTATCTAAATGAAATAAGCTTACCTGATATTACCATCAACTTCATTTTTAGTTAGTAATTAATTCTCTTGGTTCAAAGAAAACAATAATATTTCCGGAACAACTAGATTATATGCATAGGGATAGGGGGGCTGTGACTGGCACAGAAAATAACTGAAAAATCCGAAGAAGAGTGGAAAAAGGTACTAACGCCTGAACAGTATCATGTCCTGAGAGAGAAAGGTACGGAAAGACCCTTTTCAGGCAACCTGTACTATAACAAAGAAAAAGGAGTTTACACCTGTGCTGCCTGCGGGCAGGAACTTTTTACTTCAGATACTAAATTTGAATCCGGAACCGGCTGGCCAAGTTTCTATGACGTGATTTCGAGCGACAAAGTACAACTTAAAGAGGACACAAGCTATTTCATGAATAGAACCGAGATAGTCTGTTCCCGATGTGGAGGCCACCTTGGCCACCTTTTTGAAGACGGACCTGCGCCAACTGGAAAACGCTACTGCATTAATTCTATTTCGCTTAATTTCAAGAAAGAAGGAGAAGTAGATAAAAAAAGCAAAGAAGGAAAGGAAGAAGAGTAAAAAGTAAAATCTGGGTAAGTCAAATCTCTAAGATTTGCAGATTCTATGGTTGGAGAGGGACCAGGTGAAATATGAAACTAACAAAGAGTCAGATGAAATGTGAAACCAGCAAGAATACAGTTTGAGATAATTGGATTTTTAATCTTTTTAATCTCTTATCTTTTATTATTTAACATATTATTTTCCATTAAAGGATCAGACCATCCTATTTACGCCCCTGGCACTCTTATTTTTTCTTTACTTGGCTATCGGCTGGGGGGCTATTTGTACAATAAATATTTCAAATGAAAAAAGCCTATGAAGAGAAAAGAATTCGGAGTATCGTTGTCCGATACAGATCTATATAGAAATTTTAATGAACTTGTTTTTCATAATATTTATTATAGATCAATGACTATTTATTGAATAGATGTTGAAAGCAATAATTTTTGATGTGGATGGGGTTCTTGTAGACTCCATGCTCTATCAGGCAGATGCCTGGGTTAAAACCTTCAAAGAAGTTGGTATTAACATTACCAGAAAAGATATTTATGAGCTCGAAGGCTCAAATAACAGGAGGTTAATTAAAACAGTTTTCGAAAAAGCTGGGAAGAAGCTTGAGCCCTGGCATTTAGAGCAACTACCTGAAAAGAAAAGCAAAGCTCTTGAGTTTGATCAGATAGAACCCTTTGAAGGCATTCTAGATTGCCTAAAAGAGTTAAGACAACATTTCAAGCTTGCTATGGTTTCAGGATCAAATATAGATACAATAAATAAAGTTGTGAAAAAGTATTTTTCTAACTGTTTTGATGTCGTAATTTCCGGGAGCGACCTTGAACGCGGGAAACCTGATCCAGACCCTTTTCTTAAAGCCCTTGAGGAGCTCAATTTAACAAAAAATGAGTGTATTGTAGTTGAAAACGCTCCTCTAGGAATAACTGCCGCTAAAAGGGCTGGACTTTACTGCGTTGCAGTTGCGAGCATGCTTGAGCCTGAAAAGGTAAAACATGCAGATTTCGTGCTTGAAGATCATGCTGCCCTGCTTGATTATTTGAAAAGTCTCATACCTGAAAAATCGTAAGCTGAATAATTCTCGGGTTTTTCAGGAAATTTCTCCTAAATTTTTTCCAGCAATTCTTTAATCACTTTGGACTGTTCAGCCTAGCCACAAGTCTCCGCAATCTCTACTTTGTTTCTGTACTTTTCATCTTCCAGAATTTCCGGCTCTGCTGTAAAAATTCATAATGTAGAAGTAAAGATTTAGTTTCATAGCAAATCACATAAAAAGTATGGATTTTGCAACAGAACCAGATTACGAGCACAAAAAAGTAATTTAAGCAAGGAGTTCAATACTCCATTGCTCTTTTTTAATTCAATAAACTCTGATAGACTTTGATACTGGTGTGCTACTACCGGCACTGTTAGATGAAGCCAGACTCACAGTGTATGTACCTTTCTTCGTAAATGCATGCGTTATTTTTCCGGTTGTAGTAGTGACAGTAGTTCTAGTGTCAGAGAACGTCCACTTCCAGCTAGTAGGGTAATTTGTACTAGAGTCAGTGAATGTTACTACTTGCCCACGTTTTACTTCTATTGGTGAGTAGCTGAAAGAAGCTACTGGTATAACATCACCTACTACCCGAGATGATGTTTTCGTCATTTCATAAAGTATTATGATATCATAAACATCAATCAAACTGTCATTATTGAAATCAAAGAAAGCAACAAGAGCGTTTTCTTTTATCCAATTTATGTTGTCAGAGTATGCTACTACATCATCGAAATCCAGCATTCCGTCTCCATTGACATCCTCATAGAGGCCATCATCGTTCAGATCGGCCGGCGGATTAGTACATCCAGGGAATATGGGAAGTACTGGTACTGGCTTTTCTGTAACGGTTATTGTAGCTAATTTTGAATTTGTACCGTTTCCATTGATTGCTGTCAGGTTAACCGTATAGTTTCCTTTCGTAAAGTAAATATGTACAGGATTCTGCTCTGTTGAGTTATTGCCGTCTCCAAAGTTCCAGTTTACAGAAGTTGCATATTCTGAACTGTCGTTAAATTGTACAGATAGAGGAGCAAAACCCTCAGTAATGTTGGCACTGAAATTAGCTACTGGAGCAATTGGTGCTGGTGGATGCACTGGAGTGTTTGTACCAGTAATCACGAATGTATGAGCTCCTGCGGTTGCAAGGGTTGCCGTAACATATGTGATACCAGTAAAACTATCCTGTTTAACGCTTGCGGCAACGCCATCACAAGTTGCAGAAACAACATTACCCAATGTTGTTTTCAAAGTGAAATCAGTAATTGGTTGTGTGTTTGTGACAGTAATGGTTGTGACTGCGCCATCAACTGTACCAGTAATAGTTGATCCTCTAACACCATTTATATAATTTGCAAGTGTATTCATATTTGCAAAGTTTGGATTTGCCGCCTGCTGAGTGCTGAGGATAGTTGTTAGTCCAGATGTAAGTTCTGTAGACGTTACGCCCCAACCAGGAACTCCACAATTTGTAGCCATTCCCTGATAGTGTCCAGCAATTACGAAGTTCATTGGGAAGTTACCATACTTGAACTGATTTGAGTGGACATTTACTGCATTGGCAAATTCTGCTCCTGTTGCGTAATCGAGATCTAATGTAGGAATTTCATATTCTATAAGATTTGTCTTTGCATTATTCACAAGTACCTGTTTTGGTAAAAACAATGTGTTATCAGTTGGACTACCAGCAAGAGCACCATTTATACCATTCGATGTCTCAATGATAAAGCCACTATTTGCTACAGCTTGCATTGAGTTGACACAATATGTGGTCATTGGGAATCGCCATGATGTAAACCCATAATCAGATGAACCAGCTGCATTATTTACAATCGCTTTATCAGCGGCGACATTTGCCGTATAAGTAGCCAAAGACACACTATCTTTATCCCATACAGTCAAGTGTGGATGAAGTGTGTGAGTGTCACCATATTGAGAGTAATAAGTGAGCCGAGGCCCTGTCATGTATGAACTAGGAATAATATAGAACGTATTAAGTGCACTTGGTGTGAGACCCAATGAGGTTTCTGCATTAATCATTGGGTCTATTGTAGCTACATCCCATGGAACACATTCTACATCATCAACAGTGACAGTGAGTTGTTTATCACTGTTTGGATAAGTGACTTCAACACCGCTAGGATTCTGAGCAAATTTCATAATCCAAGCTTTAGTCTGAGTGAACAGTTTTGATGCGTTCTGAGCATCGAAGTAACTGGTAGTACCACCAGAGATGAACATATTAGGATTGGAATATATTACACGAGCGCCATTGGATGGATTCTCGAATTTAACCAGCATTGCAGCACTTCCACATGACATAAGTACCTGATAATTCATACCCGATATTGTTCCACTAGGAGTACTAAATGTTCTGAATATTGAAGACTGTGAAGCTGTACCTACAGGTTTAAATGTTGCTGGTAATCCATTAGTAATGTCGTCGGTATTAACTATAGTTATTGTGGTTTCACTGCTAGTCGTTCCACTCACAACATTTCCAAGAATACTTGTTAACTGGACACCGCTACCACCAGTGACCGTAAGACACGGGTCATTTATGAACCAGACACATCCACCATTGTTGATATATTCCTGAATCTTATTTGCGGCAGCAGTAGACATTTGAGATACTGGCACAATTAAAAGTTCATAGTTTCCAACAGTTAGTGTATTAAGACTTGTTGTAGTGTCTCCAATGTAATCTGGATTAAATTCACTCAACATTGCAGTTGTCATTGGGTCGAACGTTACAGCAACTCTAACAGCCTTGTTTTGAGATTCACTCCATACCCAATTTGTCATTGCAGGCATATATACTGCAATTTTCTTAGTATTATCAATCATAGTTCCAGAAGCAGAAGTAGATGTAAATGTTACAGCATTAGAAAAAGCTGTTTTAGATACAGGAACACTTGCAGGAGCTTTAACAACACTTGCTGCTTTTATATTTTGTCCTGGAGGTAATATTTTACCTTGTGAAGTTTCTGGCACTGGGATATAATTTCTTTCGATTTCTAATGATCCATCGGTAATATTAGATGTAACTATTGACGAGTTATCCATTTCATTAGGTGCACCATAGGCCGGTCCGACTAAAATTAATATCATCAACATGGATATTATTGATTTAGGTAATATTATCCATCCCCCCAATTATATAGTTAAATTTGTTTTAATATGGTCACTTGCGACTTAAAATTCATAAGATACTAAAGGTATATAGACGTACCTGTTCTGCTGCAAAAATTTATAATGTAGAAGTAAAAATTTAGTTTCACAGCAAAAAAGCATAAAAAGACAGAATATTTCTAAGATGCCATCTAGATTTGGCTGTGTTGCAAAAATAATATTTCCGCAGTTTGATACTATAACTCTTTCCTTTGTGTATAATTTCCCTAGTGATGAAATTGATCAACTTTCCTAATTGTGAATGTTTACACTGATTTCGTAACAAAGCCATGTTTTTTATAATAGAACCAATCAATGGGCTTCACGTTTCTGTTTTTTACATCTATGAGAAAAATAAGTTTTTTATCTATCCTTCTTCAGGTAGTTTGTATCGTTCTGCTACGCTTGCGAGACAGAACACTAAAGACAGAGAAATAGATTCTAGAAAAAAGGAAATATTTTTAGTAGTGGAATGCTCCCTTAAAATTCAGTTTGCCAATTTCTGATATACTCTTCCTAAAAAACCGTTGCCCTGAATTCTGATCTTGGCTTGTTTATTATTTACACCTTTTGAATCCGGAAGTTCCTGAAATTTCCAACGGTGACTTTCGCTTTAAAATTTATATATTTAGCAGCATCTCCTAGGTCCAGTATATTCTCCAGATAAACTTTTGAACTATTTCTTTCAGCTTTTCTTTCTTTTTGATCTCAATTTTCCTGTGCACATGCGTGACTAAAATCTTTAATTTCCTCAATCTCCCTAGCCTTATTTTCCATTTGAGTATGTAGTCATCTCCGCTTAAGGATCTTAATAAGAAGCAAAACCAAAAATAGTAAGATAAGAATCTTAGTGCGCATGTGGCAACTAAGATATGTTCGTTTATTTCGCTTTTATGTGTCTTCTTCCGTGTTTAATATTTAGTCCAATACCTGTGATATAGAGCACATAAAAATAACTAAGCACAAACACTTTTAATATTGGATAAATAATCATATACGGAACTACCATCAACATTAGCATTTTATTGTGCCTTAAGAATATTGAAATCATTGCACTATTAATTAGCATTAATATTGAGAAACAAATAAGTCCTTTTATCATAAAACCATAGATATTTCCATATTGAGTCAAGAAATATGGCATGACTAAAATCATTATAAGAGAGCATAAACTCATAACAAAGCTAAGATAACTATAAATCATCCACGGATTCGTGATAGCCCATTTTTTATGGATACGCCACACTTGAAGGTTACCGTACCACCACCTTGTTCGTTGTTTATACCACTGCTTAATGGTTTCAGGCGCATTTGTATAAATTTTAGCGTATTGATCTAATTTTATCATGAATTTACTTTCACGCGCGCTTGCCGAGAAATCTGCGTCTTCTAATATTGTATCATTAGTGTACTGTATTTGGTCACATACATGACGCTTTACTGCTGTAATGGGACCAGGACACACAACTATTTCATCAGTCAAACTTTGGAGGTATCTGACAATTTCTTGTTCAATATGATATTCTATCTTCTGACAACAATTAATGAAGCTAAATTTCTCAGGTTTATTAATTAACACTTGCCCTGTGACTATGTCTGCATCTGGATGTGCACTAAAGCACCTCATTATTGATGATACCGCATCAATGCACATATTTGAGTCACCATCACTAAATAATATAATGTCTCCTTTTGCAATCTTAATACCCTCATTGAGTGCACTAGCCTTTCCAACATTCTGTTTTAAATCCAAGAGGGTTATAGGATATTGTGAAGCTATAGCAGCTGTTCTGTCCGTCGATCCATCGTTTACGACAATGATTTCTTTTGCGCCTTTATAATCTTGATTCAACAACGACTCAATACATCTACCAATTGATTTTTGTTCATTATAAGCGGGAACTATGATCGTTAACAGATCAGGATATTTTATTTCTGTCTTCAGTAGTTGCTTATCAGATTCTCTTTTAAATCTACTTGTTATTAGCTTCCATATAACAAAGAAAACTAAAGGGAATGTGCCAAACACCAAGAAAAACAGCAAATACGCTTGCATAATTCTATTTACCGATACATGAAAAATATATAGATCGATATTTATATCATTTTTAACTAAAGGCATTGCAGGAATTACAGCTAACACTACTTCACCAACAGAAGAATATTTGCGCAGTGCAGCCATATCTTGAATAACTTCTGGCTTTGTATTGGCATCTATGTCGTCCATTCTTACTAATATATTTCTATTCTTAGTTTTCGCAAGATAGTTGTTTAAGAATAATTTAGTATGTACATTCCAATCTTGAGAGTGAACCATTATAATATGTGGATTATCTTCTTCTATCTTCTTTACAGCTTCTATATATCTTAAATCAGTATCATGCGTCATATTACGCCATTCCCATGTATATTCATATAGAATGGCACCATCAAATGGTATTGTCAAACCTGCGTTTGCGACATCTTCTATTACATTTGACGGTTCTGACACATTCGAAACTTGGTATGGAGCTACAAATATTGCAGTGTTAAGTCCAGCTTTGTTAAAAGTATTTACTGCGTTGTGTAAATTTTTAGTGGCTTCAGCATGTGTCAGGTTGCTATAATCTTCATGCACCCAGCCATGTATTGCTACAACGACACCATCAGCTTTTGCAATCTGCAATGAATCAAGTAACTCCGGAACTTTTAAAATCGTCGTATGTCCATCAGTATATCCATCGTCTTGCGAAATATTATATTGTGTTATTATAGCGCCAACGCCAAATGTAATAATTATAGCTAATATTAACGATAATGCTATGCACAACCTACCACTTAATTTAGTTTTAATTTCCACCACCTTTGATGTTATATCGTCATAACTGTATTTAAAAATATTGATATTATTATCTATAATCCTAATATTCAATACCTACCTATAATTAGAATTTATTATTCATATATGATTATTTATTATCCGACTGTATGTATAACCATCTGTTGGTAAAAAATATATGTAAATTTTTCTAATTATGTTAATTTGTAACTAAAATAAAACAGATTAGGCTGTGAAAGGAAGTGGGGTAATTCACAATGAAATCAATAATAACTGGCGGAGCGGGCTTTATTGGTTCTCACTTATGCGACCTTTTGCTTTCAAAAGGGCATGAAGTGGTGTGTGTCGACAATTTAATCACAGGCAGTGTAAAAAACATTGAGCATATTAAGTCAGATAATTTTACTTATATGCAACACGATGTAACTAAACCGTTTCATTATGCTGGCGAAGTTGATTATGTATTTCATCTTGCAAGTCCAGCGACATTTAAGATGTGTGTCGAAGCTCCAACTGCAATCATGAAAGTCAATTCTGAAGGAACTTTCAATATGTTGGAGTTTGCTAAAGAAAAACAAGCACGCTTCCTGCTTGCATCAACATCGGAAGTTTATGGCGATCCCCTTGTAAATCCTCAATCTGAAGCATATTGGGGGAATGTGAGTTGTACTGGTCCAAGAAGTGTCTACGACGAAGCAAAGAGGTTTGCTGAATCCATCACAATGACGTACTACCGTTATTGTGGTGTAGATACACGGATTGTCCGTATATTTAACACATACGGACCAAGAATGCAGATAAAAGATAGCAGAGTCATACCGAATTTCGTCAATCAGGCGCTTTCCGGTGATGACATTACCATATATGGTGATGGCTCTTATACTCGCTCTTTCTGCTATGCAACTGATGAGGCAGAAGGAATTTACAGGTTGATGATGTCTGACTGCGCAGAGCCTGTTAACATTGGAAACGAGCATGAGATGACTATACTTGAACTTGCTAAGATGATTCTCGGAGTCACAGGGAGTAAATCAAAGATTATCCACAAGGATTCATTGACAGACGACCCAAAACTTAGATGTCCAGACATCAGCAGAGCTAAAAATGTGCTAAGTTGGGAGCCTAAAGTTGGCTTAGAAGAAGGGCTCACTAATACAGTTGAGTATTTCAAAAGTGTAAGGGTTTGAGTAAGTGGGATGGGGGATTAACGTGGATAAATTGATTAGTAAAATAAATGATAATTCTGCTGTTGTCGGAATAATGGGATTAGGTTATGTTGGACTTCCACTGGCAATGGTTTTTGCTAAGAAGTTTAACGTGATTGGATATGATGTTAGTGAAAATACTGTCACAACGCTCAAAAGTGGCAAATCACATATAAAAGATATATCATCAGATGTGCTTAATACTTATCTTGGTTCTTCATTTCATCCCACAAGTAATGTAAATGACTTAAACAAGTGCGATTTCTTCATAATCTGTGTGCCGACACCACTCAATGGAAATCATGAGCCTGATTTGAGGTATGTTGAAAGTGCAACAATAACGATTTCCAAGATTCTCAGGAAGGATCAGTTCGTTGTTCTTGAAAGCACAACTTATCCAGGTACGACAGAAGAAGTGCTTGTGCCTATTTTGGAAGAGAGCGGGCTTAAAGCTGGAGTACACTTTGGCGTCGCACATTCACCAGAAAGAATCGATCCAGGTAATACATATAATGTAGAAGATATTCCTAAAGTCGTCGGTGGTATAAATCAAGAATGTACCGAGATTGCAACAATGATGTATGGTGCCGTGCTTAAGCATATAGTGCCAGTTACTAATGCGAGAACTGCTGAAGCTGCCAAAATCTTAGAGAATACTTTCAGGTGTGTGAATATTGCACTCATAAATGAAATGTCTTTGATTTTTGACATGATGGATATTAATACGTGGGAAGTTGTTCAAACTGCTGCAACTAAACCATATGGGTTTATGTCATTCTATCCAGGTCCTGGCATTGGAGGACATTGTATTCCACTTGACCCATACTATCTGTCATATCAAGCAAAAAAACTAGGCTTCATGCCTCGATTTATTGAAATAGCAGCTGAAATAAATCACTATATGAAGATATACACAGTAAACGTTGCTAGAGAAGCATTGCATAACGTTGGTAAACAACTACGTAGTTCTAATATTGCTGTGTTTGGTCTAGCATACAAGAAAAACATAGACGATGCAAGAGAATCACCTGCACTGTATGTTATTGAATCGCTTAAAAACCTTGGTTCAAATGTAACAGTTTATGATCCACATATCAGTGCATTCAAGACACCGTTCGGTACTCTATTCAGTCAAAATAGCATCGAAGAAACATTGAAAGATGCTGACTGTGCTATCTTCCTTGTCGACCACGATGAATACCGTAACATAGACCAAGAAACCATTACTGCACTCATGAGGCATCCCATAATTATTGATTGTAAGAATATATTTGATAAACACCATGATATACCGTGTTACGGAATAGGTAAGGGAAGCGTACAATCACTCATGAAGTCTCCCATCATTATTGATGAGCCTATCCCAAAACCTATTCCCATTCACACATCCATAAGGCTGCCATGACCATTTTCCTGCTTAGTATCACGATTGATTATCTTAAAATCGAGGTTCAAAGAAGTGGTTTTTGATTTTTGGGATTCGCTCGTTTGTAAGAATATATATTGATAAACGCGATGGTATAACGTACTACAGAATAGGTAAGAAAAGCATACAATAATAAAAACAAGAAGCTCACGAATGTGAGCTTCATTCTCCTATTTAATACAGTTAATATAGCTAATACAGTTAACGTGTGTTATTAGGAATTATTGCGTTCTTATAGTTATGCATAATAAGGATGTGTAATGATGCGATTTAACTTAATACTTCTAACTATCTTATTGATTGTGTTGATACAACCTGTATATGCAGGTACAATAGCAACATCGAATGATGCCTATAATAAATCAGTTCAAATGCTGTCTGTTTGTGAAAATAATCAGGTTACACCAAACTGGAATTATGCAGAAAACATAAATGATAATAGGGGAATAACGTTTGGTGCTATTGGTTTTACAACAGGTACATGGGATGGTAATATTTTGATTAAATATTACACTAAACTTAATCCCAATAATACACTTGCTAAGTATATTCCTGCACTAAATGCCATAGATGCCGGTCCACATCCATACAATGACGAAAGTTCAAGTAACAGCACGGTTGGTCTTGATAACTTTATAACAGACGTTAATAGTATCAATGATCCGCTGTGGCAAACAGCACAACTTTATTTAATACAAGAGATGTACTGGAATCCTACTGTTGCTGCATGGAATCGTATTGGTGCTAACAACCAATTAACACTGGCTTTTATGTACAATTCTAATATTAGATTTGGTCAAGATTATATGGAATCCTTTATAACTGGTGCGACTACTCAATGTGGTGGAACGCCTGGTACTGGAGTGGATGAAAATACGTATCTACGGGCGCTGATGGCTGAAATGGATGCTCAGATAGTGAAAGAGGGTTGGGGAGATACCGACCGCAACGACGGTTTTAAGACACTTCTAGCAGAAGGAAACGTGAATTTGACGACTCCTTTCATATTTACAGAGTACGGAGACTCGTATATAATTACTGGTGATTTGGATTTAAACACAACTACACCTTCAACAGCCTTTACTTATCCAACACCTGTAGTAGCTTTTAGTAATCTAAAACCTGTACCACACGCCAAAGCAGTAACACTTACTGACAAGTTCAAATATACTAAATTCATATACATGGACTGATTGTGTTACAAAAATATTATTTCCACAGCTTGATACTATAACTCTTACCTATCTGTATTATTATTTTTTCTAGTGATGAGATTGATGAACTTCCCTAATTGTGAATGTTTGTCTGATTTTATAACAAAGCCAGAATTTTGGTGCTCCCTTGTTAATCAGTTGATGTTTTGACACCTGTAATTTAACAACTCTATAAATCTCCATTTCTTTTTAATGATTTCAGACTCTTGTGCAGGTGTTTTCTTTTCCAGAACTCCCTTTTCCTTTTCTTTTACTAATCCTCTATAATTTCTACAGAAGTTAAAATGGGTACAGTAAAGCCTCATTTGGTTATGCTCCTCATTTACCCATTGTAATAATATATACTAAATTTAACATATAAACTAACTAAATATAATATAAGCATCCACTTTTTTGATCCTAAATATTAAAATATATCTAAAACACAGCTTTCTTCAAGCATGATAAAAAGAGGCTTTCCTCCAGCTCTTAATGAAAAAACTGAAATACTTATTCTGGGCTCCCTTCCCGGAGACGAGTCTTTAAGGAAGCGACAATATTACGGGAATCCCGGTAATGATTTTTGGAGACTAGTCGGCAATGCGATTGGCGAGAATCTTCAGGATATGGATTATGAGACGAGGCTTGAAACTCTGAAGCGCCACAGAATAGGGCTCTGGGATGTTTTTAAAACCGGAAAAAGAGAGGGAAGCGAAGATGCAAAGATAAAGGAAGAAGAGATAAACCAATTCTCAATGCTAAAAGAAAAAGCTCCGAACCTGAAGCTGGTTCTTTTCAATGGCATGAAATCCGGAGAATACGAGCCGATTCTAAAATCAATGGGATATGAAACAAAAGTCCTTCCCTCTTCAAGCGGAGCGAACCGGCGATTTTTGAAAAATAGGAAGTCAGAATGGGAAGCAGCTTTCAATCATTAGTAGGCTCTACAGACCTATTCCCCAGACCTGTTTCCAGCTTTTAGAAAACTTCTAGTGTTGTTTACAGAAGGATTTTGAAAGTAAACCTAAACCCGCACTTCAGGTTATCTAATTTCTATAGCCTGTATGGGGCAGACTTCTTCACAGGCTCCGCAGTCTATGCATTCTTCTTCATCTACGACTGCACAACCTTCATCCTCATCAATGACTATTGCTTCTACAGGGCACTCCTCAGCACAGGTTCCACAGCCTGTACATTCTTCTTTATTGACTTTTGGTGGCATAATTTTAACTCCTCTATTTTGTTTTTCTATTTTTTCCAGTTAGGATCAGAATTTTTGAAGTGAAATTAGGGTCTAGAATTCAGAATATCCAGACTCAATTTATAATTATTTCTTTTTATAGATAAAATTTCGCTTTAGAAGTAAAAGAATTAGCCACAACTGAGACTGCAGTTCTAATCGTCACTGATACAACTCTCGATAAATCTAACTTTACATATATGGACTTTGTCTATTGACAAATAGGAATTGCATGGTTTGAAACTAAATTGAGCATTGCAAAAGCGCTGTAAGTAAATATGTAGTTGAGTCACTAAAAATGTAGTTGTTATCGGCATCCAGACTTGCGATGAGCAAATGAAAGAGAAAATATAAGTTTAGATTTATTCCTACCATAAGGATTAGGAACAGTCCTGTAGTTTGAAAAGTTGAAGAATGATATGATGAAGTCCATACTGGCGAAGTTTGTATAGTTGATATAACCCGGTAAATATTCAAACTTTAGTAATAGGTCTTGCCATACCTTTGTAGTGATTAAAGAGTTCTTTGCCCCATTTGAGTGCGCTTTCATCAAAACTTAGCAGATTATGGTTGTAGTAAATTCCACTATTGCAGAAGAGGGAAAGCGCCAGAAACTTTTCCGTAACTATGCTTGAAGCAATTTTCATATTATTATTATTGCAGACATAAAGTTTGGTATATTTCAGGTTCAGGAAATGTTCAAGTTCTCTTTTGTAATCATTTAACATTCTATCATAAACATACTCTGTAAACACCAAGGTTATGTCTGTACCTTTTGCTGCAAGCTCTATGCACAAGGATGGGTATATAGGCAGGAAGAAGGAGGATGAGATCATTACCTTCTTAGACTCGGACAGAGGGGTTACAACTTCCTTAGGATATTCAAATACATAATTTCGATCCGGGTTTACTTCGATATAATCTCCAAGCTTTCCGATCTCGTCTAGAAACACAGGTGGAATTGATGTCATATCCTGGTTTACCCAATAATCGTGATTTTTGTCGAAAACATCAAACGTTTCCAAAATTGTTTTCATTTTTGGAACCAGAATTTCTCCGATACTGGAAAGTTTATATAGTCTGTTATTCTCAACAACAAGATCCTGCTTTATAAGTATCTTTATTTGGGTCATTATCGGGCTTGAACGGACGTCAAGTGTCTCTTTGATTTCTTCGATGTTCTTTGGCCCATCAAGAAGCAGTAGAAGTAAACTTTTCCTTTTTTCCGAAAGAAAAAGAACATCCAATAATGAAGACGCCATCTAATTCCCTCTCAGGTTTCAATCTATTATATCTGACATTATATCTCTCCATACCAGAAAACTCTGAAACTCTTACTTTATCCCTGATTCTTACTTTATCCCTGCCATTATAGTTTTTAATAATATAAAGGATCTGTGAAGGTTGCGCTTAGGATATAAAGAGAAATATCATTTTTATGTAGCAGACTATACTACAGAATATGTTTATCTTTCACCAGCTTTTCATACATTCCTTCAAATTTTATTATATAGTTTTCCTGAAGCGTTTCTTTTCAGGATTATTTAAACTTTAAATATTTTTAGAGGTTACTGAGATTTATTTACATCTGTGTTCTTTAATATCATATCTTATTTACCAGTCTGGAAAGCCTCTTGAAATAGTCAAATAATTCCTGACACCATAAAAGAGCGCTGGGTTCGGAGCTCATAATGAATTGCTGATCGAATCTACCTTGATTATCAAAAAGGCCTAAAAGCATTGTTTTATCAGTTACAGTAATCTCAGTGAGTTTTATTCCTTCTTTGGAAACATACAGGCTTACATTATCCATGCCCATGAGTTCATTTATCATGCTTGAGTGTTTATTTGAAAGATGGTCCCAAACTGACTGGGTGAAATTCAGGGATAGCTCGGCATCTTTCCTGCCAAGCTCAACATACAGGGGAAGATAAGCAGGGTTGAAATAAGAAGCAAAAGTCGAAGCCTGCTTTGCATTACTCATGCTGTCAATAATTTTCTTAGAAGGCTCATAGATATGGTTCAGGTCAGGTTCTATAAGGGTACAATCTCCAAGTTCGGATATACGTTCCAACAAATGGCGTGGGATTGAGTTCAAGTCGTGACCTGTCCAGTAAGATTTGTTTTTCTCCACTACTTCAAGAGCACTTATCAGAGGCTTTATTGTCTTGATTATGAACTCTCCCAGAACTGTGAGCTTGTACATCCTCTCTTCCTGGACAACAAGGTCATCATCTATCAGTCTCTTAATCTGAGGAAGAATCGAGGTGGCTGTAACATCAAGTGCATCCCTGATTTCATCAATATTTTTTGATCCGCTATCCAGTAGTATAAGAAGATTTTTTCTTCTATCAGAACGGAAAACGAGATCAATAAGTGGAGAAGCCATAATCTCTTACTTCCTGTCATTCAGTAGTTTGTAGTTGTGGCCGGACTTTCTTCCAGCAGGCTGGTTCTTTGGCTGTTCATTTTCAAGTGAGGATCGTTTCTGGCTTTTTAAATTGGCCTTTATCTGCATAATCTGTAATTATCATTATTTAGTCAGTTAAAATTCCGGGGGTACAGGTTCCTACAAAAGTCATCTTTGTCTCCATTGGAGTGTGTTTCCAGCCAGACGGTGAAAGGTACTCTACGCTTGTGTTTATTTTTATCGAGCTTTCTGGAAGTCCGAAATATTTCATTGAATTCAGAATGAGCTCTTCGCCAGTTTTTTGGGAATATTCCACTGCCATTTGATACAACTCGAACTTCTTCCTCCCTGCTGGGGTGAATACCAGGAAATTCTGGTCCGGATTCTCCATTGAAGACGGCCTGATAGTTATTTCAATTCTTTTAATTCCTTTTCCTACGAGAGCTCCAACTGCATTTCCTACATTTGCATATTCAGGAACTATAATCTCTGCATCAATGAGAGCCTTGATCTCTTCATAATAAGCCTTTACAGGGCCTCCAAGCAGGACTATAGGAACATTTAACTTGTACTGGACAGGTATTTCTCCCTCCAGTACTTTCTTTATTCCATCTGTCCCCTTGCTTTCCATTATAAAGGACATTAAACTATAAGCCATATTTTTTGCAACCTGTTGCTTTACTTTTTTGCAAAAAGCATGAACTCCCAATTGAGTGAAACGCGAAAGCTTTTTAGCTCCAATCTGAGCAGCTTCTACGTCTCCTTCTGTATATTCCCCAAGAACATGCAGAGCATCAGTTGGAGTGAAGCCTATAACCTGGATCACTCGCTGTTGAATTAGTGAATCAAGGACAACAGGAGAGGGGAACCTTTTCATTTTATTCAAGATTTCGTGGATAGAGAGGGGTTCTTCTTTTATAAATTCAAGTAATTTTATTTCACTTTCTGTAGGGTTGAAGGGGATTACTCCAGTATTAACAAAGAATTTGGCGGGTTGAACGTGCTCATTGAGCATGGTTCTTAGGGGCACGGGATTCTTTTCAAGTTTCTCCATGAAGTTAGGGTACTGCATAGCAGCAAAGCAAAGGGGCATTACTCTTCTTGGCCCAATCCGGATTTGTTTCTTAAACCACACATGACTATCTCCCCCGTTTGCCGAACTTTCCATTTTTATTGTTTTTACGCGAGTTTGCCAGCCTCCTACAACTGCTCCTATCTCACAAAGTTCCGGAACTCCATTCTTCATTATGGAGATATCTGTGCTTGTTCCTCCAACATCGATTATGGCACAGGTATCCAGTCCTGAAAGGTAAGAAGCTCCCATAATACTTGCTGCAGGACCTGAGAATATAGTTTCGATAGGCCGAAGTTTTGCATCTTTTATATCTGTAACTGAGCCGTCACACTTTAGCATCAGAATCTTCGCATCAAGGTTTCTTTTCCTTATTTCTGCCATGATGGAATGAATAAACTGACAGGTTATTGGGATTAGCTGGGCATTTAAGACGGCGGTGGCTGCTCGTTCGTAAGCTCCAAGCTCCTGGGAAAGTTCATGTCCACAAACCACAGGATACCCTGTCAATTTAACGACTGCTTCCTTAATTCTAAGCTCATGATCTGGATTTCGGATGCTAAAGTACGAAGATATTGCAAAAGCCGAGACTTTCTTCTTGAGACTTATTGCAAACTGTTCTACGGCAGTAAGGTCTAGAGGCTGTAACTCGTCTCCATTGCTGTCGTGTCCTCCTTTTACAGTAATACAGTAATCTGCAGGAAGTTCCTTTGGGACGTCATAGTCCCCTACAAGGATCAGGCCAACTGGATATCCTGTCCTTTCGAGAATGGTATTTGTCGACAGGGTTGTGGAAACCGATACCAATTTTACTTTACTGAGGTGCTCCGGATTAAGCTTATCAATAGCATTTCGAATTCCTACCATGAGGTTCGGATAAGTAGTAGTTGCCTTGCTGGTATCAAGGATCCGACTGTCCGAGTCTCTTAAAATTACAGCATCGGTGTAGGTTCCACCTGCGTCAATACCCAGACTATATTGCATGTCAAAACAGCCCCATTTTTTAATTCAGTGTACGTAATTGAGGTCTTCTATAACTGTATATCTTTCTAACTTAGATTGTAAAAATTATTTCCCTGGGCATATATATTCCAATTAAGATACATATCCCTATATATAAGTTGACTACTGACATTCCAATTTACCGTTATCCTTGCAGTTCCTGTAAATATCTCCTTTTTCCTAAGATATAACTCCTGCAGACGCCTGTACAAATCCATCCAGAAATATTTCCATGAAGAAGACAATCATTGATTCACAGTTATATGCCTAATTGACTCAACAGTTAAATCCTTAAATAACTCAGACTCGACTGTACGTAGCGAGGTTGGTAAAACCATGTGGGGCAGCACTTGCAATCTTGTCACTATTACGATAACAGTCCTACGTTTCCCTTATTAGTTGACCTGAAACCAGTTCAAAAAAATAAAAAAGAAGTTAAGGGGCTTAGAGCCCATAGTTTTCGGGTTTGAAAACTGGAACTTCTTGTTTGAATTTAGTCAGGTTGTCGCTCATGAACTGGTCAGCATCGTCGGTAAGGGCTTCGAGGTCAGCCTTAACCTTTGCAAGAGCATTGGTTTCGAACCTTGTAAGCCTCAGCTTACCGGAGTTGATACCTTCTTCAACAATGTTACAACATTCAATCGCAGCGTTCTTTGCACGGAGGTAGTTGTTTTCTCCATCCTTTACGATTGCCTGTCCGACCCTGTAAGCGTTGTCGTAGGCAAGCACATAGCCCTGCGGGTCTCTGAATTTGTCAGAGAGCACGAGAACATCCCTGAGATCCTTTGCTTTTCCGGTCTTAAGGGCAACGTTCATCATGGAACAGTCATATGCCAGACTTTCGGACCAGCACTGAACAGTTGTACCACCGAATTCCCCATGGAATTCAACTGATTCGTTGGACCAGAGGTCACAACACTGCATGATCAGGTTACCCATAAGGTCAGAGTGAGCACAGGTTGAGGTCTTTCCTTCCTGTGAAATCGGGACACCTGCAATGGGTTTTACAATGCTGTTTTCATATCCACAGTCCTTTCCAGGCCCGACAGCACCGGCTTCGTATGCACAGAGAGATCTTGCTGCAGAAATTGCCCTTGCAACAATTGCGGTTGTGTGGGCAAGATTCTTGTCAAGCAGCCCGCCTGCAATGAACATTGCAGTGTTTGCCTGAGCACAGTCTGTGTCACCTGCGGGAACAGTGCCGGTCTTCTTTGCGATGTCTGAAATGTCTTTCCAGATCATTTCCATGTCCATGCTGCCAAGCACACCGATACCGAAGAGGATACCTGCAGTGTCGTTCCTCAAGATAGAGTAGTCGAAGATTTCCTTACCACCCATACTTTCCACGGAAAGCAGGTCTGCACCATTCTGGGCACACAGTTCGAAGGCTTCCATAAAGACGTTGTACTTGTCTCCTCCCCTGAGCTGGAGGTATTCACGGTCTTGACGGATATCACCAATGGTGTGGCGGAGTGCGCATTTTATGCCATATTCGTCATGGTATTCTTCCATGATAGTTTTCTGGGCGTGTGCAACGGCTGCTCCCCACTCAGGGTTGTTGGACATCTGTTCAACGTGTTCAGTTTCAAGTACCACAGAAGGAGCTCCGATCTGGATCATCCTTTCCATGATATCGGTGGTAATTCTCTCGTATTCTTTTATAAGTTTTTCTTTGGACTTGCCTGCTTGAGGCCTTGGGGCGTAGTTAACTTCGGGAGTTGTGTAACCAGCACCGATTTCGAGGCCAAGCCCTGCTTTTACTGGGAATTTTGACTCCCCAAAAAGCAGTTCATCTGCACTAGCGTAAGCCATTGAAGTGTATTTTTTAACCATTCTTGCTCCCTCCTTAATGCTTGTGGAATTCCTCTCTTAATGCTGGGATGTCTACAGTACCTGCAATAATTGCGTCAGCGATCTTGGGGGCATCTGCAGCTTCTTCACCATACACTCCAAGTTCATACTGAGACACGAAGTCCTGGTTCACAGCACCTCCACCGCATGCAAATGGAACCTTTATTCCCTTCTCAAGGAGTTTGTCATTGACTTCCTTGAATGCATACATGGTGGTTGTCATGAGGGCAGTACCTGTAAGCATAATCGGCTTTTCTTTTGTAACTGCATCGATTACTTCATCTACAGGAACGTCTCTTCCGAGGTCAACTACATCATAGCCGTTTGCTCTCAGAAGGGCAACAACAATGTTCTTTCCAATGTCATGGACATCACCTTCTGCAACGTGGCAGACAACCTTGCCCCTTGGTTCGGGAACTTCGTTAGTCTGAGTCTTACAGAACTCAATACCTGCAAGCATTGCATCAGCAGACATCATAACGTTGGGGAGGAAAATGATACCTTCATCGTAGAGCTGGGTTACAACTCCCATTCCTACCATTAGGGCATCATCAATAAGGTCGATTGGCTTCTTGCCTGCATCGATTGCGGCCTGGAGTGCTTCAACTACATCATCCTCTTCACCCTCATAGATTGCTTTTGCAACCGGGTAGATGAGTTCATCCTTGGGGTAAAGCTCTTCTGCGGCTTCGTCAGGAGTCATTTCCTTCTCGAGGGCGACGTTGTAGCGTACCAATATGCCGTCGATATCTTCCAGTTTCAAATCCAACATATTTTAACCTCCATTTGGTAAAAAGGTCTTAGATTACTCGAATCTTTGACCCTGCAAGTTGCATCTCCTGAAGTTTCCAAGCTTTTTTGCCGGACACTTCTTGAATACAATGTCAAAGAATTCGAAAACCTCCAGATCAAATTCTTTCCACGGGATTGGATAACTTCTGGTGATGTACTAGTCTAGTCATTAAGTAACTGAATTTAAAACCGTTTTTCCGTTGTTCACGCTCTCTTTAGAGGGCTTTTAAGTAACCAGACATGGGAATCTCTTATATTCTATTCTCTGGCTCTAAAGAATCTTCTATTCAGTTAGTTCTGATAGGTGTACTCCCTATAGTATTCCGGGATGCACTTGCAGATCACAGTTATACTTAATTGCATATACCTTCACCGATGCTAATTTTTGAGTTGCTATAATATTATAATTCTCATTTCAGTTTTCTCTGCAAGTGATGTTATAAAAGAGAAGTGAATTTTTGCCCCCAATGATCTAAACAATTGAGTCAAAATTTATAGAGCAATTATCCTATTTCAGGATTTATTAATTGTAAAGCATGAAGATAAAGAGATATTTATTTTTAGCGCTTGAGATAATCAAGTGAACTTGTTTTTTACTGTAGATCAGGAACAGTCAAAATATAGCTACCAACGTATATTCTTCAAAGCACACAAGTGAAATTAAATACTCAAAGTCCTCCCTCAGAAATTTCATAATTTCTTACTTTCCGGGAAAACAAGTAAGAGCTTCCAAAACTCAGACCTTTAATTAAGATCTTTAATTATCTGGAGTTTATTAAATTCGGTTTTTGCCTTTACTCAGCTATTTTATTAACCAGGGCAATCTATTTCCCATATAGGTTATCCTGCCACTGTCTTTAATTTCCCTCTACTTTCGATCAAGCGCCGATGACCTTTTTATAATATATAAGGCTTTTGTATGTAGGGTCATAGTTTTCCTGAGCTATAGGCATCTTTCTTCCAAAAGTCGCCCTGCTTAAGAAACTACTATTATTTTAGCTATAACTTTACACATACATCATGCTAAATTTCAATGTTGATTTTCATGGTACAGCAAACACAGCCGTTTGTAATCTCCTGGTTTCTACCCAGTCTTTCGAGACTATATCCCCACCAATTCCGATTTCTCAATTTCATTAACAACAATTATCATTTTTTTTTACAGATATTCAATAATTCTCCTTATTGTTATGATTTTCCACCTTCTGGCAAGTCCCTGATTATAAGTCCCTGATTATTATACATTTCATATTTTTGCCACCTTCCATAAATGTCTTCATAAACGATTTTCAGGAGGATTTCAGGATTGAAAACACATATTCAGGACTTAAAATGACAAAATAAGCCTAAAGAGTGCTTCACTCCTGATATCTCCCATCTATTACCCCCTTCTGTCTGGAGGTTCGAGGTTGAAAACACCGAACCTTTTTCACTCCGTTTTTTGGCTGGCAACAGTCTGGAAATGGCAAACCGAGTCTGTACCACCTTTCCGGAGTGTTTTCTGAATATATACCCTGTTTTCCGGGAAGTAAATAAAAATGGCAAATTTACTTCCCGGCACAGTACTTCAGGTCTAACTCATTTTTTGGGGAAGTGATAACAATGCCACAGAGAGGGAAGACATTGTCATCA
>DALS01000027.1 GCA_002499445.1 Methanosarcina sp. UBA293
TGAGATCAAGAAATTTAATATACTTATTTGATGACAATATGGGACGCTCCTCGTTTTTTGTGGGCCAAAAAATAAGGAGCATTTTTACAATTTTATTTTTATATATTTTTGGGTAATAACAGAATATAGAGGATCTACAGAGCCAAAATTTTAAATATTATAATAATGCCAGCTGCTTTTTAACGTTCTCCATGCCCCAGTAAATTTATCTATACTCAAATATTTTACTACTGGTACAGGATTAAAAATTTATTTGGTAACTTGTCTGCCAATGTTTCTACTTTCCAGCTACTGGAAAATAAAGAATTTTGTAAAAGCAGAGTTCAATTGAATTAATATAAAACCGCAAGAATATATCTAAATTGAATGACATAGTCAATATCAATCTAGAAAGTATTTAGAAAGTATTCAATTTTTCTTGGTAGTAATTGAAAATTAAGTATAGTGATAACCAATTATCAGAATCAAGAGTAATAGGAGGTAAAATGAGTGACAGTAGAAGAAAATTTGCAGCTGATGGTGACCCTTGACGATGCATGGAACTCACAGGACTGGGATACCTTTAAGAAACGTCATTCTGAAGACGTTGCTGTGTACTGGCCAGGCCAACCGGAGCCAACAAGAGGAAAAAAGGCGCATCATGAAGAAGCTGTGCAATTTTTTAAGACATTTCCGGACAACCATATCGAGAACAGGCCCTATAAAGTGCTTTTTGGCCAAGGCGACTGGACCTGTTCAGTAGCCATATTCACAGGTACCATGAAAGGACCTATGAAGGGACCCGATGGAAAAGAAATCCAGCCCACAAATAAGAAATTCAAAGTGGAATTCTGTACAGTTGCTCACTGGAAAGATGGTGAGATTATCGAAGAGAAGCTCTTCTATGACCTTGTGGGATTAATGAGGCAGATTGGCCTGATGTGAGGAATAAAATAGTTTGAAGAAAAAACATCAGTTGTCCAAATCTATCTTGAGCTTTTTTATCTTCTACTCATGTTATCTTCTATCTTTTATCTTCTGTTTTGTTACTTTCTGCTTTTGATATCTTCTATTTATGTAATCTTCTTTCTTTTTGGTTTCTCCTGCTTTTCAGATCTTTCAATTAAAGATATATATTTTCACAGTTATCTTCCTTAATTAAGGGATAAAGCAAATGGTAAATACACTCTCCCACCTGGGAATCGGCTTTCTGATCGCCCTGGCTTTCGGTTTCAAAGGAAAAAAGCGAAACACTCTGGGATTTCTGGCAATCCTTCCTGACCTGGACTTTATTCCGTACATCTTATTCGCTGTCGTGAGCGGCAGTGTGAGCCATGAGACAAGAAACCAGCTTTTTTACCTGCTCGGGCACAGGGAATTTATGCACTCAATTCTTTTCATCCTGCTTGTTACGCTTCTGATCTGGCTTAAAACAAAAGACCACCTGTTCACAGCCGCCGGATTTGCAGCCATCTTTTCCCATGTTTACCTCGACTACACTACAAGCTGGAAAATGCGCCCCCTTTACCCGTTCAGCACAGATGCATCCATTATGGGAGCAGTTTACTTTTTTGACCCACTGGCAAACCTCCTTCCCTTGCTGCCTATTTTCGTTTTACTTGTTGCCTACATGAAGGATCGCGGAAAATGGCAAGGAAAGTTCAACAAATTTTGTGCCTTTGTCGCAAATAACCGTAGCAGATTCTATACCACCCTCGCAGTCGTACTTGTGATCTGGCTTACAGTCCTGCCCGTGGCAAAATTATTTCTTGTGAATTATATTTCCGGTGTAGAAAACGCAAAAATCAGCTATCAGGACACCTATCCTTCGTCCTTCGGGAAGTTTCTTGCTGCATATTCGTATAACTCCACGCATTACAAGATTCTGGAAGTCAGCTACTGGTCTGGCATCGAAAAAAGCGGTTATATCGAGAAAATAAACGTGACCGACAGCGTTCCCGACGCATCCGTGTATGTAGAAAGAGCCGGAAAACTCTACAGTACAGCCGTTCCTCAAGATATCGATTATTCTGTCTACAGCGTTTCGGAAGAAAATGGCTTGGTAACTGTCGTATTGAGCGATGCAAGAGATTCATATGTTAAATACTGGGCTTATTTTAAAACAGTTTACAAGTTCGTTTTTGATAGAGAAAGTGGGGAATATATAGCGTATGCGAGCATGCAGGGGGAAAGGGAGGAGAGATTGGAGGAGAATTGGTTTGGAGAAACTTCATATTACAAAACCAGTTAATTCATAATTCCAAATCGCATCTTCAGATATTTATTTGCGCCTTTATTGTTTGCGAAGCTTTTTGGCGTATAACATGATTAATTTTTGTGTGTAGCTAAGTCTTTCTATTTTCACAACTTGCCGCTTGCTTCGCAGTCGTATGGTACCCCGTTTTAAGATTCATCGAAACTCAAACAGGCCCCGAATTTAGAAATTCTTCAAATTGGGCTTACAGACTTTGTTCATTTAAAAATCAATTTAAAAAACCCACCCTTATAAATAAGTCTCCGCCCGGCTCCCCTCCGGACAAAAACCCCGCCGCCGGAAACAAATCTCAAAAAATCTTCATTCCGGCAGCAGTTTGAGTGAAGAATTATTCTTCTTCACCCGCGTGCATTATTCAGTTTTCATCAATATCTTCGTCGTCTTCAACGAATTCCTCGGTTTCCTCGGCTTCGCCGAGAGTTTCAAGATCTTCGGATTCGTCAAAGTCTTCGAGTTTTTTGACTTTAGAGGCTGTGAGTTCTTTTTCGGTTTTTACTTTTTCGATCCTGGCCATACCTGCAACTTTGTCGCCGGGTTTCAGATTAATGATTCTTACACCCTGGGTGTTTCTTCCCTGAATCGAGATATCTTTCGCCGGGATGCGGATAATGATACCTTCGGCACTGGTGAAGATAAGTTCGTCGTCTTCAGCTACGGATCGGACTCTTGAAACCGGGCCGTTTCTCTCATTAGTAACGATCGTAATCACGCCTTTTCCACCGCGGCGGTGCGTGGGATATTGGGAGTACTCAGATCTCTTGCCATAGCCGTTTTCAGTTACGGTCAGGAGGGTTGTGGTCTCGTCAACAACATCCAGACTGACAACCTCATCGTCCGGACCGTCAAGGGTCATCCCGCGGACGCCTCTTGCAGTTCTGCCCATTGGACGTACATCTTCTTCAGAGAAGCGGATAGCTTTGCCTTTCTTTGAAACCATCAACACTTCCTTTTTCCCGTCGGTAAGGAGAACTCTTACAAGCTCATCTCCTTCGTCTAGAGTGACTGCGATTATGCCGGCTTTTCTAGGATTACTGAACTCCGAGAGAGCAGTCTTCTTAATTGTACCTTCCCTTGTTGCCATAAGCAGGTATCGATCTTCAGCAAACTCCTTTACCGGGATCATGGCAGTAACCATTTCACTTTCCTGAAGTTCCAGAAGATTTACTATGGCTTTGCCTCTCGACTGCCGCGAACCCTCCGGGATTTCATAAACTTTCTGCCAGTAAAGCCTGCCAAGGTTCGTAAAAAACAGGATATAGTTATGAGTTGAAGAAATGAAGAGATTCTCCACAAAGTCTTCTTCCTTCGTCTCCATGCCGATTATACCCCGTCCTCCGCGGCGTTGCATAGTATAGGTGTTCAGAGGGATGCGCTTTATGTAGCCTCCGTTCGTCATCGTGACCACAACATCCTCTTCATGAATTAGGTCCTCTTCCCTGAACTCAGCAATATCCGGCACGATTTTTGTTCTGCGGGCACCCCCGTAATTTTCCTTGAGCTCCAGAAGTTCATTCCTGATAATCTCGTACTTTAGTTCATCGCTTCCAAGGATTTCCCTGAGTTCGGCGATCAGTTTTACAAGGCCTTCCAGCTCCTCAAGGATCTTCTGGGTCTCAAGTCCTGTCAGGCGTTGCAGACGCATATCAAGAATAGCTTTTGATTGAACCTCATCAAGGGCAAAATTCTCAATCAAACCCTGCTTTGCCTCATCAGCATTTGTCGAGCCCTTGATCAGGGCGACTATCTCATCTATATTATCCAGGGCAATCCTGAGCCCTTCAAGGATATGAGCTCTTTCCTCGCTCTTTCTGAAATTATAAAGCGTCCGTTTCTGGATAATCTCCAGCCTGTGTTCCAGGTAGATCTCAAGAAGCTCCTTCAGGTTCAATTCTTCTGGCTTTCCGTCAACAAGAGCCAGATTAATTATCCCGAAAGTGGTCTCCATTTGAGTGTGCTTGTAGAGCTGATTTAGAATAACCTTTGGATTTGTGCCTCGAGAAAGCTCGATAACAACCCTGATTCCTTCTCTGTCAGACTCATCCCTAAGGTCAGAAATCCCAGCAATTATTTTTTCCCGAACTAACCTGGCAATATTTTCGATCATCCTGGCTTTGTTTACCTGATAGGGAAGCTCGGTTAAAACAATCTGATGCTTATCTTTCTTCAAATCCTGAATCTCGACAACTGCCCGGATCTTTATAGAACCTCTTCCGGTCATAAATGCCGATTTCGTACCTGCGGTCCCGATAATATGGGCACCTGTAGGAAAGTCAGGTCCTTTAATCACAGTCATGAGTTCAGGTACTGTAACTTCAGGGTTCTCGATAAGCATGAGGGTTCCGTCAATTACCTCCCCCAGGTTATGGGGAGCCATGTTTGTTGCCATTCCGACTGCAATGCCTGTGGACCCATTGATAAGGAGATTTGGAAGTTTTGCAGGAAGGACTTCGGGCTCCTCCAGGGACCCGTCGTAGTTTGGTCTGAAAGGTACGGTTTCTTTATCAATGTCTGCCAGCATTTCCTCTGAGATCTTGTCCATACGGACTTCGGTGTAACGCATAGCAGCAGCCGAGTCTCCATCTATTGACCCGAAGTTTCCCTGCCCATCAATTAAAGGATAGCGGAGAGAGAAATCCTGGACCATACGCACAATACTGTCATAAACCGCAGAATCTCCATGTGGGTGGTATTTACCGAGCACGTCTCCTACCACACGGGCTGACTTCTTATAGGGCTTATCATGCGTAATCCCTGCCTCTTTCATGGCAAAAAGGATCCTGCGGTGAACTGGCTTCAAGCCATCTCTGGCATCAGGAAGAGCTCTTCCAACGATTACACTCATGGCATAATTGATATACGAGCGTTTCATTTCATCGTCAATGAGGACAGCTGTGATTCCTTCTCTTTCGGGTTCCAGCTCATTATCCTCAGGATCGTCAGAAGTAAACGTAGTTTGATAAAAATCTTTCATTTGAGCTTCCGATTTGTTTTCTTCATTGTTTTTTTCCATTTTTTAGCCACCTCAGATGTCTAGATCCACAACTTCTTTTGCGTGCGTTTCTATGAAGTTCCGACGTGGCTCCACTTCATCTCCCATGAGAACTCGGAAGATTTCATCAGCCCGGATAGCATCGTCTAAAGTTACCTGTAAAAGAGTTCGGGTCTCTGGATTCATGGTGGTCTCCCAGAGTTGGTCAGGGTTCATCTCTCCAAGTCCTTTATAACGCTGGATAGAAATTCCCTTTTCCCCGAGTTCATTCAGCTTTTCATCCAACTCCCGGTCTGAATATACGTAGTGTTCTGCCTTTCCCTTCTTTATGCGGTAAAGAGGCGGTTGGGCTATGTACACATACCCGGCATCAATAAGCTGCCGCATATAACGGAAGAACAGCGTGAGAAGGAGGGTTCTTATATGCGCTCCGTCCACATCAGCATCAGTCATAATGATTACCTTGTGGTAGCGTGCGCTCTCCAGATCAAAATCCTCACTGACGCCTGTGCCTATGGCTGTAATCAGGGAAATGACCTCGTTGTTTTTCAAGATCTTTGCAAGCCTGGCTTTTTCCACATTCAAAATCTTTCCACGCAGAGGAAGAATAGCCTGGAACCCTCTGTCTCTGCCTTGCTTTGCCGAGCCACCTGCAGAATCTCCTTCTACAATGTAAATCTCACATAATTTAGGGTTTTTTTCCGAGCAGTCCGCAAGTTTTCCCGGAAGAGTACTGACTTCAAGAGCGTTTTTTCTCCTGGTCAGTTCTCTTGCCTTTTTTGCAGCTTCTCTGGCTTTCTGAGCAAGGAGAGCTTTTTCAAGAATGACGTTTGCAACCCTGGGATTTTCCTCAAAATATTCTGCAAGTCCGTCAGTTACAAGGGAGTCCACAATTCCTTTGACATCGCTGTTTCCAAGCCTTGTCTTGGTCTGTCCCTCAAACTGGGGTTCCATAAGTTTGACACTGATAATTGCGGTCAGCCCTTCCCTTACATCATCGCCTGTGAGCTTTGTATCCTCTTTGGAAAGCTTATTAGCTTTAATGTAGTCATTTGCAACTCTTGTAAGCGCGGTCTTGAAACCAATAATATGGGTTCCGCCTTCGTGAGTATTGATATTGTTTGCAAAAGAGTACACATTCTCTGAATAGCTGCTCGTGTACTGCATTGCAATTTCTACTATCATATCGTCCCTTTGCCGCTCGAAATAAATCGACTTTTCATGAAGGGGCTGCTTTTTCTTGTTCAGGTACTCAACGAATTCAACTATTCCGCCGTCGTATGTTAAAGTCTCAGTCTGCCCGTCCGGGGTTCTTAAATCTCTGAGGCTGATAGTAATACCACGATTCAGGAAAGCAAGTTCTCTTAATCTGCTCAAGAGAATATCGTAATCAAAGTCCAAAGTCTCGAATATTTTTGCATCCGGTTTAAAGGTGGTTTTCGTGCCTGTTGTCTGAGCTGCCTCAATTTCCTGGACATCAGTCTCAGGCTTCCCACGGATATAGCGCTGGAAATATTTCTTGCCGTCTCTTAATACCTCTACTTCAAGCCACTCCGAAAGTGCGTTTACGACAGAAACTCCTACCCCGTGCAGTCCTCCTGAGACTTTGTAGGCGTTTTTGTCAAATTTCCCTCCTGCGTGCAGAATAGTCATTACAACTTCAAGAGCTGATTTTTTGTGAAAAGGATGGGGATCGATTGGGATACCTCTCCCGTTATCCAGAACTGTCACACTTCCGTCCGGATTGAGCGTGACATCTATTCTGGTACAGAAGCCTGCAAGAGCTTCATCAATGCTATTGTCTACTACCTCATAGACTAGGTGGTGAAGCCCGCGGCTATCCGTGCTCCCTATGTACATACTGGGACGTTTTCGGACAGCTTCCAGGCCTTCGAGCACCTGGATACGCGAAGCATCGTAAACCTGTTTATCACTCATCTTGGTTTATTCTCCGTAAAAATCTGGTACATTATCTAATCACTTAACATTACACTTTTTTTAGAAAATTCGCGGGAAAACTTTCGCTAAAATAAATCTCAGAAATCGTATCAATTTAGTAAACCTTCAGTTTTTTATTGAACGATTTATAATATAACCATTATTTCTCTTATCATGGATCAAATTCAATATGCGCTCATACATTTTAAGCCTTTAGATTCCCTGAAAATTGCACAAGATTTTTCAGTATCAATCCTCTCAAAATAGGAAATATTTAACATAATTTTGTGCCTAAATATACGCTTTTCATACTAATTTTTTAGTGAGTCTTTAATTTAAATAAATATTCTCTGTTTCACTCGCAAAATTTATCTCTTATAATATGTCAGGACAGGAGTCACGGCACTTAAAAAATTCCGGCGGATCTTCACATACAAATTCCAGATTATACTTTGGCAGTATTTTGGCAGCTCAAAAGTAATTCCTAAATAAGAAACCAACTCGAAATACATCCTGACTATCGTAAAATATTAACTGGACATTCTGCTGCAAGAAACCCGATAGGATTTTCTCACTGTTAACTTTAAGGCCAAATCTCCACTCAATAACTTAGAATGTAACTATATAAACTTAACCAACTTCAGTTCGGATTTCATGCCGCAATCGCTGAGACGCAACCGTTGGGCCGCAACCGCGGCGTCGGTTGATCACGCCGTTTCCAGAGGCTTTTCGATCAAACCTTTTCTCAANNTTTTGATCAAACTTTTTTTGAAAAAGTTTGCGGTCAAGCCTTTTTTCAAAAGTTTGTGAGCAAGCCGCTATCAGAATTTTTCTTTCAAACCATCCCAAGTTCTTTGAGTCTGTTGGGTAGGTAGACCTCGGTTACGAAGTCAAGGCCTTTTCCGGCAAATGCCTGCTGTTCGGCCTTTTTCCCTATATCGAGCTGGAGCTGGATTTGTTCTTTCCAGTAATCGGACTCGAAGCGTGGATCGGAAAGTTCGCTTCGCAGTGCGCTTATATCTTGTTCTGTGAGCTTGTCGGTCGAGAGTTCATATTCGACAATATCCGAGGGCTGGAGGCCAAGGAACTTGGCTGAGGGAGTTGCCATGTATTCCGAGAGATGAGCACTTTTTATAGCCCCGTAGGCTACAGAGGCAAAGATTCTGTAGGACCAGGGATCTCCGTCAGTAAAAACAGCTACAGGGATTTCTAATTCCTCGTTCATACGCTTGATAATCCTTCGGGTTGACCGTGCAGGCTGACCTTTAAGGTGAACAAGGATTGCATTGTAAGTCTCATCAAACCCATTTTCCATCAAACGTGCGTACATACCACCGGTTTCTATGGCAATAATCATGCTTGCATCATGCGTTTTAAATTCAATATTTTCCACATTGAAAGGAATCTGATATCCTCCTTCGCCCACATCCTTCTGGCAATGGATATTCCGCTCTCCCCGTTTCGTCTGTTCAGAAATTTCAATAGGCCCGAACATGGTAGCCCCATCTTCTTCAGGGCGCATATGGAAAAATTCTCTCTGAAGAGTAGTAAGGAGTTCAAGGTCTTCGATCAGGCGATCGCTCTCAGCCTGTTCTTTGAATTTCGCAGCTTCCCAACCTTCTGAGATATAGTAAAGTTCTCGAAGTGTTGAACCGCGGTTATGGGCAAGGTGCTCACGAATAATGAAGTCTGTTGCATAAATGGTCTTCAGGAGCTGGAAGGCGCCTTTTACGGTTTTTGCACTCCTTTCACTTTCCCTGTCTCCGTAAACCCAGACATCACTCTCATCGCAATATTCAATATTTGCCTTTGTCCGGCTTGGAAGGCTGACACTTGGGACAACCTCATCTTCGAACTGGTTGTAAATTTTCTCTGCGAGCTCAAGCAGCTTTTCCCTTGCCAGGAGATTTCCCTTAATTGTTTTGCTATTTGCTTCTGTTGACATTTTATACCCCCTTGAAGGCTTTTGCCCCGGTTACAAGCTCTTCCTCAAGCCCTTCCACAATCAGGTCAGGAAGTTTTTCAAGTTCTTTATCGGTTACTGATCCTATCCTGTAGCTGAGCACCTTTGAAGACCCAACTGCTGAAGATATATCCCATACATAATCGTAATCATTGCCCAGAGTCACAACCTTTGGTTCGGGCTTTGCCCTGCTGATTGTCCAGGGCAGCATTTCATGGATTCTGAAAGTGCAGGCAGAATTTCCGAAGTTCTTGACCTTAATCACAACATCTGCAGTCTCATCTTCATTCCTTTTCACTTTCCTGTGTACAAGCACGTTTCCCATAATCTTCGCAACAACAGGATTGATATTAGGGACATCTTTTTCCAGGATATTTGCAACCTTTGCAGCCATTTTAGGGAGTATCTTTGTAATGATAATTTCTTTTTCCCGGCGCTTCTTGAGGTTACTCTGCTTGCTGAGATATTGTTTGAGTTTCCTTGCGACATCCTTGATTGCAAGGTCAACCTCGTCTTTAATTACAGGAATATCGGCAATCGCATCTTTTGATTCCGAGGTAAAGGGTACGTTGATAGAGGCAACATGAATGAGGAGAATAGCAGGGCCTACAGGAATTCCCCCTCCTGGCTGGTTTAAGCCATACTGTTTCCATCTAATGTCTTCTACTGCATGCGTGGTCACGCAGCCTCCCTGCTGGTAAAGCAAAGGCACACGGTTAGCAAAACGCATTATACTGATCTTTTCATCTTTTGGAAGGTTTCCCCCATAGGCAAGCCCAACTTCCACTACAAAAGGACTTCCGGAATATACTGCGGGTTTTCGCGTGCTTGTGGCAATAAAATCCACATTCGTTTCTTTCTCAAGCCCCCTGTAGATCAGCTCTTCCCCAATTGGAGAAAGGCAGTCTGTAGGAGGAGCCATAATCTTTACCTTCTCAAAAGCTTCAATTAACTTTCTTGCCTCATGGCGGCCAAGGGATTTAGGGTCGGTTTCGGGATCAAGTCCTGCAGCTTTGCAGACTTCGTCGGCAGTAAACAAACCAATCTTACAAAATGAGTAGCGGAGGAATGGAGCTAGTTTCTGGCGCTCTGTGTAATGGAGCATCTTCATAAGAGTGCCAAGTTCTATCCCTTCTGGATGAGGTAAGATTTCTTCGGCTGGCTCAGGCATTTTATCCGTGGCTCTTTCAAAAACCTCTTCATTACCATCAGGTTCTATAAGGGTAATTCTTGCATGAGGATTCACAATTGCTGTAGCTTTGAGGTATTCGTAAACGGACTGCCTTCTTCCTTTTACGTAGGCAGCCTTCATTTCCAGCTCGATCTGAGTTCCATGTGGGCGGAACCAGTCCCTAATTTCGTCTTTCAGGATTTCGGGTTCATTCGTGCTGGTATTGATCATAAGCTCATAATAATGGGCAGGTTTATTGGGTCCGGTTTTGGAGAGAATTTTCGTATGTCTGCCTGCAGTCATCTGGGCATAAAGTACGGCTGCCGAAATCCCTATTCCCTGCTGTCCCCTGCTTTGCTTGAGAGCATGGAACCTGGAGCCATAGAGAAGTTTTGCAAAAACTTTTGGAATTTGCTCTTTTACAATTCCGGGCCCATTATCTTCTATAATTACGGTTACGTAGTCCTGTCCTGTTCTCTCAATCTGGACAAGAATATCAGGCAGAATACCTGCCTCTTCGCAGGCATCCAGAGAGTTGTCAAAAGCTTCTTTTACAGTTGTTATAAGGCTTCGAGGAGCCGAATCAAAACCCAGGATCTGCCTGTTTTTTTCGAAAAATTCTGCAACACTTATTGACTTTTGATTTTTAGCAAGTTCTTCTGCAATGGTGAATCCCATGAAAATTTACCTCTGGGTGAGAAATCAATGTAACTTTATATTATTTTACAAATAACTAAAGTAAGAATTTTTGCTTTATAGGTATTGCAATTGTTAATGCTTTATTGTTTTAGAGTTTTACTGTTTTTGCCAGAGAAACTTCTTTTTATAAATTTTTATGGATTTTTGCTTCTTTCAGTAGTTCCGATTGAGTATAGTTCCGAATGGCTGAAGTAGCTAATTAATCTTATTTCTTAATCAGTAGATAAAATTTTGCGAATTACCTACCAAAAATTGCAATTCTTGAACTATGCCTCGTTCAACATAGTTCAAAAATGACATTTGTTCCAAAAACCTCAATAGCTCCCGCTATTCAATCATTATATATTTTAAGCTACTGTTTGGTTACCACACTTCAGTTAACCTGATGTGTAGTAATCTATCTCTTTCTCGAATATACTTTTTAATTGACGTAGAAGTAACCTAACCGGCATTTCACCTAGTGATTTTATCCCACATTTCACAGATTTTCCAATATCCTCATTGATTATGGACTTCATTTCATGTGCTGTAATTTCCAAGACTGACTTTAATAAATACAAGATGTTATACAATGTACATTGCATTACGAAGAATAACGTTCCTGCCACAGGTGATTTTTTACATGTCTGTATCTTGAAATCGTTTTTACCCTATATCCGGTTTCAATTATCGGCTGAAGGTAGCTTTGCTTCAGGGTTTTTACGTTTGAGATCATTAGTTGCAGATTCAAGAGAATTATTAGTAGATGTTGCGGCGTGTAATAACACATTAAATGTTTTTTCAAAGTCATAATTTATGTTTGGTGGTAATTTTATTATATTATGTTGACTAAACAATTCAAATGCAGAAGTTAGCAAGCTAACATTGCATGTAAACATTACAGACTCTACGGACTCGCCTTTTGTCACACATACGAATTCCATAATCCTACGTAATTAATTTTAGACTGAATTATAATATTGAATACTGTTTTTGAATGACATTCGGAACTCGGATGAATCGGAACTACTGCTAAAAGAGAATATATAAATAATTTATCAATTATAAACAGCTTATATATAAGCATAGCCTTTTTAAAAGAGATCTTAATAAAACAAACCATTATTCTGAAAGGAAAATTTAGGCTCTGTAGAAATCCTC
>DALS01000020.1 GCA_002499445.1 Methanosarcina sp. UBA293
TCTTTACCTTTTGATAGGTCCTTAAATTGTACTATTCGCGGATCAGTACTCGAAGCGGCTACCGCCGTATAATCAATGTAATTACCCCCACCGGATAGGCGTTGTGTAGCAGGAGGAGTTCCTGCACCAAGGGGGGTTTTGTATACATTAATTGATGCCGAGGCTGCTGTAGACAATAAAGTCAACATCACTAATATAGTGAAAACAGATAGTGTCATTTGCCATACATACTTTCTATTATTTTTCAGTTCATTTCCCTCCTGTTATTCTCATAACTTGATTCGGGAAGACCCGTAATCAAAAATAACAGACTAAAATTAATTAAGAAATACATGATAAATTAATATATAAAGTTACTTGTTTTCAGGAAATTAAATAAAAAAAGAGAAGCGAGTTTAAAGCTTTATCAAGCTCTATTTTAGACATAATATATTATAACAGTATAAATTAATTTATTAATGCTTTTTACTGTTATAATCAAAAAAATAACGACTATGAGAAGGTTATATAATGTACAGATCTTGACAAACCTCTTTATTATTACGGAGTTAGGAGGTTACTAATGCGCTGACCTTTGAGTTGGGGCAACCGTAAGTAATTCCATTTCCAGCAAAAGTTGATAAAATATCCACAATTTACAAAATTTCATCAGTTTCAGGCATGTGGCAAACACTGTGCTCAATTATGGCTATGCTTTGTTCGAAGCTGAGTGTTTAAGAACCACATTGGCAGTAATTAGCCTTGTTGAAAGTGGAGCATTCTCAATATTTCTTATGTTTATTGGAAGAAACCAGGGTTTTCTAAAGGAACTTTACATTATATGAAACAAAATACCAAGTCGGATAAACCATTTACTCTTAATGCTCATGTTCTGGAAAGGGTGAATAAATGGGAGGTTCTGGTTTCAGGTCAAAAGCAAAAATGTGTATATTTACTGTAAAATGTAAAAATAGTAAAACGACATCAATAGAGTTTGTAAAAGAGCTGTAAATCTAATTAATTTTACATCTCTTAGTAGAATTCAGTGTTATGGTTCAATTACCTGAAATAATTGAGAAAAATAGGCAATGATCGAAAATTCGGCTACATCATTAATTTTTAGAGGGGGAAATTTACTTCTGATTAAACAATTGATGCTTAATATATTTGTTGAAAGTTTTTTCTAGAAAAATTCAAAAAACATATATAATACGCGTATTGTTTTGTAACTTATGAGTAAATATGATGAGGTTGTCAACTGTAGACTTATGACTTTGAAAAGGAAAGGGAGGGTAACAACTTATAAATCCAATTTGGATTCATCTCAAATTGAGCAAGCTAAACAAACAATGAGTGTCCAGCTGCCAACAGTAAAAAAAGAACTGTATGATTTACTCTCTGAAATAGAAACATTAATTTTAGATGATTTAAATCCTCTCGATGCTTTAGGACATAATACAACAAAGAATTTGCTTGTAGATCCAGAAACAAATAGAAAAGATAGCTTTGATAATAGCCAGTTAGAAGTCGAGATAGTTCAGAATGTAATTTTAAAAAATAAACAAGAAAATTATCGTAAAGTATCGACTTATGAAAATCTCAAGAAGTTTGATGATCTTCTTAAGGATTTCAGAGATAAACTGTATTATTATCTAATGTATAGTATTTATTCAGATGAAACGTTAAACTCAATTGAAAAAGAAATTCTTTTTGATACTATCCTCAACTTTCTGATTCTCAGAGGTGACGCATTCCCTTTTCATTACAAGAAAGTAGCTTTAGAGCTATTTTCGGACTCTAGAATCAAAAAAATGTTCGAGAAATTAGGGTTTACAATAGAAGAATACTTTGAAACTATTGAGGAAATTCAAAGACAAAATATTGCTTTCATTAAAGAGAGAGTAACTAAGCTTGACGAAGTACGAAAAGATTTTTTTGAGCGTTTTGATAAATATTTTAAAGAATTCGACGACCCTCAAAAGACAGTTGAAATGTGTAAAGCTCAAGTTGGTGAAGACTTATTAGATAAACGTTGCAGAGATTTTTTGAGTATTGGTCTCAAAGATAATTACAAAATAATTCCAAACGAAATAACAAATGAAAAAATTCTTGATCTATTGTCATTGGAATTTGGATGCAATGAACATTGGACATCCCCTTTAGATAAAAGCGATATTGAGCTTAAACCTCTTATACATATAGACAAAGAGTATTATTGCTTTTTAATTCCTCATCTTGTAAGAAATGTTATACCTATTATTGAATCAATATTTTCCGAAAAGTTTTCTGAAAAAGAGTTCAAGAAATATATTGAAATAAAAAGCGATTTCTTTGAACAAAAATCATTTGAACTGTTAAGGAATGTACTCCCAAAAGCTACAATTCAAGAGAATCTATATTATCCGATCAATGAAGAGGGAGAAGACAAATATCCTGAAATTGATGGTGTTGTTTCCTATAAAGATAGTTTGCTTCTTGTAGAAATTAAAGCAAAAAAAAGAAGAAGTATTGCCGGAAGGAAAGATATTTTAACAATATCTAAAGGTGACTTTAAGAAGAATATCAGTGAAGCTTTTGAGCAGTCAAAAAGAGCACTTGATTATGTTTTAAGTTCAGAAGAAGTTGGATTTTACAATAATAATCATACAGAAATAATGAAAATAAAAAAAGAGGATTATAAAAACATCTTTTTAGTTAATATTAGTTTGGAAGCATTTGAAGAGTATTCTACTGCCCTAAATAAAGTAAAGTTGTGGGATTCAAAATTGTTATGTGGTACCCATTATCCATTTGCTATAAGCATATATGATTTGATGGTTATAACTGATATCTTAGAGAATTCAGATGATTTTATAAAATATTTACAGGAAAGAATCAGTTTAAATAGAAAACAAGAAATTAGTTCGTTCGATGAGATTGATTACTTTGGGTATTTTCTAAAACATGGCACGCTTTCAAAAACGAGTGATCTCCCAAAATCAGAAGATACAATAATAGTAAACGGATATAGTTCAGATATTGAAAGATATTACTCTTTTCTCCAAGGTGAAATTGAATACGCGAAAAAACCGGTTAGAAATAAAACTCACACTGAAATTATACGTGAGAAACTAGAAAAAGGAAGTTTGAGTAAAAACAATCGTTGTTGGTGTGGATCAGGTAAAAAATATAAACATTGTTGTTGTAAGTAGCTTGTTTATTATAAATAATTTTGCCATATCACATCATTGAAGATTACTATACATATTTTTTGTTATTATATAATAGTATCAACAAATAATGTAAGTTTATTCATTTAAAGCATACAAAAAAGTCGACAATTATCTAAGTAAGACTATAAATTAAATGATTATTTTTAAGGGGAACTTTTGAAAAAGAGGTTGTGCATTATCCATACACTAGCGTTACGTTTTTTCAAGATACCTATATCCCCTTAACATAGTGCGATATATAGGATTCAAACCCACCAAATTTCCTTTCCCTCCCAATCCAAACAGTTCACTCAACAATATTTATATGTAGGAAGGATACAGTACAGCTTGTTTTTTCCAAACGTTTTATATTACTCATACGATTATTTAATATAGCATGACATGTAGAGACATGGCAATCATGCACTGAAACTTATAACCTGAGAACGGTTTCACAAATCAAAAAGAAGGTCCTTTTAATGAAATACTGGCAGCCGAAATACGAAACGATGAATCCCGAAGAAACGAAGAGATTGCAGCTAAAACGCCTTCAACAGAGCGTAAAGCTGGTCTATGACAATGTTCCTTTTTACAGGCAGAATTTCAAAGCAGCCGGAGTGACTCCTGATGATATCAAAACTCTTGAGGATGTCCGAAAATTGCCTTTTACCCGAAAAACCGACCTTCGGGACAACTATCCTTTCGGGCTTTTTGCTGTCAGAAAAGAAGACATAGTACGAATCCACGCCTCTTCAGGAACAAGCGGGAAGCCAACTGTAGTCGGGTACACCGCAAAAGATATCGAAACCTGGTCAGATATGAACGCCCGAAATCTTGTAATGATAGGGCTTTCCAAAGGCGATACCGTTCAGAACTCCATGAACTACGGGCTCTTTACAGGCGGCTTAGGTTTCCACTATGGCGTTGAGAAAATGGGTGCAATGGTTGTGCCGGCTGCAACTGGAAATACAGCCAGGCAGCTCGAGATGATGATCGACTTCGGGGTAACCGCAGTCCACTGCACTCCCTCCTATGCCTTTTACCTTGCTGAAACTGCCGAAGAACTGGATCTTGTGGACAAGCTCTCTTTAAAAGCCGCCATCTTCGGTGGAGAGCCCTGGTCGGAAAATACACGAAAGCAGCTTCAAAAGCGGCTTAACCTTAAAGCCTACGACTGCTACGGTCTTTCCGAGATGTTTGGGCCAGGCATCGGTTTTGAGTGCCAGGAGCAGGATGGCCTGCATATCTGGAGTGATAATTTCCTTGTCGAAGTCCTTGACGAAAATGGAGAACAGGTTTCCGAAGGTGAAAAAGGCGAACTTATCCTTACTTCCATCAACAAGGAAGGCTTCTGCAACATCAGATACCGCACAGGCGACATGACAAGGCTTCTCGAATCCGAATGCGACTGCGGCAGGACAACCACAAGGATTTCCCGCCTCATGGGCAGAGCAGATGACATGATGATCGTAAGAGGCATCAACGTTTTTCCCTCTCAGATCCAGGACGTCATCTCCCGAATCCCGCAGGTGGGCGAACACTTCCAGCTCATCCTCGACCGCAATAAACACATGCTCGATGAACTCACAATCGAAGTCGAACTTGAAAGTAACGCCTTTACCGGCGACCTGAAAGATCTCAAAGCCGTCCAGGAACATGTCCAGCACGAACTCAAAGCCGTCCTGAATATCCGCACAAACGTCGAGCTCCTTGAGAAAGGTAGCATTGAAAGAACCGGAGGAAAGGCAAAGAGAATTATCGACAGGCGCCAGCAGCTCTGAGCCCCATCCAGCTTAGAAATATTATTTAGAAATTTAAATAATCAGGGAGTTTTTGTTCTCTGATTTCTTTAACTTTTTTCATACATTAAACAAATTTCAATTTTTTTTGGCATGAAAGTCTTTCAAGTACTTTTATTTCTTTGTGCCTGTTACTCGAAGAGTTTCATGTCCGTTTTTCTAACAACAGTCGTGTTGAAGATATTGTTTATTAGAGCCCTGGATAACTCCACGCTCGACGCAGGAGAGCGGCCTTCTCAAAAAGAAACAATAAAACTAACATTAAAAACTACAGAATGAAAAATAATAGAGAAACATATCAAACCATAAAAATTGCTTGATAACAATACTAAAAACGACAAAATCCTGTAAAGATTTAAACAGAGAATGATTAAACTATACCTGAAAGATATTTTTCATTTTTTGTTTTGTTATTCTGCCACTTTCCCAATCTCATTTTTTCATCTCTTTCTTCTCTTATTGTAGGGCCGCCAGACAAGCTGGCGGGGTTTCCGATACTATTTGAAATTAAAGCGGGTATTAATAGAACCATTAATAGAGCCATTTGAAATTAAAGCCCTTTTCGGGACAGGATATTTGGCCTGTATAAATCTTATGTAATGCTGAGCTACTATCATTATCTCGATGCAGGAGATTGGTCTTTCTCTCTAAGTTTGCGAAGAAGCTAAAATTCCTGATTATTATAAAATGGAAATCTAAAAATAGCTAAAACCTAAAAAATGAAGGAACGTTTTTGAAGGTAACACATATCATTCAGAACTTGAATTGTCCTTAATATCAAAGTTCCTTTTACCTTATTTCTTTGGATCGAACTTTATAGCCCTATCGTACACAATCTCTGAGTAGGCTGGCCCGGTCTTTGTTGTGTTTTCCAGGTAGGCTCTCCAGCCAATGAAAAGCGGCTGATCCAGTTCTATGCCGTGAGGTCCTACGCCGTAAGGAACTTCGTAGCAGTATGGGTCATTTTCGCTGCAGTTCCTGGCGAGCTTATAGACATACAGGTACTTCGCATTAGGATTGTTGGGAAGATATTCCTCAGCAGACCCATTAAAGTCTGCGTCTGTGATTGCTCTAACGCCATTCCACACATCAGCTCCGTATATTGCGAAGTTTGAGTATGTCGCCTTTCCTGTTGCTACATGGTTGACCCCATAGACAATTATGAATTCATTAGTACTGTTGCCCAGAGTAATTGCTGGATCTCGCAAGAAAGGATAGTACTGCGAGGTGTTAAAGAAAGGAGGTGTCGGCGAAGAGGCAGTCTGATTTGCTGTCCATAGATAACATGCATCGTTGTTAGGACCCACGCCATTGATACCTCTCTGAATAGCGTCACTCCCTACCGGAACTGCCTGGCTGGTCGAAAGCTCTGTGGCATTCGACTCATTATATTTCTTGAGAATTGCAGTCTTTAGCTCTTCGAGATCATCTATAAGCTCAAACTCTGTTTGCCCGGTTCCACGAACTCTCAGCTCTGGATAATCATATGGATCGATTTCCGTAGTGTTGTTGGGAGTAATTCGGAAAACAGTTGCAGGTGTATTATTTATGTAATCCTCGCCAGCCTGCGTGTCATTGAATAAGGCTGGACGGACAAATGCGGCAAATGTATCGGAGTTATTCTCAAGGCCCATGTTTAATATGGTTGAAGGAAGCACCTGGGTGTTAATTATGCCATTTGAATATCCTGCTGATTGGGCAGCAGCCCGGATGCGTTGATCAATTCCTTTATCTGCCGTAATGATTATTACCGTGGTTTGATTGAAAGAATTTCCAGACGACCCATTTGGAGTTCCTTCGGTTTTGATAACTAGGTTGTTCACTGTATCTGCGATGTTAGAAAAGAGCCATCTCTTCTCATTTCCATATGTCCTGTGCATTATGTAGTTATCGTAGCTGAAGTACCTGCATTCTGGCGGTGTTCTTCCCACGAAAACAACGGCTTCATCAGGACGAAGGTTCCAGATTGGAGTTGTATTCCCGCTCATCCCGAGTGCACTTGTTAACCTGGAAACACGTTCATCTACCCCAGAGCCAGTTGACGCTGGAACAAAATATGCCACATACTTTGTGGTAGGATTGTTTCCGTATGCAGAAGGTAATATTCCTTTCTCTAATAACCCAATTAAATCAAAGTAACCCAATTCACCTTCCTGTACGGTGAATCCGTCCTGTTCTAAAGCCTGTCGAAAAGCCTCCGCATCATACGTTTTATTTTCTGCGAGGGCAGTTCCTGTTAACGATGTGAACAAAATGCCAAGTAGTATAAGTAGCGTATAAGTTTTCATATACTATTCCCCCCGTAAGCTGTAATTATTCTTGCAAAGAATTACACTAAAAAAGAAAGGTTTCCTTCAACACCTTCTAAGACAATATACCTTCGATTCTTTCTAAAATTAGGTGTAAATCTTGCATGATCGATATTATAATTAACACAAATATATTAGAAACCTTGGTGGAACGTTGACTAAATTTTGATAGTTGATCCATTAACAGTTCTACTGGCTTCTTTTACTCCGCAGTGATTTTTGAAGGAACTTGAAGTTTGGAAACTCATCATTTCCTTTGACTTTTTTTGAATCCGTTAAACCAAATTTCAATCTATTCTTCAAACAGGAACCAGGTTGAGAATATTGCTTTTAAGAACCAGGAAGAATCAACGCTCGACGCAGGAGAAAGCAGACTTTAATGAAGTGAAGCCCTGAAAATGTTAAAACCTGTTAAATTTTCTTATTAATCGTTCTAAATAACAAAATTTATTATACTGACTTCTAATATTAAAAAAGAATTGGAGGAGTTCATGGATCCAGCCGTCCTCGCCCAGCAAGCGACAAATATTCTCGTTCCAACCCTGCCCTTCATCTATGAGGGAGGCAAAGTTGTAATAGACAAAAGCAAAGATATGCTTTTAGAGAAGTGTATTGAAAAACTTGGTTCTGAAAGCGGGAAAAGAGCGAAGGCTCTGCTGGAGAAAATAAGCCCAAAAATGAGTGAATCCCTTGAAAAAGCACTCACTTCTGAAAAGCTACAGCCCTTCTGTTTTACCGGATTATTCTGAAAAACTCGTAAAATTTGTCATTGAAAATAGGGCAGAAGAGCTGTCTTCAGCCTTAAATCACCTTCAGGAAAACAAAATCCTTCTTTTTAGCGGCATTGCAGGTGTTGGAAAAACTACGTTATCACGAGTTCTGGTTAACTTCAGGCCGACAGGCATTCCAGAACCATTCTGGTTTAACTTTTACCATAATAGAGATGCAAAGCTCGAAGATGTGCTTGAAGCGCTTGAAGCCTATCTGGGAGCACCCGAAATACTGAGCTTCAAAGGTGAGAGACAGGCTGGAAATTCCGATATAAACAGGCTTACTGAAGAACTGAGAAAAAGAAACTCTTTATGGCTGGTTTTTGATGACCTGAGTTATATAATTAACGAAAAATTAAAATTCATAGATTCAGGCCTTGGCCTTTTATTTAAGTCCCTCAGGGATAATTCCCATAATGCTAAGATTATCCTGACCAGTCGGGTTGTGCCATTGCTTGAAAATGGAGAATACCTTATCGATGAGCTTGAAGACGAAAATCGTAAGAAGATTGAGGGCCTTAAAATAGAATTTTCTGTCAACTATCTGAGAGCAAACGGCTTTGACGATATCGAACTCAAAACTTTGGAATCTTTAGTTGAAAGTGTGGGTGGACATCCTTTCTCATTGAAGCTGCTTGCAGGCCTGGCAAAAAAACACACTGCAGAGAATATACTAAAAGATCTCAGTCTTTTTAGAAAACGTCAGAAAGACCGCATTAAAAATGCAAGGTTCCTCTTTGACAAACTGGTCGGTGAAGAAAAAGAGTTGCTTGAACGAATCTCCGTTTTCCGCAAACCCGAACCTTTAGAAGCAATCAGAATAATGTTCACAGATAGCATTTCTGTCGATTCTGTTGATACTCTGCTAGATAAATCCCTTCTCGAAACTGACCAAAATGGAAGTTACTGGCTGCATCCTTTAACTCAGGAGTTTTCCTATGAAGATTTGAAAAACAAAAAGGAAGTTCATATGTTAGCCTATAGGTATTATAAGTCTTTGAATCTCCCAGAAAATCCAACCAAAAAAGAAGAACTCCAACCAGCAATTGAAGCTCATTACCACGCTTGTGAAGCAGGAGAGTATGATCTGGCTGCACATATCATATTGCGATACAACCTTCATTATCTTCTAGATATCTGGGGAGATTCAAAAATATTAATTGAAATTTACGAAAAGCTATTGCCTGAAGATCACTTCAAGGGTGAACCAGTACTCAAAAACAAGAAGACTCATAGATTTATTCTTGCAAGTATGGGAAATGCATACAGTCATCTTGGAGAGCCGAGAAAAGCAATTGAGTACTACAAACAAGCTCTTATAACATCTAAAGAAATCGAAGACAAGCAGGGAGAAGGAGAAGCCTTTGGAAATCTGGGAAACGAATACAGTCATCTTGGGGAATTTAGAAAAGCAATCAAATATTATGAGAAGTCATTGAAAATCGCCAGAGAAAGGAGATCTAGATATGGAGAGAGCGCAGCCCTTGGAAATCTGGGAACAGCATATACCGATCTAAGAGAACCAAGAAAAGCAATTGAATATTATGAACAAGCACTCAAAATTTCAATAGAAATTGGGGACCGCCGAGGAGAATCAACAACTCTTGGAAACATTGGAACAACATATAGGGAAATGGAAGAGCCCAGAAAAGCAATTGAATATTATGAGCAGGCACTTAAAATTGATAGAGAAATTGGGGACAGGCGTGGAGAGGGGAGAAACCTTGAAAATATGGGACTGGCGTTTAGCCTTCTTGGAGAACACACAAAAGCAATTGAGTATTGCGAACAAGCACTCAAAATTGCTAGAGGAATATTTGACAGAATAGGAGAAAGTGAAACCCTTGGAAATATGGGGTCAATATATTATTATAGAAAAGAATTCAGACAAGCAATTAAATATTACGAACAGGCGCTCGAAATAAATAGAAAAATAGGCGACGAATATGGACAAGCTGTAGACCTTAGAAATATGGGGAACGCATACAGTGCTCTGGGAGAGCCGAGAAAAGCAATTAAATATTACGAACAGGCACTGGAAATTTCAATAAAATTAAAAGATGGATGCGAACTATCAGAGAAACTTATAATGCTTTGGATAGTATATTGTAATCCTAGCGAACCACGAGAAACAGTTGAATTTTTGAAAAAATATCTCGCTGTAGGAAAGGCGATTGATGATTCATGGATGATTGGTTTTTGCGAGCAGAAACTGAAAGAACTTGAAGGACTTGAAACTTGATTTTTATATTCTTTTTTAATTTCATGGGAAAAGCCGTTTGCGAAGCAAACGGGATGTTGCCTAGGGAAGATACAAATTGGAAACCCGCCATAATCGGAAAACGAAGAAATAGTGACTTTTCAGGTCAGACTACCCTAATCAATGAATTTTTGCTTTAACTTTTTTGCGTCCGTAAAACTAAGTTTAGATTTTTTCAAATCGAAGTCGATTTAGAGTACTGATTTTTAGATCCCAGGGCAACTTCACGCTCGACGCAGGAGAGCGGCCTTTCCGTGAAGTCTGCGTAGAAGCTGAAACTTCTGAATTCTAGCAAATTAAGTTCTAAAAGAAGCTGAAAGCTGAAAATTTTTCATATTATTCAATTTAAATAAATAAAGTCCAAAAAGTAATTATTCAAAAAACATACTTCAATTTTCAACTAAACAAATCAAAAAGTAGGTTGAAAACCAAAATCAGAACAATTAAAATTTCTATGCGAAACCATAACTAGAATCAAAAACCTAAAACCAAAAGCTATTATATAAATAGCCACAAACTCTATCTGCAACTTTTACCTAATTTTAGTTTCTTAATAATCATATTTTTGCTCAGCCAGTAAAGGTGGAACTATGCCTCATATAATGGAATTGCTTGGAAAAACAAGAGTAGTCGTAAAAGACGGAAAGGTTATCGAAGTCGGAGAACCTGAAGTCGATTGGTGCCCCCTCTTTGCCAAAATTCGCGGAATCCAGAAAATCACCCCTGAAGAAGTCAGGAAGAATATGGAATTCAGGATCAACGATTTTGGAATGTTTACTGATAAGCGCAGACTGGAACTCGAGGACTTTGTAGGGTTTGGAGCATCGGAAGTTATGATGACAGGCCTGAGCCGGGGCTTGCTTGATACAACCGTAACTGCCTGTGAAGGCGCAGGAACTGTAATCTCCAATAACCCTACTCTTGTTCAGGGCATGGGCGGCAGGATGTCAGGTCTGGTCGAAACCGAGCCAATCGACGCCATTATAAATGGAATTACAGAACGCGGAGGAATTGTGCTTGATCCTGCAACTGCAAAAATGAACCCTGTTGCAGGAGTGAAAAAGGCAGTCGAACTAGGCTACAAAAAAATTGCAGTAACCGTGGCTTTCGCGGATTCCGCAAAAGAGCTACGGAAACTCGAAGCCGAAATGGGACTTGATCTGGTAGTGATTGGAGTTCACGTTACAGGTTTAGACAGGGAAGAAGCTCAGATTCTTGTGGAGAACGCTGACATTGTAACCAGCTGTGCATCAAAACCTGTCAGGGATCTTGTAAAGCCCCTCGCTCAGGTTGGAACTGCGGTTCCGCTTTTCGCCCTCACGCAGAAAGGAAAAGAACTTGTGATCGAAAGAGCAAAGGATATTCAAAGCCCGATTTTAATAAACACTATGAAACTTCCTGTGCTGCCTGAACATAAGCAGCCCAAAGAATTGAAATAAAAATGGCTTTTCATAGCCATTATTATTTTTTTAAAAATTGTTATTGTAAGGGGTGGCATAGGCAGTAGCTTATCTACTTTATTTATTTTTACTTGTTATTTAATTTTCTTTTGAACTTATATTATATAAAGGTTTTAAAACTTAATTATGCCCTGAAATTTTTTGGTGTTTGTTTAAGTGATAAGCTGCTGCCTAAATAACTAGCTTAGCCTTATTTCTTTCCTTTTTTTCCTGGCTTGGATGGTTTTACATCTTTCTTTACTAACTTATCGGCTTTCTTTATTGGCTTCTCGGCTGGAGCTTTTACCTGTGGCTTTCCAGAAGGAGCTCCGGTTTTTAGACTGTCGCTTTTTGTAGAGTTCTTTGCTATAAAAGACACCTCTGTTTTGATATCTTATATAAGTATTTGGTTATACTGTATCAAAGTTATAAATAAGTTTCCAGCCCAAATATTTATTACCAAAAACTCCTGTAGAAAGATATAATTCTGTAGAAATGGATAAACCAGTTCAAGCTTCTAAGCACAGGCTTATGTTGCCTATTTCTCTGGAAAAACTGTAGTAAGTTCTATTTTTGCCCTGCTTTATCCAGATGTTCTAGAAAAATCAGGTCTATTTTCGGGTATTTTCTTCTTCCTTTTTCTGTTCCGCTTTTTCGAGTCTTTGGTTTATTATATACTCTCCAATTGGATTGACAAAACCAAGAAGGATTCCCAGCCCTGTAAAAATATAGATGACAGTAAAAAGTTTACCAAGATCAGTTTTAGGGGTTAAATCGCCATATCCCACAGTTGCTAAAGTAATAACCGAAAAATAAAAAGAATCAATCCACCTCCAGCCTTCGACCCTATGATAAAAAACAGTGCCCCCAGCGAGGGTTAGCCAAGTTAGATACAAGAGGGATCTGAATTTTGGGTCCCTTAGCAATGTAATTAATGTCCTTAGAAAGGTCAAAAATGTATAAAGAAAAGGAATCATTATCTTTCCCCCAGACCGGTTAAGTCCCTCAAATCTAAGTCTGCCCTACTAATTCTGCACTTCAATTATATTCAAATTTCCTGTAAAATCAGAATTAATTAAAATTTTCTTTATGTATTTTGAGCTTTGTTCAGATTTTGATTCGGGTTCCTTATTTCTCATTTTCAGGAAAGCACAATTGGAAGATTTAAAATAGATTTAAAATAAAATCAAAGCAAAATCAAAATAGAATCAGGCTAAACACTTTTGAGAAAGATCCGCGAAAATTCTATTTCCCATCAGTTTATTTCACATTATCCTGTTACCGGAGGTCTGCCCCTGAAAGAAAAACTTCTTGAAATCAAATCCGCATTTATGGACTATTTTAAAGAGCGAGAAGCCGAGATCAATGGCTCTCTTCTTGCCGTGCTGTCCGGAGAAAATCTCCTTTTCCTCGGGCCTCCGGGAACGGCAAAAACCCTGCTTGCTAAAAATATCTGCCAATCAATCGAAGGCGGGAACTTCTTCAGTTATCTCCTGACAAGCTTTTCCACCCCGGAAGAGCTCTTTGGCCCGCTTTCCTTAAAAGCCCTGGAAAAAGACGAGTTCCGCCGGAAAATTGATGGCTGCCTCCCTACTGCCCATATCGCTTTACTGGACGAGATTTTTAAAGCAAGCAGTGCAATCCTGAATAGCCTCCTCACCATCCTCAATGAGCACAAATACCATAATGGGAGGGAACTTGTAGATGTGCCCCTGCTCTCGGTTTTCGGGGCATCCAATGAGTTTCCTGATGAAAACGAGAGCCTTGAAGCCCTTTATGACCGCTTTTTATTCAGGTACAGGCTCGCCTATATCCAGGACGAGGTAAATTTCCGGAACCTTCTTTTCAGGAGCCCTGAAGAGTTCAAGCCTGCAGCAAGCCTCAAGATTTCCGCAATATACGAACTTAGAGAACGTGCAAATGACCTGCCTGTTGACCCTGACGTTGAGCTGATCATAACTGAACTTCGAAAGAGCCTTCAGTTTCAGGAGATCGAAATCTCAGACAGGCGCTGGAAAAAAGTCATTCAGGTGCTTAAGGTTGCAGCCTGCAGCAGCGAATGCCCGACCGTGGACAGAACAATGGTACTCCTGCTTCAGCATATGCTCTGGAACCTGCCCGAAGAGCGAGAAACAATAAGGAAAACGGTCTTTGAGTTCGCAATTTCAGGCGGCATCAGTACAGAAAAACTACGCCAGGAAGCCGAAGATCTGCAGGCAGCAGTAAGCATTGCCTTGAAAAATGAACTTCCTGTAAAGGTTGTCTGCGACAGCTGCGGAGAAGAATTTGGGTTGAGACAGGAAATAGAAACTCACCATAATTCTTACCTGAATCACAGCTATACGCTTAAAACGGAAGGCTCCTCAAGGATCTATCCTTATGACAACCTTGTGAAGGAAATTGACTCACTCTATGAAACGGCTGGAAAAGCGAACTCACTGCCTCAGGCTCAGAAAGAAGTTTTTGAAAATGAACTGAAAAACCTGGCCAATCGAGTGGAACGCATAAAATACAGGCTTGAAGAAGAGAGGGAGCTCCTCAAAAACCTGATGGAAGCAAATATCTGGTTGTCGACCCTTGACAGAAACGAAGCTCTTCTCCTGCACGACACCAGAAGCATTGAATTATCCGAGCTCAACGACCTTATATCGAAAAGCCAGTCAATGCTCGGATTGCAGAGCAAGCAGGCACAACCTGAGCCCAAACCTGCAAAAGGAACAGAGAAAAAAGAGTTGGAAAAAGCTCCCGTGCCCGATTCGGGTAGCAGTGTCAATAGTTTTATGAAGGGAATCGGCTCAAGATTAAGACTCAGATAAAGGAATCGGACCATTTAGCTTTAAACCAGGTAATTTAAAATCAGATAATTTAAATGAGGTTTTGATATGCAAGGCTCTGAGAGTTTCCCGAATAATCCGGATGCAGCCTCATCTAAGACCCGCTCTCTTTTATCGGAAAGTAAAATCCCGGAGAATAGGGGCTTGCGGGACTCGCTTATTCTCCAGAATCAGACGGCTGCCGTGCTTGAAAGAGACCTCAGGAGCACGATAGCTTTTCCTCGAACTATTCCCCGCCCTGTGCGAGAAAAAATAGCTGAAATTCTCACTCTTGAAATCCTTTTTGGGCAGCCTTATGAGATAAAGGACCCTGAAAGGTTCATAGGGACTTTTGGAGCCTTTTATCCAATCCTCCTTACCCTTAGAAATTCAAGACCCTGGCCTAAACTCCGAAAAATTGCAAGAAAAAGTAGAGGAGCCGGTACTGCAGGCTTGAAGATCCTTCTCCCTCTTATTTATGAGATAATGGAACGGTTTTCAGACTCCTCAACCAGCGTTTTACATGCAGGACATCTTAAGGAGCTCGACGCCGGAATGGAGGAGATCCTGAGCCAATTTGAAAAAATCCTGAAAGAAACCCTCCTTATGTGGGGAAATACGACATCCTCGGAGTTTTCAGGCAGGAATGCTCAGGGAATAAGAAATTCCGAAGAATTTGTCCTTCAGGAAGCTGTCTTGGATTTCATGCAGAAAGATGGATATCAGGAGTTTCTAGAAAAAATAATGGAAGGGGTATACTGGAGAATGAATGAATTCATCTCAGAAATGGAAGAAAACCTGGAACTTTTCGATACACTTGCCCTGCTCTTTCCCCAGCGCAACTGGAGCTATTCCGTAAAAGAGCTTAAAAAAGAGCCTTTTTATGTGCAGCTTAAGATGCTTAAAAATTATTCGACCTTTTTTGAAAAAAATCCTGATCTGAGGAAAATTGTGGATTTTATCGGCAGGCGGGAATTTGATCCGCCTTCGGACCGTATACACCTTTCGCCTTTCGGGAAAAACCGGATCCAAACCGTGCGTTTTTCCGATTCCATCAATAATCTGCTGCCCATGGAAGCCGCAAAACTCCTGAATCCCTCCCTGAAAAAAAAGTTTTATGCGGAAATGCTTGAAGGAAAGCTCCTTACCTACCAGCTGTTAGGAAAATATTACACTGGTCCTCCTCGCATAAAACCCAGAGGCACGATGATCGTGCTTGTGGATACCTCCGGGTCAATGCATGGAGCTCCCCAGACGCTAGCTAAGTCTGCGGTGCTGGCTATGGCAAAACGTATGCTCTCCCAGCAGAGGGACATGAAAGTCATCCTTTTTGCCTCGACAAGTCAGCACCTGGAAATCGAACTCAGCAGCAGGAAAAAAATGTCCGAGAAATTCCTGAACTTCCTTCTCTATACCTTTGGTGGGGGAACGGACTTCAACACCGCCCTTGCCTCAGGCCTTAAGTCCCTGAAGGAAAAAGACTTCCAGGGAGCAGACCTGCTTTTTATAACCGACGGCAAATCCGAAGTTTCCGATGAACTGGTACTTGCCCGCTGGGAAGAGGCAAAAAAGAAGTATAATGCAAAAGTCTATTCCCTGATCGTAGGCAGCAGCGGAGCAGGCGGACTTTCAGCAATCTCGGATTATACTTATTTTGTGGAAATGGAGCTCGATTCTGAAGGCAGCAGTGGGTTTGTAAGGCTAATCGAGTCAACAGAACAGAAAGCATAAATGCCAGAAGGTCAGAGACTGGAAAAGCCGCCCAAACTCCATCAAGCCCGTATAAACGGGGGAGGAGAATAACCGCAGGGATAAGGAAGAGTAGCTGCCTGCTAATGGAAAGCAGGAAAGCAGGTCTGGCTTTTCCTAAAGCCTGGAACACAGTTGATGTGATTACGTTCAAACCTATAAAAGGCATTCCCACAACCATAATCATTATGGCATTTTTCCCAACTGCCAGATATTCAGGATCTGTACTGAATAATCCGAGAAGTTGTTCTGTGAAAAGATAAATTATAAGCAAGCCAAGAAGTCCAAAGACCGTTGTTGCTGCTAAAGACAATTTTACGGCTTCGGCTATCCTTCCATATAAGAATTCAATTTCTTAAGAATTATATCTCTCATTTCCTTTCCTTTTTCAGTTAGGTAAACCCTGTAAGCTCGAAGGTCGTTTTCATCCCTTTCCCTGTACACATAACCTTCTTTCTCAAGACTCTGGATCGCCCTTGCACTTGTTGCTTTGCTTACTTTCAAAATCTTTGCAAGGGTCTCCTGAGAGACTCCGTCGCTATGTATAAAATCATTAAAAAATCAAATTGTCCACTGCCAAGCCGGTAAGCTTCGAGTTCCTTTGCCATGTATGCAAGATGGCTTCGATAAATATGGGCAATCGGACCTAATATATTTCTCGAGTCTGTTTCTCCTGAGATTTCCATAATTTTATCCATCACAATTACGAACTGGACGGGATTATTTTTGAAATACTGACTACTTAATAAATAGTTACGAATGAAACTAAAATTAAAGTGTTAGATTCCAGTTACTTTATAAAAATAGCAAAAGGTATCTACACAAATGCAAAGTTACGTAAACTATCTTTGAAAACCAACAGATAGAGATTCGTACTTTTTCAACGTTTTCAAGATTTTAATTTCTCTTGAAGAGGTCTTGGATTGCAGGGCGGAGGATGAGCTCTATATGTAATGCATTATTAAAATCTATATAAACCATGCTTGATTTTGGCCGAGATTTAAGTCTGTTACTCCTGCGTTAAAAAGAATGATTTACTCGAATTTATCCATTTATATTTAGGGCTCTCAAACATCAACCTATATGAACCCGGAGGCAAGGAAGTAGTATTATTCAGAGAAATATAATAATTTCCTGCTCCTAGTGAATACCCACTTAATGTATTGTTAAATTGAGTATTTGAGTTATTTGAATATAAATATAAAGATGACACTGGTTTTAAACTATCTGGATCATCATGTAATAAGGAAACAAATAGTCCAGTATCCGGACCACCAATTTTAGCATGTATGGTAGATGGACCACCAATTTTATATTTATAACTGATGTCAGCAGAAACACTACCAAACTTCAAATTTTCATCATATGAGGTTACAGCTAATACCAAAAAAAGTATAAAACAAAATGAACCAAAGAGAAGAAATACCTTTGAAAAAAACCTAATTATATGACTTACATCCTCAACTTCATCAGATAAACTAATATAACCGTTATTTCGTAGACTGATTAAAAATAATATAATCGCCAATGAAAAAAAGATTATTGCTATAGTAATTGCGTTTTTTTCCGTAGGTAATGGATATTGTAAAGAAAAATAAAAATCAAATATTGAAAAAACAGTAACTCCTGCCCAAACGAGAAAAATAATCGGAGGTATCAATGGAAAGTAGTCATTATCTATATAACGTCTGATTCTAAACCTAGTACGATAAAATAATATAGCAATCGAGAGAAATATAAAATGGTATGGATACCATCTATCTAAATAAATATATAGATTTTCTGGAATAGAAACAGTTGTGGAAAATTTTATCCATTGAATAATTTTCTCAAGGTCGGAAATGTTGGGCATAGGTTTCAACCCTTCTAAGACAGGTTTGATTAAATCTTTTTGTTAATAACTTTTTCTATTTTCGTATAGATTACGATTTTTCCTTTTTATTTCATTTTAATCCCTTAATAATTGTATAAAGCATGGTCATTGTTGAAGTGAAAGAAAATTTAGACCAGATAATACACAAAAGCACTTAAAACCAGTCTGATTAATGAAAATACAATCGAAATCATTGAAAAAGCCACAAGATATATGTTTAGAGCCAGAATATCCACAAAAAGGCCGGAAAAATCAGCATTAAGGACAAAGGCAACTAAATTTACCAACAGAATAAAGGTAAAGATCGTTATCAAACCCCTGCCTGCCCCTTTAAGATCTTCCCTGCTTAAAGCTATATGGGAAGAAACTCCTATTGCCAGGGCAAAATAAATCCAGAAATTGAGAGAAATCAAGTTTTCTGGAGAAAAAATACTTCCAAAGAGGCCCGCAGTAAGGGCGAAAATTTTTGTCAACATATACTGGTCCGGCTGGGCGGGTTCAAGGGCAAGATAGTCGGCAACCCTGGCAAAAGAATCAGGCAGAAGAAAGTGCATCCCAAGTATAAGGGCTGCTGTTCCACTAAAAATTGGGCCCATGCCTATGAAAAAATTTCCTATGTTCTGGTAGAGGCTTTTCGAGTTCCAGCTATGATTGACGTATCCAAGGACACCGTCCTTTGCTTTGCGGTCAAATAGCTTGAATCCACTTATCTTGTGTCTGAACAGATAACACATCAGCAGGTGACCAAGCTCGTGGATAGGAGTGCCTATCCAGGCTGTAACAAGAATTCCTTTCCTGCTAAACACCTTCTGGACATAAAAGTTAGCTCGGTTTTCAAGAACTCCAATTATAATGCCGACAAGAATCAAAGAGCCTGTAACGTAAAAGGTTTCGAACAGACTTACCCGAAAAATCGTAAGAAGCATATTTTCCATTTTTAACTCCCTTAATTGTAATTTCTAGGAGAAGTTTTAGCTTCGAATGACCCAGAATTTGATTTCACAGGCCAGCTTTTATTACATGGGAGCTGAAGTAATATAATAATTCTTAATAACTCTTTTCTCATAGCAACTTTTTTCAGCAGCTATTTTTTCAGCAGTTATTTTCATGATAACTCTTTTTTCGAAAATTCGTGATAATTCTGTTTAGAAAAAATTATTAATATTATTATTAGGAATCAATAATTGTAATTAGAAGTAAATAATTATTATAAGAAAAGATATAATATTATTAGAAATGAATGATATTATTAAAAAATAATAGTTATGCTATTCAGCTAATTTCAAGACTATCCTGACCTGTAAGATCAAACCAGACTGGAGTTTTGTCTTCAGGATTGCAGTTATAATTTATTGTGATTTCTTCGTTATCCTCAATGTCTCTAATGCAAACGTATTTTAAAAGGCTGTTATCGAAATCTTTGTAGTATCTTGCATTCGGCGTGTAAGAATGATTATAAAGAGAGCCATAGCCAAGTGCAATAGCCGCATCTTTTGAGTCGGGACCCCAGGCAAAGTAATAATTATAGAGTTGCGTGAGCTCAAGAGTGTCTAATTCTTTAGCAGGTAAAACTATAACAGGACAGGATTCTATTACCTCGCCTTTTTTAAAATTTCTCTGTGCAAATACACCTCTACCTTTTCCAGGTGAGTTTTTAATACCTATCGACAACATATGACCAGATCCCTGTAAAAAAATTGTTACTATCTACAAACTATTTTATTATCTGTGAAAACATATAATTTATAGATTTCCCTCTGATTATTTTAAAAAATGGCAACTTATTGAAATTTGGTTTGTGACACTTTTAATATTCTAGCTTCACGAAATTTGTGATTTAACGAGCTTTACACACACTGTTTTCCTTAATATATTTTCCTTCATCGATTCAGATATCTCACATGCGTTTTTTTACTTAGAATAAAATGTTCATTTAACAGGAAATATAGAGAAAGTAGACTTATAGAAGATAAACTTTTAAAAAATTATTTATAATAACATGAGTAAGTTATTCGGGATGAAAATATGGAAGATACACTGATTGCCTTTCACGATGTCTGGAAAACTTATCAGATGGGAGAAGTCCAGGTCAATGCCCTGAAAGCTGTAAGCGTGAAATTTAAAAAAGGAGAATTCGCCACAATAGTCGGGCCTTCTGGAAGTGGGAAATCCACAATGATGAACCTTGTAGGCTGTCTTGACACCCCTACAAAAGGCAAGATTTTCCTGAAAGGCCGGAATATAGCCTGGCTTGAAGAATCGGATCTTGCAGCTCTGAGAGGCAGGACAATAGGATTTGTTTTCCAGCAGTATAACCTTATTCCTGGCATGACAGCCCTTGAAAATGTGCTTTTGCCCCTCGAAATTCAGGAAACTAACGATAGTATAGCAGAAAAAAGGGCAAAGAAACTGCTTTCACTTGTAGGGCTTTCAGATAAAATCCAGCATAAACCTTCTCAGCTTTCAGGCGGCCAGCAGCAAAGAGTCTCAATCGCAAGAGCGCTTGCCTGCAATCCAGAAATCATTCTTGCAGATGAGCCAACAGGTGCTTTGGACAGTGTTACTGGAAAAGAACTACTTGCAATGCTCTATCGGCTCTGGAAAGAAGATGGCAAAACAATAGTGATGGTCACGCATAACCTGCAACTTGCAAGGTACGCAAGCAGGCTCATTGAATTAAAGGATGGAAAGATTGTCAGGGATGAGAAGATTGAGGAAAAATTCGACCCTGAAAAATTATTAGAAATACAGGAAACTGAAACTTAAGAGGAAAACTATAAAGGCTTTCAAAATGTATAAATACATATTATAAAAATCAAATGAGTTGCGGAATCAAGCTCAATCATCTTAGGTTTTTCAGGAAATCGAAGTTATTTCGTATTAAGACATGCCCGATTGAGATTTTATTCAAACTGATTCAAACTGATTCTGACCTAATGCACCTGATGAAAAAATCCTTCGGGAGTTTTTTTAGAATTATGAAATCAATAAATTGGTGAATATAAAATGAATAATAAACTTAAAGGCTTTATTTATTTACTCTTGCTGCTTTCATTATGCGCCCAGCCTGTCTTGGCTGAGGATACTCTTGAGGATAAGAACAACCTTGAAAATGAAATTACTTCTTACACAAGTCTTGGCCTTGATAAAGGTTTAACTGTCGACCTGCTTAATCAGAACCCAGACCCGATAAAACCCGGGGATGTTCTTGAAGTCAGGCTTTCAATCCAGAATACGGGATATAAGAACCTTGATAATTGTATTATTGAAATCAAGCCCAAGTACCCTTTTAAAGCCCTCGACGGAGAGAAGCTTGTACAGAATATAGGCACTCTGGGAAAACGCTCTGAAGATAACCGCAGAAAAGTCGTGAAATTCAAGCTTGGGCTTGAAAATAACGTCAATAAAGGTAAATATCCTCTGACAGTGTACCTTTACACAGATGGGAACAGAAATCTCGCTCTAACAAAAGAATTCAATATAGACGTTGACAGCGAATCAAATGCCGAAATCGAATATATAAGTGTAGAGAAAATGGTGCCAGGAAAGAAAACTGATCTTGTATTTGGCGTAAAAAATGTAGGAAATTCTCCCCTGAGAAACGCGATGTTTTCCTGGGAATGCGCTAATGATGTGATCCTGCCTGTAGGTTCCAGCAATGTTAAGCACATTAACCTGATTGATATCGGGGACACTGCCAATGTCAGTTTCGATGTCCTGACAAATGTCAATACAAAGCCAGGCCTGTATAAACTGGACATGGTGCTCACGTATGACGATGTTGAAGAACTCAAGACTATTACGGAAGCGGGCACTGTAGAAAACCAGAAACGAAAAGAGATCAAAAGCAAGGCTGGAATCTACATTGGAGGCACCACGGAATTCGATATCGCATTCATGGAAAGGAGCCAGACCGGAGCGTATACTTTTTCGATTTCGAATATTGGAAATAACGGAGCAAATTCAGTCAAAGTTTCTCTTCCCTTACAGGCAAACTGGACTGCTGCGGACGGAAGTAACTCCGTAATTCTCGGAAACTTGCAAAAAGGAGACTACACATATGCTGATTTCAACCTTAAACCATCAGAGGTCGGGAAAGACCTGCCTATAAAATTTGAAATCAGTTACACCTCAAATGACGGGATCAGACAGACTGAGGAAAAGGAGATGTCCCTTTACTCCTCACCGTTTACACCAACTGCCGAGCCTGGAATGTCTGGTATGCCGCAAAAGAGCAGTTCGAGCTCACCTAAGTACAAAGCCGGATTCTTTATGCTTGCCTGTATAGCTTGTGTTGTGATCTATAAAAAGCATCAAAAGAAGATGAAAGTAAAGGATACACAGGAAAAAGAACTTAACGAAATGATTAACCAGATGCTAGTCGAAGACCAGGACAGGTAAACCCGAAAAACGCAGAAGCAGGATCTGTGGTTTCATGAAACTGGGAAAGATTTTAAAAATTGCCTTAAGCATGGTCAAGGCTAACAAGTTGAGGAGCTGGCTTACCATTATAGGGGTGATAATAGGCATTGCTTCGGTAATGGCGATTGTCACTACAGGGGAGTATTTTGAGAAAGAGGTAACCAAAACTCTGGAAGGCTTTGGAGGCGATACCATCACAATCGTAGCCTCCACCCCTTTCCATGTATTTGAGGAAGAATTTGTAATAGAAGATTCGGGAGATCTGGAAGATAATTCGGAATATTTGGGAGAGAGTTCGGAGACGAGTGTAAAATCTAGTAGGGCAGCTGAAGGAGCACCCAACCCTATTGAATTTGAACCCATAGAAGAAGCTGAACTCACAAAGATTGATGTATTTACCCTGCGCAGTATTCCGGCTATCGAATATATCAATGTCAATGTTGAAAGAGACGCACAGCTGCAGTTTGGGAGTGAGAATACCTACGTCTGGGTCAAAGGTGTGGATCCAGGGGTCTGGCCTGATATCACCAAAAAAGAATTAGAACAGGGCAGGATGCTAAAAGCTGGAGATAGGAATGTCGTAGTCCTTTCAAACGAACTTGCAAAAGAGACTTTCGAGAGGGAAATCAGACTCAATCAGATGATTTTGTTGAATGGCAAGTCGTACAGGGTGGTAGGAATTCTGGCAAAGAGTGGTGGGCTTCTTGGAGGCTTTAGCGGACTTTTCGGGAGCGGTATCTATATGCCTTACCAGGAGGTATATCCACTTTCCAGCAACGAAGATCTTACTGAGAGAGAAAGAGATGTCTATAACTCAATAGAAGTAAAACTTTACAAGGGCGCTGATTACGATTTTGCTCTTCAGGAAATCGAGAATAAACTGATGCTTTCAAGAAGAGTCAGTGAAGATACCAAGGACTTCTATGTTAATTCCAACAAAGAAGCCATAGAAAGTACTAGAAAGCTTATTAACGGTCTTACTGCTTTCCTGGCATTTATTGCAGGAATTTCTCTCCTTGTAGGTTCCACAGGGATTGCTAATACCATGTTCACAGCTGTACTCGAAAAAACTAAGGAGATCGGGATCATGAAAGCCATAGGGGCAAAAAATAGGGATATAATGCTGATCTTTCTTTTCAATTCCGCAATGATAAGCCTTGTAGGCGGAATTATAGGTATTATCCTTGGTACAATTGCAGTACAAGCAATCCTTTTCTTCATCTCTATTAAAATGAATGTTCCTTTCGAATTCGCCCTTAGCCTTAAAGCTACCTTTGTTGCAACCTTTGTATCAATAATTGTAGGTTTGATTGCGGGTCTTGTACCTGCAAAGAATGCCTCGGAACTGAAACCTGTAGACGCATTGAGGTATGAATGAATAGTTAAAAGGCAAGAGATATTTTTAACTGTAGATCCTTTCATGTGGAAGGATCTTCCCAAGAAATGATGAAATGATAAATAATGGAGGTAGATACAGATCAAGAGATATTTTCCTGAATAAACATGAAGAATTATATGAAAAACTATATATAGGGTAAAAATGTGAGGCAGCAGATATTAGGAGAGAAAAGATGGATAGTATTAAATTATTCAAAAAAGTTACAGATGCGATCAGTACAATCTTTCTTTACATATTGCTGCTGGCTTTAATTGTAGGAATGGCAAAAACCCTGCTCGATATCCGCTTCATCATTTTTGAATCTCTTGAAAGCGGATTCAATCACATGGTAACAAGTGTACTGACAGTTTTTATTGTGATTGACCTTTTCAAAGCTTTTGTTGAGTATCACGAGAACGATAGGATCAAGCTTACGGATATAACCGATGCTACAATATTCATAGTCCTACGTGAGATTGCTGTGGGCCTTTATTCAAAGGAATTCGGGTATCAATTTATATTAAGTCTTGCAACATTACTTCTCGTGCTTAGCATAATGCGAGTGCTTGCTGTAAAATATTCCCCAGCAAAAACTCAAGGGTCAGGAGCTAATACTGCTGTACAAAGTGAAGTACAACCTTCAAAACAAGGCATTAGCAATATCCTGGATAAGTACAAAGCTGCTTCTGAAAGTAATTAAATTACCATTAAAATATCTTTCCAAATATCTTATTAAATTTCCTTTGGAGCTAATCCAATAGTTTTTCATCTGTCTTATTGAGACAGATGAGGAAAATGTTTTTATTTTTTGATTTAAACAGGTTAAGAAAAATTTGGAAAACAAAATCGCATAAAAAGTAACCCTAAAATGGCTCTGTAGAAATCCTTAATTTGATGTAAATAATTTTTATTACTTTTTGTTTATGTTATAGACTATCAGTTTAACTTTTACTTCTTTTACTTGGTTTCTAAGCTTTCTTGCTCTTAATGTTTCTCCAAATTTCCTTTTTACGA
>DALS01000035.1 GCA_002499445.1 Methanosarcina sp. UBA293
AACTTAATGTGGCTAAATTAACTTGGTTAACTTAGCTTTGTTAACTTAACCTAGCTAACTCAACCTTAATCTGCCCAAATTTCCTACCATGATAGCTGGCGATTTATGAGTAAGATTCAGTTAGTTTTTTAGTTAGATTTTATATGAAAACAAATATATAAAAAGAGTTGAGGAATAGAAACACATATAAACTCAGATTTCAATTAGGATATAATTCCAGCGTGGATAACCAGCAGGGATAAATTCAATTTTGAACTAGTTAAATACAGTTTGAGTAAAACTATGTCTCATATCTAGTGATATCAACAGAACACGAAAAAGGGCAGGTTTACGCTAATAGAAAAGCATGCCAATAAGGAAGTTAGTTTTTTACCAGAATTTCAAAATTTCGGCTTTAGAATTTTCGGCTTTTTTGAAAGGCGTACTCTTACTCTCAGTTTTCCGTGTTCAGAGCGGTTTTTACATTCAGCTTTCGGTTGAGACAAGACTCACTGTGTGATTTATTGTTTTTTAAATCCTCCGTTCACTCTTGTTAAGCTAACCGAAAAGTTAAACGAATGGAGAACTGATTAATAAAATATATTAAGACTTTAAATATAAAAGTTATTGAAATATACATTGAAATCTCAAATCTGCTTTCAAATTAGACAAGCTCAATAGCTCTACAGGAAATTTAAAGCCGAACCAGTGGTTAAAGTTAATTCTAGTTCAAGATGATTGGATAATTCAAGATAATTTGATAGTTCAGATTAATCAAATAGTCTAAGTTAACTATCCTTAAATAATATTCTAAGTTAACTAGCCTTAAATTTACCAATTCCAATCAAAAAATAATAGTCTCAAATCCAATTAATCTCAAATTGAATAAGTATTCAACCTCAAATTTATCAGAAATATCAGGAATATAAGAAATATAAGAATTTTGTTACTCTCTTTACGGGGAATTTTTAAAATGACTGAACCATCTGCACACGAAAAGTATGAATTTAAAAAGAAGCTTGAAAGCCTAAGGGATAAAAAGGGAAGAAGTACTGAGCTAATTTCTCTTTATATTCCTGCTGACAAGCAAATTTTTGACGTTACAAACCAGCTGAAAGACGAGCACGGGCAGGCTGCAAACATCAAGTCCAAGCTCACCAGGACGAATGTACAGGGAGCCATTGAATCTCTTCTTTCAAGGCTCAGGTATCTAGACAAGGTTCCTGAAAACGGAATTATATATTTCACAGGAGCTGTGGATATTGGAGCTAACAAGACCAGCATGGAAAGCGAAGTTATCGTCCCCCCGGAACCCATTACTGTTTATAAATATCATTGTGATTCCTCTTTCTATCTTGAACCTCTCGAGGATATGCTCAAGGATAAAGGAACTTTTGGGCTTTTGGTCCTTGACCGTAGGGAAGCTACAGTAGGACTTCTGGTAGGAAAACAGATCCAGGCTTTCCGCAACCTGACCTCGACCGTTCCTGGAAAGCAGAGAAAAGGTGGTCAGAGTGCTCACCGTTTCCAGCAACTGAGACTGATTGCTATCCATGATTTCTATAAGAGAATAGGAGATGCTGCTAGTGAGATTTTCCTTGCCGTTGAGCCTAAGGATTTTAAAGGTATCCTGATAGGAGGCCCTTCTCCTACAAAAGAAGAATTTCACGCTGGAGAGTTTCTGCACCACGAGCTTATGAAGAAAATTATTGGGCTCTTCGACATAGCCTACACGGACGAATCCGGGCTTTCGGAACTGGTGAATGCTGCCGGAGATAAACTCCAGGACCTTGAGCTCATGGGGCAAAAGAACGCTGTAAGGGCTTTCTTCAAGGAGCTGATTGCCGACTCAGGCAAAGTAGCCTATGGAGAAACTCAGGTCCGGGCAAACCTTGAGATCAATGCTGTGGACATGCTTTTGCTTTCCGAAGACCTGCGGGCTGAAAGAGTGACCACAAAATGTAGCGTTTGCGGATATGAAAATAAGTGGACTAGGCGCTGGAAGCCAGGAGAACCAGCCCCCACAGCCGGAAACTGTCCGAACTGCGGAGCTTCCCTTGAAGTCACGGACGTTACTGATGTCGTAGATGAACTCTCAGCACTTGCTGATAGGAGCAATGCAAAAGTTGTTTTCGTGTCTACGGATTTTGATGAAGGCTCACAGCTTATGAATGCCTTTGGAGGCATTGCTGCAGTTCTCAGGTATAGTACTGGAGTCTGAGTACTGGAGTCTGATCTTAACCGACTCCTATCTAATACTTTTTTATCCAATACTTTTTTATCCAATACTTTTTTAATTAAACCGCCATTAGATCATTGGATCAAAGTTAGTAAATTAAAATAATCACATTATCTTCGTAATTTTTACAGGTGATTTCCTTGTTCCTGGAATTCAAAGCTCAGGCTACATCAATCTTAAAAGACGCTATACAAGAGATCGGACTTGAAATTGAAGATTCCGAACTTTATTTCGAAACTTCTTCTCATGCTGACCTTGCGAGCAGGACTGCCTTCAAGCTGGCAAGCCTGTACAAGCAAAACCCGAAAGAACTTGCAACTCGTATCGTTTCTGCAATCAAAATTCCGGATAGTTCGTATGTAGGAGAGGTAAGTGCCTCTGGCCCATACATTAACTTCCATGCAAGTAGGCACTATCTAAACAGGACAGTTGCTGCAGTCTTAGAGGAAAAGGAGAAATTTGGCTGTGGAGCCCCGAAAAATAAAATATTACTTGAGCACACCTCAGCAAACCCAAACGGTCCTCTGCATGTCGGTCACATTCGAAATTCCATTATCGGAGATACTCTTGCCCGCATTCTCAGGCGAGCAGGATACGATGTTGAAGTACAGTATTATGTCAACGACATGGGCCGCCAGATTGCAGTAGTTTCCTGGGCATGCGAACGCTTCGAGCTTGACCTATCTAAAAAATCAGACTCTGCCATTGCTAATGTGTATATTAAAGCCAATGCTGAGCTGGATAAAAATCCGGATTACGTAAAGGAAATTGATGCCATTATGGAAAAGGTAGAAACTGGAGATGTCAGTACGATTGACAGCTTTGATAAGGCAGTTTCCCTGGCGATTTCCGGAATTAAGGAGACGCTGCTTCGCTTGAATGTTGCCCACGACAGTTTTGTTAATGAGTCAAGTTTCCTTAAATCTGGAGCTGTACATAATGTTGTCGAAAAGGTCAAGGCAACCGGAAGGACAAAAACCGATAAAGGCGCTCTAGTGGTAGACCTTTCGGATTACGGATTTGAAAAAACCCTTGTTATCCAGCGCTCAAATGGTACCTCTCTTTATACGACTCGAGATCTTGCCTACCATGAATGGAAAGCCGGACAGGCAGACCGCATAATTGATGTCCTCGGAGCTGACCACAAGTTGATTTCAGGCCAGCTCAAAGCTACCTTAAACGCAATCGGAGTAAAGGAGCCAGAAATCGTTATCTTCGAGTTTGTTTCCCTTCCTGAAGGTTCAATGAGCACCCGCCGCGGGCAGTTCATAAGTGCAGATGAACTCTTTGACAGGGTTACGGAATCTGCTCTCGAACAGGTCGATGCCCGCCGCCCTGAGACCTCTTACGAGTTCAAAAAACAGGTTGCGGAAATGGTAGGTATAGGTGCGGTGAGATACGATATAGTAAGGGTCTCCCCTGAAAAGTCCACAGTTTTTAACTGGAAAGAAGCTCTGGACTTCGAGAAGCAGGGCGCTCCTTATATCCAGTATTCCCATGCCCGTGCCTGCAGCATCCTTGAGAAAGCAAAAGAGGAAGTAGCCTGGGAATCCTCCACGGAAATCGAGCCTTCTTTCCTTGTTGAGGACACCGAAATCGATCTTATCAAGAAGATGGCAATGTTTGACAATATAATCGACATTGGAGCCCGTGAACTCAAACCTCACGTCCTTGCCATTTATGCCCGCGAACTTGCTGATGCCTTCAACCAGTTCTATCGTTTTGTGCCTGTGATCGCTGCCGAGGATGAAAAAGTCAGGGCTGCAAGATTGGCTCTTGTGGACTGCGCAAGGATTGTACTCGCAAACTCCCTTGATACGCTTGGAATCGCAGCTCCGGAATCCATGTGAAGATTGGAATCAACGTGAAAACAATAAGAGCCAAAAAGGGAAAATAGTAAAGAGAGAAGAGGAAAGGAAAACAAAAGAGAGAAAAAGAAAGGAAAAATAGTAAAGAAAGAAAAGGAAAGGAAAAATAGAATTAATACCTTTTTCCCTTTCTCCCTTTCTTTATTCTTTTTAGTTTCAATCCTACTAACTTATATATAAAAATTGAAGTGAATTTTAAAAGCTGATTTTATATAAATAATTAAAGAGGCCCTTTTGCCGGAGAACCAGATGATGTAAGAACCTTCTGACTTTGGGACGAATAAACTTCTCCCTCGATGCCTGCCAGGTATTCCAGAGAACTTACTCCGTTCACTGACAGAGGAAGTTTTTCTTCGTTTCTGTATTCAATTATTGTTTTTAGCAGCGGATATTCCTCAATGTTTTTGTTATCATACCTGGAAATCTTAATTAAAAACCTCGAGATAAGAGGGTTTTTAAAATATCTCCCCCATATAGGATTATTAAATTTTTCATCATAGTAGCTGTGAAGGAATGTCCTGTAATGAAGGATTTTTTCATATTTTGAGCGATTTTCCAGGGTTTTGAGGTTCAGGAAATCTGTAGTACAATCGATTTTTTTAAGCATCTCCAGATCCCCTGAAAACAGGCGGTCTCTGGCATATTTCTTGTACAGATTCTGGTTTATCCTGTATTCTACCGGTACTCTTAAAAAGAAATTAATTAATTCGGAATCCCATAATGGAATTCTCCACTCATATCCAAAAAACTCGTAGACTCTGACTGAATTGATAATAAACTTTGCCTGCATTTCATTAAATTCAAAGCATTCTATTGCGCTTGCAAGGGTTACATTGTCTTTGATTTCCAGTCCTGGTGTTGATTTGGTTATCCTATGCTTGAATATATTTTCAAGCTCCTGCCCATAAGGCCATTTCCAGAGACTATAGTATCGTTCCAGAGTGGCTGCTAGATAGGTTTCCAGATCAAAGTTCGCTGAATTATCGAGGCAATATTCAGGAATACTGCGACCTGTAATCATATCTCCACTGTGTCCTGGGACGAATACTGAATTTTCCGGAATTTTTCCCTGGGCCTTCAATTCTTTTACAGTCGGGAAGTCCTGCATATGCGGGAGAGATGTGAGGTTTCCAGACCACATCCGGAATAAGTCGGCTTCTTTTGAATTATAACTCTCATGCCACTTTTTTGCGGTAGATTCTATGAAAATCCACTCATAACCCAGAGCTTCTGCCACACGTTTGCTTATCTCGGCCTCCCGGCAGCCTTTCCTCCCATAACTCACACATATGACATCATTGGCTCCAAGCCTTTTTAACATTGCAGCAACGGTGCGCGAATCAAGCCCACCGCTTAAAGACACTACCAGCCTCTTCCCCTGCTTACTGGTGCTTTCTATAAGCCTTGAGAAGGTATTCACAAGGGCCTGGTCAAACAGCTCAAGCAGCCTGCTTTCAGGCAGTTCGTAGTAGTCGCCATGCAAATACCTGAAGTAATAGTAGGATTCCAGACTCATTTCATTTTTCTTATAAATTAAGAACTCACCGTTTCTTATTTGCTTTATATCATCAAAGAGCGTCTCATTGCCTGTTACATATCCTGTAACCATAAACTCTGCTGCCTTTTCCTCATTCAGGCGCAGATTAAGCGAATGCTGATTTATTTCATCCTTTAAATAGTAGGCACTGTCTGATACAATAAAATTGTTCATTGTGTTTGTATAAAACAAAGGAATACTTCTTGTTTTATCAACAGCGCAGAATATGGTATTTTCAGCCTCGGCAACAAGTGCAAACACCCCATTTAATTTCTCGAGAAAATCTCCTATGTTTTTTTCATTACCCTTTTCTTCTTTACAGATTAAAGGTAATATCAGCTCAGCAAGTTTTTCTGGGCTCAGGAGTTTATTCTTGAAAAAAACATTTCCTTTTAAATAACATCTGGCTCCTTTGAGTTCTACTTCATTCCAGGGATAATATTCATTTAGTAATTTTATTTCACTTTTCATAACTCAGACCCCCCCAAACTTAGTATTAGTTGAATATTTACAGAATGCAATCCAGAACTTCTTCTTTTGGCAGTTTTTCTGAAACAACCTTAAGAGTCACGGTTGGATAATTATTATTAAGAGTCACGGTTGGATAATTATCATTTTTTTAATAAGGTCATGTGCCCCCTTCCGCCAATAAATACCCTGTTTTAGATCCATTAAGATCCTTTCTAAGTATTTTCTCCAATCAAACCTTGTTTATTTCCCTTTATATTATTATTTTTTCCCATAGTGAACATTTTAGGGCATAAGCTCCTAAAACTCCCTTTCTTATATGTTCTTTTATACCTTAAATTTCTTTTTATATTTATATGGTATTATAATTTACACCATAGAATTTCAAAATGTTAGGCGTCATGCTTATTGATTTATTAGTTGAGTGATTCCAATAATTACCAGATTAATTCCCATAATTATCAGACTAATTCCAATAATTATAATACTTGATACAGTCTTACATAACAGTATGAAAGACATCATTTTTATCGATGGAGGAAGCCTTCCCACACCTGAGGGTCTTACAAGAGACTGGGTAAAGGCAGCAGCTGAAAATCGGAATGAAGACGAGAAACTTTTTTCTATGGTAAGGGAGGCATTTCAGAGGAAAATCGACGTGGGTGTACATGTACCTACTTACCCTCAGTTTAGAGACATGATAGGGCAGTTTCTAGACATTATCAAAGATGAAAAAAACTGTTATGAGCCTTACATACTGAAAGAGGAAAATGCAAAAATCCTTGAGCTTGAGATAATTGACGAGGTTGCAAAACAGTATAGGGAAGAAATAGGAGAAACTCTTGAAGTCAGAGTTTGCGTTGCAGGTCCAACCGATTTGTACCTTCAGGCCTTCGGGACAACGAATTACGTGGATGCATATCATGTACTTGCATTGGATATTGAGAATTTCATAAAAAAGGCGTTTAAATTAGCGAAAAATTTCAAAATAAAGGTTATAGCCCTTGATGAGCCCAGTCTCGGGATGAATGATAGAATTGAGTTCTCTGACGCTGATATTATCTCTGCTCTTACTCTTACCTCGACCTATGCCCGGAAACAGGGAGTGGATGTGGAAATTCACTTACACTCCCCATTAAAATATAAACTTGTCTGTGAAACTCCTATCAATGTTATAGGTTTTGAATACGCGGCAACCCCTTCTTATCTAAGCCTTCTAGATAAAAAAGTGCTTGAGGAATCAAATACCTACATCAGGCTCGGAGTCTCGAGAACTGATATCTCAAGTCTTATAGGCGTTATCAATGAAACATATGGAGTCAATGCTTGGAAGGAAAAGGAATACATGCAAAAAATCGTTACTGCCCTAGAAACGCCAGAGGTTGTGAAAAAGAGGCTTGAAACTGCCTACTCCGTGCTTGGAGACCGGATAAAGTATGCAAGTCCAGATTGTGGGCTAGCCTTCTGGCCGGATCAGGAGCTCGCTTTCAAACTGCTTGAGAATACCGCAAAAGGCATCAATGAGTTTAATGCAGAAAAAAAGATACAGAAAAATAACTAAATTAATAAAAAATAAAAAAAACAACTTATTGTAAAAACAACTTATTATAAAAAGAGACAGGCAAATATGCTATAAGAAGAATTTGCAGCACTAACTCATTATAAATCATTATAAATATTTTAATGGCCAGACGAAGTTAGCAAGATGATTGGCAAAATGAAATTTAAGTTTTTCCAATATTTATTATTTTTTGAACGCTTCACTGATTCTATTATTTTTTGAACAATCTTTTTAAACACCTCACTATATTTTTATATTTTTTCTGTCTTTCCAATAATGCTAAATCCTCATAGGTCTACTAATGAGAGTATGGAAGAAATCATCTTTGACGATATTGGAAGCTATCCCCTTCCTGAAGGAGTAAGCAAGGAATGGGTTCAGAACGCCTTTAAAACGAGAGCAGAAGATGAAAAACTCTTTACAGTAATTTATGATGCCTTTCAGCAAAAAATAGATGCAGGGGTGGATGTTGTCACTTATCCCCAGTATCAGGATATGAATGAACAATTCCTGAAGATCATAAGAGATCCTAACTGTTGTGATAGTCCTTTTGAGGTTAAACTTGAGTGTGCCAAGATCGAGGAGCTTGAAGCTATAGAGAAAGTTGCAAAAGCCTATAAAGAACAGTTTGGAGAAACACTCAAGGTCAGGATCTGTGTAACCGGTCCAACCGAGCTTTATTTAAGGGAGTTTGGAGGTACACGGTATACTGATATCTATTCTCTTTTTGCCAAAAGCGTGAATAATTTCGTTAGGAACTCCATGAGATCTGCAAAAAACTTCAAGATCACAACAGTTTCTATTGATGAACCAAGTATCGGGCTCAATCCTGAAATTACTTTTGATGAAAATGATATTATCTCAGCCCTTACCGACGCTTCAAAAGCGGCCAGTAAGTGGGGAGCCGATGTAGAGATACACCTTCATTCTCCTCTCTATTATAATCTTGCCTGTGAAGTTCCGACAATAAATGTTATAGGAGTTGAGTCCGCAGGTACACCCTCTTATCTAGAACTAATAGACAAGAAAGTATTGGAGGATACGGATTCTTTCCTGAGGCTCGGGATCGCGAGAACCGATATCTACACCCTGGCAGGAGTCCTTAACGAAAAGTACTGTACCAACGTTTGGAAAGATAAGCAATATCTTCCTGAAATCGTTAGCGAACTTGAGACCCCGGCTACTATAACAAAGAGACTCAGAATTTATTACAGACGCTTTGGCAACCTAATAAAGTATGTAGGTCCTGACTGCGGGCTGGGTTCCTGGCCTAACCAGAGAATAGCTTTTATCCTGCTTTCCAATGTAGCTCAGGGTATAAAGGATTTCAAAGAGTCTCTCTGATCCTGAGTTTTTTAGTAGTTTGTCAGAAAGCTGTATCGAAATCTATAAGTTGTAAATCTATAAGTTGTAAATCTATAAGTTGTAAAGTTCCATTGTCTGAAAATCTCAGACTTTATTTTTTCTTCCAGTGGAAATTATACAACAGCTTTGGATTTCTAGAAAATGACTTACCGATGCCAAAACACAGTGGTAGCAAAGGGGTTGTTTTATAAATGTTATTTCATAAAGATCCTTTTATAATTGAGCTGCCCCTAAAATTCAAAACTGCTTATCAAATATTTGTATTCTATAATTAATCGGGTTTCTGATCAGGAAAACTGAAATGTCCAAGCGAAATCTGATTAATATTCAAATAATCTTTATTTAACACAAGAAATAATCATCTTACATAGGATTGCAAAGAATAAGTGATTCATTCCAACAGATCAGAATCTTAATCTAGTACTTTATTCTACAAGCTTATCCTATAATTATATCATATGAAATATTATTAACAATATGTATACTAACAGATGTCTAACAGATGTGAAGACAGTTAATTACTTGAGAAATGGTTAATTATTAAAGAAGACCTTAAATGCACAAAATAACAGAATGGGTGCAATTGTAATGCCAAAAGTAAGCGTTGAAATTCCTAAAGAGCTCTTGGATGACCTTAATAAGCATGTGGGAGATAATAAAAAATTCGTAAGTCAATCTGATGCTATCCGAACTGCCATACGAAAGATGCTGGATATGATGGATGATATCGATCGAAGGCATGGGAGACTCAATAAATAAGTAAAAAATCTTAAATGAAATAAGCTCTATGAATCTTAATCTAGTACTTTATTCTTATAACCCAGTATTTTCCAACGAAATTTTTAATTATTTAGCTTTGTTCATTGATCAGCCTAAACTTACTCTTCTACTAAAAAGAATAAGAATAGGCTTTGTAACAATGTGAGTTATTTCTAGAAGGGGGCTATTGTAATAATGTGAATTATTTCTAGGAGGGGGACCCCTACATTTCGAGTGGAAAGGGTTTCATGATTCCAAAAGAAATAAATTTATCGTTCTAATAGAACTTACTTGTCTTACAAGATGGAAATTTTTGATTAAATGTTCCTTTATCAACTAAATATTTTTTAATTTAATCAACTATTTAAATTAATAATGTTTAAATTAGTAATGTATATATACTATAAGTTCTATAACATAACAACATTATATTGCTTTAAAACAAAATAAAATTTTGTTTTTATTTTGCTGCTTTTTATCTCCAAGCTCTTTAATGGAAACAATGGGGTTGGGGGGTTATATAAACTCTCCAGTGGAAACAATGGGGTCTTCTCTTTGTTTTTCTATTTTCTTTCATTTTTTAATTATTCAGTTTTTCCTTTATTTCCATCACTTTAGAATTATTTAGAGATCATATGCTGAAACAGTGCGTTTTTCAAGAAATTACTGTCTCAGTTATTAGAATCTAAAAGCTTTGGTTTAACGAACAAAACCTTGAGATAAAATTCCTTGAGCTAAATTCGAACTTATTTGCGAATCGGACTGTCTATAAAATGTAAAATGATATAGAGTTTAAGCAAATCATAGAATTTTATCGAATTTAAATAATTCTAATAAATTTTTAATTAAGGTTAATTAAAGGAAATTTACATCAAGATTACATCAAGATAATCTAAAAAAATAACTAAAGTTTGTAAATATAAAATAAAAATTTGAATTGTTTAGATGTATATAAGATGTATATATAATGACTATATGATAAATAAATAAATAAATAAATAAATAAATAGATAAATAAATAAATAAATAAATAAATAAATAAATAAATAAATAAAATCCAATTGTATAATTCAATTGTATATGAGCCTATCCCAAAAGCCATTTAATTCTTAATCATCAAGAATTTTAGGATTGTTTTCATGATTAGAAACTCGATTGATTATTCGGAATACAGGATTCAGATAAGTAATTTTGAGTTTTGGGATAGGCTCTATTAGAAAATTAGAGAAATTAGAAATATATTTTGACAAATTCGAGTTAAACCTGAGTAAAGTAATCAAAAACTCTAATAGCTTCTTCCACATGAAAGGAAGGGTTTAAATTTATTCTCCGTTTTCTTTGGAATTTGGAATCTTTTATCTCAAGCAGATTGTGTCTTATGATGATGGTTTTTTTGCTAGATTTTTTCGGTAAAACTTATCTCCACTGGAAATAAAGGGGTCTTTACCATAACAATTAATAAGGTATACTTCCATTGCATCTACTGCAAATATGCTTAAAATTACTGGTTTATATATACATTTCGCCTAAAATTTTAACTAGAGACGGGATTAAGATGGTATTAAGACTGTATTAAATATTGATTTTTCTCTGGGCTTTAGGGCATCTTAACATATTACCTGTTATTTAGAAGCAATTAATAGAAAATGAAAACTTCAGGCATTAACTATAAGAATTGTGTATTTTTTATTCCTTTCTCTTCAAGAGTAAGATTCACAAAATTTTTTCATAAAAAATTCAACGAGTAATAAATTAAATTTTCAGAATCTCTAAAGTGAATTTAAATTCTATATCTAGTACTAGATATAGTACTAGAAGATAAAAATTTACCCTTTCCAAACATCCCCCACTCAAAAGCCCTAATTACGTTCTAAATTCCTTCATGCTCTCATAGTAAGTAATTCTCTCATAGTAATTATATGAAGGTACTCAATGGTTATCTTAATCATTGTAATATCTTAGTCATTGTAATTATTGAAATAAGCTTGTCCAGTAGTTGAGGTTATCATTATCTAAAATATCTGAGCAGGATAATTTAAAGACAACTTTACAAAGGTTATTTTAAAAAGGTAACTTTAAAACAGAGATATTCGATATTTAAAGTTTCACACAATTAAAATTATGCAGCCTGTAAAAATCTCCAGATTCAGACATCAGTAAAATGTTTAAAAAAAGAATAAAACTCAAGACTAAAATTCTTATGTTAAAAATTTCAAAAAACTAAGCTTAGTTATGCTCAGTTATAAGTATATAGGCTCGTCTTAAATCTGAAAAATTTAAAAAATAAAATTTATTCCAAAAAACATATTTGCTTGAAAAAGTCTACTTATTCTAGTTTATAATATAAAAACGAAGGTAAAAAAACTTAGTATAAAAGGTTATATGAAAAACTTAGTGTAAAAGGTTCATATGATCTATTAGGTTCATATAGTATATTAATAATTAAAATTATCAATTATTATAATAATAACTTTCATCTGTCAATTATCAAGGTTAAAATATGCAATTATCAATGTTAAAATATGACAACTGTCTTAATCTCCTTATATACCTGACATCATCAACTATTATAGAGGGTCACTCATGATAAAAGCTCATTCATTAGACGGCTTATTCGAAAAATTACTTGACGGGAAATCAATTTTCAAAAATAAAGAAGTACTTCGGCCTTCTTATACGCCTGACCTTTTACTGCACAGGAATGAACAAATTAATAGCCTTGCAACAATCTTGGTTTCCGCACTCCGAGGAGAGACTCCTTCCAATGTACTGATTTATGGGAAAACAGGTACAGGAAAAACTGCGGTTACTCGATATGTTGGGAAAGAACTTGAGAGAGTAAGCGAAGACAAATCACTTTTCTGCTCAGTTGTTTATATTAATTGTGAAGTGATCGACACACAGTACAGGCTCCTTGCAAATCTTGCTAGACATTTCGAAGAAGAAGTTCCTATGACAGGATGGCCTACTGATCAGGTTTTCATGAAATTTAAGGAAGCAATTGATTCAAGAGAGCAGGTCATCATCATAATTCTGGACGAAATTGATAAGTTGATCAAAAAAGGCGATGAAGTTCTTTATAATCTCTCGAGGATCAATACAGATCTACGGAAAGCCAAAGTCAGTATGATTGGCGTTTCAAATGATTTGAAATTCACTGAATTTCTGGACCCCAGGGTCAAAAGTTCCCTTGGTGAAGAAGAACTAATTTTCCCTCCTTATGATGCTGAACAGATCAGCGATATCCTGAAACAAAGGGCGAAAATGGCCTATAACGATGGCGTTCTCGGTGAAATGGTAATCCCATTATGCGCCGCTTTTGCAGCTCAGGAGCATGGTGATGCTAGGCGCGCACTCGATCTTCTGAGAGTATCAGGGGAAATTGCAGAAAGGGAAAACCAGCCTCAAGTTCTTGAAGAACATGTAAGGCACGCTCAGGAAAAAATCGAAATCGATCGCGTTGTCGAAGTAGTAAGAACCCTTCCTACCCAATCCAAACTCGTACTCTATAGTATCATCCTCCTGCGAAATCGAGGCAGAGAAGGCAAGAATGTCACTACAGGTGAAATGTACAATGTCTACCGCCAGCTCTGTCATCACATTGATGTGGATATTCTCACGCAGCGCAGGGTTACCGACCTCATGTCCGAACTTGATATGTTGGGTATAGTCAATGCAGTAGTCGTAAGCAAAGGTCGTTATGGCCGGACAAAAGAAATTTCCTTGAGCGTTCCAGTAGAAAATACTCGTAGAGTACTTCTTGAGGATTACAGGCTAAAACCCTTGGTAGATTTCAAGAGCTCAGTTTTCAATAAAATGTTTTCTTAAGGGATGAGATCTTCATCCAAGTTTTTAATTCTCTTTTAATCTTCCTTACTTCAGGTTTTCTTGTTATTTTTTACTCTGTTTTTACTCTGTTTTTTTCGTTACCCAATTTTTTCATTATTCAAGTGTCAGTTTTCAGGAAATGATATATATGATCCTGTGGTTTGACTAGAATCAGATTATAAACGTGGTTAATGTGTATACTCCTCCAATATTCAAGTCTGTTAAGTTACTATTATAAAAAGTCCGCTAAGTTACTATTATAGATCTACTCATCTTTCAATTAAGATTCAACGCTTCAAAAACTTCTAGTTTAACTCAATACAAATTCAATTTAAATATAATAGTTCAACTTTAAAGGGTAATTTTTATGAAAATAATAGCATTCGTAGGCATGCCGGCATCTGGAAAATCAGAAGCTGCCAGAATTGCTGCTGAGATGGGCATTCCCATTATTAACATGGGTAACGTGATCCGAAAGGAAGTTTTAAGACTTGGACTTGAGCCCAATGACTCCAACACCGGAACGGTTGCAACACAACTGCGCAAATGCGAAGGCATGAATGCAGTCGCCATACGCTGCATTCCTTTAATCAAGAAGGCTGGCTCTGATCTTGTTGTTGTGGATGGAGTACGCGGGATTGCCGAAGTGGAAACCTTCAGGCAAGAGTTCGGAGAAGGTTTTATCCTGATCTCTATCTACGCTCCTATCGAAATTCGTTTTTCCAGAATTCAGAAACGAGGCAGAATCGATGATATGAATAATATAGACGGGCTTCGTCACAGGGATGAACGAGAACTCGGCTGGGGTATGGGAAAAGCCATAGAAGCGTCCAACGTTGAAATTGAGAATAATTCCACTCTTGAAACTTTTAAAGAGGACGTTATTGAAGTTTTGAGCAACTACTTAGGAAGGAATACTGTCAAGTAATTTTCAAAAACCAAGCCTTTCAAAAACCAAGCCTTTTAAAAAATCGAGCTCGATAAATGATTCTCCTGAGCAGCTTTTAATTGAGCAGCTTAGAATAATTCTCCAGAATGAATATTTGAAATGATTCTCTAAAATAAATCCTTTAAATAATTAATTTCAAAATCATTGGAGCAGATTTATGATACATGTTAAGGTCTCAGCAGCTGTATACCCTACAGAAGATCCTGAAAAGGTCGTCGAAGCAATTTCGTCCCTTTTTACTGATATTGAACTCGAAAAAGAGGAAATTAAGACCACTGAACCTGGGACAGGAGTTTCTCCCTCTTTTTTCTTCTTAGGAAATGGTGGAATTGACATTCTGCGTACTCTGCATTGGCTTATTCGCAGAGAAGAAATTATAGACAGTGTCCGCAATAAAGCTTTCAGTAAAGGCTTGTCCAGTGATGGACTTTCGGTCCGTTTTTTGCTCAACAAGCAGGCTGCTTTTGCTGGGATCCCAAGTATTCCTGCACAGGAAGAACCTCTTGGATCTATCGAGGTGATTATCAGGGCTGACTCTCAGGAAGAAATGGAAAGGTTTTTTGAATGGCTTTTACCCCCTACTGAAAGAGGAAAACCTGTTGTTGAAGTAGAAATAGGGTATGTGGAGAAGTGAAGAAACTGAGCTATTGAGTGAATCATTTATAACTGATTCAGTTAAAGAAATGAGTTAGTTAAAGAAATGAGTTAGTTAAAGAAATGAGTTAGTTAAAGAAATGAGCTAGTTAAAGAAATGAGTTATGCGTATATTGATAAATGAAAAGGAATGAATTTTCGTTATGCAATTACAGAGAATCAGTTATTCCTCACGTGCAGTCGCTCAAGATCCTTTCAAATGGGCTTACACGCTTGAAGATTATGGGTATACCGGTTGGGAAATCGTACAGGAAGGGTCTCAATGTCTGAATAGCAAAAATATCCAGAATTTAAAAAATATCAGTGAAACCACAGGCCTTGAACTAACTCTGCACCTGCCTTTCTCGGATATGAATCTAGCAGGTTTGAATAATTCAATCAGGACAGAAGTTCTCAGGCAAATGAAACACTATCTGACTCTTACCTCTAACTATGTCAACCTAGCTGTAATACATCCTGGCTATCTTTCTCCTCATGGTGCGCAGGTCCCGCAGGAAGCCTATTTTACCAATCTTTCTTCTCTCCAAGAAATTTGTGATTTTGCAGCGGATTTCGGAATTCTGGTTGCTATTGAAAACATGCCAGACTTGCCAAAGATCTTTGGAAAATATCCCGACGAGATGCTTGAGATGCTTGAATCCATTGGAAGTCATAACGTAGGTTTTACTTTCGATGTTGGGCACGCAAATACAGTTGGACTTATTGATGACTTCCTTGATCTCCTTAAAGAAAAAATCTCCCATGTTCATATCCACGATAATATGAGCAAAAAAGATGAACATCTCCCCCTGGGAAAAGGTACCATAGACTGGAAAAGAGTTATGGAAAGGCTTTCGGATTATAAGGGAATTTTTGTTACTGAGATGAGTTCTGTAGAGGAAGGAATTCAGAGCCTTGAGTTTTTAAAAAATCTTTAAATTTCAAGAAATTTTTAGAATTTTTAAGATTCTGTGATTTTTCAGATATGTATCTATGATTTTCAAGAGTTTATCTGTGATTTTCAAGGGTTTGATTTTTAACTTTTCTTCATTCCTGCGCTTTCTACTCAGGTAAATCTCCTTCTTATAACTCTTTCTTTCCTTTCAATTTCTTTCAATTTCTCTCAATTTCTTTCAATTTTCTTTCAATTTTCTTTCAATTTTCTTTCAATTTTCTTTCAATTTTTCTCTCAAGTATTTGGTCCAGTCGCCATGATCGATTCTTTCAGACTCAGGCTTCTCATCATAAACATAAATGAAACCTCTGAACTTTTGTTCACCTATTCCAAGATCCACATATTCCCTGTGATATCCTCCGTAAAGTTCCATATAGTCAATTGTTCTGGCGACTTCAAGTTGTTCTTTTCCTGAAAATCTGCGTACTTCGGCTACAACATAGGAATCTTCCGAAGGGTAGACACCTGGGTAGGGTCCCAGCGAGTAAAGGGCGTATCCTCTTACTTTTGTTATTCCCAGGAACTCTGACCTGTTTTGCAAGTTGAAACGCCGGCTATTGTAAAGACCATCTCTAAGGCTGCCATATAGTGCTATGATGAGCTCTTTTTCTTCCGGCCTTTGGTAAGAGCGCTGCCAGCAGACATTTCTATGAAAACGTTTCTCTGAGGAAGTTCTATCTTTTAGAGTCTTATCACTTACTATGTTTTCTCTATCTTCGCATATGCTGTCTTCACATACGCTGTCTCCACATACGCTGTCTCCACATACGCTGTCTCCACATATAGTTTCGTCTTTTCCTGAATCAGTTTCATCTTTTCCTGAATCCTTTTCCATATCTTATTCCCTTAAATGAATTTATCACAAAGAGACTCTTATTTTGAAAAACCGTAGCCTGCAAATCTCTGTGGCAGGTCAAGGTTTGCCAGCAGGAAACGATCCTCTTTGTTATAGGCTACTTTCTTATTGCCTGAGAGTTCCAGTACGCAGGCACTGCCGGGTTTTACTTCATTTACTTCCTGCCCATCAACCAGAATTTTTTCAACACGTACAGGTTCGGACTGCAAGCCAACAAAAAGATGAAGCACACTTGAGGTTTCAATTGCCCGCGTGAATTTCGAGATAGTACATTGAAGGGTATAGTCAGTACTTACGATTTCTTTGTCGGAGATGATAAATCCTCTTTCTATATCTTTGGCCTGCACATTTTTAAGGCGCATCCCGACTCTGGTGCCTGTGGGTGCATTGTCAATATCCACATCATGGCTCTGAATAGACCGAATTTCAATGTCCCTGTCCAGCGGGAAAATTTTGGTCTTATCTTTGTCTTTTGAGATTCCCTGTTTGACAACTCCGAGAACAACGCAGCCTTTTCCAGTGACATTAAAGGCATGATCTATAAACACCCTTGCAGACAGGTCGTTCATCTCAGCCTGTTCAGCTTCGATTTTTTCCGAAACTTCGTTAATTTTGGCTTTGAGATCTTCCACACCTTCAAATGGATTTTTTGCACTTTTATTGGTATTCAGGGAAATGCATTCCCAGTCCTGAAGAGAAGTGCCCACAGTCATTAATTTTATTTTCTTTTTCAGCTCATCGGTTGCATGCATATGGGTGCTGTCGGACTTTGTCAGGGCAATTATTCCATGTTTAAAGCCAAGCAGGTCCAGGGCAACAATACATTCTCCGGTATGAACACTTGCAGGATTGTCTCTATTAAGCCCATCAGGAGGGATGCAAAGGATTGCCATATCTGAAACATTCAGTGCCGTAACCAGGGATTTTAAGGTTTTAGGATAGCTGTGAGGGTCCACAAAAACCATTTTCCGGTTCTCTTTATCGTTATTATATAGGGTTATGTCGGAGGATGTCCCTTTTTTCCCAAGATTTGCGGCAAGGGAAGTTCTTCCACTCTTTTCTGTCCCGATAATTGCAAGATTTGTCATACTGGATTCCTTCTAATCTCCTTTAATTCTTTCTAATTTCTTCCAACTGCGACATTTTAAGGGTCGTTTAAACTTGGGCTACGTCTAAGAAGTGTTTAAATTTGGATCGTTTTTGATAAATTTGGATCATTTTTGATAAATAATTCAGTCTCACAATGCTTTACAGACACTAGCTATTTTAGTTCTAAAAATCTGCTTTATATAAGTTTTTTTATATAAGTTTAAAACTGTTTTATATATAAATTTAAAACAGCATTTGGTATAATTATACTGTAATATATTTCTTTTCGAAATATTCTAAAAAATTATCAATATTCGAGGTTTGGAACCCAGAATTTATATCCGATCTCGTTAATTTGGGGATCTGATCTCGTTAATTTGGACCTGATTTTACTGCTAAAGGTTACCAGGGTTCGCCCTGCCAGATTGCCTGAGTTTTATCGTTAGTACTTTTATTGATTTTTTTTATAATTATTAGATACTCTTCTCCAACAGGTTGGGGCTCTTCAAAAATTGCATCAATCCCAAGTCTTTTAAGATAATCTTCGAATTCGGCTGCAATTTTTAAATCCTTTACCCTTATCCTTGCTTCCTCATACAGCCTTTGACCATTTTTTACACTTCTTATAGATTCCCTGAGAGAGTTCAATATGCTTTCTCCTAACTGCATACAACGTTTTTCAAATTCGACTTCGTTCTCGTTCCATTCAACTGTCTGGAAACCTTCTCTGACAATTCGGGAAAGCATATAGTCTCTGCCAGTTTCATTGTAAAACTTAAAGGCATGCCTGAGATCCGAACAATTACTCTGGGAAGAGGTGTATTTCAATGGGGAAAGAACCATTTCCGGGTCTTTTATTACAACACCTTCATGCTCTTTTTCCCCCAGCTTCCGGATGATTTTTCCTATTTCTTCAGCTGCAGTTTCCAGAGGAATCTCATTGAACAATCTTACCTGGGAAAAACCGTATTCTTCCAGGATCTCGTGCCTTCTGTTTATTGGAAGAGGCTTACCTGTATTTTTCTCCCGAATATCGAAAATATAAAACGCTACCGATTCGACACCGTAAATCTCTTTTGAGACATACGGGTTGTCAGGACCTACCATTTCTCCATAGAGTACAAGTTCAGGGAAATCTTCAAAAAACTTCAGATTCAATTTTTCTTTTGCCTTTTGGGTTGTATAAGGACAAATATACCCGCTTCGTGTAATTGCAACTATCTGCTCCATAGCAATTGCTATGCGGACATTATATCCATTCATTTTTTCTTCCACAGCTACTTTTTCAAGGCCGTTAAAGTGCTTTTTAAGTGTGGGGTCCAGCACCATAGCTCTTCGGATCTTCGGAAAACCCATAATTATTTCAAAAGAACCATCTTTCTCATAAAGTACTGTTCCTCTTTCGATATGGGAAATTTCCTTATCAAAGCGGAGTAAATGTTCATATTTTCCCCAGTTTCGGGCAAGATAATTCCTCTCAAAAAGGCGCTTGACCCTTTCTTCATCAAATCCCAGGTAACTGGCAAGCCGACTTATTAAATCAGGGTCTGTCTCCTCATTTCCCTCTCTGATCATGTTTATTTATCTGTTTTCAGACCTGAAATAAGTTATCATTCTAAGGTATGCTTTATAATATTAAGGAATCTTTATGCTTTAGAATATAAGGATGTACTTACGGTTTAAAATACATGGGATGCCTTATAATAGTCCACTTTAAGGAAACAAAATGAAGGGTAGCCAAATCTATTGAAAATACTTTTAAATATTCGGTTTCTATTCTCTATGAGTTCTCTATTACATTTAAACTTGCAAAAAAGAATGGAGATTGTAAAATGGCAGATGATATCGACTACAAGATTATCGGGGACGATATGCAGATAGTTGAAATCGAGCTTGATCGGGATGAAACTGTTCAGGCAGAAGCCGGGGCTATGGCATATATGGGACCCGGAATTCAGATGCAGACTGGCATAGGTAATGAAGGAGGCGGAATTTTAGGAGGTCTAAAAAAAGGACTTAAAAGGGCTCTAACTGGAGAGAGTTTCTTCATTACAAGCTTTACTCACAAAGGTTCCGGAAAAGGGCATGTAGCTTTTGCGGCTCCGTATCCTGGCAAGATTATTCCCCTAGACTTAACCGATTTTGGAGGCAGCATTCTCTGCCAAAAAGACGCATTTCTCTGTGCAGCTCGCGGCGTGGAGGTAGAAGTAGCTTTCACCCGTAAGCTTGGAGCAGGCATCTTTGGAGGGGAAGGGTTTATCCTGCAAAGACTGAAAGGCGACGGTCTGGCTTTTCTCCATATCGGAGGTACGGTGATAAGAAAGGACCTGGCAGCTGGCGAGACTTATCGTGTTGATACAGGCTGTGTGGCAGCTTTCACCGAAAGTATAACCTATGACATAACTTGGTCAAGGAACTTTAAAAATGCCCTTTTCGGAGGCGAAGGAGTTGTCCTTGCAACCCTTACAGGGCCGGGCACAGTGTATATGCAGAGCCTGCCTTTCTCTCGCCTTGCTGACAGAATCTTTGCAGCCTCTACTTATAACCGCAATCGGGAGGAGCAGAATGGCATTGCAGGGAGTAATATCTTAGGAGGCCTGATTGGCGGAGACAAATCATTCTAAAAACCGAAAACCGCTCTAACACAAAAAATCACTCTTAACGGGAACTCATTAAAGCAGAACTCACTAAAGCAAAACTCGTTAAAGCAGAATTTGTTATAAAATAGAAATCCTTGTAAAAGCGAGAAATCAACCAAAGGAAAAACTTAGAAATCCAAAAAGGCCTGTTTTAAAAGATCAGGCCTTTTCTTAAATATTTGCTTTTATTATTAGCTTTTATTGTTAAATTGAGTTTTTTCTGGTTCTCTTTCTTCGAGTTTGAGCTTATTCCTCAATTGTATTTATTATATTTCTGCGGGCCAGGAAACCAACAAGTTCTTCTTCTAGGTTAAGGACAGGAACACCTCCAACATCGTGCTCGATCATTGTCTGAACAGCTTCTGCAAGAGGAGTATTGGTATAGACGCTGATCACACTACGGGTCATAATGTCCCCAACCAGCAGGTTTCTGATCCTTGAGTCCTGCTGATTGTCAGCTACCAGATCCCTGAAAGAACGCATGGCAAAGGCAATATCCTCTTCAGAAACAATACCTACAAGTTGTCCATTTTCAATTACTGGCAGCCTTCCCACATTTTTGTCGAGGATAAGTCGCCTGGCGTGGCTTACTCTATCAGATGGAGTAACAATAATAGGGTTTTTCTCCATTACTTCTCCAGCATAGCCAGTGAAATGGTTTATTTTCATAAATTCCAGGGGAGTCACCCAGCCCAGGGCGTTTCCGTTATCAGTGACAATAATTACGCCACCTTTCTTTTTCATCAGGGTAAGGGCATCCCCGATATCGGTATCAGGTAGAACCTTTACAAAATTGTCGGATACGGCTGTTGCAACATGCAGAGAGGATGCAGGTTTGCTCAGTTTCTTGCGAGTCCCGAGCTGCTCTGTCAGACTTCTCATTGTAAGTACACCTAGTACCTGATCACCTCGGACTACTAACAGGCGCTTTGTATACTTCTTTTCCATAATATCCAGGGCGTGAGAAATGGTGTCTGACTTATCAATCCTGTATGGCTGTACCATTATGTCTTTAACTTGCATGGAATTCACCTCATGCGTATCCAGAATTTTCAATTACATTTTCCGCAATTCTGCGTGTTTTCTTCATCCGTTTTCCCGTATACTTTAATTCCTCATTCTTCTCTTGTTTTCGGCTGTTTTATTTATGCTATATTGCTACCTTTTGCAGTATAACCTCCTCACTGCCGTTTTAGAGGATAGATTTCATGATATCGGTTCTACTTTTAGAGGATAGATTTCATGATATCGGTTCTACTTAATATGCCCACTATATCTTCTCCGTCACTGACAGGTAGTGCAGTCACTCCCTCTTCAATCATTTTTTTTGCGGCTGCGCTAACGTTTTCATTTACATCAATGGAAATGATTGGAGAAATCATGATGTCTTCTGCGGTCAAAGGCACCTCTCTTACATATCTGTAAACTTTCTGGCCTCCAGGGGCGGATTTACGAGTCATTTTTATGTTTTTTGTGGAAAGTTCGCCTTGAAAATCAGTTAAAAGGTTTAAAGCAAGGCTTATGCTGGAGATAATTCCTACAGGTTTTCCTGCATCATCTTTAACGATTACTCTTTCAATCTCATTTCTGTTCATTTCGTCAATTACGTGGTTTATAGTATGATGCCTGTGAACAGAAACAATATCCTCAGTCATTAATTTGGAGACTTTTGTTTTTATTTCCTCGCTATGTTCAGCAACATAACGTACGAGATCTGTCCTGGTGACAATACCTACAATCTCATTTTTTACCACCGGAATATTATGCACTTTATTCTCAAGCATTAGGGAAGCGGCCTGGAAAATAGAGGCTTCTGGATAGATTGTGATAACAGACCCGGTCATCAATAACTTGATAGGGACCTGATCTATTGGCCTTCTTCTCCAGAGGGGCTCAGCCTGAGCTAGCCGGTTAGTGATATCTGATTTTGTGACTATTCCCACCATTTTTCCCTCGTTGAGGACGAGCAACGTACTGATTTTATACCTTAGCATCAGTTTTCTTGCATATGACACGGGTTCATCTGCATTTATGACATACACAGGTGAACTCATGATGTCCGCCACATTCATGAAGTACCTCCTTCACTTTTACAATATATAAGTATCAATAATTATAGTTTTTGAATCTGATGCAAACTTTAAAATTTTTAGCTATGGGTACTAAAGTTTTAGAGAAGCAACACTCATTGCAACACTCATTGCAACACTCATTTTTTGATGATGTGGGAGCTAATTTGAAAAGTTCTTGTTTTAATCTTGTTTTAAAATAGTCTACACTTCGAAATGAGCACTGAGAGTAATGCTCAGAGCATACTTTCAGAGTATAGTTGCCTTTCAGAGTATAATTGCTTCTCGATCTGTCCCAGCTAGAATTTTTTCCTTTTCTCCAAATCTCCTGAAAACTTAAACCCTAAAAATTTGGGGCTCAATTCGGTTTCATTTTCTATTAAACTTCGTTAATCAATTCGGCTTTATTTTCTACTAAATTTCATAAGCTCTTATTTATTTTGTATACTCTTGGAAGATTTGAACTGATTTGAGCCAGCTCAACAAGCCTGAACTAGTTCTAATCAATTGACCATTTCCTCGAATTGACCACCACTTCCGCGAGTTGACTATTTACTGCGGTTCATTCAAACGATCTCAAGAAGGTTCATTCAAGAGATCTCAGGAAATCACTTTCCGTTATGATGCCGCGGAGCACCCCATTCTCCTCCAAAACCGGAAGTGATCCTATCTTTTTCTCAAGCATTATTTCCATTGCCTTTCCCAAGTCTGTACCAGGGCTAGTCCATATAAGTTCTTTTGAGATAATAGAGCCTACAGGCTGACCAAGTGCCTCATGAATATTTCCTGTTGTCAGCTTACTGAAAGCCTCTCCTTTTCCAAGGAAATGAACAATATCAGAAGCAGTGATAATTCCTGCAAAAATTCCGTCTTTAACTACAGGAAGTCTTCGGAACCTGTTATCTACCATTACTTTTGCTGCCTGTCCAATGGGTGTATCAGTTGACACCATTTTGACGTTCTCACTCATATATTCATCAACAGTACGGTTTGTCACGAGCCCGCCCATGAGTTCAAGTGCATTCCTTTCTGTAAAAATTGCAACGACCTGCATGTCATTGTTCACAATTGGAAGGCCCCCAGTTCTTTTTTCAAGCATCATTGAGACAGCATCTTTAAAGTCAGCCTGATCACGAAGGTAGGCAATGTCGGTTCCCATTATTTGCCGTACTTCTTCGTTGATTGCAGCCAGAAGGTTACCTTTGAAGCGGTTTTCAACTAGAAGGTTTTTTTTTCCACCACCCAGGAAATCGATAACATCCACAGAAGTAATAACTCCTGCCAGCCTCCTTGTTCCGGCATCTGTGATAGGGATGCGTCTGAACCTCCTTTCTGTCATAATCCTGATTGCTTCCATAATTGTTGCAGTAGGAGGAAGGGTTACTACGTTTCTTGTTGCCAGGGCCAGAATTTTTCCCTCATGTTCTGAGATACGGGATTTAAACTCAGGTCCAATTCGCATAGTGCCTCTGCTGCTAATTACATGCGAGTCTTTCTGCTGTGCTTTCTTGGATTTACTCACACCTGGCTGAACCTTCGTCTTATCAACGGATGAAAATGTTGTATTTTTGTTCAATAGGATCACCGAATTCGAGTTGCAGTTAATTGCTTTTTTTCGTATTCCGTTCCTTTTTTCCTACACAGAAAATTTACTAGAAATCTCAATTTATGACTTTTTTCAAAGGCGAGTTTCGAAGGGTTTTTCAGGCCATACATTGACAATAGATTCCAGAAGGTCCTGTCTATCGACAATTCCGGATATCCTGTCCTTTTCATTCACTATGGTAATTCTTCCTATATCATAGTGAATAATCATCTTAATTGCATTTTGAATGGAATCGGTTTCGGCAAGTGTATACGTAGGAGTTGACATTATTGTCTCAACTTTTGGACTATCTTTGGGGCGTGCTCTTCTCTCATCCTCCACTTCGATTCGTACAGCACCTGATTTGATTATGTCCCTTCTGGTTATCATTCCAATAGGTTCGCCTTTCTTTGAAACTACAGGAATGCCAGTATAATCGGTCTCGAGCATATGCCCCCAGACTGTGCTGACTTTATCTTCTGGTAAACAGGTTTTGACTTTTTTTGTCATTACGTCCTTTAGCGTTTTGGGAACATTTTTTGGAACCTCTACATTTCTGAGAATATCCACACTGCTGAGGAAGCCAATCACTGTACGATCCGTAGTTGATTTAATGACCGGAACTCTATTTTGCTTTGATTGCACCATTAATTTTGCAGCCTTCATGATATCCATGTCCGGAGTGATCGTGGGGGACTGGCTTGCATACCCACCTACTGTAACATTCGAGCGTGTAGAGGTAATTCTCAAGATATCCTGGTCGCTCAGCATTCCCACAAGCCTGTTCTCTTCATCCACAACAACAAGGCTTCGAAGAAGGTAGTCGCGCATCAACTGACGAGCACGGGTTACAAAATCCCCTTCTTTGATACTCACAGGCTCCTCTGTCATAACCTCGCTAACATACATTGTTTACCTTCCTATCATTTATTTTAAAAGAAAATCTGGAAACTGATTTCCAATGGTCTAGAGTTATTCGTAATCCTCGCCTTCTTCTTGCCGACAGTTACCGCATAGATACCTTCCATCAACAAATCTAAGGTCATATGAAAAAACATTACATGATTCGCATATACCAGTTTGGAAATCTTCTATCTCTGAAATCTCTTCGATTGAGGGAATTGAGAGGAGGGCTTCTCTATTCATGTCAATAAGCTCTTTAAGAATAGTGCTAAGCCCAGGGGTTACCATCAGGATGTCTGTGTTTGAAATCACTCCTATCACCATGTCATTTTCTAGGACAGGCAGCCTTTTAATATTCGCCTTTAACATGACTTCGGAAGCTTCCACTATACTTGCATTAGGCTTTATGGTTATTAAAGGGGATGAGAGGATTTCACTAGCTCTTACCTCACTTGGCCTTATATCCTCTGCAATGACATTCTTTGCAAGGTCTCTTTCAGTTATGATTCCCATAGCTTTTCCGTTCTCTGTGATAACGACGCTCCCAGCATCACGATTGATCATTTCCCTTGCAATATCAGGAATATCTGAATTAATATCCATTACTATAACTGTTTTATTCATGACTTCAGCAACCGAGACTTCTCTTTCAATCTCTCTACTGTGAATGCCAGCACCTATCTCCCCCTCGACATCAGTATTCCTTCCAGGTCCATCTACCATCTGCTGCCGTTCCTCCCTTTTGTTCCGTACTTTTCAGTACTTCACGACATAGAATTCATGGTATAAAATTTACGGTTTAAAGCTCTTCAGGTTCCTAATTTCATATGGAGAAAATTCTATATAGCTTTAGTTTTCCCTCTAGTTCAGGCTCTGCAATGTTTAACTTTTTAAAGACGATGTTCTGATAAAGCCCATTAGTTATGGATCTATTGGATCAATATTCCATCCGATTCCTCTAAGAGTTTTCCCCACACTTTTCGGATGTTTTTAGCACTTATATATACGGGTCAATGGTACATAATAATAACGGCGTTTGCTTTTCTTACAGAGAACAGAAGTTTGAATGAAGTCAGATGGGCACTCTTTTTAAGATTTCTCTCATTCATTCATAAAGAAAAGCATATGAAAGTCTTGCAGGAATTTTTTCAGAACCCCTTCGTTTCTACTGGAGGCTTTTGCTGAGAATGACAAATATCCGGTCATCTTGAAAAAGTATCAGAAAGAAGTGCAGGAGAAAATTATATTTTAGAAAGCAAACTTATACAGTCTAGAAAAACTCAAATTATATTTGTAGTGCTTTTTATCTTTCTCACAGGAATTTTTTTCAACCCCCCCCCATTTCCACTGGAGAATTACCTCATAAATTTTTATATGAAAAAACACAGGTTTAAGTTAGGTTAGGTTCAGGTTAGGTTAGGTTCAGGTTTAAGAAATAAGCCAGAAAGTAGAGGTTAGGTTCAGGTTTAAGAAATAAGCCAGAAGTAGAAGCCCGATGGAAAAGAAGAATGATTAAAGCATAATCACTCTGCTTTTGTTTCCTATACTCAGCTCGATTTCTTCATTCAGGCCATACTTCGCATATGCATCAATTACCTGGATTTCAGAATCGATATCTAGATCCTCGATTATATATGCCTGTTCTCCCCAGAGAGTTAGCCTGATGCTGCCAGTTTCGTCTTCAAGTTGAAGGCTTGCAACCACATTCTCAGTTCCGTCTTCTCTTTCAAATTCGCGGAGTTCCCCTATCTCGGAAACCTTCCCCTGAACTGAATAGCTTTCTCCAGGGACAATGTCAGCAATGTCGGTAAACCTTTCCCTGTACTCGATTTCCTTTTCACTTCTCTGGATTATTCCTCTATTTCCAAGGTTCAGTTCTACTTGCTGGTTGAAAGCATTTTCTCTAGAGTAAGCATGGAGCACCTCTATGGTCTCATCGAAATCGACTTCATCAAGAAAGCTGGTTTTTTCATCCCAGAGGGTCAGCCTGATTTTACCTGTGGAATCACCAAGAAGAAGATTTCCTACTCTTCCAGTAGTTCCGTCTTTTTTCTCAAAAGTGCGGATTTCCCCAATATCGAGTACCCTTCCAGAGACGTTTATATCACTCATGTCAGCCCGGACATCCGTAATCTGAGTAAATTTTTCTTCATATTCAATTTTTTTCTCACTTTTTCGGATTACACTTCGATTTCCCACCTGCAGCTCAATCTTCTGAGTAAAGGCATTCTCCCGAGCATACGCATTAATCAGCTCCACGGTATCTCCGTACTCGATCTGATTTAAGAATTCAGTTTTGTCGTCCCATAGGGTCACTCTGAGTGTGCCTGTATCATCCCCGAGCAGCAGATTTCCTACTTTTCCGGAGCTGTCGTCTTTTCGTTGGAAGGTTCTTATCTCCGAAATCTCCAGGACTTTTCCTGTTAAATTCAGATCCCCCATACCGTCCTTTACATCTTTTATTTTCTGGCTACTTACAGCCACATCGATGTCTTCCTCACTTTTAGCCAGGACACCATTATTCCCTATATTGACTTCCACTCCTGAGTATCCCTGCTTCACGTAGCCGCTGATCTGGAAAGTTTGCCCTGCTTCAATTTTTTCAGCCTTTATGAGATCTGCCATATTGTCCCAGAGCGTTACCTTAATTTTTCCGGTTTCATCTCCAACAATTATATTTCCGACCCTACCTATAGTCCCATCATTTCGGGTAAATTCTCTGGTATCAAAAACCGACACAACTTTTGCAACAAAGTTCACTTGTCCGCTGTCCGCTGTAATATTTTCAATCTTCACACTGTCCCGACCTACATCCGAAAAGCCGAGTTCGTTTGCTACCAGCATGGCAGCCATAGGCTCATCGCAAAGCCCTCCCATACTTTCGACTTTTTTCCGGACACGCTGCAGAAAGTCTTCTTTACTGATAACCTGGCTGAGCTTCTTGTAAATTGATTCAATATCTGTCATATTATCCCTTTTGTATAATTGTTATTTCAGTGCTTATTATATGTCCAATCTCTGTAGCAATATCTAATACCTGCTAGTGATGGTTGCTACTTAAATTCAACTCCGGTGTTATAATGCAAAATCAAAAATTAATTTAAAAGTTAATTTATTAGAGTATCGATTAGCAGATCTGAGTACATCCTGGGGCGATTTTTAGATGGCGTGTGAATACGATGATAAGAATAATATTTTAGTTTTTGCGCTACGTATGCAAGGTATTCTACTAAAAATTACCGTATGCTCAATGAAAGTATTAACCATATACGCAATGAAGTATTCCTCAATAAGGTGGAAACAATAATAAGCTACATCCAATGATATATACTCATATTTTTTGATACTGAGCGTTTTATGCAGGTAAGTAAATCCAGTTTCTCTAAAACGTGACACATGTAGTCTCAATACTCTTCAATTCTAACTATTTCTAGTTTTTATTTACAAAATTATCCTACAAAGTTTTCGGTCATTACTTTCAGGTAGGAATCAGCTGAAAAATAGAAATCTCAGCTTCACAGCTTTGCCAAAACAAAAACTTAAATCAAATCTTATTTATAGTAAAGTTTCATTATGTACGTGGTACCATGATTCGAAAATGCACTGAGCACGGCTATTTTAGAGGTGGCAGCTGTCTGCAGTGTAACCGCCCTGGCAGATACCTGCTGGACGACAGCAAGGAGGAAAAGCTTGGCAGATTTGTATCTGGCACTCTTCGGCATTTCCCAGCGTCTGCAGGAGTTGAAATGGACAGATTTGGCTGGGTTAATCTCAACGCTTTTTGTGACGTTATGAGAAAGCGATACAGTTGGATGAGGAAGGAATACCTCTACGCTCTTGTAGAATCCGATGAAAAAGGAAGGTATGAGATCCGTGAGTCCAGAATCAGGGCACGTTACGGGCATTCAGTCGACATTGACCTTGACTACAGGGAAAGTGATTTTCCATATCTGTATTATGGGGCAAGCCCTGAAGAAGGCGATGTTCTGCTGGAGAATGGAGTTTTCCCGATAAAACAGAAATACGTCCACCTAAGTACTTCATATGAAAAGGCAGTAGAAGTGGCTCTTATTCATACTGAGAACCCTATCATTCTTCAAATAGATGCCTTTAAAGCTCAGGAAGATGGGATTTCTCTTAAACTTGCAACAAATGACATTGTTCTTGCGGAAAGGATACCCCCTGAATATCTTTTTGTAATTGAAGATTGGCCTTAAAGATCTCAAGCAAGCTCTTTTTGGGACTTTTCCTTCTTTTGAAAGACTATTTTCTTTTTTATCTTCTTTTCTCTCTTTTGTTTTTATTCTTTCTTATCTTTTGTTTTACTTTATATTCTTTTCCGTCTTCTCTTTCGTTTATCATTTTTGCTGTATCTAATTTTAATTTCCTCTTTCAATCTACAGATACTTCAAAAAGGTCTTCATTTCCCTCTATCCTGAATTTGACATCAAGAAACTGTTCAGTAACCCAGATATTTGTCGCAGCATGAAGGGAAAGTTCACGGACAGTGTAAGAACTATTTCCTGCAAGAGCCATGTATGGGATTAGCTGGTCTGCCAGGTGTGTATCCACAGCGGCTCCTGCTTTAAGTTCTGGAATTATTCCTTTAGCAGCCCGTTTACCTACTTTTTCTGCGGGAAGCCCTCTTTCCCCAAGCGCACTCCCGCCTATATAGCCTGTCCAGAGGGTTATCCCGCTTCCAGTGGAAAAAGCTTCAAATGATTGAGTTTCGATCTGAGAGGGATATCCAGCTTCTATTAGTTTTGCACTGCAAGCCTCAGCCTGGCGTACAGCTACATGAGCCGGAAGATTCGAAGCATGGGAAATTCCCTTTATTTCTTCCTCTTCTTTTAAAAAATGAAATCCTCGCAGTCTGCAAGGTTTAAATAAAGCTGAGACCTTTCCCCCTCCTTTTGGATAGTAGCCATGTTCCTTCAGAATTATATTTCCTGAATAGCCCAATTGTTTCAGAGCTCTGAACGTCACATGCTGCAGGTAGTGAATTGTTGGAGACCAGGCCACGTCAGTTCCTCCTCTTACCGTGATTTCGATTTCCTCTTTTGCAAATGGCAGGGCTGGCATAATACACTGGAGGAGCAGGGTTATGCTTCCTGCGGTTCTAATATCAACATCATATTTACCCCCCCTTATTTCCATTGGAGTAAAAGAAAACTCAGTAGAGCCCGGAAAAAGTCCTGATATCTGAGCTTCGCAGATCTTGGCTGCAGTTTCCAATGCCTTTAAATGTTGCGGTTTTAGTCCTGGATTTGGCCTGTTTTTCCTGATGCTCGTGACCCTGATCTCTTTTCCGGTAACTGCAGAAAGAGCAATAGCCGTTCTGACCAGTTGCCCTCCTCCTTCACCGTAAGAGCCGTCGATTTCTAACATTTACTCTCCCCAACACTCTTTTGGTTTCATTTTACTTTATCCCGCTGCCTTTTTTTCCCTTCCTTCTTTTGTTTCTTTTTCTCTTATACTTCGGAAAGCTGCTTTTACAGCTGGCTGGAGGGGGTCCACAAGCATGGAGACTGGCGGTGCATAGCAGGTTTCTAAGTCAAGGAGATCTCTGATGGTAGCTTTCTTTCGGACGGCAAGAGAAAGAGCATCAATCCTTTCTTTTATTCCTTCTCCTCCGACAAGTTGAGCACCTACTAGAACCTCGTCTTTGAACAAGAGTTTAATGTACACGTCTTTCCGACCTGGATAATAGGAAGCTCTTGTACGCCCGCGGGAAAAACCTGTAATGACCTTTATTCCATAATTTTTGGCCTTTCTTGAGGTAATTCCCACTCCACCAAATTGTAAATTCCCTGCCACAGCTACCCAGGGATCGGCAAGCGGCCCTAGAATGGTATGCTTTCCTGTAATATTGTTGCCGATTATGTCGGCCATATGTCGGGCTGTTGTACCTAGCTGACTTAACCTAGCTTCCCCTGTTATAAGGTCTGTTACTTCCACACACTCTCCACCTGCATACACATAGGGAAGGAATTTCTCTCCTGCCTTTACTTGGAGCATTTCATTTACAACTATTCCTCCGGCTTTCCCGATTTTGATCCCTGTCTCCAGGGCAAGGGAAATTTCAGGTCTAACCCCGCTTGCAAGAAGCACAAGTTCGGCAGGAAGCTGCCTGTCCCCTACATGTAGCGTTTTTTCTTTCCAGAGTTCTTCAGGAAAGACCACAGGTTTTCCGAGGAGGATATCAATCCCAGAATCTTCCAGATATTCCCTTATTATTTCAGCAATGTCAGGGTCCAGTTGCCTGGAAAGCAGGCTTTTGCTTCTGCTTATGAGGATGGTTTTAATTCCCCTTTTCGCAAGCGCAACTGCACATTCTATTCCTATTGTCCCTGCGCCGATTATGCAGACCTTCTCAATGGTTTCCAGGGCTTTTTCAAAAATCATTCCATCATCAAGACTTCTCAGGGTAAAGATACCATAAGGAAGGATATTTGCGCTGCCTGTTCGAGGTATAAAGGGCAGGCTGCCTGTAGCGATCACAAGTTTGTCAAAAGGATAAATTCCTTCTCTTGTCCGAACAGCTTTTAAATCCAGATCTATTAAGTTGACGCATTCGTTTAGCCTAACAGCTATCCGGTTTTTTTTGAAAAATTCCTGAGGCTTTACTATCAGTTTTTCAAAACTTTCAATTTCCCGACTCAAAACAAAAGGGATTCCGCAGTGGCTGTAAGCAGTATGGGAATCTCTTGAAAGTACAGTAATCTCAAAGTCGCTTTGTCTTCGAATTTTGGTAGCAACTGCCATGCCACAGGCTCCTCCTCCTATAATAACTACTCTCAGAGGACCTTTTTTTTCAGGAGAAAATGTCGATATTGCTGCCTGAAATTCTCCTTTTACTCCGACGGTCTTCTCGACATCTGTCTTTTGGATATCTTGATCTGTAGCACTTTGTGTACCAAACTCGTTTCCCATATCCTTAGTACTTATGCCTCACGCCTATTATAGGTTTTTAAATAGCCTAAAAGCTTTCAGGCAAATGAACTTTCAGGCAAATTAATTGAGAATTTTGTGAAATGATTTAATTGGGCCCTAATCGGGTTTTTTTTGAAAAACTGAGTTATTTGAAAATCTGCTTTCTATGTCGAAAAAGGTTCTAGTATTACTTGCAAAAAGCGCAGAATACTGATGATATCCAGGAGGGGGTCTGAACGAGCGAGTTTGGGAGTGGGGGGTTAGTACATAAAAAAGTTCTATGCCTCGCCCGTTCAAATTTTTACAAGTCTTTCGTTTTATATATACTTTTCTAAATTTTTCTAGTTTATTATTCTTTTAAAATTTCTAAATCTTTTCACAATCTCTAAATCTATTTTAGAGTTATCCTAAAATATCTCTTCTGGAGTTGTTTTGAAAAGATATACTTTCAAAACTTCGGGTATGAAGAAGCTATTTAAATGTGATAATTTTTTTCAAATAACCATAAAGTTCTTAAAGCCTGCCGGCGTTAAACATATGAACGAAAAATATGTGACGCACAGGTTTACTCATTTGCCGAGAATTCCTTTAAAGGCGGGCGAGAACGGTCTGTCAGGTCATATTATTGATTAGCAACTTCACAATTCATCATTATTAAATTCGTAAAGATAATCTAATGTAACTAATCCACATGCAAATTTAATAAAAATTTCAGATTTAATGTATTATTACCAGGGCTAAAAAATCATTCCATTAAAACTAGAATTCATATAATATCACCCACGAAGTAAAGTCAAAAAAGTACTTTCAATAAACCTGATAAGCATTTGATTTACCGCTCACCAATTTCACTGTGCAGCTCCTAATTTATGGAATAGGACGTCTGGCGCATCTTGGCTACTTATATATTCGGATTAATTTGGATTACCCGTTTTTTAGGGGATATTCTTGAACACTAGAGTTATCAGGCTCATTGAAAAATAAATACACTTTTTGGCTTCCGGTTCGAGGGTTATCTCAGAGCCACAATAAAGACTTATGTTAGGGCAAAGGCTTTTGGGCAGATAAGGAAAGCCTAGGAACACGCAGGTATTATTGTCTGCCCGCTTGAAAATCAGGAGCTTCTCTATCTAAGAAGCCTTAAGTCAGGCTAAACTGATGGACTATTACAGCCTGAAACTTTACCAGGCTTTCATAAGGTCAGAGCTTCCACAAGACCAGGTAAGAGCTTCCACAAATGACGTAAGTTCTAGCATTCTGCTGGATCAAGTTTCCTGACATAAGTATTTGGATTCTAGGCAGGTTCGGAAACTTTCTTTCCAGCACAGTTGTCATATTATCATAAATTCTTAAATCTGCCTCCTCAAGGGGGTTTATCCCTGGCCTGGTATGAAATCTGATTTTTACTATTTTTGCATTGTTCAGAGCTTTACGAGTTTTCGGAGACTAGAGTATAGTTTGTATTGTCAGGAAACTCAATAGATTGTAAGCCAAAAAGCAATCAATATACTTGTTAGGAAAGATTCCTACTAGGAAAGATTCCTACGCGAAGTAATTTTTTAAAACTATCATGATAAACCATTCACAATACCTAAGGAGAATTTACATGCAAAATGCCGATACTACAAAGTACATCATTCATTCTAAAATTAATGCTGATGGGGTAATTGAACGTCCTGATATCGTAGGTGCAATTTTCGGGCAAACTGAGGGATTACTCGGGGCTGATCTCGATCTCCGTGATCTGCAAAAAACTGGCAGGATTGGTAGAATCGAGGTAATGGTTACAGCTAAGGGAGGAAAAACCAAAGGAAATATCTTTGTTCCCTCAAGTCTTGATAAAGTTGAAACTTCAATTCTTGCTGCATCTCTTGAGACAATTGACAGAGTAGGACCCTGCAGTGCCAGAATTGAGGTTTTCCAGGTAGAAGACGTAAGAGCTGTAAAGCGCAAGAAGATTATTGAAAGAGCAAAGCTCATCTTTACTAAAATGTTCGATGAGTCAGTGCCTGAATCTCAGGAACTGGCTGATGAAGTCAGGCAGTCCGTAAGAATTGATGAACTTACTTACTACGGAAAGTCCAGAATCCCATGTGGGCCTAACGTATTTAACTCGGATGCCATAATTATTGTCGAGGGGCGAGCTGACATTCTGAACCTGCTCCGCTACGGTATCAAGAATACCATCTGTGTAGGTGGAACGAACATTCCCCCTGAGGTTGCAGAGCTCACTAAAAAGAAAACAGTAACGGCTTTTACAGATGGAGATCGTGGAGGAGAACTTATAGTACGTGAGCTCCTGCAGGTGGCAGATATCGACTATGTTGCTCGCGCTCCTGATGGAAAAGGTGTAGAAGATCTTGTCCAAAAAGAAGTCATAAGAGCCCTACGTCGAAAAGTTCCTGTAGAACAGATCATTGAGAAATACGGAATCCAGGAAAGGGAACGCGAAGAAAGTGCCTGGAGAGTGGAGAGAGGCTCTAAAAGAAAGATAAGGTACCCTGAAATTATTCCTAGGTTTGCTGAGAAGAAGCTTCACAAGCGTATTAAAGTTCACAGGGTCTCTCCAATGTCAGATTTTTACGGAGAAGAACCCCTGGAAGAAGAAACAAAAGGACCAGAACCTGAAAAAGTTTCAGAAATTGTCCCCGTGATTGCAGAACAAGTTAGAACAAGACCTGTCGCAAAACCCCATATTTTGGGAAGAGCAGTTCCCGCTGCCACCAGAGTTTCCAGAGAAAAACCTACAGTTGAGAAGGTTTCTGCGGCCGTCAAAGTTCCCGGAGGCGAGGCGGTTAGGGTTTCTCCTGCTCCAGTAAAGCCGGTTTCCATCTCTCCTGAAGCCGCTAGATTCAGGCCTCATGCCGAAGCTCTAAAAGGAACTTTAACAGCTCGAATTCTTGACTCCCAGGATAAAGTAATCGAGGAGATTGCAGTCCGAGATCTTGCCAGCAGGCTGAAGACTTATAAAGACAATGTCCAGAGTGTAATTTTTGATGGTGTAATTACTCAGAGACTCGTTGATATTGCCTCAAGTAATGCAATTAAGAACCTGATTGGTGTAAAGATAGGGAACATCGCTAAGGTTCCTGCTGATATAGAAGTTTTGACCGCAAGTATGCTTTGAGAGACTTTTAAGTCTCTCAATTTCACATCTATTTTTTATCTATTTTTTTCTTTTTTCAAGGCTTCATATTTTTTGTTACTTTTCCTGGTTAAAATGTTTATGTTTTAAAATTTAACTTTGATCTGGGAATCGTTGGCCTGCTTTATTCCAATTTTCCGAAATCGCTTTTTTATATTTCAATGATCTTCTAAATTTAATTATCTAGTGCGATTAACTTGTGTATGATATTTATATATTAGGACTTGTGAGTCCACCATGATTTGGCGTTATTTCACACTAAGGTACAAAACTTCACACTTTCTGCCATAATCCTTCATTATTTATCATATAGATTATATAGAAAACTTTATAATTCAAAACTAGGAAATGAGCTTCCTCGGACAATTCTTTTATCCAACTCAAGATAATATTAAATTGATCTTGTAAAATTGTAGGTCTGTTCGCTATGCACAAGGAAGAGCTCATACAACTGCACACATATATGGCCCAAATGAAGAGGTATTTTGAAAGGCACGGGGTAACGCACGAATTCGATGATTACAAGGCTTTATCCATAAGCCCTGTACACATTCACCGGAGCAAGGCAGATCACAAGCGCGCAATTTTTATTTTAGGAGGCGAGCTTGCGACTCTCATGTCCAGGGATGATCCTATCTTTGAAGAATCACCAAGTCAGATGAGGGAATCGCTGAATTCTGTCATCAAACTCATCGGTAATAACTGATAGGGTCCTTGAAAGTGACAAAGAATTCGTTGTCTGAATGTATAGGTTCTAGATATCTTTGTTTTGAGGTCAGGAGACGGTAAGGGTGGAGGTGCATCTTCATCACCATCCCATCTTCTCCATCTGAGTAATATTTCTTCTCGGTCCAACAGGGTACAAATCCTATGGACCTATATAATTTTTGTGCTCCTATGTTACCATTTCTCACTTCTAGTCTTGCGTATTTAAGCCCGTTTACAACAAAGATATCACAGATAGTACGAATTAATCCTGTACCTATCCCTCTTCTTTGATATTCTTTTTTGACTCCAATAGAAAATATGTGCCCTTCGTTTTCTGCTGAACGGTAACCTACCACATACCCCACAACTTTCCCGTCCAGTTCCGCGACAAGGAAGCCATCCCCTACGGCTTCGTAAAAGCCCATATATAGGAGGGAGTTATGCTCTGAAAAGGCCTCACTTTCAATATCAACTACTTCCTGGAAGTCCTCAGGTGCAAAACGCCTTATCATAATATCTAATACGTTTCTGCCATTTTATTATTTCTTCGAGAGGCAAAATCCTTCTAATGTCTCACAGTCCAGATTTCATAAAACTTGTTCTGGTAAAAAACTTGTTTTTAATAAAACTTATTTACTTGTTTTAGTAAAAAACTTATTTTATAAAACTTTTTTATAGGCAGTATACAAGCTCAGAGCTTCTTAACATGCCTGACATCCACTGCAACTCCTCTATTAGATTTTACCATTTCCTCCCCGCTCATTGCAGCCCTGCCTACACAGAGTGCTTTTTTTCCAAGTACAATTACCTCATCATTAGGCCGTATTCCCAGATCTGCCTGAATCACTCCAGGGGCAAGAATGGAACCACGTGGGAGAAAATCATCAATTTTTACCAGGTATTTCTCACTTCTTAGCATCAGTTCAGCCCCCTCGAGAGAGAGGGCAAGTGTTCCGTATTGTGGAACCAGAGTTGCAAGCTGTTTTTTCCCTACAAAGAGCTGGTACTTGGGAAACCTGCCTTTGACTACAAGCTTTCCTGCTTCTTCAGAGAAAAGAAGTGTGGCATCTTTTCCGAACTGGTATTCTGCAATAGCTCTCAAGAAATTCATTCTGTCTTCTTCTGCATTCAGGCTTTTTTTGCTAAAGCTTTCGGATGCGCAGATAGATTCAACAGTGTTTTTGAGGTTTGAAAGAGCCTCCATAGACACAAGATTTCCTGTGGAGGTGTAAATTATTTCAATCCCAATCTTGCTTGCTGCTCGTTCACAGATTTCCCTGTATGCCCCTTCTACATGGGCAACTACGGCTTTGTACTTGTGTCTTGAGAGATAAGCTTCAAGGCAGCCGGAAACCCAGGCTTTTTCTTCTTTGTCCCAGTGCCCTGTAACCGCAGTGTCGTAATGAGATGCAGGATATGTTAATTCCAATTCTCTGGGGACTATTCCAAGAGGTGAGGTTAAAATCACTTCATGGACAAACTTCCTGTATTTTCCAAGTGCCTGAATAAACTTCTGATGGGATTGAGAGGTTGAATAAGGTTTTCTGGCTGAGCAAGGGAAAAGCATGAGAATTTCAAGCTCAGGAGGTGTATACCTCTCCTGTATGCGCCGTGCAAATCTTGCTACTTCAATTCGGGATAGGGCTTCCGAGGTATCTGCAAGGAGTTGGTTTTGTCGAAAAGTCGGAACTCTTTCTTCAAGATAGGAATATTCGAAATCTCCAAGTCTTAACAAGGCTGTGAGCCAGGGTCTAACCCTGCACTGGCCTTCAACATATTCTCTCAATGCTCCGGCCCTGATCCTTTCCCGCACAAGAGAAAGTTCGGCTTCAAGGGCATCCCTATTGTGAGCCGAAAGGAACTTTGCTCTCTCGATTTTTGGGAGCTTCCTTAGCTCTGCGGGGGTACTCTTAGCACATACCCTGCACCTGCAGGGAAACTCTGTCATGGAATCAAGATATAAGCTGCCTGCGGCTGTAAGGTAAATATCAGAATAGGCTGCAATTTCTGCTCTGGTATCGTCCAGAAGATCAATTCCGAGATAGACTAGCATAGCTATATTCTCAGGAAGCGCCAGGTTTGGGGTGTAAAGAGCTGTATCAGGTGGGATCTGGTTTTTAAGTTCTATCAAGGTCTCTAGAAATTTTTGCGCATTGTTTTCCAGGGTGCCTGCTCCTTCCATTATATAAAGATCGGATTTCTTAGGCTTTCCTCCTACTCTCAGAAGAGACCCTGTAGGCCCTGTATCTTCAACGTTTTCACTATTAGTAACAGTAAATCTTTGAGCTTTCCCAAGGGATTCGGCTGGAATGGCAGGTGGATAAGCTTGATGAGGCAGGATTATAAGAGTCCCGTTTCCCGTTTTTTCCCGAATTTGCTTTATGCGTGCCTCTAGTTCTGCATTGGACTTCACTCCCCAGAAACTGCCTGCATCAACAATAGGACCAAGGTTTTCAACCTTTCCGAGTTCTGCCGTATTCAAAATGCAGGGCGTACGAAGTTCAGAAGACAGCAGAAATTTTCCTATCCTTGCTGCTCCGTCTCTCTGTTCTATCTCAAAATACTGTGTCATGTTTGTCCTCTTATGTCTACCAGAATGTAAAGGTTTGTCCTGCACTTTTCCTGAATGTTTCTTTGCTACCCGCTTTCCTGAGTCGCGAAAGGTGCTCAGCTTTACGTTTTATCCTTTTGTAACCCTTCAAAAGGAAGATGATATTCTTCAAAAGGAAGGAGGATGGTATATTCTTATATATTATTAATTTTGATTATCTGCTGCAATTCATCTTTCATTTGTCTGTCGTTGTCTGTTATTGTTGTCTCCAGCCGTGACAGAAATTCTATTTTTCACATCTGAATTCCAATTTGAGGTCTAGAATGGATATAACTACAGAAATTCGAAAAATCGTTGGTGATCGACTCTCAGTCTCGCCTTCGGAACTTTATTGTTATTCTTCTGACGCATCCCAGGTTAAGGGAATGCCTGATTACGTGGTACGCCCGAAAAGCACAGAAGAGGTTAGCCTGATTGTCAGGCTTGCCTATGAGAACGAGATTCCTGTGACTGCAAGGGGAGCAGGCACTGGACTTGCAGGCGGGGCAGTTCCGGTTGGAGGGGGTATTGTGCTCGATATGTCGGGCATGAATCGGATTCTTGAAATCGATATTGATAATATTCAGGTCGTGGTAGAGCCTGGGGTTATTCAGGACGCTTTAAATGACGCATTAAAGCCACATGGTTTTTTCTTTCCTCCCAATCCTGGCAGTTCAGCTATGTGTACTCTTGGGGGTATGATAGCTTATAATGCAAGCGGAATGCGCTGCGTTAAATACGGTACTACCAGAAACTATGTTCGCGACCTGGAGGTTGTTCTTGCGGATGGGACAGTTATCCATACCGGTTCGAAAATGCTGAAATCCGCTGCAGGATATGATTTGACCCAGCTTATTATAGGTTCTGAAGGCACACTTGGCATTGTCACAAAAGCCAGCCTGAAGATTGTCCCTCTCCCGAAAACCCGAAAACTGGTTATTGCTTCCTTTGAAAATGCGGAAATTGCAGGACAGGCGGTTGTAAAAACCTTCTCAAATGGGGTCATTCCTTCAGCCTGCGAAATTTTGGATAGGGTTTCTCTGCAGGTTCTCAAACGTTATGATCCAAACCTTGTGCTTCCTTCAGAAGGAGATGTAATTCTTTTTGAGGTTGACGGCACTGAAAGCTCAGCACGTGAAGCCGCAGAGCAGATCATGAAAGTCTGTGTTCCCCTTGCTCTTTCCATGAGTCTTGCGGAAAGTGAAAAAGAAATGGCAGATATCTGGGCAGCCAGAAAACTCGTAGGGGCTGCAGTTTCCCGCCTGGACCCTACAAAGAGCCGTATCTATGTCGGAGAAGATGTTGGAGTTCCCATAAAGCAGATTCCGGAACTGTTAAAACGAGTACAAGAAATCGCTGAGAAATTCGATCTGCCTGCTATGAAATACGGGCATATAGGAGATGGAAATCTTCACCTCGCCCTCTTCATTGATGTTTTGAATAAAGATGAGTGGGACCGCCTGAATAAAGCTGCAGACCTAGTTCACAGGACAGCAATTGAGCTTGGAGGAACAGTCAGTTCCGAGCACGGAGTAGGTGCGGCAAGGGCCGAATACATGAAAGCCCAATGGGGCCCTGCCCTTGAGGTAATGCGCGCGATCAAGAAAACCCTCGATCCAAAAGGTATCCTGAATCCGGGCAAACTGGGGCTGTGATAATTATGAAAAACGAAGAGAGAAAGAACGAAAATGAAACAGGTGAGAAAAACAGCAAAGAGCTGCCCTTTGAAATTGACCGTCGTTCGGTTTACAAATGTGTGCAGTGCGGAACCTGCCGCTCGGTTTGCCCTGTTTTTGACGCTGTAGGCTGGGAATCTGCCAATACACGTGGCAGGATGCTGATCATTAAAAGCCTGCTTGAAGGCAGGCCTCCTTCCGAAGATGTGCTCCCAAGCCTGGCTTCGTGCACAACCTGCGGGATTTGTGCTGCCAAATGCCCTGCCGGAGCAAACCCTCCCGAAGTGGTGGAGGCCGCCCGTGCCCAGCTGGTAAAATGCGGGGTGACAACCGAAGCCCAGGAAAACTTGAAATCAGCTGTCATAACATACGGGAACTCTTTTGGAGATACGAAGTCCCGTAAACACTGGCTTTCCGAAACTGAACGTTCAAAACTTCCAGAGAAGTCTGAGTATGTCTATTTCGTGGGCTGCTTCGATTCCTACCGCTACCCTGAGTTTGCTAAAAAAACGTTTGGAATTCTGCAGCGTTTTGGAGTAACTCTCCTGCCTGATGAGCAGTGCTGTGCCTCTCCCCTCCTGCGTACCGGGTTTACAGAGGACGCAGAAAAGGTTATGAAACATAACCTTGAGCAGATCCGGAAAGTAGGAGCGCACACAATTATCACAAGCTGTGCAGGCTGTTATACAACGCTCAAGAATAACTATCCCGAAGAACTCAGGGTTATAAGTCTTCCTGAGTTTCTTGCCGAACACCTGGAAGAACTCAATTTGAAGAAACTTGACTTTACAGTCACCTACCACGACCCCTGTCACCTGGGCAGGCATAATAAGGTTTATAACGCTCCAAGAAAGGTCATCCAGGCAATCTGTACCCTCATGGAGATGAAAAACATTAAAGAAAACGCGCGCTGCTGTGGCGGCGGAGGTGGGGTAAGGACAGGTTATCCTGACATTTCCCTTGAGCTTGCAAGAACCAGGCTTAAAGACGTGCCAGAAGGCGTGGATTATATTGTTACCTCCTGCCCTCTCTGTGTAAGGAATCTCAGGGATGCAGGTGGAGATATTGAGGTTATTGATATTGTAGAACTCGTGGCAATGGCGATAGAGTAACTCTATCTCCTTGTCCAATGTTACATTAACAATAAAATAAACAGCATGTTTTTATCTTCTAAGCGATTCTTGTTATTGAATACTATAGTCGAATGTCAGCTTTATGAGAGTCAGGAGGACAAATCGTGAATAGTCAATCAATGACTTTCTATAATGTTTCACCTGCTAGCTTTAAATGTATGAAGAAAAAACTTCAGGGCATTGGCATTTTTGTTCCGCCGGGTAATAGAGGTCAGCTTTCAGGTCAGGGGGTTGCTGCAGACTTCAACTGGGATGGAGAATCAAAACTTATTGTCACAATCAAGAAAAAACCCTTTATTATTAGTTACGAAACTGTAGCCTGGAAGATAGGCGACTTTGTTAGAGAGTGCCACGGTTCGCTAGAGAAAGTTCTGTGATGAAATATGGGTGAAAGAAAAATTGACACTCAAGGATGCCAAGGAATCAGATTCAAAAATGTGACCCCTGAGGTATTTTCCTGCCTGATGAAAAAACTTCAGAGCTACGGAATCGAGGTTCTGCCCGGAAATTCCGGGGTGCTTGAGGGAAATGGAATAGTTGCCCATTTTAGCCTAGATAGTGAGGCAAACCTGATAATTGAGATCAAAGAAAGGCCTCTAGATACTTACTGTGGGCAGATAAGTGGGAAATTCAGAGCTTTCTGGCGTGAGTGCCAGGGGCTATGAAAACGGAATCACTGCTGCGGAATACGTATTTATTCTACTAACTTTCGAAGAGGATTCTGTCAAATTGACGGGAGCTGGGCATTCTATAGGTTTAACTGCAGTTGGAAAAATCCTTATCATCCGTAGACTTGACAGAACTCATGAATATTATATTAAAAAGTTCATATTTTGCGAGGAATATTTTGAAAATAATAATAAAAATAAGTAGTTTTTTGCTAAAAATATGAACCCTCTATAATTTGGGTGATAGTACTAGAACCCAATTTACAATCCTATATCAATTGTTGAGGTCAAATTGAATTTTAAGACACCTTCTACACTATTACCCAAGAATGCTATAGCCAGGAAAAACATTAAAGTCGCAACTTCTTCTGTAGTAAAAATCTCTGCCAATTCCCTATCGAATAGTATAGTCACTTCAGGTGGAAGCTCTTTATCTGCAAACCAGAAAATAAACTTGACATGAACATCTGGAAAGGTAACCAGTTCTACCGAGATATCTCCTCCTTCAACAAGCTTGCCTCCAAAACGACCCGTCAGATTCTTGATCAAACTATCTGGATCTTCTCCAAGGCTTTTCAGTATCGGTTTGATTGTATTTTTCTGATAAGCTGGATAATAGCTTGGTCCACCTTTAAGTTCTTTGAATGAAATCCATTCTCCTTTTTGGTTATATCCATGTTTTAGGATGCCTATGAGGTAACGAAGGATAAGTACGGATATTTCCTCGCTTGCAGGAGAATCAGATGGCCTCATCAGCACGATCCTATCAATTACTTGTACTTCATAAATGTCAGTTAAAAATTTGACGGTGTGTTTTTGAGAAGGAGATAGAGCTACAATCTCATCCCATGCCTTGTTGAGTGCGATTTCGTACGTCACGGTCTTTTAACTCCTTATTGTCTTTATTAATGTACGACTTGGGTTTATAACCATTGCTGGAAGATAAAAATTTCCAGTTTTCATCACTGTAAGTGTTCCTTCCATCCTGGTCTCGCTTCAATACCTCTAAAAATTTGGCCCTGTAGAGATCCTCAATTTGATGCAAATTATCTCTACATTGCTTTTGTCTATATTATACACTGTTCTTATGCAAATCAGGTTCTTTTATTAGCGGCTGCCTTTTGTAAAACTGGCACAAAGTGGAAACATTCGCCTGGAGCTGTGCTGGGATCTACATGAATAGTGGTGCCTGAAATATGTGGCAAATTCTTCAGGAGCTTTTCTCTTATTGCATTGGCAATTTCGTGCCCCTCTTCAACTGAAAGTGAAGATGAAACAGCAGCGTTGATTTCTGCATGAAGCCTGTGCCCTATCCAACGAACTCTAAGATCCGTGACCTCGCAAACCCCATCGACGCTTTCAGAAATATTTTTTACCTTATCGATGATATCAGGCTCAACACCATCAAGAAGGCGAGTAAATACAGGTTTACTTGTATCAATAACTATTTTCAGAATAGTTATTGTAATCAGCAGACCAATAAGGGGATCAATTATTGGATACCCTAACCATACTCCTATTGCTCCTATAAGTACTGCAAGACTGGTCAAGCCATCAACTCTGGCATGGTAACCATCAGCAATTAGGGCTGCACTGCCAATTTCATTTCCAACTTTTATCCTCACCTGTGCCACTATTTCATTTCCAATGCAGCCAATAATTCCGGCAGCAGCTACAGCATATAAATGCTCTATTGGCTGGGGATTAAAAAGCCTGTTAATAGATTCATATCCTGCTACAATTGCACTAAACAAGATCAGGAGAACGATAATCACGCCTGCAATATCTTCCAGCCTGCCATATCCATAGGAAAAACTTTTGCTTGGTTTTTTGTTGGCCATGTAAAAAGCTATGGCAAGGGGAATTGCGGTTGCAGCGTCCCCAAAATTATGAATTGTGTCCGCAAGAAGCGCAACACTTCCAGACATAGAGACAATAACAACTTGCAGAATCGCTGTTATCATCATTCCTATAAATGACCATTTAAGAACCCGGAGCCCTTTACTTGTAGCAAGTGTAGAGGGATCTACTTTCCCATGAGTATGGCTGTGCCCGTGAAAATGAGAGAAAAACCCATGTTTATGATTTTGCTCATGGAGATCCTCAGAAGTATTAATATTCTCATTTAATTGATTGTCGGTATTCTCACTGTCCATTTAATCACCAAATTTAATTTAGTTTTTAAGTCTAAGCTTAATGACGGTTTTTATAAAAAGTTATTTATAATTATATTCTCGTTTCTTATGTTATTCATCATAAGTTTTTTTAAAGAATTGTTACCGATAGAAAGCTTCTCATAATGCCACTTATTCCAGATTCAAGGCAAATGTAGCAAGCATAGAAGGATCTACTTTTCCGTAAGTCACGTTGTGAAAAACACCACCAGCGGAATTGTCACTATACTTATAGCCAGTGTTGCAGCCGTTATCCCAGCGGCGTAGGCGCCTTCATGTCCGTGCAGCTTTGCGATCATCGGCACTACCGTCATCGTTGGCAGGGACATCAGGATGATCATGGACCAGATCATGTTATTCGGCAGATTTGTCATCAACAGGAGCTTGCCCAAAAGGATCGGCAGAACGATCATTTTAACAACAATGCCGAAATACAGATCTTTTGTTTTGAGTGCGTCCTTCCAGTCGGAGTAGAAGATCAAGGCGCCCAGATAGATCATGCTAATAGCGGCAACTGCGTTTTTGATCGTCTGAAGTGTGTCATCGACGACTGTCGGCAGCTTGACACCGATCATAATGAGGATGAATGCCAAAACAATCGCAACTATGTTGGGGTTCACAAAGCTCTTTAATGTTATTTTCGCTTTTTTATCGGATGCAGTTGCAAGATACACCCCGTAAGTCCAGAATATGAGTTGATCGACAATGCTGAATAATGCTAGATACAAAAAGCCTTCCTTCGGAAATAGAGCTATAAGCAGCGGTGCACCGACAAATCCGGTGTTGCCGAAGATAAACGCAAACTGAAAAACCTTTGCTTTGTCGCCGGTAGGGCGAAGCACTTTTGCTATAAGCCATGTAACAGCGGAAATGATTACATAAAACAGAGCCGCAAGACCGATTATTGCGGCATTATCCAAGACCATCTGCTTTGTCGTTCCGGCATAGGTCATATAAAAGAACAACACAGGCAGAAGGATCCTTGTAACCAGTTTGGCAAGATCCGGCAGATAATTTTCCTGGATAACACCCTGCTTAGCCGCCACATGTCCGACTAGAAGAATACTGAAGAAAAGGATCATCTGATGAACGACGATTGAAAAAACCATCTCGTAAATCTCCTTTCGTTTTATCTTTAAAGCGTGATAGGGGTGCTGAGCCACCCGCGCGCCTGCGTTATTTTACCATATAGTATGCTCACCGTTTTTGGTTTTTGTAAATAGTCACAAAGCAGTATCATTTACAGATACATACCCTTGATAATATCATGAATAGTAGCAATTGCGAATCAGTTCACGTAAGTATATTTCTATTCTCTATAAGAGTATAAGCAAATACTTATAATCAAGACGTTATATATTTACAGATACTTGAATACTTATAATCAAGACATAATGTCCGCTTACTGATGCTTATTATTATAAGGACATTTATCACAGGAGAAATTATATTGGCATCTTTCAAAGGTTGTCTTAAATAGTTCATCTATGTCCTTTCTATATTCAGCCAATACATTGGAATTAATTTTATAGAAAACTCTAAAACCTCTTTTATTTTCTTCAAGTATTCCAATATTCTTTAAAATCTTTATATGCTGGGATGTGGCAGGTTGAGAAATGTTAAGTTGTTTAGCTACATCAGAAACACAAAAGGTTTCATTATTATTAGATGCAAATATTTTTATTATTTTTAGCCTTTTCTCATCACCAAGGGCTTTGAGAACTTCAGCCATATTTTTTATATGACCTTTCATTAATTTACCTCTCGATTATAAGTATATAAGCATTCTCTTATACATATTTGCCAGGTATTACAAATAATTTCCTCTTTTTCCCTGTTTCGCCAAATACTGGAGTATACCCTAGCAAAAAAGGTATCCTCTTCAAGTTATGTGGAAACCCCTTGATTTTCAATTAAATGCACTTTTCTCTTCGAAATCATCGAATTTGAAGAAGATATAGTTTTTTTGTAATCTCTCAAAGAACTTCACTCTTGGTGAAATTTTATCTAAATAAATCGCTTTGTGGTTCTTTTATTTGCAACAAATTCGCTATATTACCTAAGAGTTTACCTTTGCTGCTTCTCTTTTCTCCTTATCAAACACTTATGGGCATTTCCTACAAGGTCAAGTCTTCCTGCCTTTTCCAGAGCTTCATATACAAGCTCGTAATTTGCAGGGTTCCTGTAGTGCATAAGGGCTCGTTGCATGGCTTTTTCTTTCTTATTTTTTGCAACGTATATCTTTTTGCCTGTGAACGGGTCCAGTCCTGTATAATACATGCATGTCGATACGGTCATAGGCGTTGGGGTGAAGTCCTGTACCTGTTCGGTGTAACCTCCATGGTCCCGCACATACTCTGCCATCTCTATCATATCTTCAAGGGTACAGCCCGGATGTCCTGACATCAGATAATTTACAATGTATTGTTCTTTACCGCACTTCTTATTGAGAACTTTAAATTTCTGGGTAAATTTCTCGTAGACTTCCCTTTCGGGTTTGCACATTGCATTCGTGACTTGTCTTGAAAAGTGTTCAGGTGCGATCCGCAATTGTCCGCTAATATGGTAAGCGCAAAGTTCTTCGAGGTACTCTTCGTCCTTAAGAGCCAGGTCATAGCGTACGCCGTAACCTGTAAAGACTTTCTTGACTCCTGGGAGGTCACGCAGGCGGCGTAAGAGTTCGAGCAGCTTTTTGTGGCTGGTATCCAGAGCAGGGCAAATGCGAGGATAAAGGCAGGATTTGTCCAGACAGGCTCCTTTCTTTCCCCAGGTTTTACACTCCATGCCGTACATGTTTGCGCTCGGGCCACCAACTCCGTTTATAATACCCTTGAAATCCGGCTTTTCTGTGAGTTTTTTTGCTTCACGCAGGACGGACTCGATGCTGCGGCTTGCAATCATGCGGCCCTGGTGCTGCGTAATTGCACAGAAAGCACAGCCTCCAAAGCAGCCCCTGTGCGTTGTCAGGGAGAACTTTACCATTTCCAGAGCAGTCACAGGTTCACTATAGGATGGATGGGCTTCGCCAGTAAACGGCAGTTCATATACATGATCCAGCTCAGTCTCGGTCAGGACGCGCATTGGCCTGTTCTGCACGATTACAGTTTTTGGATGAGGCTGGATAACACCTTTTCCAGTAACAGGGTTCTGTTCCATAAAATACATGCGAAAAGCCTTTGCAAAGGCTGCTTTATCCTGAGAAACCTCTGAAAAGGAGGGAATTTCGATATTTTCCTTTAAAAATTCGGCAGCATCGTCAGCTATTTTCCCGTCTTTTTGTTCGGGCTTGTCTTGTTCAGATTTATCCTGCTTCAGTTTTTTCTGTTCTTGTTCCTGTTTATTAGATCTTTCATCTGACTTTTGTGCTCTTTCTTTGAGTTCTTTCCAGGCTTTAACTTCCATTTTCCATACAGTGCCCGGAATATCTCTGATATTTCTGATGTCTTCCCCAGCTTGCAGTCGTTTTGCAATTTCCACGATCTGAAGCTCTCCCATGCCGTAGACTATGAGATCGGCAGGCGCGTCAGCCAGAATTGACTGTCTGACCTTATCCGAAAGATAATCGTAATGGGCAAAGCGACGTAAAGAAGCTTCAATGCCCCCCAGTACTATAGGCACTTCAGGGAAGGCTTCTTTTATCCTATTCGAATAGATTATCACGGCACGATTCGGGCGAAGCCCTGTTTTGCCTCCTGGAGAATAAGCGTCCTTGTTGCGCGGCCTCAGGCCTGGGGTCAGGTTGCTGACCATAGAGTCAGTATTGCCTGCGCTTACGGAAAAAAAGAGTCTGGGTTTTCCAAGTCTTTTGAAATCTTCAGGGCTGTCCCAGCGGGGTTGGGTAATTATTCCTACTCTGAAACCAGCATCTTCAAGGATTCTTCCTATTATTGCGGTCCCAAAACTAGAATGGTCTACATAAGCATCTCCACTAACCAGAATAATATCAAGTTCTTGCCAGCCTCGCGCTTTTACTTCTTCTGGGCTCATTGGAAGGAATTTCGAGGCAGGTATGCGCGAAGAGAGGGACTTTTCTTTCCTTTTCCCATTCCGATGTTTGGTTTCGGCTTTTTTTTCTGTTTTTTCCCCTCTAAGATTTTCTGATCTTATTCCAGGTTTCGCAGCTGATTTAGCTTTTTTTGCTTTTTTTCTTATTTCATCCCTTTTTGAAATAAAAAAACCAATTTTTCTGCTAGATCTTTCTTTATTCGGCTTTTCCGAGCTCGAATTCTTATTCTTCTTTGAAACTGTCGTATCTCTGTCCATAGTTTGTTTTAAAGCTCCTTATTCTCGTTTATTGCCATCTAAGGTTTTTATTCACCCATCATCATTTTTAACATTCTATATGAAGCCATAATCTGATTGTTTCCATCCCTGTCCGTAGGGGCTCCGTGTCCAGAGTACAGGGCTTTTACATCTAGTTTTGTGAGCTTTTCTATTGAGCCTATCATTTTTTCAGGTTCTGAACCCTCAAAGTCCATTCTTCCAAAACCCCCGTTTGGAAAAACAGTATCTCCGGAAAATAGACTTTTTGAGACCGGTTCATAGAGACAGATACTTCCTTTTGAGTGACCTGGAGTATGGATAACTTCTAGATATTCCCCATTCCCTATGTCAATTTTATCACCTTCTTCATAGGTAATTGTGGGCTTGACTGCAGGAGCACGCTCTCCGAAAAGTACAGACACGCTGAGGTATTCGTCGTTTACGCCTTCGAGGTCAGCTTTATGTATTCCGACTTTTGCCCCGCTCTTTTCTGCAATAGTTGCTGCTGCCGCGGTATGATCATAATGGCAGTGGGTCAGGATTATGAGTTTCAGGTCTGTAAGCTTTATGTACTTCTCCAGTTGCTTGATAATCAGGGAGCTGTTCATTCCCGCGTCGATCAGGATTTTTCCATTCACTAAATATACGCTGGAGTCGTAAGCTGTGGGGCAAATGTATCGGACTTCCATGGTTTTTCCTCTTGTTATTCCTCTTTTTCTTTTCCCTTGCTTTTTCCTTGCACTTTTCGCATTGCTTCCCAATTCAGCTCTTGCTTTTAATAAAGTCTCGGATTAGATGTTAAAAGCCCTGCATGCATTCTCAGTAGTCGTTTTTGCAACCTCTGTTGGGTCCATATTCTTAAGTTGCGCTATTACAGGGACTGAGTCAACTATAAATGCAGGCTCATTTCTGCCTTTGCGGGAAGAAAGGTAAGGACTGTCGGTTTCCAGAAGTAGGTTTTCAAGCGGTACGGCTTCTGCAAGAGCCTGATGATGTTCGGAAAAACAGACAAGAGTTGCCAGGGAAATGTAGTGGCCCATATCCACGATTTCCTGCATGGTCTCAATAGAACCGCTGTAGCAGTGATAGATAACTGTATCCACGTCCTTAACAAGCTTCAGCACTTCCGCTTCAGCCAGCCTAGCGTGTACTACAAGAGGTTTGCCCAGGACTTTTGCAAGCTCGATCACTTTTTTAAATGCCGCAGTCTGCCTTTTTCGCTCTTGATTTGTTTTGCAGTCCTGAAAGTCCAGTCCAGCTTCCCCAATGCCCACGGCTTTTCCTACATTTGCTTCAATCTGGGCAAGAATAGCATTTATTTCTTTATCGGTCCCTTCCCTTCCAATATCAGGACTGAGGCCAAGCGTGGCATGAATATCTTCATGTTTTTCGGCAAGCTCAAGGCTAATGCGATTACCCTTCAGGGAAATTCCAGAGTTGATAATCCCGGCAACTCCTGCTTCTCTGGCTCGGAGAATAGCCTCTTCTCTATCGCGGTTGAATTTAGGAAAATCAAGGTGACAGTGAGTATCAATAATTGGATAAGCCATGGGTCTGTATTCCATCTCATTTTATTTCACTTTTTATGCATAATTTAGGAATATAGACCCAAAATGAGTATGCTCGCTTATCCAACTTTTGTCTTTTAATTATAACATCCTTGTTTGTTTTGATTCTTTTTAATTAACATCCTGGCCTTTAGTCTGTTTTAATCGAGTCAGATAAATTTTAGCTTTTTTCCTCTCTTTTATACAGCAGGTTCATAGCGTTTACAAGAGCCTCTACAGAAGCCATGACTATATCTGGGTTTGCAGATCTTGCAGTTACAATTCGGCCCTTCTCGTTTTCAAGCCCTATGTATACGTCTGCAAGGGCATCTGCTCCGCCTGTAATTGCATCAATCCTGAATTCTTGGAGTTTGAAGTGGTTACTTTCTCCTAGGATGTCCCTTACAGCTTTGAGGGCGGCGTCCACAGGGCCAACCCCAGTCTTTGCTGAGATTATTTCTATGCCTTCAATCTCTGCCTTGACTACTGCAGTCGGGGTTAGGATATTTCCAGTCATTACGGAGACTTCCTTGAGCTTAATCAGTTCTTCTTCTGAACTTGCTTTTCCGAGCACGGCAGAAGCAACTGCATAGAGGTCTGCATCTGTAATCTGTTTACCCTTATCTGCAATCTCCTTAATTCTGGATACGATTTCATCGAGTTGTTTGTCATTGCTTATTATACCTGCAGATTCGAGAGACTGCTTGACTGCATGTTTGCCTGTGTGTTTTCCAAGTACAATACGTCGTCTATGACCTACCATTTCAGGTGTCATTATTCCGGGTTCGAAAGTATCGGATTTTTCAAGTACTCCTTGACTGTGGATTCCTGATTCATGGGAAAATGCATTCTGGCCCACAACAGGTGTGTTTGGAGGAAGCCTGATTCCAGTATAGTTTTCAATCATTTTCGAGGTTTCTACAAGATGTTCGGTCCGAATATTCGTTTTTGCCCCGTACATTGCGACCAGACTCATGACTATCTGAGAAAGATCGGCATTTCCTGCCCTTTCTCCTATGCCATTTATTGTGACCTGAACTTGGGATGCGCCTGCTTCGACTGCCATGAGACTGTTTGCTACCGCAAGCCCGAAGTCGTTATGGCAATGTACGTCGATAGGAATCGTTATTTCGGCTGCGATGTCTTTTACCTGCCTGTGCATTGCGGATGGGACCATAATGCCAACAGTATCTGGCACGTTAATAATATCGCATCCTGCTTCCTGCACTGCTTTGAAAACCTCTATGAGATATTCTGGTTCGGTCCTCGTAGCGTCCATTGCAGAAAACATACACCTCCTCCCGTGATCTTTGATATACTGAACAGCTTCCACAGCCAGTTGAATCACTTCTTCTTGGCTTTTTTTAATAGTATATGTCCGCTGTACTTCAGAGGTAGGGACAAAAGTGTGCACAAGTCCTACATCGCTGTCAAAACAGGCATCGATATCTTTTTTCAAGACACGGGCAAGTCCACAGACTTCAAGATCCAGTCCGGAATTAGAAATCGACTTTACGGATTCTTTATCTCCTTCTGATGAGATAGGAAATCCAGCTTCTATTATGTCTACCCCTAGTTTGTCAAGTTGATGGGCAATTTCCAGCTTCTGGGTAGAAGTTAGAGATACCCCAGGGGTTTGTTCTCCGTCACGCAGTGTTGTGTCAAAAATAGTTATCTTCTTATTCTGCATAGGCTCGATGTAAAAATCGATCCCTTCTTTCAGTTCTTACATCCATAGTAATCAATATCAAATGCAAATCTCTGGTATATAAATGCCACGCGTGTATTTTGAGTTTAAAGTTAAGTCTACTTTTTGAGCTCGGGATGGAAAATTATTTATACTAGATACACCCTTCTAGGGTTGCTTCTCAAGGTGTCACACGACATTTAAGAGAATGAAAAACGGAATTTGAAAAACGGAGCTTAAAGGCGCCAGAAAAACGGAACCTGAAAAACGAAAACGGTAGGCGCCAGAGGACATTGTTTTTGAAACAATGACTCATAACGACGGACAAAGTTAAGGATTCAAAAGTCAAGTCTTTTGAAACCCTTCAACTATCCTCACTTCTATCTTTCAAATTTTGCGAAATCTCCTGAAAAGGAGATATTATATAAGCATTCTTTGTTTGCCTCCCTCACAAATCAAGTGAGTTAAGGGCGCAATACAAACCTTTATATATGAGAATTGCCTTATATGTATCCCTCGCGCAATACGATTGTGTTG
>DALS01000001.1 GCA_002499445.1 Methanosarcina sp. UBA293
GCTGCCCGTTCAAGCTGGTCAATCAACCCGTCTTCTTTTACAGGCTCGTTAATGAGGATTTTCTCCCTGACTGTTTGCGCAAGTTTTGCCATTTCGTCCTGGCTTTCAGAATAAGGTGTGTGTAGTTCGCTTGCCATCTATTTTCCCCCCTGTAACTGCAACCTGTTTTTTCAGGGCATACTCAGATTCTATCTAAACACGATTAATAGGGTTTCAAATTCACTGCAATTGGGATTACTTTTCAGTATAGTTGAAATAAATTTCATTATCTTTCATTGTAAGATCCATCTCTATGGACAGTCCGGAAGCTGCAGAAAGTGTAAAGGCTATCCATACGGGGCTTAAACCATATTCATAATTTATAGGGTGGCTTTCAATAATCGAATAGTGAAAAAAATAACTCTCTGACGAACGGTCATTCTCTGGCCTGGAGGTTCCAGTAGGACATGCATGGATCAAGTTACCTTTCTTTTCTTCAAGCTTTTTCTGGCATTTCATCCAATCTCACCTCTTCCCAGAAGTTAAAAAGGCTCATTCCATATTCTGCAAGAGCTTGCACGCACTTCCTGCGTGACTAAAAAAAATAGGATAGGCTGAAGAGCCCGTCCTTTTACGCACAGGCAGAAGCCAGTTTGATCTTTTAAAGCTATTTTTATCCTATAATCTTCTTGAAGAGTTCAGGACCTTTCTGTGCAACAGTGTAAGTCTGGGTGGCAACGGTGTCGCACGGACCTCTTGGTGGGACTTCACATCCAGTAGAAATTACATACTTGGACTGCATTCCGTTCTCTTTGAGAGTGTTCAGGACGCTCTCCTGCAGGGCAATGGTATCATTCCTGATCTTTTCGATGTTTTCAGGGCTGTTATCCATGAATGCGACAGGGCTGACCTCTCCACCGAACATGACATCTTTGCCGTAGTTCTCAATGAGGTACCTGTGGTCCTTTGAACCTTTGTTTACCTGCTCTGGATAGAAGGTGTAGCTGTAGTACTTGGTGTCCCATTTTTTGATCAGATCCCAGTGAGGGGCATCTGCACAGTTGTGGACGACCATAGGCTTATTATACTCCTTGTAGAGTGGAGCAAAGATATTCTGCATAGCCTTTCCTTCGGTCTTCATGTATTCATCTGCACTGAGAATGACATTGTTAGTCCAGAGTGTTACCAGACAGAGATTATCAGGCTGGGCTTCTTCGAACATCATTTTAGCCATTTCCTTGCAGTACTCGGTGGTTTTTTCGAGACCTTTAAGGACTACTTCAGGGTTTGTCTTGAGATCGGAGAGAACGCGGGTTGCTCCCATGATCTGGGTCAGAGCTACCATTGGACCTTCGAAAAGGGCAGTGACAGGTGCATCGATTTCCTTTGACTTCTCGGTTGCAAGCTTATTGCCCTGGATCAGGTTGTAGGCACGGGTACCTTCCTTGATTTCTGGGACTTCCATGGCCTCATAGTCTTCAAGGTGACCTATGGCTGCAGGTGTGTCTTCTTCAGGAATCCTGATAGTTGCACCGAAGTCGCTTGCAACCACACAGAGGTCAGTAAGGCCGACGAAGTTGTCAATATTGAAGTACTTGGTACCTGCAACTACACTGGCTGCGTACTTCTCTGCCTTTGTGGAGTAATCTGCGTAAGTGCAGGGCACAAACTTTCTGGAAAGCCCGCAGATGAGAGGTGCGACCGGAAGCCTGTCTACCTTCTTGTCCTGGAACGCGGCAACGAACCTTTCCTTCTTGGTCATGGTCTCATTGAACTTGGGCACAACTGAATCATATTCTGCAAGGATTTTTTCAGCTGTGATGAGACCTATATCGATTTCTTCCTTTGCATCCTTCTTTGCGAGAATTTCTTTGTACTTCATCTTGCTTGCTACAACTGCTGAATCGTTCCATGCATCAGCAGGAAGCGAGCTGATAAGAGAAGAAAGGGTCTCGACTGCTCCACTGGCGTCACGAGAGGTTCCATCTGCTCCAATGGATTCTGCAAATTCTCTTGAAATAGGTGCACCACCGACCATAACCACAAGGGAATCCCGGATACCTTCTTCCTGAAGCTGTTCGACAACTTTTTCCATGCCGCCCATGGTGGTTGTCATCAGAGTGCTCATGGAAATAGCTGCTGCCTTGTTTTCCTTTGCAGCTTCTATGAATTTTCCGAGTGGGACATCAACACCAAGGTCAATTGCGTTGTATCCTGCAGCAGTGATCATTGTCTTGACCAGGTTCTTTCCAATATCGTGCACGTCTCCTTCAACCGTGCCGATGATGACGTTCTGGGGTCCACCGCTTGCGTCGACCTTCATGTAGGGGGTCAGGATTTCCATTCCGGCGTACATTGCATCTGCTGCAAGCAGAAGGCTGGGAACGAATGCTTCTCCTTTTTCGTACTGGTCACTGACAATGTTCATGCCCTTTGCGAGGCCGTCAACGATTGCTTCATATGCGTCGACTCCCTCATCAAGAGCTTTCTGTGCGAATTCTTCTGCTAGATCATCGTCTCCTTCGATGACAGCATTAGCTAAAGCGTTCAAAATTTCTTCAGTTGCCATATTAAACCTCCATTTTTTCCTAAAAATCTTTCCTGGTAGTTTTCTGCCTGTCTTTTAGGATCTCTACCTTTGTCGTATTTAGGATATTAACAGGTTCCACAAGCCTGTCAATATCCTAAATCCACTCATAAGCTCTTTAATCCACAAAATAACCATTGATGAGTATCTCTTCCCATATTCTGTACAGTGTTATAAAAAATTTCCCCGGGTTTAACTACGGAGGACGTTACTCCTTTTGAATCAATGATTACCAAATAAAGATTCTTTCTATTGTATATAGCTTAAACTACCCTGTTTTTTAATTCAAGAGCAATATACTCCCCCTTTGAAAAATAAGCATTTCTTGAGATTTTATACTTGTTCGAATTTTCAATATGCTAGAAAAATTAAATTCTCCTAATTTCTAATCCACATCCTTTCTGGTAGAGGTGGTAATTTACAGAGAGGATTACAAAATTTCGCAGGTTAAAAAAACGAAGTCATTAAATATTTAAGGGTATTGAAAATTTGAAGGCTTGACTAACAGATTCAATAAATAGGGATTAAGAGTACTGAAAATCACAGTTCTGGAGAACTCGGTCCTGTTTACAAGTTAATAACATTTATAAGAATCGGTACAAACCAATAAAAGAGCTTTCTTTCAACTTATTGAAAATAATAATAAATAATAATATCTGTAATCCTCGGCCTTATAACTTTTGATTTACTATCTACTGTCCTAATTTAAATATGATGCCCGCGATTTATATAATATTATGTTTTGTCAAAAATTATATATATCTAAAATTAAATATAATCACTGTGATATTAACATATTTCTGATTGAAAGTTATTCCTCGTTTTTAAGACGAGCGCGTTTTACCGATTGATACGCAGATGTATCTCTCTGAGCAGGATCCGAATAAGCAAGAGTAAACTCTCAATTGCTTCTTATACTGATTAACGTAATGCCTGTTGGCTGATATAAATGCTTTTTATTGTAGCATCTCTTGGCTAAAGGCTAAAACTATACTGCTCTAGATCATGGTAGGTTTAGAGTAAATTAGCCAGAATTTATCTCGGTTTAGATAATATTTGAGTAGTTGGAAGCTGATAAATATGAGTTCCCTTATAGACCTGATTTTTTTCTCTGAAAAAAGAAAAAATCTACTCGTTCAGTTAGCTAATGGACCGATGGATATTGACGAGATTAAAGAGACTCTTAACGTGAAAGCCTGTGCTCTAATGCCTCAGATTAAAAAACTGAAAGATATGGATTTGATAGAGCAGAGAGAAGATATCTACCAACTTTCAGATATTGGAGCAGTGATTGTTGAGAAAATGATCCCTCTAACATCTCTTATTAATGTTTTTGACGGGAACAAAGATTACTGGTCGAAACATGATAGGTCTCCTATTCCCACAAACCTGATTAAAAAAATTGACATGCTAGGAAGATGCCACCTGGATGAGCCCGATCTAGACCATCTTTTTGAGTTTCCAGAGTTTTTGCGTGACAGACTAAGCAGCTCAAAAACTATAAAATCTTTTTACTCCTATTTCTGTCCTGACTGCCCGTCGATCCAGGCTGCCTGTGCGAAAAATGGGGCTGAAGTACACTTGATCCTCGACGAAAGGGTCTACAACAGATTGAAAAATGATTTTGAAGATGAATATAACGTGCTGCTTGAAAACAAAGTCTCGCTTTACATATACTCCGGCAAAATAAGGCCTTCTTCCTTCATGATTGCAGATAATTTTGTAATGCTGAAACTCTTCGGAAAAGAAGGGGAATTCGATAACAATAAGATTATTAGCTATACTCCAAGTGCTGTGGAGTGGGGTAACGAACTGGCTCAGTATTATATAGACCGTTCAACGAAAATAAATTAAAAAATATGTGAGGAAAAATCCAATTTAAATCACTATTTCTTTATCTTAATTTTTGCTTTTGTTAATTGAGACTCTCTGTACATGCCCCTGGTTCCCATGTTTATTATTCTCATAAGACATATGTTCGTGGTTATGGCTTGGCTCGAATTTATTCACTTTTATTTTCCCATTTTCAAAGACTTCCTGTACTGAATGGTTTACTGCCTCTTTAATGGCTTCCTTCTCAACGTTTGAGACCGCTGAAAGGATCTTTAGGGTCGGGACAGCTCCTTCCTTCGATTTGATTATATCTTCCTGGGGTTTTTCATAATATACAGTAACGCTTTGTTTCACGGTTTCTGACCCATTATCCAGGAAGAGTTTGATGTGCCCTACGAATTTGGGGTTTAATTTCAGCACCTTAGCTTTTATTGTGTTCATGAGTTCGGTTGTTAACTTCCTGGCATCGTCAGTGCTAAGATTACCATTTTCAACCATAAATTCCGCAGAATAACTACCTACTTTTGAGGCTTCGATCGAACTTTCAATTTCCTGTGGTGCAGAAAGTCTGGCTTTAGAAGGTTTGGCTTCAGAGGGTTCAGTTTTTTCAGTTATTTCAACCCTCGGGGCGCTTTCTGATAATTCTTCAAGATCCGGAAGCACTGTTCGCATAAAATTATCAAAGTTCTCGCCCGTATCCTTTCCTGAAAGCAGGACTACCCTTGCTTTCGGATTCAGTTGCTGGACCGAAGCTTCAAGGATTGGAAGTCGGATAGGTTCTATCAGGTCTATCTTATTTATTCCGAGAATTTCCGCATCAATAATCTGCCTCATGGCAAATTCTTTTACCTCTTTCATGAGATACTTAAAACGGCTGCCGTCAATCAAGGTTACAAGAGGAGCGATTTCTACGTGTTCGCCAAGGTTCATGAGCTTGATTTCTTCCTTTATCACATGCGGGAAAGCAATGCCTGTGGGTTCGATCATGAGAATGTCAGGCTTGTATTCCTTTGCAAGCATGGTAACGGTTGTCCTTAACCCTACTTTCAGGGAACAGCAGATACATCCGCTTGTGATCTCTTTCGTATCGAACCCGAACCTGTTTATCACATCACCATCGATCCCTATTTCCCCGATCTCGTTTACAATAATGGCAACTTTTTTTCCCTTTTCTGCAAGGTATTTGCCCATATTGATAATAGTGGTGGTTTTTCCGCTTCCCAGAAATCCCCCCACCACAATGACCTGCATATTCTCTCCTCCCTTCGTGTTATCTTGCTTATTTCTTATTTTTCCTTTAATTTATTTTCACTCCGATAAGTTTAACCTTTTTATTCCCCTATCACTGCAAGCTTTTCCCATTTAAACCTGTCATCAGGGCAGGCGTGCAGACAGCGCTGGCAATTTGCGCCATCACAAAGGTCAGTCCTTATTTTTACGGCCCCGTTTTGTTCCATATTTAGGGCTCTATTGGGACAGACCTTTACGCACTTATGGCAGCCTTCACACCCCTCAATTAACATTACAAGGTAAGTCCCAATTTTTTCAATCACTTCAAGCCCTTCTTCTCCATGTTCGGGAATGTCCCTTTCAACCCTGCGATCAATTTCGAGAATAGCAGAAGGCTCGCCAATCATGGGAAGTTTCTTCTTTTTCAAGAACTTCTGAAGCATCTTGAAAGCCATACCTTCATTCCAGTAAGCAAGTTCCAGCAGATAAGCTTCCTTAAAAGCCTCGGCAGTTGCAAACATTACATGGGTACTCATTATTTCCTTTGCAATTGCCTGCAATTCCCAGAGCCTATCTTCAGAGAGCAGGATTTCCCTAGCAATGGACAGAGAAGTATTTCCGATCTGGGAAACATAACTCGAATTGTAAGGAATCATTCCTACCTTATTGGCTTTTGCAGCATCCATGTAAGTACCTGCAGCTCCTGACATGTAAGCAATCTGCAGTTCTTCCATCTCTATGTCTGCGGCTGCACAGAGAGTGATATGTCCAGCTCTGATCGCTCCTATAGCTCTCCCGGCTTCGATAAGATCTTTATTCGTGAATTTTATCCCGTCCTGGAGGTGGAGAATTCCATCCGCAGTTTGAATCTTAGGCAACACAATCAGCTTATTCCTCAGACCTGCTTCTATAAGGGCAATAACTCCAGTACCTGTGATTCCTTTTGCAGTGAGTTCTCCCTTTTCCACGACTTCCCCTGTTTTAGGGTTTATGAGATCTCCCACAGTGACCTTCATATCCTTGTCAAGTATATAGCAGCGTAGGTTTTTCCCCTCAAATTCCACGTCACTGATTGTATAAGGAGAAGCAATGGACCCGAATTCTATCTCCTGACCTTCAAGAGCAGGACCTGCTGCAGCCGATCCGGTATATATAATGCCATTTGCTTTGAGAGCCATTTCAGCATTCGTGCCGTAGTCTGTTGCAATTGCGACCTCATTACTCTCAATCATGCCAGCCTTTACAATAAGAGCAAGTGCATCGGCTCCAACTTCGTGTTTAATTGCAGGGGGTACGAGGAGTTTGCAATTTACGGCTTCTTCAAATCCTTCTATCTCGGCAAGAGGTATTATGCGGGCATCCCTATTCTGCTCTTTAATTTGGTATTTTTGCTTTTTACGCTCTCCTGCGTATGCTAAATCTTCGATTGGTATTCCCTGAAAAATGGAAAGCTGGATAGGATTTCCACAAATTGAAAATTTTTCTAATTCTGTTAAGTTTACCCCAAGTTTAGCGAGGATATTTTTTACCGCGGTAACCGAGAGCCCATGGGCCTTATCAAGTCCGTAATGGATTGCAAAGTCAAGGTGATCCATTACGTTTGCTCCAGGCAGGGGATTTCTCAATGTTATGACAGTCCTCTTGATCTCACCGCTTTCAAGGTCAATTTTCTGAGCCCTAAAGCCACTGGTTCCCAGATCGATTGCAACTCCTGTTCTCATATATTAAGTCCCTCCAAAAAAGTTTAAGATTTATTTAATCAGTATGCTTCAGGAATATTTTGAGTATAATAAATTCGAGTATAGTAAATTTGAGTATAATAAATTTGAATAGATATGCTTAATGAGCTAACAAGCAACTTATACTGAACATTGAACATTTATGCAAGGTCAATGAATACTATCTGAATGTGTTGAAGAATTATGCAAACTCAACGAGCAATTTTCCAGATATACTAATACTTATCTGGAATGTTTCCCCTCGACTTATTGACTATCGGCTTGGCTCTGGAGTGTTTATTCTGCCTGTCAAAACAAAAAAAGTACGAAACAGAACATAATATCCGGGCCTCTAAAGGCTTAGAGCCCCAGAATATGTCCTTAAAAATAAAGAATTTTTTGTGCCTTTTCAGGCGTAATACTCGTCTCTTGCTGCAACCATCGCTTTGATGTTCTCGAGAGGGGTCATGGGTGCAATTCCACAGCCAGGTGCTAGCACATCGACGCCTTCTTCAAGAGCCTGCTTTGCTTCAGCTTTAATCTTGTCAACAGGGCCAGGCAGCAAGGTAAAAGGACTGGAGATGTTTCCGACGAATCTTGCTCTGTCTCCGATAACTTCCTTTGCCTTCTTCGGGCTGCCAACCTTTTCTTCTACACTGAGCCCTTCAAAACCACAGTCTGCCATATCATTTAGGATCGGGTTTACGTTTCCGCAGATATGAAGAACAGTGACGGAGTCCACACTGGAAGAAAACTTCTGCAGCCTTGCCTGGAGAAACTGCTTGAAGGAAGCAGGGCTCATAAGGTCAGGGGAAGCAACAGGGTCTGCGACTGAGATAACATCTGCACCTGCTTCAACCATTGCGTTTGCGTACATAATTGCAGCTTCTGTAGCAATATCCAGTGACTGTTCGAAGAGGTCGGTTTTCTTAATGGACCATTTCATGAAGGATTTTACACTTACAAGGTCGGAAGCAACTGTAATCGGGCCTTCCATGCCACCGATAATTGGCACGTCAGGACCGACTTTTTCCCTGATAATCTTAATAGCTTCAAGTACAGCTGGAATCCTGCCTCTCTGCAGGAGATCTTCAGGGATGGCTGCACCCTCTAGGGACTTAGGGTAGGGGTGACCTATGACAGAAGGCTGCCTGTTCTTGGTTCCCATGTTGATTTCACAGCCCATTGCTTCAACTAGAACGGTAAGGCAGTAAGGAACCCTTACAGCTTCGAGTCCGCTAAGCTCGTAATTTGCGATCGCAAGTTTTGCTAAAAGTTCAGGGTCGGTGTGAGCTTCAGGCCAGGGTGCTCCGACTTCATCCATAAGCTCTACAATCCCGGTCTGGGTCACAGAACAAACAGGTACTTTGTCAACGGGCTTGCCTTCAAGGGCAGCTAAGAGTCTCGTTTTGAGTGTAAATTCGCTCATGTTTATACCTTTTTTAATTTATTTTACTAATTTACTTATATTTATTTTTATTACAAGTTATTATTTACTTGATAATATTATATAACTTTTTCAATTTAGAAGATTCCAAACTCCGGATAGAAAGTCCAGAGCTTGGAAACGCAGTTAAAAATCATAGTTTTCGCCTGGAAAATCAACTACTTTCGAATCTCCTTTTCCGCCTCTCTCGTGCAGAAAGGAGAATCCGGGTACTAAAAATAATTCTCAGGCTCCTTAAGATTGTATTAGAGATTATATTAGAACGTGAATATTTTTTAGTTAACAACTTATAAAAGCTATTTGTCAAGAATTTTTTTTGGGCACTTTTTTAATAAAATGGATTATAAATTTTAATCTCATTGTTTGAGTCTCTATGTTAAGTTAAATATCTAAATTTCACTCTACCCGGATAACACACCAGGCTTGGCATGATAATGCACAAGTGCATTTACTTTCATATTTTAGATTTCAAAAGGTTTCTAAACCTAGGTCAAGTTTCTTATTCTTGGATTACGTTGAATCACACAGGGGATTAAATGGGGAAGAATCTAACTGACAGTAACGACAAGATTTGTTCTCCACAGGGAAATGAGCATAGTATTTCACTTCAGGAATTTCTTGAGAAACTAGGTGTTGACGAAAATGGGATTGGCGAGCAAGAAGCTGCCCATAGGCTAAAAGAATGTGGAGCCAATATTCTCGAAGAGACAGAAAAAGAGAGCATAATAAAGAAGTATCTCAAGCAATTTAGAAATCTCTTCGCCATCCTGCTAACTGTGGGATCGATTCTAGCTTTTTTTGGAGAATATCTAGATCCAGGACAGGGAAACCTGTACATAGGAATTGCTCTAGCTGGCGTTGTAGTTATCAATGCAACCTTCACCTTTATACAGGAATACCAGGCTGAAAAAACAATGGAAAGCTTTCGGCAGCTCCTTCCACCCCATGCCAGAGTTCTGAGGGAAGGGAAGGTAAGAGATATTCTGGCATCGGAGCTTGTGGTCGGGGATATTATTTATCTTGAAGAAGGAGATAAGGTTCCTGCTGATGGGCGTTTGATTGAAAATAATACTCTGAAAGTGGATAACTCTGCTATTACCGGCGAATCCGAACCCCAGCTCCGATCTCTTGAATGGACCCATCCAAACATGCTGGAGAGCAGGAATATGGTTTTCTCAGGCACTCTCATACAGAGCGGGAATGGGAAAGCTGTCATCTTCGGCACGGGGCAGAATACTCAGATCGGAAGCCTTGCAACACTCACACAACAGACTTCAGGCGTGGATACCCCGCTCCGAAGAGAACTAAATCATTTCATAAAGGTCATATCTATAATTGCGATTTCCCTGGGAATAACTTTCTTTATACTATCTTTTCTTCTTAAGGATATTTTTCTTTCAAGTCTGATCTTTGCAATCGGAATTATCGTCGCCAATTTACCCGAGGGGCTTTTACCCACGGTTACTCTTGCCCTTAGCCTAGCTTCCAGGCGAATGGCATCACGAAATGCTCTTATTAAGCAACTTGAATCCGTAGAAACTCTGGGCTCGACGACGGTTATCTGCACTGACAAAACTGGAACTCTCACTCAGAACAGGATGGCAGTAAATTCCATCATTATCGGTTTTGAATGTTTCGTTCTCGAAAACCCTGCCAGCTCTAAAGAAAGAACTGCAGGGCAGGAGGCAGGAGAAAGTGTAAACAAAGTGGTTGAGGAAAGAATTGCAGATTCTGGGAGCAAAGGAGATACCGAAGCAGAAGGAGGTTCAGGGGCAGAAGGAATTTGTGTTATAAAAAAGCCTGGATGGGACCCTGAAAAATTGCCGCCGATTTTCATAAGGGTTGCAGGGCTCTGTAATAATGCAAAACTTCGCGAGTCTCCTCCAGGATACATAGGTGACCCAACTGAAGGAGCCCTTCTCGTTTTTGCAAATAGCCTGGAAGATGTAGGAAAGCTACAAAACGAGTACCCTAGGCTGGAAGAGTTCCCCTTTGATTCGATTACAAAAAGAATGGAAGTTATCTGCCGTACTCCTGAAGGAAAACTAGAGGTTTATCTTAAGGGTGCCCCGGAAGTAGTTGTGAAAATGTGCAGTTCAGTCTTGGCTTCAGGAGGGATTAAGAAACTTGATGAAACTGAACAAAAAAAGCTTCTTGACCGGCATCTAAGACTTGCAGAAAAGGGAGAACGTGTGATTGCTCTTGCACACAGGCAGGGAGAAGATCAAAGGGAGTATACTGAGGATTTTATTTTCCTTGGGTTTATAGGGATTGTAGATCCTCCGCGTCCTGAAGCCAGAGAAGCTATTGCAAGATGCCACACCGCAGGGATTAAGGTTGTCATGATCACTGGCGATCACCCTGCTACTGCAGAATCAATTGCAAAGGACGTGGGGCTTGCAGACTCTGGAAACCTTGAAATCATTACTGGAGACGAGCTGAATTTACTCTCGCGTCCAGAGCTTGCTTCAAGATTGAAAAATCCGAGCATCGTCTTTGCCCGTACTTCCCCTGTGCAAAAGCTGAAAATCGTACAGCTTTTCCAGGCTGAAGGGGAAATTGTGACAATGACAGGAGATGGAGTCAATGACGCTCCTGCAATCAAGAATGCGGATATGGGAGTTGCTATGGGTAGCGGCACGGATGTAGCTCGCGAAGCTGCGGATATGGTACTTCTTGACGACAATTTCGCTACGATTGTTAATGCTGTAGAAGAAGGAAGGACGGTTTTTGACAATATTAAAAAATTCATTGTATATATCCTTGCAAGTAATATTCCTGAAATCCTGCCTTTCATAGCTTTCGTTCTGTTTGCTCTGCCCCTTCCAATGCCTGTACAGCTTATCCTGGCAATTGATCTGGGTACGGATATGCTGCCTGCAATTGCTCTGGGAAAAGAAAAGGGGGAAGGAGATATTATGAAAAGACCTCCCAGATCCAGGGAAGAAAAGCTGTTAACTCCTCCCCTGCTTTTTACAGCTTATGGAATAAAAGGACCTATCGAAGCTCTTGCAGGCTTCTTCTGCTATTTTGCTGTACTTTTTGAAGGTGGCTGGAGTTTTGGTGAGCAGCTTACAAATAACAATCCTCTTTATATGCAGTCAATAACTGCATTCTTTTCAGCAGTGATTATTTGTCAGATAGCAAATGTTTTTGCTTCCAGAACCCGGTACCAGTCGGCCTTTACAGTGGGCTTATTGAGCAATCGTACAATCCTAGTAGGGATTGCAAGCGAACTTCTGATTCTAGCATTTATTATCTGGAATCCGTCGGCAAACCTTATTTTCAACACTTCCCCCCTTGACCTCAGATATTTAGTCTTTGCCATTCCTTTTGCAATATTTTTGCTCGGAGTCGATGAGTTAAGAAAATACCTGCTTAGAAGGAATGTAAGTTGGGCAGTCCGGTTTCTTAAATGGTAAATAAAAATTTGACAATCCATTCTTAAGCGATAAATTAAAAACTGAACAATACGATTCTTAAATGGTGAAGTAAAAAATATTTAAGTGTTTTCTCGTTTATGAAAAGAACCATCAAAAATGTTGTTTTACCTGTTCAAAGCTAATTTTTTTGTTGTATATTCCATTTAGGTTTTTTTCCATAAAAGAAGCTTATCGGTCTCTAATACACTAAGAAAGCAACTATATTCTTTTTAAATTCAGAAATTCCTTTTCAATGCAAAATTATTTTAATAAAAATGGTTTTTTTCACGTCAACTCATTGAAAACTTTTATATAGATAATAGCTCAATCTCATCTGTCAATATTATTTTGCAAACTTCCCTGCAGGCTCTACCAAAAATTTCCTCCAGGTTTAACTAACTCTAAATTCCTTCCTCCAGGTATAATTAACTCGAAATTCCTTCGCCGAGCTTAACAATGAATGTCAGTAGAAAGATCCTTGTTATAATCTATATTATCTTTGCTCTTCTTATTTCAGCTGTTATTTTTGCTTCACAGAGCATACTTTATTCCAGTATTTCCGATTTGCAGGAAAAAGAGGCAGCTCACAATCTAGAAAAGGTAGAGAATATGATTGATTTTCAGACTCTACACCTCGAGGAAACCAATTCTGCTCTATCTTCAAGAGACGATATCAGGGCTTTAATGTTAAGTCAGGATTCTCGAAACTCAGGTAAAGCTGAGTTAGATGGCGCTTTTTCAGTCAGTGGATGTGACTTTGTTTTTCTTGTAAATAATTCTGGATATATTTTATATTCCGAAGTTTCGGATCCTGAGCTCCCTACTAATAATTCTAATGTTGCTGAAATTAGTCAGAGAATAGATGATGGCAGTTTCCTTTGTAAGAAGGCTGAAAACTCATTAAAAGGCTTACTCTTGCTGGGAAATGATCCTGCAGTCATCTCCAGCCAGCCTGTGCTTGCAGCACCCGAAAACAAAAAAGTTTTAGGTACAATCATTCTTGGAAAAAAGCTTGATTCAAGCTTCATTAAAAACGTCCAAAAAAACACTGGGAGTATAGTTACACTTTATAGTTTCAACAATGCATCACCTGATATTCGGCAGGCTCTTTTTGAGAGTAAGAATTCAAAACTTATGTATACTGCAGCTGGAGAGAGAGTTACCAGCTATTCTGTTCTTAAAGACATTTTTGGAAACCCAAGTATTGTAATTCAAACTGACATTGACAGCAGTATCTATTCCGAGGGTCAGAAGTCTCTCCGTCACATTATGCTTTTCCTTTTGTTTGCAGGGCTTATTACTGGGGCAGTTTGTAAGCTTCTTCTTGATAGAGAAATAATATCCCGAATAGTTGCAATTGATAATTTTGTGGAAAAAGTAAGACTGAATGAAGATTTCTCTGAGAGATATTACATGGATGGGGATGATGAACTCTCAAGGCTCTCCGAAGGAGTAAACCAGACGCTTGACCGCCTGAGAACTACTTCTGACGAATTTAAAACCCAAGAGCACGAAAAAAAGCTAATCCTCAATTCTCTCAGTGAACTCGTGGTCTTTATGGACTCTGAACTGAGAATAATCTGGTTAAATAAAGCGGCTCTTGATCACATGGGTATGAGACTTGAAGACGCCATAGGGCGCTGTTACCAAGAAATGTATATACTATATAAAGGAAAAATAGGAAAATCTCCTATATTGAAAGTACTGGAAACGGGAAAAGAAGAGTTTGGGGAAATAGTTACACAGGATGGGAAAGTCTGGAGGGTCAGTGCAATTCCTATAAAGAATGAAGACGACAGGATTACTGGGATCCTGAAAACTGGTCTTGATATTACTGCACATAGACAATCGGAAGAAAGATTACTTCAAGCAAAACTAGAAGCCGAGGAAGCAAATAATTCAAAAAGTGAGTTTCTTGCAAATATGAGTCATGAACTGCGAACGCCTTTGAATTCCATTATAGGCTTTTCGGATATCCTCCTTGAGAGAATTTTTGGAGAGCTTAACGAAAAACAGTTCAGATACGTAAGCAATATCTCCACCAGTGGGAAGAATTTATTGGTACTTATAAATGACATCCTTGACCTCTCAAAAGTAGAAGCAAAAAGAATGGACCTTCATTACAGTGAGTTTTCAATCTATACCGTATTTGAAGAAGTCAAAACCGTCCTCTCTCCTCTTGCCCAGGCAAAGTTCCTTGAAGTAACCTTTAATGTAGAATCTGGTTTTAGAACGCTTGAAGCCGATCGAGGTCGCCTAATTCAAATCCTTTACAACCTTGTAAGCAATGCAATCAAATTTACTCCAAACGGAGGTAAAGTCGCAGTTTATTGCAAAAAAAGCAGCGATCGAGCGCTTATTTCAGTCATAGATACAGGCATAGGAATTTCTGCTGAAGATCAGGTAAAGCTATTCCAGCCGTTTACACAGCTCGATGCGTCAGCAACCCGACAGCATCGGGGCACAGGACTTGGGCTTGCTCTTGTGAAGAAAATTATAAACTTGCATAAGGGAGATATCTGGGTTGAGAGCGAACTTGGGAAAGGCAGTAACTTTACTTTTGTAATTCCTCTCAGAAAACCGTTAGATCTCAGGAGTGTCAACGAGGCAGAGCTCGAAGATGTAATCATCGAATTCGAGATGAATAAAGCAGCAGCCCTTTCAGTAAAAGAAAATGTTGAGAAATTGCACGAAGAGATAGAGCTGCCTGAAATACATTTACCTGAGAAAGGAAATACTAAAGAGGAACTTATTCTTGTAGTTGATGACGATAAAAGTTCCAGCGAGCTCCTCTCCATCATACTTAAGGACGCCGGATATAATGTAGCTCTTCTTCATAGTGGGAAAAATGTTTTGAAGGCTGCAAAAAGTCTGAAACCTGATATCATTACCTTAGACGTCTTCTTACCAGACACTAATGGCTGGCTTGTTTTGAAACAGCTAAAGAACGATCTTTACACAGCTTCTATTCCGGTACTTATTATTTCCATGACCGATAATAATGAGCTTGGAATTACTCTTGGAGCAACATACTCTTTTACAAAACCAGTAAAAAGAATTGAACTGGTAACTTCCCTCAAAGAAATTACTGATAATTTCCGATTTGAAAGTCCTAAAGTTCTTATCATAGATGACGATGAAAATGCTGTAGAGTTATTGAGCTCAATGATTGAGCCCGAGGGCTTTGAGATAATTAAAGCTTACAGCGGGAAGGAAGGTATAGAAAAACTATTCTCAGAGCAGCAGCCTGATATCGTAATTCTAGACCTTATAATGCCGGAAACCAGCGGGTTTGATGTTATATCTAGCCTCAGGGGCAATGAACGTACAAAAGATATTCCTCTTATTGTGTGCACTTCTGGAGAGTTTACTGAAAAAAATCTCGAAGAATTAAATAATGAGCTAAAAAGACATCTTATATCTATTATGAAAAAGGGCACTTTCGGAAGAAAAGAGCTAATTAATAGAATAAAACAGCTAGCTAAAGAGGGGAAATGATGAAGAAAATTCTGATTGTCGAAGATAATATCATGAACATGGAACTAGTTCAGGACCTTCTGGAGCTCTATGGCCATAAGGTAATAAAAGCCGAGGATGGAATAAAGGCTCTTGAGCGCCTTGCTGAAGAAAAAATCGATATTATCCTGTTAGATATGCAGCTTCCGAAGATGGGCGGACTTGAAGTTCTTGATCGAATCAAGAAGAATCCTGCAACTGCAGATATTCCTATAATAGCAGTTACGGCCCATGCCATGAAAGGCAGTGAGGAACATTTCATAGAAATGGGCTGTGTGGATTATGTTTCTAAACCCATAGATATCCACAAATTTAGGGCTCTAATCGATAAGTATCTGGGAGAACACTAACGTTAACTTCTAATATAGTCATAATTTTTCCAGCCTCGTGGATATATCTTTATAGTACATAAAGAGTTCATCACACCATGTAAGTGCACTTTCGTCAAAACTCATAAGACGTTGATGGTCGAACTTTCCCTTTTTGTCGAAAAGTACAAGCGAACAGAAGCGCTCTGTCACCACATTTTTGAGGGTTACATTTTTGTTACAGATATAAATCTGAACGTTTTTTGATTCCACAAGAGATTTCAGATCCTTGTAGTAATCCGTTTTCAGCCTGTCAAAAACGGGTTCTGTTAGAATAAGACATACTTCAGCTCCTTTTCTTGCAAGCTCCAAGTACATTTCAACATGAAGAGGATTGAAATATGAAAGGAACATTTTTACATGCTTTGATTCCAGGAGGTTATTTTTGAAATCCTCAGGTACTTCAAAAAGCCGGTTAAGGTCGGCTTCAAGCATAAAGTAGTTTCCAAGTTCATCAATCCTGTTAAGGAGAAACTCGGGAATTGCAGTAAAGTCATGGTTTGTCCAGTAGTCGTAATTCTCCTCAAAAATCCTTACGGTATTTAGCAGAGGTTCCATCTTTTCGACTACTATCTCTCCCATTTCCGAGAGCCTGTAAGTGTTTTTATCCTGTACGATCAGGCGCCCCTCTTTTAATTTTTTAATCTGGGGCATAATTGATGTCGAGTTAACATTGAGGGCTGTTTTTATTTCGTCCCCAGTCTTAGGTCCTTCTTCTAGTAGGAGCAATACGTCCTTTCTTTTTTCTGAAAGAAATGCAAGATCAATAAGTGATGTTTTCATTTTGTTCCGTCTCCCCGGGAAGCTTTAAAATTTAAAAGAGATATTTTCCCTTTATTTCTTTTCAGAAAGCAGTCCAAGTTGGCAAAAATACTTTTCTTCCTCCAGAAGAACTTTGAAGGAACTTCTCGCAACCATTACTTCGCTACTTATCAACTGATCCTTTATATTTTTTTCCAAAAAACATTTGTTTTCTTTAAGTTAAGTTCTTTTTCTAGCTTTTTCCCTTTTTCTATAACTTAGAAGATTTTCTATACTAAGCACCTTCCCTTCATTCTCAACTTTACTCATATGAAATCATGTTCAAGCTTGTTTTCGGCATCGTCGATCATTTTTACACTTTTTTCCTTCTTTTAGCCCTTAATATCCGAAAACATTTGACGTTGCTGGTAAAGATAAGGTAGTAAGGCAGCTTTCATAGCTTTTAAGAGGAAAGCCTTTTGAGAAAAATTATCTCAAAATAAGCAACCCAAAGTATTCTATTCAGAGTGCTCATTTTGAAGGCCTTCCGTAAGTTTTTAACAGCGCCCGAGTTTATCTAAAACTTTCCTCTCGAGTACATCCTTTTCATAAATAAGAGGCAACACAAGCGGAATAACATCTACTCATATTTATAATTTCCTCATTATATAGGATTCAAAACAGTGCTAATTGCTAGATAAAAGGGATTTCAGCGGGACCTCATTTCCGATAAGGAAAAAGATAGGAGGAGATCCTCTATCCGAGATTGAAATTTTTTTCTAAGATTTTTATTAAAATTCCGGGTTTCTCCCTCTATCTGAAAAAAAAACTTTTTCTAAAAAGTTTTATCAAATACCTGAGTTTTCCCCTCTATAACGAAGCAAAAAAATCAGGTAGGTTATTGAGAGGCTTTTTTTACTAGAGCAAAAATCCCACGTAGGATTTCTTTAGGAGAGGGAGGGTTTCCAGGGATCTTTACATCGACAGGCAGAATTTTGTCAACTCCTCCAAGTACGGCATAAGAATCTTTGTAAATTCCACCATTACAAGCATCATCTCCTACTGCGACCACGAATTTCGGGGAGGGCATGGCTTCATATGTTTTTAGAACTGCTTCGACCATATTTAGGGTGACTGCTCCTGTAACCAGCAGGACGTCAGCATGCCTTGGAGAAGCCACAAAGGAGATCCCGAACCTCTCAATATCGTAATGCGGAGTCGTAAGGTTTGAAATCTCAATCTCTGTTGAATTGTCGCTGCCCGAGTCCAGTTCGCGGATTGCAAGGCTATGCCCGAAAACCTTGTTAACTTCTGTTTTCAGCTCAGAGCCAAGAGCTTCAAGTTCAGCATCTGAAAACTCAAATTCTTCTGTCATTTTTGAGCGGAAGATATACGTAAAAGGGTTTACCATTCGTCTCACCTCAAAGGTCAGTTCCTGCATAGGAAAGGTTAAGGCTCTTGTTAATCAGGGGAAAATCAGGAACAACATTCCCGAGTACTGCATGTTCTATAGCTTGCCAGTTGCAGAAAGATGCGGTCCGTACCTTGTAGCGTTCGATTAACCCGTTTCTTACATAAACCCAGTGTAGGTTCTGGCCTCTTGCAGCTTCAACCATTGAAAGGGCATACCCATGCGGAATGTTCGAAAGTGCAAATTCGGTTACCTCGGCAACAATTGCGCCCTCCGGGATTGATGCTATAAGCTCCTGGATCAAGGTAGCTGAGTTTAGAATTTCCGCTGCTTTAACTTTAAAGCGAGAAAGAACATCTCCTGTAGTTTTGATCGCTCTTTCTGGAGGTTTATCTTTATATATGCCATAGGGGTGGTCAAGCCGGACATCATAAGATGCCCCAGCTGCTCTGGCAATTGGGCCTGTAAGATTAAGAGGAACAATAAATTTCTTTTTCAGGATTCCAGTTGTTGAAAATCTGTCAATAAGTGAAGAGGAAGCATTAACATCCTTAATCTCAGACTCAAACTGTGGTACAAATGTTTTCAAGTAGATAGCTAGTTTTGAAAGGACTTCGGCTGGAATATCCTTTTTTATGCCTCCTAAATCTATGACGCTTCTCATAAATCGGGAGCCTGTGAGAAGCTCATTTTGCCTGAAAAATTTTTCACGATGTATCAGGAAAGGTGTTGTCATCCTTGGGAATCCGATATCAGTAATCATGCCCGAGAGATCGCCCATGTGCGAGTAGATGCGCTCCAGCTCCAGAAGAATTGCCCTTAAATAGCTCGCTCTGGTCGGAATCTCAATTCCAGCTATTTTTTCTACAGCCATGCAAAAGGAAACGGCATTGGCAACGGTTTCGTCCCCACTTATGGCTTCGGCAATTGGAATACAGGCAGAAGGTCTTTTACCCTCTGCAAGTTTTTCAATTCCTCGATGTTTGTAAAAGAGCCGGATCTCAAGATTGAGAATAGGTTCTCCAATCACGCTGAATCTGAAATGGCCGGGTTCAATAATCCCTGCATGGACCGGCCCGACAGGAATTTGGTATACGCCTTTGCCCTCTACCTGCTTGAAAGGATATGCTTCCTTAGGGTTTTTTACAGCCTGGATTTTACCATTTTTAAAGGATTTTAGGAGAGGATGAAAACCTTCAGGATATGCCTCATGTAAAAAGAGTCTCCTTTTATCAAAAGCATCCGTAAATTCTATACCAAACCCATCACTGATTTCCCGCTCATACCAGCAAGCAGAGGGAAATACCTTTGCAATTGATGTCGTTTCCATCTCCACATGCCGCATAAACGCAAACACGTCAGTATATCCGCTTAGTCTAAACATATAAAAGAGGGAAAAACCAGGATTATCTTCAAAATCCTGGACGCAAAATAAGCTTATCAGCACAAAGCCCTTTTCGGAGAGCGCAGGCACGATTTTTAAAAACTCATTTTCACCCAGGGGAATATAGAATTCATGATTTTTTCCCCTCGTGATTTGTGGCTCTTCGCCTGAAACATCAAATATTAAATCTGTAGCATATTGGGTCGCCTGAACCGTAGGACTCACTGTAATCTGGCGATTATCTCTTAACCTTGTACCTGCCGAGATCAGGGAATCATTTGTGTTTTTACTTAAATTCATTCTTTCTTTGCCTCCTATTTACAGGTATCCGAGCTCATAAACGATTTTATTCAATAGAGTTTCTAGGAATTCCGGGAAGAAAACTCCGAGTGCTAGAATTATGAAAATAATGGACAAGAGAGGAAATTTCATACCTCTCTTGACTACATACGGAAGAAGCGGAGTTTCCGAGTCTTCGATTCCGGCCTCTTTTGAACTCCGGGTAAAAGCCTCGATTAAAAACCTTGCAAATGCAGCTGATGCAATAACCAGCAGGAGAAGAACTGCAAAGACGAGCGGTTTTGAAAATCCGAAAGCTTCTAGCAGGATAAATAGTTTGGCTGAAAAAATCGGGAAAGGAGGCATGCCTATAATTGCAAAGCTCCCAATAATAAGTCCCCAACCCGCAACAGGTTGAAGCGAAAAGATGTCTCTTATATCATGGATTAGGTTGCTTTCGTATTGTCTGTGCAAAATGCCTGCTGAAAAGAAAAGTGAGGCTTTAGTTAGCGAATGAGCAAGTACGTAATAGAGCGTCCAAAATAAGGAAAGAGGTGTTCCGATTCCTATTCCGAGAAGAATAACACCCATATGTTCCACACTTGAAAAAGCAATAAGCATCTTCAGGTTATTTTGCCAAAGCATATTCAGAACCGCAACTGCTATTGTAAGGAGCCCAAAACCCATAAGAAACTGGGATATCAGATGTTCAGCCTGTGTCTGCCTGACTATTGAATACATCCTCAGAATTCCATACATGCCTATATTTAACAAAACTCCGGATAAGATGGCACTTACTGCTGAGGGAGCTTTTGAATGAGCGTCCGGGAGCCAGGTATGGAAGGGAAAAATCCCGGATTTTGCTGCAAACCCAATGAAAAGAAACACAAAGCTTGCAGTCATCATTTTAGGAGATAAAAGAGATGCATTCTCAATCAATACGGTCCAATTAAGGCTCCCGCTACCAAGCACCTCTCCGGAGAGCGTGTAGAGAAAGGTTAACCCTATGAATGAAAAAAGCATGGCACCCGAAGCTATGAAGATATATTTGATAGCAGCGTCGATATTTTCTTTGGCAGACAGAATTGCTACAAGTGCAGCGGAAAAAATTGTTGTCAGCTCGGCAAAGATCCAGAACAAAGTAAGGTTGTCTGAAAAGAAAGCAAGGGTAGCCGCCGTAAGCAGAGCACTGAAAATCAAATAAAAAATTTTCAGGTTATTCCTGTGTAATTCTTGAGCCTCTATAAGGCTTTCAACGTAACCATTTGCATAAACTGATGCAAAGAAGAACAATAAAGCTGCAATCAAACCTTCATAAATGCTGAGATGATCTACGTAGAAATATTCACTTCCGGTTTCAAAAGCCGGTACTGTGGTGTTTAGAAGGGCATAAAGCCCGATTGCAAGAAATACAAGGGTATGCAGAGTTGTAAAAGCATTTATTGTCCTATGAGATTTTGAAAACGCGATAAGAATAAGCATTATTGCTCCTACCGCTAAATAACTGAGTACAATCATTATTCTTCCCTCCCAGACCAGATTTTGAGTGTCTGGAGGCGTTTGTGGTATTCATTCTTTGTGGAATCAAGACCTATTGCTAAAATAGTTGTTAACAGTACAAGGATCATCAAGTCTATTACAATCAGGATTTCTATAACAAAGGGGAGATCTGCAACAAAAATCCCAAAGAGTAATACCCCGTTTTCCATTGTTAGGTACCCTATAACTTTCGTCATCACTTTTTTCCGGCTAAATATAACAAGCATACCCATGAGAGTCAGGGATAAGCCTATTACAGCCCCGACGAAAAACAATTTCCCCAGGACATACTCATCGAAAAAGCCTGAGAGGAAAACATAGGAAAGCATAATCAAGCCCATGCTTACAAGGAGGGACGCGGTTGGTTCCAGGTAATTAAATTCCAGGTCCCTACTGATTTTGATTTTTTCCCCTATGACATTTATAAAAAGTGGAATTAACAATACTTTGCTCACAAGCGTCAGAGCTGCCATTGCAAGCAGTTTTTCACTGCCTTCAATCAGGTAAAGGGATGCCGCAATCAGAGTCAGCAGGAAAGACTGAACCGCGTATACGGTAAGTAGCGAAGCTATATTTCTTGTGGAAAGAATAAAAGCTGCAGTAATCAGCACGAAGACAAAGAGGATCCTGACTATATCTTCTAGGAGTGCTTGATCTGCCAAAAAAGAAGTTATCATATAAACACCTCCATCAGGATAGTAAGTGCAGAGAAGAAAAATGCCATCATGTAGAATCCTGGCAGCCTGAAAAGCCGCATTTTTGCAATGGAAGATTCAAAGAGGCCTATTAACCCTGCAAGCAAGCTAGCTTTTACAAGGAAGTAAAAACATGAAATCACAATGCCTGTGAAAGTAAGCTCAGTTGCAAGCCCGAAAGGGGCAAGAGTGTTTATCAGGATTGCCATCAGGATTGTCTGCTTAATTGCATGGGCAAGCTCTATTAAAGCCAGGTTTTTCCCAGACTGCTCTAGGATCATGGCTTCGTTAATCATGGTAAGTTCAAGATGGGTTGCTGGGTTGTCTACAGGAATTCTGCCGGTTTCCACTATAATGATAATAAAAAGGGAAATCGAAATAAGGCTCAAGGTCGGACTTTCTGGGATCGTAGACCCAGCAGTTATTGCAAACATCTCGTGAAAGTTTACAGTTTTTAACACATATGCAAGCGCAGCAAAGGCTATGATCATTGTAGGTTCAATCACAGCCGACAAGCTCATCAGGCGGGAACTTCCCATGCCTCCGAAAGCGCTGCCTGAATCAAGTCCGCTTAGTGACGTAAAAAAACGCTCAATTACTAGCAGGTAGAGGAAAACTATTACATTTCCGATTCCTGCAGGGGCATTTGGGATGAAGACTACCGGGACAAAGAGTGTAGCCAGCAAAAGGGCTCCTAAGTTGAGATAGGGAGTGATTCTCATAATTATAGAAGAATTAGGTGAATACACAACCTCCTTTTGCATAAGCTTGCGCAAATCAAAATAGCTCTGCAGAAGTTTCGGACCTTTCCTTCCCTGGACATACGCCTTGACCTTTTTGATCAGGCTCATAAAGAATGGTGAGACCAGCAGGATAAAGCCCGTGTTTAGTAATGTAAATAAGAGAAATGAAGCATTCATGCGAAATACCTCGTAAATGTCATCAGTGTAAGTACAGCGATAAAGACGTAGAATACGTATGTGCCCAATTTACCATTCTGCATTCTGGAAACCTGGAAGGAGATAACGTTGACCGTGTGAGCTACAGGAAGATAGAGATATTTTTCAAAGAATTTAGGAAAGTGAATCTTGGTAGTCCCATCCTTAAAAATGCATTCTTTCGTATCTGAATACGTCCTTGTACTCGAGATCTCAGGTCTGTAAATCTTTTTGAAAATTGCTATAAGAGGCTCCGAAAAACCTATGGAGCTGTATTCCATTGTGGGATGTTGGGCAAGGATCCCACAGCCCCAAGTTTCTTTGCTTCTCCTTGGAGTTTTTGAAAAACCGGTGTTACGAACCCCAAGCCAAACAAACCCACAGACTCCAACAAGAAGCAACCCGATAACCAGCATGTCAGGTATCCCAAAGTCAAAGCCGAACAACGCTAGAATCCTGTTTGAAAACAGCCCAGAAAGGATACAGAGAGCTGCAGGTATAGCTTCTCCAGATAGCATAGGTTGTGGGACTTCGATTGCTTCTTTTGCACATTTTGTCCTTGGGAGAGCGAGGAAGGTTATCCCGAAAAGCTTTACAAATAGAGCTGCTACAAGTGCACTGGTAAGGGCAAAGACCGAAAGGGTAATAATTAGAAGCACCTTAAGAAGAGGGTCCTGAAGGGCTGAAGAGTAGAAATAGGCCTGGAAAAGCATCAGCTCACTTACAAAGCCGTTTGCAGGAGGAAGACCAGCGATTGAGACCGAACCTATTAGAAACAGAGCGGCGGTACGGGGCATACGTTTTATAAGGCCTCCGAGGGCTTCGATACTCCGCGTGCCAGTGGCATGAACTATCGAGCCTGCGCAGAGGAAGAGTAAGCTTTTGAAAAGAGCGTGGTTGAAAGCGTGGAAACTGGCTCCCACAAGACTTAACATGGCAAGGCCCTCAAGTCCTTCCAGTTTAAATATCAGATACAGGCCAATTCCTGTAAAAATGATACCGACGTTTTCGATACTGCTGTAAGCAAGCAGCTTTTTTATATCACTTTCCCTAAAGGCATAGATTACTCCTAATATAGCTGATAGACTTCCTCCTATAAGGATGAGTACTCCCCACCAGATTTCAGGTGCAGAAACAGAGAGCAAAAACCGCAGGAAGCCATAGATTGCAACCTTCAGCATGACCCCTGACATCAGAGCCGAAACGCTTGAAGGAGCTGCAGGATGAGCATAGGGTAGCCACTTGTGAAATGGAACAAGTCCTGCTTTGATACCAAAGCCTATAAATAGACAGAGGAAAGGCAAAGTCAGGATGCTTGCTGCGTAATCCAGGTGTCCGAATTCGGCAGATCCTGTAAGCCTGAATAGACTTATGAAACCCATGAAAAGGAAAGCCGTACTAAGGCTTGTCATTATAAAGTAGAAGATTCCTGCTTTTTTATTTTCCTCTGATGAATAATCGTGGAGTACAAGCATCAAGGAAGACAGGGACATTATTTCCCAGAAAATCAGGAAACCTACCATGTTTCCTGCAAGTACAACCATCAGCATGGCAAGAATAAAGAGATTTGTAAGGACTGTCTGAATATCTTTTCTGGCTTCGCTTTTAGCATATTCAACATATTCAATGGAATATATTGAAACTCCTGGCACAACGGCTGCAATCAAAAGGATAAAGCCTGCCGAAAGCCTGTCTGCAGCCATGGTAAAATTTAACCCTGGGAGAAATCCGAAGGCTGGAAAAGTAGGCTCTTTTCCTGTATAAAGGACTGTGCCTGCAAAAGCTAGGAGCAGGATCGAAGAAAAAAAAGATAGGCTGAAGGAAGCCTTTCTCGTGTTTTTACTGCGGTACAGGAGAGGCAGGATCGTTCCAAATATGAGAGCTATAATAGCGCCGTAAACTAAGGCTTCGAGCAAACTCATTCACTTCCTAAACCATAAGTTCTGGCGATTGAAATAAAATCTGGAAATTGTATTTCGATCCGAGTCGAGCATGGAAGCTCTTGACCTCGAACCCCGCACAAAGTGAGATTTTTAGAGCTTTCCTGCCTATTAAAAATAAATGTGAAAAATGCCGTAGTTAGTATTTATAATTCCACCGTAAACTTCTATTCCAAGGGTTCTTTTCCCGGAAGCTTTTTGTCTATAATACTCCCTAATATTATATAGGTTTACACTATAAGCTTTTTTATGGATAATGATTATTATCATCCATTAAGTTTTCTTCTAAAATGGAGAGTTGTTGAGCACCTTAAAATCTAATTAAAAAACCTTTTATCTGTTGAAGGAGACAAACATTTTCATTTTTTAATTCATGACTGAATATATATAATAGATATTTGATAAAGAACTTAACCACGAAGGTTTTAAAAAGTAACGATCTCAAAGAAGTAAGCACTTAGAAAAGTAACGATCTTGGATGAACATTACATATTTTGAGAAAAACTGATTTTTGATAATGTTTATTAAATCTACTACTTGCGAGCCTCATAAGCTTTTGAGAAAAGGCTTGACCGCAAACTTTTGAGAAAAGTTTGATCAAAACCCTTTGCAACGGCGTGATCAACCGGCGCAGCGGTTGCGGTGCAGCGGTTGCGGTGCAGCGGTTGCGGTGCAACGGTTGTGTTTGATCAAAATACTGGGTTTGTACAAATGCCTATATTTCAAGTTCCTTTATTCTTTCAAAACTCGGTACGCTAGATGTACATATTTCTTTTCCACAATTTTATTTTTTAAAAGTTCAAGCCGAATCCCGCTTTTCTCAAGATTCCTGAAAAGGTTTGTTCCATTTCTCCCTGTTATTTCAGGGGTAAGAATCAGGCTGATCTCTTCGACAAGCCCATATTCGAGTAAGATACTGTTCAACATGCCACCGCTATCCGAAACTACAAGTTGAAAACCATACCTTTCGTTTGCAATTTCCAGTGCCTGTCTGATGTTTACGCGGTCTGCGCCGGTTCGGATATAATCGTAATTTCTTTCTTTAAGGTAATTGATATAACCCTCAGGAGTCTTTTCCGAGACTAGGACTATTACATCCTTGGCGTACTCGGAACGCCTGAACACATGCATTAACCCCTCAAGGACTCCCCTTGAATCCGCAATCATCCAGTATGCCCTGGGGTCATCGGGCTCGATATCAGGCTTTCTAAAGTCCGATTCCTCTTCAGGCGGAATAATTTCGCAGAAAAATTGGGTTCCGACTTTCGCAGTGTTTGAGCCGACTATCATGGCATCAGGTTGATAGCTGCTCAGGATTTTATAGTGAATGTCAAGATTTGCTTCGAAGCCTGTAGTGGAGCCATCGAGACTTATACTGTTATGAATAACTAATTTCGGTATCATACTATCCCCTAAATTCTTCTTATTTCCCCTGTTGAATTCTATTAATCTCATTAATGCTGAATATTTACTTTAATTAAAGTATGCTGAATTAATGTATGCTGGATACTTACTTTAATTAATGTATGCTTGATAGTTACTTTAATTAAATGCATTAGATATTGAATTAGCTTTTACTTATATTAAATATTGGAGAAGCTTTTTCTATATTGGAATGTATTTAGTCTAGATGCATATTCTGGAATTTCAAAATGTATCGAAGTCTTTCTCAGAAAAGAATATTCTTGAGAATATCTCGTTTTCAGTGGGGCAAGGCGAGATCTTCGGGCTACTTGGGCCAAACGGGGCAGGAAAGACGACGCTTATAAGACTTCTTCTTGACATTCTCAGGCCTGACTCCGGGGAGATTCGAGTCTTTGGGGATCTTCTAAGCCCGGCTGCAAAAGACAGGATAGGATACCTTCCTGAGGAAAGAGGATTGTATAGAAAAACAAAACTTCTGGATATGCTGGTTTATCTTGCTCAGCTTAAAGGCATGCCAAAAAAACAGGCTTATTTAAACGCCGAAATCCTTCTTAATTCCTTAGAGTTGCATCAATATAAAAATAAAAAGGTAGAAGAGCTCTCCAAAGGAATGCAGCAGCAAATTCAGTTTCTTTCTGCAATTATTCATGAGCCTGAACTCGTAATCCTTGATGAGCCCTTTTATGGGCTTGATCCCGTAAGTACGAAGAACATTAAGGCCAGAATCCAGGAACTCAGAGCCACAGGAAAAACAATAATTCTTTCCACGCATATTATGGAACAAGCGCAGACACTCTGTGACAGAATCCTTATGCTCAATAAAGGCAAGAGAGTGCTTTACGGCCCTGTGGATGATATCAGGAAAGAGCATGGGAAAAATTCTCTGATTGTAGAATTCGCAGAAAAAGGAGATTTGTATAGAATTCAAGAAATTTCAGGTATAAAAAAAGTAGTAGAAACCGGGAAATTGGTTGAAATCTTTCCTGAGGAAGGAATGAACATACAGACTCTTATTGAGGAGCTTGTCCAGAGGGTAAATCTTCTGCGTTTTGAACAAGCGCTTCCCTCCCTGAATGAAATCTTTATTGAAACTCTGGAGAGTGCCACAAATGAATAAATTTCCAGGAAATAAATATCCCAGAAAAACCTTCATTGTAGCCAGGCACGAGTTCCTGAAAACAATAAAACGTAAAGAATTCCTTTTTATGACTTTCCTCTTTCCTTTCCTATTTGTAGGTATAACTCTTCTTCCGGTAATAGTTTCAGGCGTGTCCGCGGGCGAAGACCAGATAGTAGGTTACATTGATATGACAGGTTCCTTCGAATTTCCAGAGCCAATCCGAAGTGACGGTCTTTTTCCAGGATCCTCAGAAGCAAAAAACTCAGCTATTGAGTTTGTAGTTTACAGCAATATTTCTGATGCAAGGCAGGCCTTACAGGCAGGCCAGATTTCTTCCTATCTCGTGATCCCTGAAGACTTTCTTGAGACTGGAACAATAGAACTGTATAGCCTTGAAAAAGAAGCGCTTATGTCAAATTTTGAATTGTCTGCCAAACTTTCAGGTATTGTTATTACCTCCCTCCTTAAAGACAAAGTGGATGAAATGACACTCAATAGGGTTCTAGACCCAGTCAATATAAAATCTTTTAATTTAGAAAAGAGCAGCGACTCTTCTGGACGGGGCATTGATGACATTTTTGCCAGTTTTGGCCTTCCAATTCTTACAGCTTTTCTTCTTCTCTTCAGTATTTTTTCATCTTCTGGATTTCTGCTTCAAGGCGTTGCCGAGGAAAAGGAGAACAGGATAATGGAAATCTTGCTGTCTTCCGTAACTCCCTCCGAAATCCTTACAGGTAAGATTCTGGGACTTGGTGCAGTTGGTCTTCTGCAAATCGGGTTCTGGCTTGCGGCAGTAGTGCTCGGAAGCAGCTACGCCCTTCCGATAAAAATCGAACCTAATACTCTCTTCTTCGCTCTTGTTTATTTTGTGCTTGGCTTTCTCTTTTTTGCCAGTATAATGGCAGGAATCGGGGCAGTCACTAGCTCCCTTCAGGAGAGCCAGCAGATTGGAGGAATTCTCTCATTTGCAGCCGCGTTGCCTCTCATATTCCTGCAGCCGATTATTACAAACCCAGACAGCTCATTTTCAGTCTTTCTTTCCCTCTTCCCTCTCACCTCGTCTGTGGCCATGCTCGCCAGGATGGCAGCCTCATCTGTGCCTGTTTATCAGATATTTGTCAGCATTTTCATTCTACTTGTTTCGGTTTATGGAGTAATCCTGATCTCCAGCCGACTTTTCAGGATTTATCTGCTCATGTACGGGAAAAAACCGAAAGTAAAGGAAATCTTGAAGAATATCTGGGCAGAATCAGATTAAGTAAAAAGAACCGGTTAAATAAACTACAATTCTATCGTTATGATTTTATAGTATTATGTATATAGTATTAATTGGTTCATAAGGGAGTAACTGTGAAATGGAAGAAAATACCGGACAGCTTGAAAACTGATCCAGTAAGGTACTTCATTTACACAGAACAAACCTTGTGAACCACCTAACTGATTTTTCCACCTGATTTTTAAATCCAACGCTTAAATCTATGAATAGTTCTTTTCTAAGATTTATTAAAGACTTTTTTATTTCTCTGTTGTTTTTATATTCTCTATTGTTTTCACATTCTCTGTTGTTCTATTCTCTGTTTTATGAGAGCTCGGCTTGAATGCAAACTGGAGCAATATAGTTTACCACTTGGAGAGCAATACCTTCAAGAAAATTTCGGATACTCCAGGGAATCTTATCCAGCGTATGTGAGCCGAAGTTCAGGCTGCCTACAATCTCCCCTCTATACTTAAGAGGTACTATAGCAACAGCTCTTATTCCTTCTCTTTTTATTGCGTCAGCCATTGTATCGGAGTAGAAGTCCAGTGAGTATATTGGCTTCTCAGTCCAGATTTGCCTTGCCTCCGGAGAATCTGCCCTATATCTGGAAATCTTTTCGCTAAACTCGGGGGAAATTCCTCTATATGCTACCAGCTTTATCTGGTCCAGGAGTTCGTCCTTGAGGTATATACCCCCTGCATCGAGTCCGTCTATTTGAAGACAGGAATCGAGAACCAGGTTGAGTATTGTCTGGAAATTCCAGGTAGTGCTCAGTTCTGCCCCGAGTTCTCGCTGGATCTCAAGCATTTTCTGGGCTTCTTTTCTTTCGGTAATATCAACTACAAGACCCTGGAAATGAGCTGCTCTTCCGTCCTCGTCTCTCTGGATAAAAGTTTTCTCATCTACCCAGAGCGTTTTTCCGTCCCCGGTAAAAATTCTGTATTCAACGCCGAAGGAATCCTGTCTCTCTGTGATGTTGCGATTGAGGATTTTTATAAATGAGTCTATGTCATCCCTGTGAATGATACTTTTGTAAGGGACTTTCCCTGAGGTAAAGTCTTCTACCGTATACCCAAACTGAGTCACATTTTCGGAAACATACACCGTTGGCAGGTTTTCTTTGTTCTCCCAAAGAAAAGCCACTGCCTGGCTATTGTTTATTATGGTTCTCAACATCTTCTGAGTCTCTAAAGACTTTCTGAGGGCTTCTTCGCTCCTTTTTCTCTCAGTTATATCCAGCACAAGCCCTTGAAAGTGAGTTATTTCTCCTTCAGAATTTCGCTGGATGAATGTCCTCTCGTTAACCCAATGGAGGTCTCCTGCTTTTGTAAAAATTCTGTACTCGATATCGAAGTTAACCTCACCTCTTCGGATATTCTCTTTAAGTGAATCCTTAACTCTCTTCAGGTCATCGGGGTGGATAATATCTCCATACAGAACCCTACCTGAAATAAAGTCCTCAACTGTGTATCCAAACTGTATCACATTTTCAGAGACGAATTCTGAAGGCCATTTTTCTTTGTCTTTCCAGAGAAATACCACTGCATGACTGTTATTCACAACTGTCCTGATTATTTCCTGCATCTCAAGGACCGGAAATAAATCTACGATCCCTATTGCCGCAATAACCCTCCCATCCTCTGAGAAGATAGGAGAAACCGCCACACTCCTGCCCAGATATGTACCTTCTTTTGGCACTCTACGTATGGTCTTGCCAGTTCTGAGCACCTCCTCGAGTATAGGGCCTGTATAGTCTTTGTCAAGGATTTTACCATTTTCAAGGCGAAGTCCCTTTCGTTTGAGGCTACGGATAGTGGTTGGAAGTCCAACAAGGGAGTGCACCGCGACAGCTATTGACTCAAGTTCCTCAGATCCTGCATTTTCAGATATCAAAGAAGTAATCTTCTCACCCCCAGAGAGATCCTGATAATTCTTAAAAGTAAAAGGCAGAAGAGTTTCAACAAGTAGAAACTAAGAACTGAAACCTTTATACATCCACTTTTCTTTATTTTAATACATTTTTTATTTTAATACATTTTTTAGTGGTTATATAATTATTGGCTCTGTAGAAATCCTCTA
>DALS01000046.1 GCA_002499445.1 Methanosarcina sp. UBA293
AGATAAGAGAGAAAAAACAGAAAACGTATATTAAAAGAAGAGTAAGAAAAAAACCCGAAAGCTTTATATTCCTTTTACCATAGCCCCCGATACGGTCGATCCGAAAATATGCTCCCCCAAGCATACAATTCAGAACAGGAACAAAAGCTTCCAGGCAATTCTACTATTTTATTCCTCTACTATTTTATTCCCGTTACTAGCTCTTTCTTTTCACTCCCAGTTACAACACATAATTATCCCTATAATTATTTTAAATTAATTATACCAAAAATTTGTTTTGGGCAAAAGAGCGTCTCGCACGAAAGATTTCAATGTCAACATAGAATCAAACTTAAAAACCCATTTTTTGGCTAAACTATCCCATTTTAATTTACATTACGCATTCCAATTTCCTATTATTTTATCAGACTGTAATCGTGTTTTTCGGGGTTCCTACTCCTACAAAAACAAGTTTTGTTTCAAGAGGCACATCAGTCCAGCCACTTGGCACCAGACGCTTTCTGCTCACGTCTACTTTTATATCCTCCTTTTGAAGTCCTGCACTTACCATGTAATCCATAACAAGTTGTCTTCCGAGTTTTTCTGCATACTCAACGGCTTCGTTATAAACTTCAAATATTTTTCTTTCAGTAGGAGAAAAGACAATGAACTCGTTTTTTGTTTCGTACTGCAAGATGCCTTCTGCAGCACACTTTTCGTGAGCCTCATCTTCTATATCTTCAGCTTCACCTTCGTAAGATTTGGGGGTGACTTTTGTTTTTATAAGAATCTCTATCCTTTTGATTCCCTTCCCAACAAGAGCTCCGACAGCATTGCCTACCTCAGCATACTCAGGAACTATAAAATCAGCATTAATCAGGTCTTTCAGATTCTCAACATATGCCTTTACAGGTCCTCCGAGAAGTACCACAGGAATTTCCACTCTGAAACGGGTATAATTCCTTCCGAGAAGAACCCTGTCAATCTCGCTTCTTGGCATTCCCTCTATAAGGTAGGCAATAAGGTCTTCGGCAATATTACGCGCAACCCTGCGTTTTGCTTCTTTGCTGAAAGCCTCGGGGCTCTGTTTCAGCATCCTCCCAAGCATTGAAGCCCCTATTATTGCAGCTTCCACGTCCCATTCGGTATATTCTCCAAGCACATGAAGGGCGTCAGTTGGGGTAAAGCCTATTGCCTGAATCAGCCTTTTCTGGATTAATGAGTCCAACATAGACGGAGAAGGACGTTTTTTCATTGCCACGAGCAGATCCCCAAAGGAAACAGGTTCATTTCCAATATGCCTGTAAATCTCTCGTTCTCCTACCCTCAATTCAATGGGTCTAGAGCCTGTCCTGACATAAAATTTTGTCACCTGAATACTCTCGCAGAGATAACCCTTTGCAACTCTGTTCTTCTTCAATTTTTCCCTGAACCCTGGGTATATGATTGATGCCCTACAAAGCGGAATTACCCGGCGAGGCCCTATATAAACTCGGTCTCCTTTTACCCAGACATGGCTGTCCCCTCCGGTTGCAGAGGTTTCCATACGTATAGCTTTTACACGGGTTTGCCACCCTCCAACAACGGCACCCGAATTGCTGAGTTGCGGAAGCCCATTAACCATCATAGCTACATCTGTACTCGTGCCGCCAACATCGATCATAGCGCAGGTATTGAACTTGCTGAGGTGAGCTGCGCCTACAAGGCTTGCTGCAGGTCCTGAAAAAATAGTCTCTATGGGTTTCTCCAGAGCCTCTTCTATTCCCACAACTGACCCGTCACATTTCAGCATCAGTAGGTTCGCATTGATACCTCTGCTTTTGAAATCCTTGATTATTGCCTGGATAAATTTGTGGGTTACAGGGATTAGCTGGGCATTAAGAAATGCAGTTATAGCCCTTTCGTAAGCCCCAAGGTCCTGGGAAAGTTCATGCCCACAAACTACAGGGTGCCCTGTAAGTTCCTTTACGGCTTTTTTGACAGCAAGTTCGTGTTCGGGGTTGCGATTGCTAAAATACGAAGATACCGCAAAAGCTGAGACCTTATCTTTTATCTTAAGGGCGAATTCTTTTACGGAATCGAGGTCAAGAGTCTTTAGTTCTTCACCGTCACTGTTATGCCCACCAGAAACCGCTGCCCAATAGTCTGTAGGGAGTTTCTCTGGAATTATATAATCCCCCACCATAATTAGCCCTACAGGAAAACCCGTGCTTTCTAAGATGGTGTTTGTAGATAGAGTTGTGGATACAGATACCAGCTTAACATCTTTAAGGTACTCTGGGCTCAGTGTGTCAATAACATTTTTCATTCCAGGAAGCGGGTCAGGATAGGTAGTCAGTGCTTTACTGGATTCGATGACTACTCCATCCGAGTCCCTCACAATAACGGCATCAGTATAAGTACCCCCTGCGTCAATCCCAAGACTTAAGTGCATTTTTCAACCTCTTTTGCAAATTAAATGTAACTTTCCCAAGCGTCAGACAGTTTTTTAAATTTCATAATATAATTATTTCTAATTCTTATGGTAAGGCTAGAACAAACTGTTATTGACCGTAAAATAAATTTAATGAACTTGTCCCTTTAGTCAAATATAAAAACAATTCCAGATATTAAAAAGGATTACCTTATGAGTTTTGACATCTGGAAGACTTTGTTGAAATAGCCAAAAGTGAGGTTAGTTCTTTGCTGTTCACGGGGTAATTCAAGTTTAAGGCCTCTTAACTTTAACTCGAAAGTTACCTACAAAGCAGGCAACTGCCTAAGCCCTAGCAGTAAAAGATTAACCTGTAAAGGTTCCAATATAAGTTAAGGAATAATATAACAAAGAAAAAAAGCAGAGTTAAAAAATCAAATAAAGACTAAAAACAACAAATATATATAATAAATATAATTAGTTTATATAATAAAACCTTTGATAACTAAAAATAGAATATTAGTGCAGGCCCCTTACAGAGTAAAAATTTAAAAAAATAGCGTGGGAATTAGGAATTAAAGATCAATAAAGGGGACAAGGTCACAGCCAGTACATTTCAGGCACATTGTTTTTGCAAGCCCTGGGTCGAGTCCGTATTTCTTGAGAATTTCGGCTTCAAGCTTTGCAAGCTTTAAAAGGCGCTCAGGGGACGGACGTTCTGTAAAACAATCTCTAGCCCTCAAAGGGTGCGGGTTTACTGGTCGCAGGATAGGAATTACCCCCATTTCTGCAAGGGTCTTGATTCCATCCCTGATAGAATCATCATTTTCTCCAAGCCCTATTATGAAATTGCTGAAAACCCGATTTTTTCCGAAAACACTCACAGCTTCCCTGAGTTTATCCAGAATATAATCAAGGGACAGATCCCCACATACCTTTTTGAAGATCTCTCTGTCCATAGTCTCAACATTGTACTTGACTTCAGAAGCTCCGGCTTCATAAAACTTTCTGGAGCAGTCTCCTGTAGGATACACCGAAACTCCAATAGGAACATTATATTTTTTCAGAGCAGGAAGCAATTTGAGCACACGCTCAATCTCTCCTTCGATTGAGGATTCAACCCCGGAAGTAAGGGAAATAGCTTTCAGATTTCCTGCCTGCAAAACTTCATCAATTATCCTCAGGACTTCTTCCTCACTCTTAACATGCCCCTGTAATTTTGGTACGGGACAGTATTTACAATCAAATATGCATTTCTCACAAAGAGTTATAAAAGCCTGGTCAGGACAATGTGCAGGAGCAAGCTCAATTTTCCCTCGCACAAGCTCTTTTTCTTGATAGAAAACCCCAACATTTTTTTCCCCTTCAGCGTTCTGGATTGAAAGAGGAGAATCTGTTTTTATGCTGAGTCTTACCCGTTTATCTCCAGATCTAAAGAAAACAGAACTTGTACCTGCCCCCGGACCTGCAGTGGAGCCTCGAACTTGTGGAATAAGTGAAGGATCTATGGAAACTGAGCCTATAGAAATGAGGAAAGCTTTCATTTCAGGCGTAAGTGGTTTGCTTTGCATGCAAATGCTCCTCAAAGTGATTACAAAAGGATATTTCTGTAGTTTCAATATTTTCTTTCATCTTTACTAAGAAATATATAAATTATTCTGTTAATATAATTGAAACTGTCCTTGGCTAGATTCGGAACCAGAAGTATTCTTCAGGTTTTGCATTAAATATTCTGCCAAACCTGAAATTGAGCTTGGTAGATGTTTTATTCTTTATTAAAATTGATTTTTACACCTAAATTTTGAAAAATATTATCCGTATTGAACTATCAATCAAATCTTGAGCTTAGAAGAGTAAAAGGCTGAAACATAGAGACTTTTTACATATGTAATGTAATATTATAATAGTAATATAAGATAATAGAAGTAATATCAGATTAGAACTACAGACTAAAATTATAGTAATACACTAACATGTAAAGGATAGGACAATATTACAGATTAAAAATATTATATACTGTGAATGCATAGTGTGATTTGCGTTCTCGTCCCCTTTAACACCCCACTAGTTAATATCTATTCAACAGGTAAAGGGATAAAACGGAGAGAATCAAAACTCGCAACCCATGAGTAGTACCTCAGTATCTCTTCCCAGACAAACAAATTTTTTTAAAGCCGTTCGGAACTTCCAGGTTCTTTTGGATGAGAACGCAGCTATTCTTTAAATCATGAATAATCATCGGTTTCCTTTCGAACTAACTCAAATGTCAGACCGATCCTCCTTGTTATAGAAGAAAACCTAATCCAGCCCAAACTTTTTTTTGAAAAAGTTTGCGGTCAAGCCTTTTCTCAAAAGGGTTGTGATCACGCCGCTTCCAAGGTTTTCGATCAAACCTTTTCTCAAAAGGTTTGCGGTCAAGCCTTTTCTCAAAAGGTTTGCGGTTGACCACGCCGTCACCAGGAGTTTTTGATCAAACTTTTTTTGAAAAAGTTTGTGATCACGCAGTCGCGCCATCAATCCATTTTTAGGTTCGGGATCACTGCCAATTTTATATATATTATTAAATAGATCATACACTTCAGACTACCCAAAAAGCAATCTTATGCACACAAAAAGGAGAAAAACATGAAAGTCATGATAATAGGAGGTTTTCTCGGAAGTGGGAAAACAACTACCATACAAAGAATCGGCAAACAGCTTAGTGATGCTGGAAAAAAAACTGCAATTATTGTAAATGAGATTGGGGAAATTGGACTTGATGGGGATATTCTTACAAGTCCTGACATTGTAACTGAGGAGCTTACAAGCGGCTGCATCTGCTGTACACTCAGGATAAGCATGCAGTATACCCTTCAGACTCTTGAGGAAAAGTTTGCTCCTGATATTGTGATTATTGAACCGACAGGGATCGCCTTCCCGGGGCAGATAAGGGAAGAAATCGAAACAATGGGGCTCTCCAAACTCTCCTTTGCTCCAATAGTAACCCTTGTAGATCCTGGCCGTTTTGGAACCGAAGCAAAAGAGATCCCAAAGTTTATAGAAACGCAGATTAAAGAAGCTGAAATTCTTTGCATAAACAAGATCGATATAACACCTGAAGAAACTATCCTAGCTGCTAAAAAAATGCTATGCGAGATTAATCCTGAAGCCCGGATCTTGAGAATTTCGGCTAAGTATAAAGACGAACAATTCGAAAAGTTGCTTCTTCACCTCTCAGTGCCAGGATTTAAAAAGCACTCAGAAGGAAAGAAAAACTCCATTGAACTTTCAGAAGTTTCAGTGTACTCAGCACGTTATACTCTTGAATTACTGGATTTCAACACTGAAGAAAGCGTACATTTTATAGAAGAAAACCTTCAGATCATCCAGGATAGATTTAGGGAAATTAACCCTGACTTTGTAGGACATGTAAAGCTTTCCGTAAAACTCCCTGAAACTACGGTCAAGGGCAGTGTAACTTCTTCTAAGGAAATGCCTCAGGTAGAGCTTCTTCCAGACCGGGAAAATAAGAAAACCGAACTCAGGCTGCTTTCTGCAATTACAAAGATTTCAGAGCATGAGCTCACGGAAATTATTGAGGATACTCTCGAAATGAATCTCAGGAAATCAGAAATTGCTTTTGAAAAAGAAGTTCACAAGCATAAGCATAATGCTGAAAATCATAGTGAACATGGGTACGAGCAAATATGCCGGATTGACCTGTACAGGAAAGATGAATGAAAATAATGCAAAGTAAAGATGATGTAAATTCAACTTTAGAATAAGGTAATAAGCTGAAACTAAATTCAGAAAGTTGCAATCACAATTACAGTTAAATAATTATAATTGCAACCACCATTACAACTGCAATTACAATTTATAGTATAATCGGCCTTTTTCGGAACTTTTTAAAAGAATCCGCTACATTTAATAATTAAATAACGGAGTTTTGACATGGACAATGAAATTGATGAACTTGACGCTTATTTCGACGAGAAAGGTGAGCTAACTGAAGGCGAGGCTGTCAAGCAGGAACATATAATAATGGAAAAGGTTTCCATAAATCCTGCAAGAAGAAAGCTTCTCCGGATTGTCGGGATCTTTGGAAAAACTGAAAAGCAGCTAAAAGAAGAATCTGGATTAAACGACTTCTTCTTTAAATTCCATATGGATTTCCTGTTAAAAGAAGGTTTCCTAAAATTCGAAGAAGGAATGTACCGCCTGACTGATTCAGGAATTTCTCTGCATGATTCTGTGTGTTGAATTAACATTTTTTCAATTTTCTCTTTATTTATAATAATCAATAATGTAGTTTTTTAGAAGCTCTAGTAGTTAACTCAATCCTGATTTTGAACGTTGTCTTTTGCTAAAAAGCGATAAGTTTTTATGGTTATCTTGTTAATGGCGTTATGATCAAACTTTTCGATATTCTATGGAAGTTTCAAAAACGTCCTGTCTAATTTCCAGGTTATCGAGCAATAAAAAGGAGTGTGAAAAAAATATGCCAGCAACAGTTAATGCAGATGAATGTTCAGGATGCGGAACCTGTGTAGACGAATGTCCTTCTGAAGCAATTGCCATTGATGAAGAAAAAGGAATTGCAGTAGTCGACCAGGACGAATGCGTGGACTGCGGCGCATGCGAAGAAGCATGCCCAAGCCAGGCAATTAAGGTAGAAGAGTAAAACGATAGCCAATTGGAATAATCTTTTTATTCCACTTTTCTTTTTCCTTTTTATAATTTAATTTTTTCTCTCCGGAGCTTTTTAGATGGTAGCAATTAAAACGGGTATTTTAGGCGCCACAGGTGCTGTAGGGCAAAGATTTGTAGAAAGACTTGCAAACCACCCCTGGTTTGAGATAACAGCCCTTGCGGCGTCCGAGAGGAGCGCCGGCAAAACGTATAAAGAAGCCGCAGGCTGGAAGTTAGACACAGCTATGCCGGAAAGCGTTGAAAATATTGAAGTTGTCCCTGTAGACCCAAAAGCTGTAGATGCGGATGTGGTTTTCTCGGCACTTCCTGCAGACCTTGCTCTGACAGTCGAATCGGAATTTGCAAAGTCCGGCTTTGCAGTGGCAAGCAATGCTTCATCTTACAGGATGGAAAAGGACATTCCTCTTGTAATCCCCGAGGTAAATCCAGAACATCTCGGACTCCTTGAAGTCCAACAGGATGCAAGAGGATGGGACGGATATATCATTACAAACCCCAATTGCTCCACAATTGTCATGACCCTTACTTTAAAGCCTCTTATGCAGTTTGGGCTTGAAACCGTACAGGTAGCCACAATGCAGGCAATCTCTGGGGCAGGATTTTCTGGGGTCGCTGCAATGGCAATTTATGACAATATAATTCCTTACATAGGAAGTGAAGAAAATAAGATGGAAATTGAACCCTTAAAACTCCTTGGAGAGTTTAACGGGTCTGAAATTGTGCCTGCAGATCTGAGAATCAGTGCTTCCTGCCATAGAGTTCCTGTTATCGACGGGCATACTGAAGCCATCTGGGCTGGAATGAGGGAAAAACCGACACCTGAAGAAGTAAGGGAAGCCTTTTTAAGCTTTAACCCCAGGCTTGGAGAACTTCCTTCCGAACCTAAAAACCCTATTATAGTAAGAGACGAAGCCGACCGACCTCAGCCGCGCCTTGACCGCGGAATGGGAAAAGGCATGAGCGTCTCAGTTGGCCGTATAAGAGAAGGAATTAGATACATCGCAATGGGACATAACACTATCCGCGGAGCAGCTGGAGCAAGTATTCTGAATGCAGAACTCCTACATTCCATGGGTAAACTTTAAATCCAGAGGAATTTTGAAACAATTTAAGTTTAAAAGTAAATTAAGATTAAAATCAAAGTGAGTTTAAAAGTAAAATAAGGAAAGTGAAATGATATAAAAGTAAAAGCCTAAGGTTAAGGCTTTTGCTTTACCATTTACCTTTTTCGATCTGTTTTTCAATTTACTCTTTAACTTACATTTCCACTCTATTTTTCGCTTTATCTTTCATTCCTACTTTATTTTCCTTATTCGTATTCTGAGAACTTCAGGAGAAAAGCTTTCTTGCGGCTTCATCTGCCCTTCTTATAACCTCTTTCACAGGAATGCCGCTCATTTTTGCAATTTTCTTGCAGTCCTCAAACTCGGCAGAAATATTGAGCAGGATACCCTCAGAATCTCTGGCGATCTTGACCGCAGCTTTATATATCTGCCCTTCAACCTCAAATTTAACTAATTCTATTCGCCTGGCAGCCATCAATCTATGCCGGGTAGGTATAACTCTTACTCCCAGAGACCCTGTTTCGATAATTATTTTCCTGGCTAGTTTTGCAGTATCTTCGGGTTTTGCGATAACTTTGATAACATGAGCTGGACGTCCTTTTTTCATTGTTGCCGGGAGAATTGCGACATCCCGTGCTCCCATAGCAAGAAGTTCCTCGAACAGGTTGCCGAGGACTTCTCCGCTTACGTCATCAGCATTCGTCTCGAGAATCTCAATAATATCTGGAATCAGGCATGAATCAAGTTCGGACAATACTCCCTGCAGCACGTTTGGTCCAGAAAGCTCGGAATCTCCTGCCCCGTAACCTATTGAAATTATCCTTCCCTGAGGAAAAGCTTCCAGAGGTCTTGCAAAATGGGCAAGAATGGCAGCCCCTGTAGGAGTAAGAAGTTCTTTTTTTTCAGTTCCACCCCTGAAATAGAATTTTCCTCTTCTGAGAAGCTCAAAGGTTGCCGGAGCTGGTACAGGCAAAACTCCATGTGCACATTCTATTGTCCCACTGCCCACATTTATAGGAGTACAGTAAACGGAACCGCAATTAAGAGAATGGATAGCTGCTGAAGAGCCTATTATATCGGCAAGAGCATCACTTTGCCCGACTTCATGGAAATGGAGTTTCTCAAGGTCAGACTGCCCGTGAACTGAAGCTTCGGCTTCAGCCAGCTTTAAGAAAATATCAAGAGCACTTGCTTCCACATTTGGTGGTAGTTTTGCAGCCTTTACCATATCCATAAGTTCCGGATATGTGCGGACAGGTTCTTTTTCAGGCACGTTTATCCGGACATCTAGGGCTCTTATTCCTTTTTTTACAACTTCTCTTATATCCACTGATACATCGACAGAAGCCTCTATCAGTTCTTTAACTGTTTTTCGGTCAGCTCCAAGGTCGAGAGTACATCCGAGGATCATATCCCCTGCTGCCCCTGAAAAAGGATTGAATACAAGTGCTTTCATAAAAATCCTTCCTGCATTTTAGTTTCTTTCCTTTCCTTTCCTTTCCTTTCCTTTCCTTTCCTAATCTTCTCTTTCCTTCTATTTCCTTTTCTTTCCTTTTAATTGCACATTTACTCTCCTTCCTGATCCGTCCTGGCATCCTTGCCGTGGGTATAGGCAGCCGCAATCATGTTTGCAATCCTTGCAGCATATGCTCCCGCAACAAACCCTGCATCAATATTTACGACTGCAAGTGGGGAACAGGACTGGAGCATTGCCAGCAGGGCAGCTTTTCCACCTCCGCCTGCTCCGTAGCCTGTTGAAACCGGAAGCCCGATAACAGGTACATCAACTAATCCCGAGACTATCGTGGGAAGCGTTCCTTCCCTTCCGGCTGCAACCACGATTGCTCCAGTTTTCATGGCTTTCAACTTGTGCATTGCTGGGATCAGCCTGTGGATTCCTGCAACTCCCACATCATAAACCACAACCGTCTCACAGCCCATTTCCGAGGCTACAACCCTGGCTTCTTCCGCAGCCGGGATATCAGCTGTACCTGCCGAAACTATTCCTACAACGCCGCCAGTTCTTGGGACAGGCGTACCGTCATGGATAACAACTGTGCGGGCTCTGCTGTTCCACTCAAGTTTATCCTGGCCGAAGGCCTGTTTTAAGGCATCAAGATGACCTGACGAGACTCGTGTAATAAGGGCTCTTTTGCTCTCTGCAACCATGACTCTAGCAATTTCCACCACGTCCTCAGGAGTCTTACAGTCGGCAAGAACAGCTTCAATTACCCCTGTTCTGTTTTTTCTATGAGAATCAAGTTTTGCTATATCCGTATAGGAGACAAATCCCAGGCTTCGAGCCTGCTGTTCTGCAGTCTCAAGATCCATTTTGCCTTCCTTAACAGCCCTAAGTATATCAATAAGATTCATGTACCATCCTGCACTGAAAAGATTTACCTGCTTTAAAGAACAATAAGCTTAAACCATAAGTTGTCAACAAGAATCTATTGGTTTGTGAATCTTTAGGATTTCTCATTATATGGGATTTTTGATGACATTTAGAAAAAGTGTTCAGCGATACATTTAAAAATTCGAATTGTTAATGTGTAGAGATCATCATGCTCATAGTACTTTCGTTAGGCGGTTCAATTCTCGCTAAAAATCTTGACCCGGATCGTTTTTTAAAATATGCGGACGTTCTCCGAAAACTCTCGAAGAAACATACTCTGCTTGTGGTAGCGGGAGGAGGGGAAGCAGCACGAAATTACATCGAGACTGCAAGAGCTGCTGGCGCTGATGAAGTAACGTGCGACTATATAGGTATCGAAATCACTCGCCTCAATGCACGTCTGCTTGCTGCAGCCCTCGGATCCGATGCCTCTCCAGAAATTCCGACAAATTATATGGAAGCCGCAAAGGCAATACGTCCCGGAAAAGTAGTTGTCATGGGAGGAGTTACCCCTGGTCAGACCACGGATGCAGTAGCTGCAATTCTTGCGGAGTTCCTGCGGGCAGACCTGCTGGCAATTGCAACATCGATTGACGGGATTTATTCTTCTGACCCTAACTGTGATCCTTCGGCAGTGAAATATGACAAAATCTCCCCTGAAAAACTGATAAACGTAGTCATGGCAATTGAGATGAAGGCAGGCTCAAAATCCCCTGTTGACCCTGTAGCCGCAAAAATTATCGAACGCTGCAAACTCGACGCTCTTGTTATGGACGCGCGGAACCCTGCCCTGCTTCGAGAAGTTCTCGATGAAGAAGTAATCAAAAAATCACCTATATCTTGTGGAACCTGGGTTACGACAAAAATATAATCCCAAACCAAAAGAAGAGACCAGGTATTTCGCTCGCAACCAACCGTTGCACCGCAACCGCTGAGCCGGTTGACCACGCCGTCACCAGGAATTTTTGATCAAACTTTTCTCAAAAGTTTGTGATCAAACTTTTTTTGAAAAAGTTTGTGATCACGCCGCTGTAAGGGATTTTCGGTTTTGATCAAACTTTTCTCAAAAGTTTGTGATCAAACTTTTTTAAAAAAAGTTTGCATTATAAGACTCAAGCCAGCCTTAACAGCCAGACAAAACGAAATCTGAGAAAATAAAAGCTGACTTTAAAACCTGTTTTACGGAAGACGAAAACTTAAACATAGTAGTTCTTACATATATTCTAATTATATAGAGTCGACCAAGATGTTGATTTAACGGAGTTCCTGAGGATTCTATCCGAAGTTTCATAGAAGGAGGATTCGGGCTTGAACCTGCCTCAAAAAAAGAATTCTTTTAAATATAAAGGGTTTGTTTTTCGTTTTTTTACCATACTTTTATTTTTGACCATGGTCTGTGTTGAGCTCAGTCCTGCTTTTGCAGCAGTTGATGAGGTAGGCCCTCAAGAAGAAAGGAAGCAAGATGCCGTTATCACGGATTTTTTCTCAGACGATGAACTTTCGGATGCCACAGTCCAATTTGAGCAGTCTCTTGAAAATATCTCTCTTGTATTTACTTTGAGTTCGGGGAAGAAATTGCTGAAATCGGAAACTTTCCTCCTGGACCCTGTGGAGAAAGGACAGGAAGTTACAAAAATCGTGTTCTGGGGAGTTAAAGAAGATTCAGGAAAAGACAGGGAATCTTACACAGCAAGGGTTTTTGTGAAAAACAACAGCGAAGACCTTGCATTTAGAGAACTTTCGTTTTCTTACCGGAGCCCCACTCTTTCAAAGCTTAAACTTGTAGACTTTTCGGCAGATTCCGAAAAAGCTTCGATTTTGATGACTCTTGCTAGTCCTGCTGGTTTTGGGAGTATGCAATTGCCTGAGCCCAGCATGATAGATCTTGACCTGAAGCTCCTCTCAGGCACGGAAATCATATATTCTGAAAAGCAGAAGAATATTCCTGTTACAAACAACTATTATAATGCAACTTACTGGCCTTTTCTCCTCGAGAAAGATAAAAACTACACTGCCCTTCTGAAAATTCATTCCCACTCTCCTGACCTCACTACAGCCTATAGATCGAACTTCATGGCCGAAGAAAAAGTAGAGATTATTGATCAGGAAATCGATGTGGATGAATACGGGGCAAGTGTCACTATCATTGGAAGATCCCAGGTGCCTTTTAATGGGATTATAAGAGTTGTACTGACTTCTGAGGAAGGAAGAGTACAGGCTTTTGAAGAAACTGCAGACCTCCTGACCGCGGGAAAAGAAGATACGATAGGCATAATTTGGCAAGGAGTCCCGAAGGGAGATTATAATGTGAAAATTTATGTGCAGAACCAAGAAGGAGAAATCCTGGACAGCCATGAAACGGTTCTCAGGGTCTTTGAGCCAGTAGCCCAAACAAGTCCTGTTGAAGACTCTCCTGCCTTTAACTCTCTCGCGGGACTGGGGATTTTCCTCTGCGCTGGACTCCTTTCTGGAAGAAAGAGGAAATAAAAAATCCTGAAAGCTTTGAAAGCTTTGAATATTTCAAAACTTTAGAATTCGAATGAGAAACCATCATGTTTGACCTCATCATCCGAAATATAATGAATAGGAAGATCAGGAGTGGCCTGACAGTCTGTGGAATTGCTCTTGGGATTTTTGCTGTTATAGTTATGGGGGCAATGTCCGAGAATTTTCACCAAACCTTTGAGCGCTCCATGAGTGTAACCAGCGATAAAATCCGGGTCTTTGCCGAAAGCGGAGTCTTTGGAGGGGGACTTACGGATAATAAGGTGAGTGACGTACTCAGGGTGGCAGGGGTAAAAGATGCGTATGGGATTTTAATGACTACCTTTGACGAGGATAAAATGGGAATGACCGGAAAACAGATCCTTGGTATCCCTCCGGAAAAATCCAGTGTTGCCCTTTATCCCGTGGAACTGAAGGCAGGCCGTTTCCTCAATCCTGGAGATTCTTATAGTGTTGTTGTCGGAAGCAACATAAAAAGAGAATATAAACTCCAGATAGGAAGTAAGTTTGAGATTCATGATAAGTATTTTACTGTTGTAGGAATCCTGGATTATACTGGCTCGATTTTTGACAATGCGGTAATTATACCTCTTAAGACTGCACAGGACCTCTATAAAGTGGACAATTCGGTTTCTTATATCTTTGCAGTGCCTGATGAGCGGGTTGATGCCGAAATGCTTTCCAAACGCATAGAATTGAGCGTAAAAGGTACAAGCACTCTTTCTCCTGGAGAGCTTGAAGTGCAGGCAAGGCAGTCCTTTATGATTTTCAGCGTGATCACTATCAGCTCAGGGCTCCTTGCAGCAATCATAGGCGGGCTTTGCGTGATGAATACCATGCTTATGTCCGTTACCGAGAGGACAAGGGAATTCGGGATTTTAAAAGCAATTGGAGCCGAAACAAGGGATATTTTGCTCCTCACGCTTGGGGAAGCTTCATGCATGGGCTTTTTCGGCGGAATCCTGGGAATTCTTATAGGTACCTTGGCTGTTTATATTATGAATGCCTGGCTTTCAAATACAAGGATAGTGCTTTTCCTAATAACGCCCAGGCTTCTTGTAATTGCCATGCTCTTTGCCTTACTGATAGGGGCTCTTTCAGGACTTTACCCTGCATACAGAGCCTCGAAAATGAGCCCAATGGAGGCTTTGAAGCATGCCTAAAATGGAAATTGAGAGAGAAGGGAATAAAAAATTAGATAAGCCAGAAAGAAAAGAGGACAAAAGCGTTTTGGGACATGAAGGGCAGAAAAACATAATGAAGGTTGAAAACCTTTCTAAAACTTATTACCAGGGTAAAATCCCTGTCCATGCCCTCCGCTGCGCCTGCATAACCGTAAGAAAAGGGGAACTTCTTGCGATAATGGGACCTTCAGGTTCAGGAAAATCCACTCTTCTTGCCCTGATTGGCACACTTGAAAAAGCCACGGACGGAAAAGTTATTCTTGATGGGACAGACCTCACAACTGTGCCTGAAAAACTGCTTCCCAGCGTGAGAAGGGAAAAAATAGGCTTTATTTTCCAGCACTATAACCTTATCCCGACTCTTTCCGCGCTTGAGAATGTGGAGCTTTCCATGCGCTTTTCCAGGATTCCCAAAAAAGAAAGGGAAGAAAGGGCAACTGCACTGCTCGAAGAACTTGGACTTGGAGACCGCCTCTCCCATAAACCTTCCGAATTATCAGGAGGGGAACAGCAGAGAGTTTCTATTGCCAGGGCACTTGCGAATAAGCCTGCCGTTATTCTGGCTGACGAACCCACAGGTGAGGTGGACAGCAAAACCAGGGATTCAATTATACGGGTTTTCAAAGAATTGAGTGAAAAAGGGCAGACAATTCTTGTTGTGACGCACGACCCTGAGGTTGCAAAAGAATGTTCAAGGCTACTCAGGATTACGGACGGGGTTATTAAAGACGATTGAAGGTACTGAAAAACGCTCAAAGACCTAGTAGAAATAAATAAAAAGTGTAAAAATTAAAATTATTCAGTCTTCTCAAATTTCTCCAAGCTCCCAACCCAGATGCTCTTTTATAACCGTATAAGCCATTGCAGGCGGGATAATTCCAATGTCGGTTACGATCATATCTATGTATTCGGCAGGGGTGAAGTCAAAAGCCGGATTTTTTACCTGTACGTGAGAGAGATCGGAAATGCTTGCAGGATCGACGATCTCATCTACAGCCCTTTCTTCGATTTCTATGGGGTTTCCAACAATCGTGCTTGGGCTGAACTTGAAGGTCTCGGCAGCAACCATGAAACTTTTTCTGGCCTCGTGGGCTGCAAGGGCAAGCTGGGAGGTCCCAATCTTATTTACCAGAGCGCCGTTAGCTGCAATAGCGTCAGCCCCAACAACGACCTTGTCCACGTCTTTCATGTAGTAGCGCACCGCAGAATCCACGATTAGGGTTGTTGGGATCCCAAAATCGTTGAGATGGCGAATTGTCAACAAGCCCTGACACCTAGGACGACTTTCGGTAGAAATTACTGAGATATCTTTCCCATCTTCAAAGGCTGCGGTGATGATAGAAAGAGCAGCATGGGAGTTGCAGTGGGTCATAATAACGTCTCCATCCTGAATTCTTCTTGACCCAATTTTTCCGATATTTCCAAGGGCCCGATCAGCTCCTTCAATGAAACGGTTTGCGTTTTCAATGATTTCCTGCCTTGCTTCCTCCACATTTCCTGAAGAGTACTTTGAAGCGAGCTTTACGGCATTCGGAAGAGAAACGGCTGTAGGACGAGTACTTATGAGATAACTTGAAACTTCCCTTATCCTAGCACTGAATTCTTCCATTGAAGCTGCGTCCAGTCCTGCGGCATAATCCCTGACAGCTTCGGCAGCAGCCTTTGCAATTCTACCTGCGCCCCGGATCTCCATTGTCCGGATTTTTTCTGCGGTTTCCTGAACTTTTTGCATAGTATATGGATAACAAGAGTGCGATTTATAACTATCTTCTAGCTGTTCCAATGAGTCTGTATTCAGGAGCCTGCCTCAAAAATAAATTCATATTTCAATTATTCTATCAGAGATATTCCTGTAGTAAGCAAAAAGGTCTTCTCCCCACTGAATTGCAACTGGGTCAAAGCATAGAACATCTTCTTTATGATCAAAAGTACCGTCAGAAAAAGGTAGGGTTAGAGAGAGGAATCTGTCAGTAGCTACATGAGAAAGTTCCATTTTTTTACTGCAGACATAAAAACTCGCATTCTTGAATTTAAGATACTCACTTAGCTCGGCTCCGTACTCTTCTTTTGTCCTTTCATAAACCGGGCGGGTCACAAGAATGGAAATCTCAGCCCCCTTTTTTGCAAAACTAAGGAAAAGGGATGGATAATCAGGGTGAAAAATTGAAGCGGTGCCATTTATTTTTCTTGATTTCATAAGGTTTTCCACAAATTCCCTGTGAGGTTCAAAGAGGCGTGTCCTGTCAGGAGGTTCGGAAAACGTGCAATTCGCCAGCTCTCCGAGTCTTTCCCTCAAAGGAGCAGGTATGGACTCAACAGCATGATTTATCCAGTATTCATAATTATTTCCGAAGACCGTTAATACATCTATTATTGGTTTCATTTTGCCAGCTACCGCTATCCCAAGAGGAGACAAAGTGTAAATGTCGCCTGTTTTTATGATAAGGGCGTTATCTCTCAGTTTTTTAATTTGAGGAAGAATCGCCACCAAATCTACATTCAAGTTTTTTCTAATCTCTGAGATCGATTTTGGTCCATCCTTCAAAAATAATAAAAGATCTTTTCTTTTTTCAGAGAGGAAAATCAATTCAAGAAGCTGACTGTTCATGTTTTCATTATATATGTAGCTACTTGATAAATATCTTCCTCATTTTGCAGCTACATTTGTCCTGAAAACTTTAGTTTTAACATGAACCTGAAAAAACTTAAATAAATATTTAAATAATTATAAAATATAAATTATCCATATTAAAATAAATTAACAAGAGATCCCCCAAAAGTATTGACTACGCAGAATGGTCATTTAGTCCAATGAGCCTGATTTTGAGGCAGTCAAATAATTTAACGCGATCCAAATTTTAAAATCGTATAGGTTATATACCTCTATAACATAAAGAGAAAGTCAACGATTAAGAGTTAAAGGGTTTTTCTTAATCGTAGGGGTTGAATCACGCAATTGGGAGCCTATCAGAGGTGGCAAAGGGCTCCCAATTATAATGATTATCGGGAACATAATATAGGATATCATATATAAAAGTAGAGTAGGTTATTCTCAATTTATATTATAATGAGCCGAATTAGGCTCAAAGATCTTAATTAAGTAATATCAAATTTGGGCTCGTAGAATTTCTCTAAAATAAAATACTTCTATTTATTTAAGCTGAATTACCCGATATATTATTTTTACTTGTTCATTTCAGAGCCTATTGAAACTGATTAAGATAGGAGTTTTACAAAGCCCAAATTCTATTTGCGTTTTTCCGGCAGCGTTATAACCAAATGTAAATTTCTTAAATTAAGGTTGGGTTGTCCTACGGCTTCAAAAGTGAGGTTGAGGAATTGGGGATGGATAATGAAAATTCTGATTTTTCAAGTCTCGAAAGCAAGCCCGTTATTATTACAAGACCACGGTTTAGTAACATCAATCAAATAAAAAACATATAAATAGTATCCAAATAATAAGAGATTATTTCATCAGGTTAACTATTTCTAGCATTAAAGTCTAACGCGGAAATAAGTATAAATGTTAACTATAAAATCAGGAGTTAGAAATTTGGATTTCAATACTGCCGTACAGTTTCATGGACATGTCTGCCCCGGACTTTCCATAGGATACAGGGTAGCAACCCTTGCTGCTAACCACTTCAAAGAACGTAGTAAAGATGAAGAGTTGGTTGCAATTGTAGAAAACCGGTCATGCGCTGTGGATGCTATTCAAGCAATAAATGGCTGCACCTGCGGAAAAGGGAACCTTATTCTCAAAGAACACGGGAAACACGTTTACACATACTTCAAAAGAGGCGATAATAAAGCCCTGAGAATATCCCTGAAACCTGATGCTCTTCCTCAGGATGAAAAACACACAGCACTTTTCGCAAAACTGAGGGCAGGCACTGCAAGCCCCGAAGAAGCAGAAGAGTTTAGGGATTCGCACAGTGAGAAAAGCCAGAAAGTCCTGGAAATGCCAGAAGAAGAGCTTTTCTGGGTAAAGGAAGTGGAAATCGAACCTCCGGAAAAAGCCATAATTTACCCAACCCTGGTCTGCAGCAAATGCGGAGAAGGTTTTATGGAACCTCTGGGCAGAGTAAGAAACGGAAAAATAATCTGCATCCCCTGTTTTGAGGCAAAAGATGAATGAAACCCCGGAGGCTCTCGAAATAATTAAAATGGTTCCGGTAGGCTACGTAGAAAACGATTATCTTGAGCCAGTGTACAATGAGGAGGTTTACAATAAAGTCTCAAAGATAGTCCTCAAGGAAGAATTTGCAGATGGGCTTTACAGGATCGAGGACTTTGAAAAAGTATACATCCTCTTTTATTTCAACAAATCAAAAGAACATAAACTCATCCAGCGCCGCCGTTATGATGGAGAAATTTCCGGAGTCTTTGCCAGCCGAAGCCCTTACCGGCCTAATGGAATCGGGCTAACGGTTGTAGAGCTTTTGAAAGTAGAAGGTAACGTGCTCCATGTAAAAGGGCTTGATGCGATCAATGGGACACCTGTGCTCGATATTAAACCCTATATAAAAGAGATTGAGGAAAGGGATGAGGGAGCAATGGACTAAGGAATATTGAAGAAAAGATGAGAAGCAACGGACTAAAAGAGGACAAAAAATAAGCCAGAAAATCGATAAACCAAAACTAAAAAAATAAAAAATTTCATTTATCAGATGAAAAGAAAGGGGATATACCCCTCTCAAACTTATTTTCACTTTCTTATTTTCACCTTCTCATTTGCATTTTCTTATTTACATTTTCTTTTTCCTGAATCCCAGATAAATTCCACCCACTGCTGCTACCACTAAGAGAATTCCGAAAGTATCAGCACCCGAGAAGGAAGTACCTCCACTTTCTTTCTCTTCAGCAGAATCTTTCTGCATTTCATAACCTTCTACATAACTGGCTTCTGCGGAATTCTTAATACCTGGGGCAGGCTCCAAGGAGTCAATTCCGTATCCTGCTTCTGAATCATGTGATGTTTGATTTTCATCCGACTCTTTAAAGGTCGTCTTAGAAGTCTGGTTGCCGGATACGCTATCTTTTGAGACTACACTAGCTTTTCCAGTACTGTGGCTGCCACGACTGCTGCTACTGCTGCTACTGCTCTGGATTTCTTCTATAGGCTTCAGAGTTTCGGCTTTAGTTGCAGCTTCGATTTGCTCAGAGTAGCCTGGAACAGATACCTTTCCACTTACAAATTCATGGAGCAGGGGATTTCCACAGGTATGATGACAGCATGAAGCTCCGTTTTCAGCCACAGACTGTTCATATTCCGTTGCAAGGCTCTGGATAATCTCTTCCGACGGCTTCCAATATTCATGCCTGACAGCTTCAAGCATTCTGGCTGTTATCGACTGATGAGCATTGGGATTATTCTGCTTGAACCATTCTTTCATAGCAGGATCATTGACATAGGTCTCGTACACCTGCTCCCAGACAGTATCGTCCACAAGGTCAGAGGCACTGACTTCCCATCCAAAAAGATTGTTCACAAACTCGGACATCATGCTGCCGCCTGAATATCCAGAATTCTGCATCCCTTCGATCCACCTGTCATTAAAATATCTGGCTCTCAGGTCCTTGCTGAGGTATTTCTGCATACTAATCATCTGAGCCCTTTCAGGGTCACTTGTATCCGAAACATACATCTCCGGAGTGGTCCCATCGCCCTTTAAGTACCTTGTTGCAAGGTTCAAGCCGCCGAAGTACTGGAAAAAGTCATCGTTGTCAAGGGAATCGTAAAGGTTTGAAGAGGCCGAATGTACCGACGCTTCAACATTTTTCAGGTTGCCTTCAAGGAGTTCTCTGGACTGTATGCCCCAGAAATCCTCTCCATAAGCGTATCCCATTTTGTCCAGGTATACGTTTGCAATGGCTTCTTCGTTTTCCCATGTACCGCTCGCACTGACAGCATCTGAGACCCCTACGTCATAAGTGCCGTCCATTACCGCAAAGCAGCGCATTGTAGAGAGATTTGTTGCAGTCTCACTGTCATATCCTGCAGTTACCAGGGAATCATAGATAGCAAGGGAACTCTGGTTAACGTAGTTGGGATAGTTTATGGGTGGAAGAGAAGCTGCAAGTTTTACAGCGCGGTCTACTATTTTGATTTTATCCGGGAAAGCATCCCTCATTCCTGCGGTAGTGTAGACAACGTCAATACGCGGCCTCCCAGGCTTTGAAGCATTATATGAAGTATTATAATTTGGCAGCAGCTCTTCTTCAGGAATAGCCTCAACTCCAGTTACATACCCGTACTCATCCCAGACAGGCTGCACCCCGAGCATGTAGAGAACTTCGGCTTCCAGGGTTCCATGGTCGCCTATAAACTCTACCCCAAACCTTGAGAATGAAACTTTTTCAGGATATTCTCCATGTTCGTTATAGTAATCCTCGAGCAACTGGATTGCAAGCGACTTTCCAACCTCCCACGTTGCCTTTGAAGGATAGAGTTTTGAATTTATGCTATAATAGTTGCGTCCTGTAGGTACTGCATCCGGATTCATAATGGGATCCAGCCCCGATGCTGGCGGGATAAAGCCTCCGTTCAAAGCTGAAAGAATTCTGTCAATTTCTACATCGCAGTCAAGAAGCCGGTTCCTATAATCCAGCCCCTGTTCAAGATCAAGTGTAACTGTGCTATTGGTTTTTCCATAGACTGCAAGCTGTGCATTGGAAACATTGGTATTATTGGTTACGACCTCCCAGACAAGCCAGGTAACTTCTGTATCATTTAACGGAATTCCAAGAGGATAAACAGATTCTGGATAGAAAGCTGCAGTAACATTCTTCTCAAAACTTCCTCCAAGCATAGCCCTTACCATTGCAGAGAGCTCGTCTTTCTCAGGGTTTGTCATGTTCGTTCCGGGAACACGGCTGAGGATATGCATTCCGTATGGGATATTTTCATTCCCTACATCTTCAAGATATTCATGAAGGACATCTTTGACGAAAGTCTCAAATTCTTCTTCACTGTAACCCTGGAGAGAGGTTACGTTTTCAATTCCCAGATCGACACTGAGGTTGAGTGCTGTTATCTCATCAATTATGGCCTGCCTGTATCCTGCCCTGGTCTGGGAAGTGATGCTAGGGTCGTAGTACTGCTGGACACCAATTGAGAGGTTCAGTAAGCCTCCATAAAGCCCGCTGCGTTCAAGAATCGGAGTCAGGTGGTCGATAATAAGGGCATTTCCCCTGTACTCTGCAGTTATCCCTTCTCCAACATTAGCAACAATATAAGGGTAGATATTCGGAATGTCCTGAAGCAGCAGTGGAGACCACTCTGAAGTCCAGTTCATACCGTAAGTTGAACCAGGAAGCCACTCATGCGTACCGTGGGTGCCCATGTGAATAACTGCATCTGGCTGCCAATCGTGGTTCAGCCAGAGATAGAAAGCTATGTACTGGTGTGTGGGAGGCACAACACTGCTATGGTAAAGAGTATCATTGTTTTGTCCTGTTCCTCTGGCAGGTTGAGGCATGAGCCAGACATTCTCGAAGCGCACTGCAGGGATTACAATATACTTTCCGGATTCATTCTCATAGATCATAACACTCTTGTCTTGAGGCAAGTCTTCAGACCAGGGTTCTCCCCATTCAGCGGTTACACTGGCCCTCAGGTCTTCCGGAATTTCGGACTCAAACCAAGCTTTGTAGGTCTCCATGGGTATGAGATGCAATCCCCATTCAGCCCTGTTTTCTACCATTTTATTCAGGGCCCCCGGAGCCCAGGAACCGACATTGATACCCTGCGCCTGAAGCATCTCCAGGAGTTCGCTGTTGTTATCCGGAATTCCGGAGACCTCATACCCGCTTTCATTCATTGCTTTGAGAAGATCAAACATGCTCTGGGTGGTGTTGAGGTAATTTGCCGCTATATTGTCTTTTCCCGAAGGGTAATTGTAATAGATGACAGCTACTTTCTTGTCTTGATTTTCTTTTAACTTTAGTTCTGCCCAGTTAATTGACCTGTTTGACATCCAGTCAATCTGAGAGGGCAGAGGTTCGTAGTTGCTTTCACCGGTTTCGGTATCGTAATTATCAAATCCTATCACAATGTACTCGAAAATCCCGTCAATGCTTGGAAGCAGGGTCTTGTATACGATTTCGCTGCTAGGAATACCCCTGTTGCTGTCAGCCACATCAATAGAATTAGAGGGGTTTGTAACAACCAAACCCGCGAGAACAGGAACATCAAGGTCTTCTAGCTCCTGTATACCTTTATCAGGATCTTCGTAATTCAAGCGGAAACTCTTAAGAGAAATTACACACTGGACAAGAGGTTCTCCGTCCTCATCAAAGTAAAACTTGTGGATATCATTGAAGATCTCAAAACCTGCAACTACATTGCAGCCCTTTCCTTCCAGGTCACGGATGAGCGCATCTATGACTTCAAGGTTATCACCCGTATAATCGGAAGCGTGGAACCATATTCCAATAGTTGGCTTGCTCTTATCATAAATATGTCTTGATTCGTTTGAGTTAGTTAAGTTAGCTGAGTTAGAGTACCATTCAAGGTAATCAGTTGTGTTTTCAAACCAATCGGGCTGAGATTCATTTGTAGAAGAGCGTGCATCCGGATGGTAGAGTCCGGCTTCAGGGAAATCTATTGGGTCCTGATAAATCCAGCTATCCGTAAGCTCAGGTTTATCTCCGTAAGTTTTTGCTAGATAGATAAGGAAATTTTCAGCGTTTTTCTTCAGGACTCCTCTTGAACCCATATTGTAAAAGAATTTCTCTTCGGTAGAATTGTATGGTTTAGTCCCGGCAAAAATCTTATCATAAGTTGAAGCGTTGATATATGTCGGGTCCATCATAGAGGTAATGTCTATGAGTGCAGCTCCTTTTTCATGGGCCCTTTCAAGGTCGTCACCTATATACTCGAACAGATTCCAGAGCATGTAGGTAAATATTACGTCAGGGTTTCCCAGATCAATATTAGAAAAATTGGAATAACCTGAAATGTACGTTACATTTATACTCGCATTGTATGGATTGGACTCCTCTGCCGCAGCAAGAGCACTTCCATCATAACAGATAAAAGTAAGATTTACCTGATTTTCACCAGCCGCTACATTCTGTGCTAGCAGTAAAAGTACCACTGCACATAAAACCAATAATCTGCTTTGTGCCGTACGCATTTTATCCCCAAACATTGCATAATGAACCCTTGGGCACCCGGGAGAAAAATAACCAGAATGCCAGGCTCACAGAACGATTTTATTTAAAAGATTGCGAATTTTAGATATTTACACATAAACAGCTACCAAATATCAAAAGTGGAGTTGGAAGCTCTCGATTATAACATGCAACAAAATTCTAGAACATCCTGAAACTAATGAGCAGCCGATTCTGTATTATATCTTTAACACTCAGCATTAGGGAAGAAAATACATAAAACAAGGTTTTTGGCTAATAATTATTAGCTGTTTAGGTAAAATGGTTAATAAATAGTGTTTTTAAACAAATATGTTCAAAATATGTTCAGAATATGTTAAAATTATATAAAGTCTGGAAAAAGAATTTCTAAATAATTGAGACTCTTTTCCCGGAAAAAGAATAATATGACATTTATTATTCCATACTGAGATTTTAATGCTAATTTAACCATTTTGAATCCGAAATAAGCTCTGACAATACAGAATAATTGATAATGACGTAAACAATAATAGAACTAAAACTGATATCGTTACAGATTTTTCTTGCATGTTATCTCCAGATAATGTGTTACGAATCCTAGAGCACCCTAGCAAAAATAACCAGGATATCTGATCTGCTAGGCGATTTTATTCCAAAACATCTCTAATTTTTGAAAACTACAACGAAATAAACTTCAATTTTTCAAAAAACTAATGAATAACTGATTCTGGATTATATCCTCAACATTCGGAGCATTAGGGAATAAAATACATAAAACAAGATTTTTGGCTCACGATTATTAGCTATTCAGATGAAATGGTTAATAGATAGCGTTTTGACATAATATATTTATATAATACTCCAGAACAAGTGTGTAAACAAAGATCTAAAGATGTCTATTTCTGATAATAAACTACATGAAGTTTTTGGAGGTTTGCTCGAGGATATATACCCTCGAACAATGTTTGACAAGGTATTACATGGTTTTTTATAGGATTTTTTGGAGGATTACCCATCACATATTTTATTGGAGGTTTGCTCGAGAGTATTTACCCTCGAGCGATATTTGATAGATATTTGGTAGGTATTTGAAAACTGGGTTGTTTTTTAGATTTTATCATTAAGGCTACTAAATTTCATTCTTCGCCTATCGCACCGAAGTACCTGGAAATAGGAACATTTAATTCTCCTGATAAGATATCCCATCTTCACTGATATCAATTCCATATGACCTTAGACGTTCTTGCTATTGTTTTTGCTCAAATCATCTTATTCCTCCGAATTTCATATCATTTAATAATTTGTTCTTTTTCTATCTTGATATATCCCGGGATTGCACACTCCCGGGATAAACACCAGCTTATTGCATGTCTGTTTACTATGTCTGTTTACTTTTACATAGAGGATTGAATTTTTAACCATCATCTAATAAACTCGAGAACTAAGTAAGGATATGGATTTGAATAATGGATTTTAGCTTCAGAGATAATATAAATACGAAAAATAAGAGAGCGTCCTTTTTTATAGAAATTATAGTCAATGAAAGAAAGATTTACACAAACAAAAACTATAATTTTAAGTAATATCCCTGGAAAAATCAAATGAAAACATAAATCACTGAAAGCGCAGGGACCACGGAAGAAAGGAAAGTTTGAATTTCAAAAAAGGTAATCGTTTTTTAAGGAAAGTATTAGATCTAAAGTTCTTTAAGAACTTTTAAATAAAAATAATCAGACATCAAGCGGCTTGAGAAGCATGTTTCGCATCTGATTATACGATTTTTGCACTATTTCGGTGCTTCCTTCCAGTTCTATTACCTCGAAACCGAAGTTACATGCAAATTCTTCAATTTTTTCTCAAAAACAGATTCATAAGACAGTTTTGTGTTAATCCTGGCGACTTTTCGGTAACCGAGTTCTCTCAGATGTTCAGGAGAAAGTTCAAAACCCAAAAGCGACTCATTGCCAACTCTGTATACAATCTTCCAGTTTACAACCCACATAGGAGTTAAGAAGAAGGCATCAATAGGGGTTCGCAGGCCTGGACATGAGATTAACGTTTGTATACGTTTTACTTTTAAGCCGGGTACGGTCTACATGGAGCCCCATTCCCTGAAGCTGAATAATAACACCAAGATTATTACTACATTTAAGGTCTTTTTTGATATTGTAAAAAGGCAGGACTACTGGTTCAATCCCTGCAGCTTCAAGCTTGTGCAGAAGACCGCTGTTTTCTTCATCCTCTATAAACAACTACAGCTCGCTGTTTGGGTTAGTCTGGCTTGCAAATTCCAGTGCATCACTTTCGCAAAGTGATATATATGTTTATATTTGCCATGTTGTCTTCTGCCGATACGGACGCTGAAAATAATAAAAACAAGGCCAGCACATAAATTATTTTTTCCAGATTTGCATTTCTTTTTCATATGCTCACCTCTCGAAATATCGCTATCTTACTTCAAATTGAAGAGCATACAATGAAAAACATACAGCAAGGAATTTTGATTATTTATAGAGATAAACTAAAAATATATTTAAATGAAAACAACTAAACTTGTGTTAGGTGTTGAAAAAATTAATCTAAAGCGGGTACAGTTGAAGAGGATGCAGTTGAAGTAGACAGGGATGGATTAGACATAGATGAAGCGGACGAAGTTGAAGTATAGGTTTCATTACCTTCAAAGTCATCAGGCACGTAGATTACCCTGCCATCGGCAAGCCTGTAGGCTGTTCCAAGGGCTTCTCCTGTCCCTCCTCCGATACTATCGGTCATGTTCAGGACTTCAATGGGTTTTCCTTCTTCTTTGATGATCATCTTCATATCCTGAGCTCCCGGATTTTTAACAATCGTGAAATCTTCTTTAGAGCTTAGAAGTTCAGGAAGTTGATATGACATAACAAGCGCAACCAGTAGAGCCACAGAAAAGACCATTGCAACATCAAAAACATTGGCGACAGTAGCCATGGGATTTTGTTCATCCTCATCTTTTAAAAGCCCTGTGCGCCTGAATCTCCTGGATTTCCTCATGATTTCTTTCTCCATTAAGAGATACTAAGTTTCAGTTGTTGTCCCCAATTGTATCCAGGATGTAATCGATATCAGACATGTCTTCCCAATACCAGCGCCTTCTGACCTGTGTAAGTACATAGCCTATTCCGGCTGCAAAAAGTCCTACAACAGTTGTTGCAAAGGCGATCATGAGGTTTTGTGCAAGGGTCTCGAGGTCTCCTGACGAAAGACCTATAAGAGCAGGACCTAATGGAATCAGAGTCCCCATAAGTCCCAGCATGGGCCCGATAGTTGAGATAATTTTTGTATGCTCAAGCCGTTTTGCCATCTTTATCTCATATTCCTGCGAAAGTCTCTCAATTGCAGGCAGATGCTGCTCTTCCAGATATTTTGCGGCATCTTTTGCAAAAGAAGTGACCATGTAATTTTGCTTTATGTTCTCAAGAGACCTAGATGCTTCCGAAAAATCCGAATTTTGAAGATTACGCTCAATTTTTTTACAATTAGTTTCCAGATTACCCCAGTCTCTGTTCCTTTTTGTGTATTCAGAAAGGAATTCTCCCAGTTGAATCAGGGACATAAATACAAGGAGAGTTAGGAGCAGCATTACAGGGATCAGCAAAGCCGAGGAGAAAACATTCATCATGTCAGATAATAAATCCATCATGCTCACAGGTCATGCCTCCTTATGCGTTCCAGGAAGAAACCTGCAAGGACAACGATCCCAAAAGCCATAAGAGGAACGATTCCGGTCTCTCCCCCTCCAGTTGAAACAAGGTTCATCTTTTTTGTTTGTATATAAGCTGGAATTAGCAGAGCCCCTAAAAGATAATAAATCCCGATCAGCATCATGGCATTTCCCATAGTTTCAGGGGTTTTTCCAAGCTTGATTTTCCCAAACCTGAAAAGAAAAGAAGAAGCCACCACTGCTATAAAAAAAGCAATCCCTACAAAAACCCCTATTTTTATCCCGGAAAGGTTGAAGCTTCCTGAAAGTAACATACAGGATGCTGCAAGGGCTGCCAGACAGACAGGACAGGGCATGGATATAGCCAGGAAAGTATGCCTGGATACATCCATTCCCGCATTCCACTTTTTCTGGGTGTAAACTCCGGCCACTATAAGAAGCAGGGAAACAAGTACGTGAATTCCCATACCCATTGAGGAAAAACTCTCAAAGGTTTCCAGGCTTATGCGGTCAGTAACGGTTCCGAACAAAAAGGCCAAAAAAAAGTAACTACCTCCAATTGCCAGAATTTCTTTTGTGGTGATGTTTGAAAATCCACAACCTATTCCAGTTTTAATCCCAAAGACAAGAATACCTATCAAAATACCAATAACAGATAATGCCGCAGAGTCCATAATATCTCCTGAGCATCTATAGTAGAATTAAATAAAAACTGGTTTTTGGGTAACGTTTGTTACCTCCTGGGGTAACAAGTGCCCATTGAACGTGTTTTTGAATAGGATTTTAACTTCTCCTCGTATCCGGCAGGAGACTGGTGAATATAATTGAATGAGTTTAACCAAAGGTATTGGAAGAGATTTAGATATTTTTAAGATAATTTTTGTTTTAAAACAAGATCATCTGACCCAGGTAACAAATTAAGATCAAAATTTAACAAAAATTACATAAAAATTCTCTCTATTAACCAGGCAGTATTTTAGAAAAAAGAAAAATGGGAAAAAGTAATTAAAGTAAATTTGCTAAAAGAATAGATTAAAAACGCAATTAAAAGAATCAATATCATGATTTACTTGCGTTATAGAGAGCAATAATTATAAATATCTGCGAAAAAATAAAGGATCTTCATGGTAGCAAAAGTTATGAAGAATTCAGGAATGAATAGAGATGGAGAAAACCTCTTTAAAGCGATTTCAAGTGACACACGCCTCTCAATTCTCGGACACCTGAGTGAAGGGGATAAACATATATCCGGCTTAGCAAGAGAAATAGGAATTTCCGTGCCTGTGGCTGCCAGACATGTGAAAATCCTGGAAAAAGCCGAACTTATAGAAAGGAAAAAGCTTGGAAATACTCATATGATAGGCATCAAACTGAGCAATATCTATTCTTTTCTGGATCACTTTGCAGAAAACAGGAAACTTGAGGTTGAACAGGGCACGACCCTCCTTGAGGCTCTGAAAAGCGTGGCAGCTGTTGAAGTTAAGAAAATGGGGAACCGGGTAAAGGTGGTCTCTACGGATGGGGAAGAGGGCTTTTATATATATGAAGTAGACGGCAAATTCTCTGATAAGACCGTGGATGAATACGCATTTTACGAAAGTGCGGTTGTGGAATGGAAAAAATTAGTCCCCGTAACAAGAAAAAGATTGATGGTAAACGTCAGGAAATAAAAAACCACTGAGCAGGAAACTCCTGAGGCAATTCCTTTTCATTGAACCTTTCAGGGATGGGGAGGACCCTTAAATTAATGAATTTTACCCTTAAATTAATGAATTTTCCCTGAAGAATATAAATAATCCCCGAAGAATACAAACTCGTTATTTTAACTTCGCCACGACTCCAAGATGGTCTTCATGATAGGGCATCAGGTCCTTTGCATTGAGGATCTCAAATCCGGGTTCAAAAGCCTTTTCGAGTTTTCTTACTTCTTCCTTAAAAACTTCTTTTGGGTTTGCTACGGTATCAATGCTCCGGGCTTTGATGGAAAGCAGGAGATACCTGTCTTTTTTCAAAAAGCGGATCGCGTTCCTTGCAGCTATTTCAGCTTGGTTTGGCTGTGCAACGTCCTGAAAGATAAGATCCACGGGCTCAACCAGATGAGAGTAACTGTCCGGTTTTCCCGCATCAGCAAGAATAGGGTAAACATTTTTCCGCCTTGATGCGAGTCCTATAAGGTCTCTCATGCTTCTTGGAGAAAACTCAACGGCGTAAACCGCACCTTCCGAAACAATATCAGAGACATGACTGATCGTTGTGCCTGAAGCCCCCCCGAGGTAAAGCACCTTGGAATCTTCCTTAAGAGGAATATTGAATTTTTTTAGGATCATGGCTCCAAGCTTGCTCCTGCGAGGGTCCCATGTCCTATACTCAATCCCTTCAACCTGGATCAGCTTTTCTCCATAAACTGTTTTTCCAGGGTCAAGATTCTTTGTAGCAAGTTGTTTTTTGCCTTTTATAACTTCAAAGATCCCATCCGAAAGTTTTTTGACTTCAGCCATTTATTTCCTCCTCTTTTTCCTTGGCTTTGCCCCGCTTTCCTGTTTTTTTTGAGGAGGCCTGGGGTTTAAAGTTCTGATCAGCAGGACCTTTGTTTCAAGTTTTTCTGTAAGCGAGGGATCTTTTTTCCCTGAATAAAAATCAATGCGCGCAGCAAGAGAAAGCTTTGACGCAACCGCTCTTGCTATCTTTCCTCTTACCCACCAGGGCGCAGTATTTATCAGAGGCTGGCTGTAAATAATCCCGTGCTTTGGAGATGGAGCTCGAGCCCGAAGGTGTTTGAAAAGAGCCTTGCTAGCGCCTATAACCTGAATAGTGCTTGAGGGGAATTCAGCAAGTTTTTCAAGACTCCCTGCCAAACTTATCAATCTTGCCCCAAGCATTGGGCCTGCAACAAGTTTCAGGTTTGGTGCGACCAGTTCCATGCTGTTCTCAATGTAAGTCTCGATCTGCCTCCTCCGTTCATACAGGCTGCAAACGCTTTCTGCAAACCCTTTAAGGAGTACTTCATCAGCAGGTTCAAGTTTTGCACCCATCGAACTCCTAGCTTTTGAATAAAGCGGGTCTTGAGGATCAAGATTTTCTCGAGAACCGTATTTTGCAATAAAAAGTGAAAGATCTTCTCCGGCTAATCCGCTTTCAGGGAAATAACCACCGTACCATTCAGAAAGCCTTTCCGAGAGAGAATTTGTTGTTTCATTGACATCATCCAGGGCTTCTACAGCCTGAATAATTCGCTGATCAGGAGTGAGAGCGCCTGAAACCTGAAGTTTTGCAGCCTCAAGAGTAATTTTGTGTAAAAGAGAGTAATATTCGGCAGATGACTCCACAAATCCGCACTCAAGAGCGGCAGCTTTAAGGTCAAAGCCTTCAGGAGAGAGATCCGACCTGTTGTCCCTTAGAGAAAGAGAATGCAGAGCAAGCTCCCGCACGTCTTTTGAAAGAAGCCTGGATTCCAGAATTTTTCCGGCTCTGTCTGTTTCAAGAACTCCAAACCAGGTATTAATTTTCAATCCGGACCTCCAAAGATGTCTGCACCCTGGTTTCTAGCCTTTGTGAGCAGGACTTTCCCGCCAAGAGACTCGTCAAGCATGCGCTGGGTTTCCTGCTGGAGTTTTTTGCCTTCTGCAACGCTTCCGACAATTCCATAAACTACTGGCCCAAAAGAACTTACGCCTGAACCGTTTGCGCCGTTTTCGCGCATGTAATTCATGATATCCAGAACAGGCTGGGACTGGAGTTCGACTTCCCTTCTCTTAAAACCTGCAGTTTGGATGTGGTTAATTGCCCTGCCAAAATTATCCAGATCTTCCTCCACAAGTGCAGGAAGCATCTGCATCAAGATTACATGGGAAATTTCCTGAACTTCAGCAAGGGGCAGTGGACAGAATTTTTTAAAAAGATCCACTTCTTCCGCATCGTGAGCCCCTTTTCCGTAAGGGATTACAAGAACAATGGGCCAGTCAGGAAAGTTTCTTCTAAAAAGGACTGGTCCAGGAGGCATACGACTGGCTGAAGAAGGAGAAAATGCACCTTTATCCTTGAACTTATGACCACCATCAAGAATAAAGCCACCGTTTTCAAAAGCAGCAACTCCGATCCCGGATGTGCCTCCCCTGCCAACTGCAACTGCAAGTTCTCGAACGCTTTTTCCAAGTCCATAAATCCCGTTTACGGCTACTGCTGTTGACAGTGCAGCCTGAGTCCCGGAACCGAGCCCCACATGATCAGGAAGACTATTGTTAATATGAAGCCGTATTCCTTTTCCTTCCGGAAGAAGAGCATGTGCAGCTTTTTTCATTTTGCCTGCGAGAAGAGGATCACCGATGACTTCGATAGTATCAGCTTCAGTTGCAGAAATTTCCAGGTGGGGAGACTCCAGGGTAATTCCTGCTCCCCCATCGACCCTGCCTAGCTCGGCATTGAGGTCTATCAGGGTAAGATGAAGTCTGGACGGAGACACTACTTTAATCATGTTTACCTTATCCTCATTACCTGTTACATAAAGCTTAGGAGTGAAATCATAAAGCTTAGGAGTAAAACTTCCATTTCTCCCAAAGTTTTTCCTTAATAATCGAATAAGTAAAAGATAAAGTTTTCCCATTAAATATAAATTTAAGGACCGGAAAAACAAAAGAGTATATTCTTACACGGACCTCCATATTTCCACGAAAATCTACCATAGGGTTCATAAATACCGGGATAACGGAGAAACTGCAATGTCTGCACCGACTGTAGACCAAACCTGTAACAGAATGTATAAACCCACAGAGAATGCCCGTGTCTGCCGGATCGGAAAGGCCAAAAGTAATGTAAGATTCCAGATGCTTAATTTTTATCCCATTCAGCAAATCGGAAAACAGACGAAGTGCAGGTTTTCTAAGGGTTTTAAATGCTTCCAGACCCCAGTGAAGAATTTCTTTGGGGTTCATTCCCTCTTCTGGAGCTTTCTCACTTTCAGCTTTCTTTTTCCCTCTAATCCTTGAAATTATGCCTCTTTTTTCATTAGTTTTACTTATTTCAATTTTTTTTCCTTCGATTTCATTTACTGTTTTTCTTTTTTCTTTATTATCAATTCCTGTTATTATCTCTTCTGGTTTTTTCCCTTCAGTTTCTCCATTTCTCTTTACTTCAGCTTTGCCCTGTGTCTCTGTAGTGATTCGTATTTTTTCAATATCATCCAGACCGACTTCACTTTGCCCCTCTTCTATTATACCATCCTTTTTCGATTTTTCCAGTCCTTCAAGAAGGTTTTCTTTTTCCCACAGCTCCTCGACTGAAAAAGTATGAGAAAAAAGCAGCCATTTTACAGTGAATGTGCCTCTAAGCTCTCTCTTTTCTTCCAGACTGAGAACCTTAAGCTTTAAAGTTAAGCCTATTGCTGTATAGAGTATAAACACAATAAACAGAAAAACCAGCAAGAGAAGAGAAATTATCAACATATTAAACGGTTAGGAATAGAAGGATAGTCCTGACTATCCTGAAAATCCAGACTTCTCAGTTCCAGTCCCTAGAATAAATTCCTTAAAAGGGTTTAAATTCCAGAAGAATTAATGGAAGCAACCCCCTTCTTCAACTTTGATATCTGTTCCTTTTACAGTTTCCTTTTCCAGAACTTCTTTTTCTTTAACCATTGGTTCTTGCGATTTGTCTTCTTTTTTCTTGCCTCTCATGCCTTTGAGTTTGTCCATTATCTCAGGCACAAGCTCAGGAATCGAACTGAGAATTGATCCGGCGTCACTTCGCTCAGAAATCCGGAAAATTCTGGCTTCTTCTTCAGAAAGCATGATAAATGCTACAGGCTCTATCTTCGCACCTGCACCTCCACCTCCCGCATATCCGGATTCCGTTTCTTTCTTGCCCTCCCCTCCACCTGCTCCAAAACCCATAGAAATTCTTGAAACTGGAATGATTGTTTTCCCAGCAGCAGTAATAGGATCTCCTACTACAGTTTTGGTAGTCGCGATTCTCTCAAGTTCACCTGCGATTTCTTTGATAGTGTCTTCTACACCCAATGTTCTATCCCCTTTTGTATACTGTTTCGCTTGTAAAGATAATAAAGGTTTTCTAAGACTATTATTCTCGATCTAATTTAATTGAATTCCAGATAAATTAAGTTCTAATTTAATTTTATTTAGACAAACAATTATCCATTAATTAATAGAGATTCAAAAGATATTTTAGTTTAAAGAATTAAAAGAAGTTTCAAAATGCATTTGAAAGCAAGATAAGGGAGCTGAGCAGGATTAAGGAGTTAAACAGACTTAAGGAGTTAAACAGACTTCAGAGTTTTTCTGCAAGACTGCCAAAATCCAATCGACTTGAAGCCTGAGATTCAGGCTTCGTTTTTTCAGGGTTGTCTGTTATTTGTGCAAAAAACTCTTCCACGAGACTTCCAACGTCCCTGGGTGCAATATCAATGAACTCTCTCTTTTCTTCATCCGGAAAATAATCAAAAACCGAGAATTTACCGAGTTTACGTGCCTGAGAGCCCTGGTAGCGAGAATCAAGGAGAATTCTTACCCCATAATCATCAGGAGAACGTACTACTCTTCCCATTGCCTGTCTGACCTTCCTAATTGTCGGCACCTGAACTGCAAATTCCCAACCATCCCCAATGCCAAAAACCGTGTCATAAGCAGACTCGACAGCTTTGATTCGGTCGTTTAGAGCCGGATATCCTACTCCAACCACAACTACTGTTCTTCCCCTGGAATCCCTGAAATCAATACCTTCGCTTAATGTTCCCCAGAGATAAGTTATAAGAACGGCTTTTCCTCCTTGCTCTCCAATTTTGAAAAACTCCTTCCGAATTTCCTGGGATGAGACCCCGGTCTCGTCAAGGAAAACAGGAATAGAAAGTTCAGGCTCAAGAAGTTTAGTATAACGTAGCGCCTCAGCATAGCTCTGGAAGTAAATAATCACATTGCCGGCTGAGGCAATAATAGCTGCAAGCAAGGCTTCTTTCAAATTCTCAAGAGTTTCTGGACTGTCCCGGTTTTTTGAGAAAAGGGGAGGAACTGAAACCGCAAGGGTAAGCCTTCTTTCTCTAGGGAAAGTAGTGCCGAAGGAGATTTCTTCGACTTCTCTTGAAATGCCAAGTGTGGATTTGATCATTTTAAAGGGCTGCAGTGTAGCCGACATGAGCACTGCCGCATAAACAGAATCGAGCAAAGGCTGGGTCACGTTTTTAGGGATGCAGGTGAAAAGTTCGATCCTGCCGGCTATTCTATCGCTTTTGAAATCCCTGCGCACATTCAGGATCGGATAATAGTTCTGCCTGTCTGAAAGCACCAGGTAAGAGGATAAAAAGTCGGCAACATACCGGATCTGGGAACGTTTCGGGACAGAAAGAAGGCCTTTTTTATAATTTTCCGCATAAATTTCTTCAAGCCTTCCTCCAAACTCGCCAATTTCCCGCAGCCGGATCAGCACCTTTTCTTCATTCTCAAAACCTTCTTTTGTTGCTTCCCGCAAAAAGCGGGCTTTCAGGACGTCAAAGCGTTCATAAGGGTCACTTATCTGAATATCCTGCCAGTTTCTTCCAAGCCTGTTCCTATCTCCGAACTTTAATTTCGAGTCATACGTATCCCTGAGGGCGGTGAGAAGGCACGTATAAAGCCTTTTTGCATACAGTCGAGCAGCATAGTCCTGGTCAAGAGGAATGCCGTTTCCTGAACCTGCTCCACTCCCAAAGAACGGAGAATTATCAGGTTCTGGAGTCTCCCCTACCTCGGAAAGGGCTTTTTCAATAGTCAGTTCCGAAAGCATTATTGAAGAATGAGAACGAGCAGATGCCTCAACGTTATGTGCCTCGTCAAAAATCAGGATAATATCTTCAGGGGTGCGTTCAAGCCATTTAAGTAAAGTCATGAAAATTTCAGCACTGAGTACGTGATGGAAATTGCAGATTAGAAGCTCGGTATTTTTGAGTTCTTTTTTAAGAAGTTCATACCCGCACATATCCCGGTCGTCTGCATATTCCATTACGTCTTCCGGGCTCCTTACATCGGAAAAGAGCCAAGTTGAAAAATCATTGCCGTCAAATTTCAGGACTTCATAAAGCTTTGAGCAAGAAATATTCCTCAAAGCCTGAGCTCTTTTCCTGGCTTCTTCGAGTTCTTTTTCAAGCTCGTTTCTAAGGGCGTAAAGAGAAGGATCTTTTGTCCGCTTGTATTTCTCATAGGCGTCCCTGAGCTCTTTTTCTTTTGAAGAAACTTCTCTTTCAAGTTCAAGGAGATCATAGGTATTTTCTCCTTTAAGCCTGCATTCTTCGTAACCGAGCTTTTCAGGACACATGGAAGTCTTGCCCTTAAAAACAATTGTTTTTATATCGTTGCCCTGAGAGATCTCTCTTGCTTCATTTATAAACTGGACCATCTGCTGATGGACATTGGTGACTATAATGACGACTTTATTAAGTTTTTTCCCCACACTCAATGCAGGAGCAAGTGAACTCAAAGTCTTGCCTGTCCCGCACGCCCCTTCAAAAAGCACGATTTTTTCTTTCAGGAGAGCCAAATGAATTTTCTCCATGGCTTCTGCCTGGTTAGGGTAACAGCTTTGTTTTGTAAAATACCGCATGTATCCTTTCTTCTGTGTCATACGTTTAACCTGATATCTGTCTGATTTCCGATAATCTTAGTGACTTTCTTACCTGCTCATATTCAGGGATTGGCCCTTCAACAGTTATAATCTATTCTAAATTATCCTAAAAATATTATTGAAGAAATATTGCTAATTATTCCAAAACACCTAGTGTCAGTACTCTAATTAGTACATCTTCCCTAATATGTTACATTTCCGGATAAAGCAAAACCCAATACTAACATAAAAACTAATATAACGCTAGTATAACACTGTATAACACTAATATAACACTAGTACAAGTACAAGGACTAACTGAATCTGTTTTCACATACTCAATGGAGGTTTATTTGCAAAATATTTGAGGTTAATTATATTATAAAAGATTTAAAGTTAATTATTGTAAAACCTTCAGAGATTGTCTGAAAACCCTCACAGTAGAGGCGAAGCAAGAGAACTGCCAATTGAATGATAAATGTTAATTTGAATAATCAGTGTTAAATTGAGTGATTAGTGTTAATTTGAATGATCAGTGTTATATTGTGATCTACTCTCTATATTACTTTCTATTTTATTAGCCTATTCTCAACTCGTAAGATATTCATGATATATTTCTATACTGTGGCTGATTTTTCTGTTTCATGATCTATTTTTCATACTGTACCCGGATAGTGTTTGTTCTTCTTTATTTCACTTGCAATATGCTCTCATAACTATCTTTTTATTACATCCATTTTTGTTACTTATTATTCGAATTGTACTACGTATATAAGTATGGTTGCCATAAATTAGATGTCATAAATACATTTACCTAGAGAAAAATAACCAAGTATAGATTCAAAAATTAATTAAGTATAAATTCAAAAAAAACAAATTCGATTAGACCCAAATTCAGGTTAAATTCAGTTAAAAGAATAAGGAGTATAGATAAAATGAAAGTTATAGGTATTGTAGGGAGTCCTCGAAAGAATGGAAATACAAACGCGGTTGTTCAGGAGATACTCAAAGGGGCAGCCGAAGCAGGAGCCGAAACTCAAACTTTTCTCTTGAATGAAATGAATTACAGAGGCTGCCAGGCCTGCGATTACTGTAAGACCCATGAGAAGTGCAAGCTTGAAGACGACCTTGCAGGGCTTTTTGAGAAAATGAAAGAAGCCGATGGCATTATCTTTGGAGCTCCTATTTATTTTGCCCAGTTTTCAGGCCAGATGCGGCTATTTCTTGACCGTTGCTATTCTCTGGTAAACCCGGACTATACCTCCCGCCTTCCTGCCGGGAAAAAAGCCGTGATTGTGGGAGCCCAGGGCATGCCTGATCCTGTAGCTTACACCGCGGTCTATGACGAATTCGGGGGAGAAATTTCCCGCTTTTGGGGAATGGACGTAAAAGATACGCTTGTAGCAGCAGGGTATCACGCTCCAGGAGAAGCAAAGGATAATGTCCAGCTTATGGAAAAAGCAAAGAATACAGGCCTTAACCTGTTCAAGTAAAGAAAAATAAGAAAAAAAGTTCAGCAAGAAGTAAGAAAGAAATCCAGGAAGAAGTCAAGAGAGAAATCAAGAAAGAATAAAGAAAGAAATCCAGGAAGAATAAAGAAAGAAATCCAGGAAGAATAAAGAAAGAAATCCAGGAAGAATAAAGAAAGAAGTCAAGAGAGAAATCAAGAAAGAAATTCAGGGGAGGAAGTTTATTGACTTCTTACCCACCTTTTTCCGGAAAAAATAAAGGAGGCACTCGTATGGATACTCTTGAAGCGATTCACACTCGGCGAAGCATTCGAAAATACACAGACCGGCCGGTTCCTCAAGAACTTGTTACCGAACTGCTCCGGGCTGCCATGAGCGCTCCGTCTGCGGTCAATGCCCAGCCCTGGATCTTTATTGTTATCGATGACAGGAAGCTCCTTGACGAAATTCCCACATTCAGCCCCTATGCAAGCATGTGCAGGGAAGCTCCTCTTGCAATCCTTGTCTGTGGAGATATAACGCTTGAAAAGGCTCCCGGATACTGGGTCCAGGACTGCTCAGCAGCTACCCAGAACCTCCTGCTTGCAGCCCATGCTGCCGGGCTTGGAGCAGTCTGGACCGGGATTTATCCTATGAAGGACCGGATTGAAGGTTTCCGGAAAGCCTTTGGATTGCCTGAACACATAATTCCTCTTGCTTTTGTACCAGTAGGTTATCCTGACCAGAAGCCCGAATATCAAAACCGGTATAGACAAGACAAAGTTTACTATAACAGGTACGGTAAGAAGAGGGAATGAAACTCTAGAGCCGACAGAAGAAGGTTTCGTACTGTTTCAGGCAAACAACAAATTCGGGAAAAGAACTTTTGATAAGAGGCTGGTGATTTATTGACAATAAGAGTGGTTGCAAAAAATTATGTTAAGCCTGAAAAGGTTCAGGAATTCATGGATTTATGCAAAAACCTTGTTGAAGCGACATTAAAAGAAGAAGGCTGCATAGAGTATGGGTTGTATCAGGAATTGGGGAATTCAGGAATCCTGACGTTCTTAGAAGAGTGGAAAGACGAAAAAAGCCTGGATGAACATTTAAACTCCAATCATTTCAGGAAAATATTTCCTTTGTTTTCTGAGTATCTTGAAAAAGAGACTGAAGTTAACGTGTACAGAAGAACGCTATAATAACGCTGTAATTTGCCTGGTACTCTGGCTATGATTTATCTATGTATGATTAGGGAAAGTAGCCACAGCAGAGAAAACGGCAGAAAATAAAGAAAAATAAAGGTAGTGCACTGGAGGAATAAGGAAAATGAAAGTTGTCGCGTTTAATGGAAGCCCTAGAAAGGATGGGAATACAGTAGCTCTTATAAAGCACGTCCTCTCAGAACTTGAAAAGGAAGGAGTAGAGACTGAAATTGTGCAGGTCGGGGGAAAGAGCATCCACGGCTGTACAGCCTGCGGGAAATGCTTTGAAAATGCAGACAAAAAATGCATAACTGACAATGATATAGTTAACGAATGTATTGAGAAAATGCTCGAAGCCGACGGGATAATTCTGGCTTCGCCTACCTATTTTGCAGACCTGACCCCCGAACTTAAAGCCCTTATCGACAGGGCGGGTTTCGTTGCTAAAGCTAACAGTGAGATGTTCAGGTATAAAGTTGGAGCAGCAGTCGTTGCAGTGCGCAGGGCAGGATCAATTCATGTTTTTGACTCTATCAACCATTTCTTCACAATTTCCCAGATGATAATTCCAGGATCAAGCTACTGGAATATAGGAATGGGACTTGCCGAAGGCGATGTTGAAAAAGATGAAGAGGGCATCCGGACCATGCAGACTCTGGGCCAGAATATGGCCTGGCTTTTGAAGAAGCTCGGTACATAAGTTATAGCCAGCCTCCCGGATCCTGTCTCGGGAGGACGTTCATTTTTTAAAAAGAGTTGGGGGTTTTCAGTCACCCTTTTTTTGAAAGGGTTAGAGTTTGATCCGCCACTCGCTTGCAAAGATGAGCATGGATTCTTTTCTGAGCTGGCCTACGAGGCATACATTTGCTTTTTTTGCGGCTTCAACGCCTGAGTCGAAGGGCATGGCTTTGGTGGCAATGAGAGGGATTCCTGCCCTGGCGGCTTTTGTGACCATGTAGGCGGGCTGCCTGCCTGTAGAAAGCATATAATGCTGTGAGAGGTCAAGGCCCCTGAGGAAGGCGGCTCCTACGGCTTTGTCTACTGCGTTATGTCTTCCGACATCGACAATCTGGACTGCGAGTTTTCCTTCTCTGTCTATCAGGGCTGCCAGATGAGTTCCTCTTGTAAGTCTGTATATATCGGATTCAAGGTATCCTGTGCCTGCAAAAACGGCTTGCGGCTCAAAAACCGAGTCTGAATCGACAAAGATTTCTGTGCTGGTTTTTTCATCATCTCCGGCTTTTCCAGCATTTCCGGCGGTTTCGGTACTGAGAGCCTGTTTGACCTGTTTGTCCTCCCGAGTCAGGATATATACCTCGCTCCTTTTCACTTCAACGTTTTCAATTTCCCCGAAACTGACAACGCCTTCTGTGATCAAATGGCCAACTGCAAGCTCTTTAAGTTCGAATGGAGAGGCAAAAAGCGTCGTAAAAAGTTTTCCATTGAGAAAAAGTTTAACAGGGCATTCTCTTGCGAGCAGCACTTTAATATCTTCGGCTCTGCCGTCGGAATAAATTTTTTTCGCAGGGTAAGGAGTGGTATATTTTTCAGGCATATAGATCAATTTCTCGCTTTTTCAATATATGGCGAACATATGTATCCATATGCCTTTTCTTTTTCCATCAGCTCAGATAGAGCTCAGGTAGACTGCAAGATAGTCTATATCTATCGATTTCCCCTTATCCGCGTAAATATTCAAATTAAATTCCAGGTCAGACGGATCACTTATTGATACGCCGCTTACAGTCTGTTTATATATACACCAATTATTATTATATTTGTCAGCCGATAATGAAAGCGGTTTTCCTGCAATAGACATAGACATAGATGGAGCATTATTAGAATTCTGAGGTTGGTAAACCATTAAAATCGTAACTGAACTTGGCTGGGATTCAAATTCTGTAAAACCATTAAATCCAAATGTTGATTCAAACGAATTATTGTATAGATTACACGTAAGTACGTTGCTACTTTTAGAGTATTTCGTACCCAAATTATTGTCTTCTGTATTTTTTATCGAAAGGTCAACTGGGGTGCCACCGTCCATCAGAGGAAATAGGTCTATTCCAGTGTTAGAAGCAGTATTAAAATAATACCACTGATTCAGTTTCATCATATTTTGATACCTGAGTGGTATAATTTCTGCACTTATTGCCGCTTCACTTACATAGAGACCTTCCAGAGTTTTAGTTCCACTGGGCAGGAAAGAGAAGCGCACAGAATTAGGGCACACAGAATCAGGAATCAATTTAACAGTGTAATCCGTTCCAGGTATAAGCCCTTTATCCTGCGCAATTTCATTGAAATATGTAAACCAGGCATCCGGGTATTTTGTGGCAATTGTCAGATCAAAAGCATTGACAGTTGCGTTGTTGATTTTGCTGCTGTTGTATATGGGCATAGCTTCCAATCCTGTTAAACGGAGAGGAATAACGGCATTTGATGAAACAGAATTAGGTTTGCCAAAGAGTTGAACCGCACGGATAGCAACCGTGTAACTGCCTTTATTCGTTTCGTTTTCTTCTATAGTGAATACGGGAGACTGTTTCATTATGGAACTTTTACCATCTGCGAGGATTAGGGCTCCATTTTCATACCTGAAAATCTGGTCCGGATACTGCCTGTTACCTGAATAACAGCTTATTCCGCCGCACTCAAGAGGAGGAAAGTAGGGATTTACTGTTTGATCAGTAGTGTACGGCGTTATGATCATTCTGCACTTTTCCTTATTTACCTCAAGTTTTCCTTCCGACTTAGAAGGTTCGAAAATCGGAACCTCCCCTCCCCCAATATTAAAAGGTACGGTTGTTGAAAGCGAATCTTTAGAATAACCACCTGATTCCATGAGCTGGGAGAGCATGTCGATCCTGACTTTTACTCCCACCATGTTGTTCCATATGTCGTGAGTGTGACCCTGTTCCGCGTCATTTTTCCATTCCGGGACATATTCAAGCCTGACTACGGAAAATATCGTGAATATTAGCCCAAAAAATAATATTGCTAGAATAGCTGTTGCAGCAGCAGACTCAGACTTTGAAAAACGGGAGAATAGCCCGGCTTTCTCTATTTCGGTCTCTTTTCTTGTAACGGAGGTGTCAGGAAGCATTTTCGAAACCCTTGAGTTGTGATCTTATTCTTGTTCTTAGACTTTCCCTTGCATTCCTTTTAATTCAATTCAAGCCGATTCCGGGTTCAGCCTTGACCACGGTTTCACTGATGTACAATCCTTTCAAACCCTTCTTTGTGTCTGAATTTTCTTTTGGGAAGGTCAAACTTACGAAAGGTATTTCTGCATCTGGATAAAGTTTCGGGTTCCATGGTTCAATGTAACAGTCTGCATTAGGATCTATGTTTGCATCCGTAGCTACTCTCATGTTTGCATCCGTAGCTACTTTCTTAAAATACTGCTCCCAGGCATCAGGATTTTTCGTATAAACTGTTAGTTTCAATCTTTCCAGGTTTTCTCCAACCTTCTTATTGCTGTCATACCAGGGTCTATAATCAATTCCTGTTAGGCGAAGAGAACATCCCGCATTTGAGGAAATAGCCTGTGGAGGAGCATAAGGTTTCTGGAATATCCTTACAGCATTTATAGAGACATTGTATTTAGTGTCACTATATTCGTTATCCAGTGCCCTGGAAAAACGGATCGAAGGATAGAGCATCATAACTGACTGCTCTCCCTGGTCAAGAATCAGAGCTCCGTTTTCATAACTGATATTCTGATCCACGTAATACCTGTTGTGAGAATTGTAAGTAATGGTGCCACAGTTGATTAATTGAGAATAGTTGCCAGGATTTTTAGGGTCTGGATCTTTAGGTTCAACTTCTATGCTCATCGTACAACTCTCTCTGTTTACAGAAAGACTTCCGCTTGATTTGATGGAACCTATAAGTGGGAGATCTCCACCTCCCATATGGAAAGGAACACTTATAATTAATTGAGGAACTGAAGAACTCGGGTATGGAGAATTAGGGGAAGAGGAATTGGGGCTTGAAGCAAGGACAATTGACATCATATCGATTTTTGACTTAACTTCTGCCATATCCTCACATATATCACCCATATGGGAATATTCAGCATCGCTTTTCCACTCAGGGATATAGAATACGCATGTGAAAGTTAACACCGAAAATATGATTCCCAGCAACAATACTGCCCCAATGGCAGTTGCTGTTGCAGATTCCGAATTGACAAAAAACTTTTTTTCTGATCCAGTTTTGTCTCGATTACTTTTTGACATTTTTTTCAGCCCCATGCCTTAGTCTCCTAGTTTTATACATTAGGTTCCACGTGGACCCCCACAAAATCTACACAGCCAACTTTATTGTCTGATGCTGCGTTTCCCAGAAATGAAAACCTGACCTTGAGGTTTTCCAGATCGTCCTTAGTTTTCACATATTGAGTTATATCATAAGTGGTCGCACCAATGGTCTCAGTAGGGCCTCCGTTAGCGTCTACACAATCTCGGATAGTTTTATAATTTTCTGAAAGAGTTGTGGGTGGCGTGGAATCCGTCAGAGGAGCTATCTTTATCCATTCAGAACCAGTAGACACCTCAAGTTTTAGAGTGTCCGGGCTGCAGTCGTGAATCTGGTAAATTATCCTTAAAAAAGTGTTAAATGAATTTGGAATGCCCATCTCATCTGCATCTATTCCAAAAGTGTAATCTTCATAAGTCAAATTGTCATTTATAATATTAGATTTTGTAAGATATGTATCATCAATCCCGGCAACCGACTCTGTAGGCATCCATCCACTGGTACTGCTGTAAACACTCCCATAAGGGTGTGGAGTAATCCAGTAAGAAAGTTTCCAGGGACCTCCCTGAAGTACTGCTTTCTGAATCACTTGCTGGGACGGTATGTCAACAATGAACATACTTACGAGATCCTCGTTCTCAAGGTTTATTCTATTTCCCTCTTGGAGCTTACCACTGTTAGTGTAAATTACAATACAATCTCCAAGCGTGACAGTGAATATATCCTTAGGATTCCCCTTAGGGTCCAAGAGTTTAACTATTGAAGGATCTTTAGCTATTAGAGGGTCGGACATATCGAAAATCTGCTGCTTGGACTCAGGCTGATTTGGACTTTGGACATAAAGTATAACTTTGATTTCGTCAAGATCGATAACTTCTCCCCCACTGTGCACAATCTGAATAGTATCGGAACCTGTATCGATTTTTTCACTCAGGTCAACATGTGGAATATGTTCCGGCTTCACAACTCCCCCATCGGAAAATACAGTCAGAGCAATTGTAGAAAATGCTAAAACGACTATACTTATCATAAGTAGTTGCCCATATACCTCTGAGACTGCATGGCAATTCTGGCCAAGTGCCCTGCGCTTTTTACCCTCCATGACAAAATCACCTACTAAAAATTAACCCCTTGACTTTCTAAATTATCTCTAATCAGATATTAACCTGACTGTTCGATTAAAATTATAAAGTTCCGGAAGTCAATAGCCATCTTGAAAAATAAAAGAAGTAAGTTGAATCTACTAATTCTTTAATAAATTAAGTGATACTTAAATAAAAAAGAATAAATGTACAATATAAGGTTAACGCTAAATTGATTAGCATGCATTTTGGGAGTTAAAAGAATCCGAAAGATTCTGTCCGAATACGTTTAACTACCCAAGAAAACGGGTGAAACCTGTACAGTTAATTTGTGATACTTATCAGATCATTGCAACAAGGATGTAAAGTTCTAAAAACATTTTAAGCACCTGCTTAAGGCGCTTTTCTTCTTTTTTACTTAATCTGCTTTTACCCGAGTTTTTTATCTTCGTTTTTCTTCATATAGCTTACAACTTTGTAAGATTTAATCCTCCAACTTTATAAAACGTTTTTATTAAAAATCGTCAAATCTGTCTGAGAAAAGTTATTAAACTAGAAATGCTAATAGTCATTTTGCTGAATGAAGAAACTAAGATGATACGACTAACTCTTTAATAAATTCAGCAAAAACTTATGCACAAAAGAAGAAATGTATGATATGAAATTAAAATTAAGAATTATTTAACTATATAATTTGGGTGTTAAAAGTAATTCGACAGATATCCTGTCCGAATACGCTTAACATGGGGGAGAAATATATGGATTTTAAGAAATTATTTAGAAAAGATGAGAAAGCAGTTTCCCCGGTTATCGGTGTCATCCTTATGGTTGCAATAACCGTCATTCTTGCCGCCGCAATCGGATCTTCTGTCTTTAGTAAGGGAACTGCCGAGTCTGCACCGCAGGCTAATCTAAACATTAAAGCAGCCGGAATTAATACTACAACAGGAGATATAAAATTCGAACACCTTGGTGGAAGCGATGTTAATTTCGATAAAAATATAACAAAAGTTATGGCAACTGTTGGTAGTAATAATAACTCTGAAACGATTGATGCAAGCTCTCTTGGTATTTTCGGTGTCGGTGACGTCAAAAAAATACCCATTGGAGGAACGCATACTATTACTACAGGCCAAACTGTTAATATTAAAGTTATTGATATCCAGACTAATCAGATGATCTGTGACAAGAATGTAAGGTTCTAAAAACAAATTTAAGCACCTCAATCAGGTGCCTTTCCTCTTTTTGATTCTGATTCTTTTTTCCGAAATCTTCTCATTGTCTCTTCGGCACGGACTTTTACAAAATTACTTTTAATTCTTGAAAGCTTTAGTGAGGCAAAATTTTGAGAATCGAATTTTCACTTATGTTATCTTTACTTGAAGATCCAGATCAATTAATTTGAGTTTCGATTTATAAGTCCTTGTGGATACTGTTTTGAAAACGATGACTTTATCGATGGCGGCTTTGCAGGCATCAATACAGAATTTTTGCTTCCAGGGTCACCCGCCTTTAAAGAGTTGACATTTGATTTTCGATTTTTCCAGCGCAGTTAGAAATTCTATCTTTAATTAATCAAAGCCGCCTGGCTCCAGCGGGCAAAGGCGCGGGAAAAGAGCGAACGAAAAAACGTAATTCGGCCCCTGAGAATAGAATCAATAGTTAGCCTCAGAACCCCATTTTTGGAAAAGGAGAATACTGTACAGGTATCGATTGAGAATGTAGTCTTTGCTTTTATTGAGGAGGCAAAAAAGAGAAATTGAGAGTTTTTCCAGTCGCCCTCTCAACTTCTCTCCACAACTCAGAGTACACAGCTCAAATAAACATGGTGAAAACCACGTAAGTTATTATTACCATGCTTACACTGTACTTCAAGCCCAGGTACGCAGAGCCCTGCCCCATCTTTCCGGCGACAATTCCGGAAGTGAAAGCCTGTACCAGGGCAGAGTGGAACATGAGCATGCTGTATTCTTCTACATTGAAATATCCGCCAATTCCGCCCATTCCCTGTGAAGAAGTTGAGAAAGAAGCGGTTTGCGGGAAAAAGTTTGTAGCCAGGACATAGACTATAAACAGGAAGACAAAGAAGGATACGTAGATCGTGACAACATAGACCACCATTGCGGATGATCGCTCTTTTTTCATGTCTTCGTCGTTTCTAACCTGTTTAGCGGTAATCGAGAGTACGCTTTTAAGGTCACTTGTAGACTCGTTTGCTTTTACGAGAATATGAAGAATCCGGCTTGAAGAAGCGGTCCTTATACTCTTTTCAAGCTTCATAAGGGCTCTTGATGTGGGAGTACCCCAGGAAAGGTCTTCCTTCAACTTTTTAAGTTCTTTAGTAAGGACTCCCATTTTAGATTCGGCTATTATTTTTAACGAGTTTGCAAGCATAATCCCGGATTCATTCATACTGGAAAGGCTTTTCAAGAAATCAGGCATTTGCTCGTCAACTTTGCGCATCCTCCATGCCTTGAGCTCATAAAAAATAATAAACGGAATCAGAGCAACGACAATAAAGATAACAAAATAGTCATCAACAGCGGTAACCAGTTTTATAGCACTATCACTGACATGGTCAAAACTTATATTCAGATTATGAAAGCTAGAATAGAGCTTATGTTTAAGGTCTTTTGGAAGTTTGGTAAGATAATACAGCCCAAGCGGAACTCCAAAGAAAAATGTATATCTCGGCTCGTCCCGAATAGTCCTGTAAGGATTGAGAATCAGGTCTTTGAGATTGTGAAGTCCCCTGTACAGCATGTACTTTTTTTTCCTTTTTTGCTCAATTTCTACAGTAAGCCCGGATTCAAGCTCTGGAATATCGGAAAGATTTATCAAAAAACTGCGAACATCCCCCTTTTTCGGATCAATGGAAAGTTCTCCCACAGTATCGAGAAGTACTAAATAAAGCAGGGTTGCAAGAGGCAATATCACATAAATAAGCATGTAAAGAATCTGAGCTGATGCCGGCCTGAAAAACTGCAGCACAACAAGGGTTACCATTATGAAAAGAGGACCTGCAACCAGGGCGGTCACGTAGATCTCGGCAAGCACATCAAGCCTCTGTAACAGGTTCTTGTTCGCAAGCTCAGCCATGCCCTGATATTGTTCGGACTTGTTTTTTATATACTCGGTTATGATTCCACTGCTTGAGACAATAATTAATCCGTCAACAAAATCCTTAAAAACCTCAGAAGGGGTGCGCTCCTTGGCAGCTTTAAGGGCACTTATGAAATCCTTTCCTAGGTAATCCACATCTCGTACAACATATGAGATTTCCTCCGCTGTTGCGCCAAATATATACGCATGCCTGCTCAAAGACCGGAATACGTCATAAATCGACATACCTCCTTTTGTCAGGGCATACATGTAAGTTATTGCCGGTAGCATAGATTTATCGATAGAAGCTTGCCGGTTATTTGCCTGGAAATATGGATAAATATATGCCACGAGAAACACGGCAAAAAAACCTGCAAGAAACAGTACAAAACCGGCTAAAATCGCAAGAGGATACACATATTCGCCTGCAATATCGGCACGTGTAGGCTCCACAAAAAGGCTGAGCCGGGAAACCGGGTCTCCAAAGGTTTTCAACCCCAGCCATAAGCCAAAAACTCCTCCGACAATTCCTACAACTACTGAGTACATAAAAGCCGAAGCCAGGTATTGATCTACTGGCATAGGGATATGGGAATGGCGTATTTTCACCTGTAAATCCTGAAAGCTTCCTTTATTTTTATAGAAGAAGTCCCCATAAAACCTGTATGCCAGATCATCCAGAACAGTATAAGTCATGTTCCCCCCTCAAGCAGCTATATCCTGTATCATACCCTGCAGGGTATCGTTTTCTATAGCTTCCATAACCATCTTGGGATGGTTCTGGTATGCCTGGACTACAACAGACACCTGGATATAGTCCCTTATGCCATTTTCATACATATAATCCAGGATTCTTCTCCTATTGTCTACCTCATTTCTCAACTGACCGAAATCCCAGCCTCTTACATGCATAATCTCCTGTAAAGCGTGGGAATCTCCGACCTTGATGAAATAATCCCCTGAAGGTTCCCAGTTAAAAAGCTCATTTATGCCAAGATCTCCTGTTTCAGGGTCAACATTAAGGACTTCAACAAGACTCCGGGTTCTCCTAACTCTTTTATCATCAATGTACACCTGCTCCTGAATACAGAGCACATTCAGAGATTGCAGCATGACGTGAGGTACATTTATTGGCTCATGCGTGAGCCTGTTTATAACGGTCTGCACATCTCCGGCGTGCATTGTTGAACTTGTTGCATGCCCTGTTGACATTGCCTGAAAAAGAGTAAGGGCTTCACTGCCTCTCACTTCACCCACAATGATATAGTCTGGGCGCTGCCTGAGAGCAGCTCTCAAAAGGTCGTACATGGTAATTTCTCCTGAGGAGTCAGCTGCAAAGCCTTCTCTTGAAACCCCGGAAATCCAGTTATTGTGGTGGAGTAACAGTTCCCTTGTATCTTCAATAGAAACTATCTTGGCTGTAGAAGGCATAAACAGGGAAGTAGCATTCAATATAGAGGTTTTTCCTGAAGCTGTCCCTCCTGCAAAAAGCATGTTATAGCCGTTTTCGATAACCAGCCAGAAATACACGAGCATATCAAGGTCGCATGTCTTGTATCTGAGCAGGTCAATGGGAGTCATTGGATCTTTCCTGAACTTACGGACAGTAAAAGAACTGCCTCTTGGAGTGATTTCTCTCCCCAAAACCGCCTGGAGTCTTGAGCCATCCAGAATTGTCGCGTCCACTATTGGCTGGCTTACAGAAACATGTTTATTGTTCAACTGACACATTTTGATTACAAGGGCATCAAGTTCCTCTTCTTCAAAAAAGATATTACTCTCAATATTGAGATGCCTTGTATGATAAATGTAGAGAGGAATTCTCACTCCATCGCATGAAATATCTTCTATATAAGGATCATACAGGAGCGGATTGATTTTTTCGTAGCCCATCAAATTTCTTCTAAGATAGTACATGATTTTTAGAAGTGCTGCTTTTGAAATGTCAGCCTTATAACGTTCAAGAAGAAACAGAGCTCTATCCACAAGGAACGCATCTTTTTCTGATCTCGAATTTGTAGAACCAAGAACCAGGATATCTTGAAAGTCTTCATAGATTCTTTCAAGAAGCTCTTTCTCAAACCTCGTGAGTGAAGGTTCAATAAGTTTGTAATATGTTGCTCTGCGGTCCTCCAGGATCGATACAAAAGAATAAGGTTCCTGGAGCCAGTATCTCTCGATTTCTTTTAGCCCTTCAGGCACCACAAAACCTACAAGAGGTTCCTCTTTTTCCGGATCATAAGCTGGCAGAATCCTCAAAGGCTTATCAAAATAACCTCTTGCCTTTTTCACAATCTCTGCTATAGAGCTAGAATCACTTTTTTTCCCAAATAACCCTGAAACAAATTTCTTTTTTGCTAGTGTTTCTTTTGCTTCATCCATACTCTCGCCTTAAGGTTTTTCCTTAGGTGATATAAGGCAAACTTCCTATAAAATCTTTCTATGTCCCACCCCCTCCTACGAAACTTTAATGTTAAGGTCATTAAAAACTCAGCTACCGTTCCTGTTTTGTTTAACCTAATACTCGTTCTAAAGACAAAAAGTTAGTTTACTTAAAAATTCGATCAAATTACTTGCAATGTAAAAAATTAACCCTTTATAAAATAGAAATCAAATCAATTAAAAAACCTGTAAAAAAACTCGTACTATTGATTCAAAACTATAACTCTAAACAAGTTACCTCAGACATTCTAAAGCAAACTACCTCAGACCCTCCACTAACCTCACAGTAAGAAGAAACCACGGAAAACAGAAAAACAGAAAAAAGTAAATATTCTATTCCATAAATTAGCTCGCCTGCGCATAAACTTTGAGCCACAATTGTTGTACCGCAACCGTTGCGCCGGTTGATCACGCCGGATAGGGTTTGGGGATAAGGTTCTTAAAATCCAAAACGTTACGCTGTTTTTGATCAAACTTTTTTTGAAAAAGTTTGCGGTCAAGCCTTTTTTGAAAAGGGTTGTGATTACGCCGGATAGGGTTTGAGGACAAGGCTTTTAAATCCAAACGTTACACAGTTTTCGATCAAACCTTTTCTAAAAAGGTTTGCGTTTTTGATCAAACTTTTTTTGAAAAAGTTTGCGGTTAAGAAACAAGTGCCTTGAGCCCGTCAACTGCATTTACCAGTATGTCTACTTCTTCTTCAGTATTATATAATGCAAAAGATGCTCTTACGGTGCTGTCCACCTTCAGGAAGCGAGTAATTGGGATTGCGCAGTGATGCCCACTCCTAACACAAATTTTCCTTGTCTGGTCAAGGATCAGGGCAACATCATGGGCATGAAGTCCTTTTACATTAAAAGGTACGATTCCTACTCGATCTTCAGGCCCGTAGACCTCCACATGCTCGAGTTCGGAAAGCCGTTTTGCAGCTTCTCTGGACAACTTTATTTCATGCGCTTCGATTTCCGAAACCCCTACTTTCTCCACATATTCAACTGCTCTTCCTAACCCTATAACTCCAGGAATATTTGGAGTACCGGCTTCAAAACAGGCAGGGGACGGTTCAAGCACGTAAGTGTCTCCCTCAACATCCGAAACCGTACCTCCTCCCACAGAGGCACTGTCAAGCGCGTCTGGTTCTTTGATATAGAGTACTCCAGTGCCCTGCGGTCCAAGCAAGCCTTTATGTCCGGCAGTTGCAAAAAAATCACATTTCAGGTCTTTAAGGCTGACCGGCATATGCCCTGCAGACTGAGCCCCATCGATCAGGACTTTTATGCCGTGTCTGTGAGCAAGTCTAGTGATATTTTTTACATCCTGGACTGAACCGAAGACGTTTGAAACCTGAGTTATGGCAACCAGCTTGGTTTTCTCAGTAAAGGCTTTCTCTATTGAAGAGATATCGATTTTGCCTTTGCTGTCTGGACTTACAAGTGTAACATTTACCCCTTTTTTCTGCAGGCGCAGCCAGGGCAAGAGATTCGAATGGTGCTCGAGCAGGGTTGTAATAATATGGTCTCCAGCCTCCCAGGGATAACTGTTTGCGATAAGATTGATTCCTTCAGTAGTATTTTTCATAAAAACAGTCTTTGAAGACTCTGCATTTAGAAAACGTGCAACATTTTCCCTTGCGTCTTCATAACGATTTGTAGCTTCCCTTGCTAGACGGTGTGCCCCTCTCCCGTGATTGCCAGCATACCTGTAAAAGTACTCCACCATAGCTTCAACTGCAGGTTTTGGTGTCTGAGTAGTTGCTGTGCTATCAAGATACACGACTTCTTTTAGAACAGGAAAATCTTCACGGACCGCATATACATCGTACATGCTTCTTTTTTAGGAATGAGAAATAAAAAAAGGTTGTGCAGGTTATTTCCCCTGCATTCCGCCTATCATAAAGCGGTAAAGGTCTAAATCATCTGAGTCCAGGTTGTCAGTACGCCCTTTAACAACAGCGTGATAACCATTTTCCTGGCGCTTACATTCACATTCTTTTCTTTTTCTGTATTCTTGCTTTAATTCACTCATAATTTTCCTCCTGTCTCTTCAAAAATTGCGCTTACATGTGGGATAGAGTAGTCCTTCTGGATGTGAGAATCCTGTAATCCGGGGTAAAGTTCCTGGCCTTTTAGGATGCGGCATTGAGTGCAGGTCAGAACTCCAAACCCCTCAAAAATTCAACCAACTCCATTCTCTATAATCCTTGAGGACAAGTCTCTGCATTAAGGTTAGAACCTTCAATCTTCCTGATTAAAACCTCAATGAGGCCAGAATTCTACATACTTTGGGCCAAACACCCACGACAGCGCAACAGCGTTGTTCTTACCCACAACAAGTATTGATTGTCAATCTTAATATATATCGGTTCCGGAATATCTTTTAAATAGGCTTGAAAATTTTTTAATTAAACTAAATTTTTGAACAAGCAACTGAAATGAACCCGGTTTTCAAACCCAGAATTTACGTAAACCATTCACTATTTAGTCTCAAGGTTTGCCATAAGCCCAGAGAGATAGGCAGGAATCGCCCCTATTGCAGTACAGGTCTCAAAAGAAAGTCCCTTGCAGGTAATGTCAAGATGATATTTTCCTCTCTCAAAAAGCTCTTTTGGAAGCCCTTTATGCCCGAGTCCTATAAGGAACAAAAATGAGCGGTTCCTGAGAGCTTCCTCAGCGATTTTTACGGGAGTAACTTGTCTTTTTGGGTCAGGTTTTGAGGTAGTAATCACTATTTCCCCAAACTGAGATGGAAATCCTTTTTTTGGAAGATCAGATACCGACAAGTGATTTTTTTCATAGAGAATTTTAAGATAACTTCCTGATTCTCCTATTGTAGTTTTTTCCATTACATAAGCTACCAGTTCTTCTGCAGTCAGCTTGAAAGGAAAATCATAAAGGGCAAGGTGAAACCCAAAAGCATGGCAGATTGGAGCAGCTCTTGCAATTGCACGGTAGTGAGCGTCGAGAACTTTGATCTTATCGTAAGTGTTTACTATTCCAAGGGTGAGCATAAGTTGTCTCTTTGTGCTTTTGCGTAAATAGTTTTTCGTCTAGCAAATCCTGTTAAAACTTGTTTTACCTCGATTTTTAGAACCAATAGATACCGGATTCTGATCTGAAAATTTTGCATATTAAGTGTAGTCGGAAAAATGAGGGATTAGCGGAAGTTTCGAGCTCAATAAATCAATGTACTACGAATAAGTCAATGTATTACGAATAAATCAGTGTGTTATGAATTGCAAGAATACTTCATCGCATATTGTGTACAATTCTCAAAATGTTCACACTTCTTGCAGTCTCCCCAGAGCAGTAATTTTTTGGAGTTCTCGATTTTTTCAAAATTAAGTTTCTCAAAAAAACGAGGTGCAGCCGTTCTAACATACAAATCGCAGGCCAGCTCACCGGTTGTTGTCAGGAGATACTTAACAAGCCTGGTGCCGATTCCTTTTCCCCTGAAATTTGGATGGACCGCAATGGAGTGAATTTCCAGAAACTCTTTACCCTGGTACTTGGATTTTATAAAGGCAGCGCATCCTCTAATCTGTCCATTTATTTCGGCCAGAATGAAATCTTCGTCTTTGAGCCCTTCCATATCAAGAAAGTAAGTTGAGAGAAGTCTTTGGATTGCCTGAAGGTCTGATTTCCCGGCTTTTCGAATTAAAATTTCTGTCATGTTTTTTCAATAAAGAGTTTGATAATTAGAAGTGTTTGATAATCTGCTTTTCTATAAAGCTTCTAGAGGTTTTTATTTTCATTTTCTCAGATTGACTTCTAAAAATTTTCATATTTCTATTAACCTAATAAATTTTCTTAAAATCTTATTATTGCTTTTCTCGATTATCTTTTTTCCCCAAATAAGGTTCGTCCATACTTCCGCTCCGAAACCCCTCAAGGTCAAGGGTTACGTAGTCAAAACTCAGGGATTTAAAATGCCGTGAAATTATATCTCTTTTTTGAAAAGCATCTTCAATTTCTTCCTGAATTACTTCTAGCCGGGCGAGATTTTCATGTATCCTGACCCTAAACTGGGAAAATCCCAGGGAAAAGAGAAATTCTTCGGCTTTTTCAATTTTCTTGAGAGCCTCAGCAGTTATTGGCTGCCCATACGGAAAACGTGTAGCAAGGCAGGCTGCAGCCGGCCTGCCCGCAGCGGAAAGAGAAAGCTCGGAAGCTATAGTCCTGATTTCATTTTTTGTCACATCAAACTCCACAAAAGGAGAAAAGACCTTTTCTTTGGCTTCCTGAACTGCCCTGTATCCTGGACGGTTTTCCCCATGTATTTCGGAGGAATTTGTGCCCTCAAGTACAACAGCATATCCTGTTTTTCCTGCAAAATTCAGCAGGGTATCAAGCAGAGCTTTTTTACAGAAATAACACCTGTTTAGTGTGTTTGCAGAAAAATAAGGAAGGCTCAACTGGGAGAAAGAGAGAATTTTGTGCTGAATTCCAATCTCACAGGCGGTCTCGATAGCCATTTCAAGTTGCTTCCTTGGAAAAAGCGGAGAGTCAATAGTTACAGCAAGAGTTTTCTCCCCAAGTACCTCAAAAGCAAGATCTGCAAGAGTTGTACTATCTACTCCTCCTGAAAATGCAACAACTGCACTTTCTCTGGTTTTTATAGCCTCCTTTATCAGTTCTATCTTTTCAGCAGCCATTAGTAACGGATTTAGTTAATAAGATATATGTTATTTGCCAGTCCTATAGTCACAACTGTAAAGTAAGTGGGAAAGGGATTGTGGATATATCACAATGAATACTATTTCTAACTAGAGCGTCTTCTCAAATAGTGGCTTTTGAGATCTTTGAAATGTTTTTATATCTGTAGTGTTTTTATTACTAGAGCCTTGTTCTGTATTAGAGCCTTATTTAGGAATAATAACTCTAATAAAAGAAAATTTTACCTACATCGCATAATTCTCACCCAAATTATAATCAGATCATAAAGATGGAGACCTTAAATGGCATTATTCGGAACTAATGGTGTACGTGGCATCGCCAATGAATATATTAATCCAGAACTGGCAGTCAACTTGGCCAGGAGTCTTGGCACATATATGGGTTCGAAAGGCACAGTTGCTATAGGCTGTGATACCCGAATATCAGGCCAGATGCTGAAATCTGCTGCAATTGCTGGAGCTCTTTCAACAGGTCTGAATGTAATTGACGTGGGAACCCTTCCTACTCCCTCTATTCAACTTTATGTGCGTGATTATGCCGATGCAGGGATTGTTATTACCGCATCCCATAACCCGAGGCAGTATAACGGAATCAAATTAATTGCTGGGGATGGCACGGAATTTCCCAGAGATGGAGAAAAAGAAATCGAAAAGATTTACTATTCAGGAAAATATTCAATTGTATCCTGGGAAAAGACCGGCAGTTTCAGAACCGACCCCGGAGCCAATGATTACTATATCAGAAGCGTTATCAATTCGGTAGATGCCGAAACTATCCGCAGCCGCAGACTCAAAGTAGTTGTTGATACAGGTTGCGGAGCAGGCTCGCTCACGCTTCCTTTCCTGCTCAGAGAACTGGGCTGCAATGTACTTACTCTCGGAGCTCAACCAGATGGGACTTTTCCCTGGCGAAACCCAGAACCCACGCCCGATGCTTTAACTGAGCTCTCCAAACTTGTAAAAGTCACCGGAGCTGATCTAGGGGCAGCTCACGATGGGGATGCAGATAGAATTGTTTTTATGGATGAAAATGGCGAATTCCTGAATGAAGAAGTTCTGCTTGCTATGATGGCAAAATATATGCTTGAACGCGAAAAAGGACCTATAGTGACTCCTGTTAGCTCTTCACAGCGCATGGCTGATGTAGCAAAAGATGCTGGCGTTGAACTTTACTGGACTGCAGTCGGCTCCATTAATGTCGCCCGAAAAATGATGGAAGTAAATGCAGTCTTCGGAGGCGAAGGTAATGGAGGCCTTATTTTCCCCAAACATCAGTATTGCAGGGACGGAGCAATGGCCTGTGCTAAAATCCTTGAAATCCTGGCTAACGGCCACAAACTTTCCGAGCTTGCTAAGAGTGTACCTCAGTATTTCAATGCAAAAACCAAAATTCCCTCTGTAAATACGCAAGCTACAATGGAAAGAGTAAAATATGAAGCTTCAGGCCTTGGGCTTAAAATGGATACAATCGACGGAGTCAAAATCTGGTATGAAGACGGTTGGGTTCTAATCCGCCCCTCAGGCACAGAACCTATATTCCGAATCTTTGCCGAAGCAAAAAAGCAAGAAAGAGCCGAAGAACTCATGCAGGAAGGCCTGCAAATGGTCATAAGAGCAGAAAAAGCCTCAGTCCCAAAGTAACAAATATCTCCGTAAACTAGCCTTCAAACGCAATTCGAACGGAAAATTCAAAACAAACTCCCCCATAACTGCAGAAAACAGTAGCAAAAAATAGTCCCACAACCTTGCACCGCAACCGTTGCGCCGGTTGACCACCAACCGTTGCGCCGGTTGATCACGCCGGATAGGGTTTGGGGATAAGGCTTCAAATCCAAATATTACACCGTTTTCGGTCAAGCCTTTTTTGAAAAGGGTTTGCGTTTTTGATCAAACTTTTTTTGAAAAAGTTTGTGATCACGCCTGCTTCGCGATCCAAAAAGAAATTTGGGTAAATTAGCCCTCTTGAGCGGAGTGAAAAGGGCTCCGACCTCCCGAGACGGGACTCGGGCTGCAGAGCCGCAACTCTACCGAGACAAATTATATTAATTACGAAAAGATTTACTATAATGAATATAATTAACGATTAAATCCGTCTTGGCAAGCCGAAAGAAAACAGGGTTTGCCCAAAAATTATGGAATATGCCACACTCACAAGTGCTTCATTTTTATCATACAGTATAACGGTGTTAAACATGATGGATCCGCAAATTGAGCGAAAACTCATTGAAATCATGAGGGTAATTCACGAAAGTGATAAACCTATAGGTGCCCGGGCAATAGCTGATGAACTTAATAACCGGGGCTATGATATAGGAGAGCGGGCTGTCCGCTACCATCTGAGGATCCTGGATGAAAGAGGTTTCACATGCAAACACGGGTATGCAGGGCGTACACTTACTGAGCTTGGGGAAATGGAGATGAGCGATGCCCTCATTGGGGACCGCTTTGGTTTTGTAATATCCCGTATAGAAGAAATTGCGTTCAGAACCACATATAATCCCGAAACTAATGACGGAGTAGTTCCTGTAAATGTTTCATACTTTGATAAAGACGATTTAGAGACTGTTATTGACCTTATCTCGTATACCGCACACGAAGGGTATATGATAAGCCCAAGAGTAAGGATAATTGAAGAAGATGAGGAACTAGTTTCCCTGCCTCCTGGAAAAATCGGAATAGCTACGGTATGCAGTGTTGCTTTTGATGGACTCCTCCTCAAAGCAGGCATCCCTGTGGAACCTGCCTACGGCGGGATTCTCCAGATAGAAAAACGAAAACCTGCACGCTTTTTAGATTTAATTTCCTACAGTGGAACCTCAATTGATCCCATACAGATTTTCATGAGCAGAAAGACTACTTCTGTCCTTGACGTGCTCGAAAAAGGGGAAGGCAGGATTCTTGCCAATGTCCGGCAGATCAATTCCTCGGCTTATGAAAGAGCTGGAGAAATTATCAAAATTGCAGAAAAAGTAGGTCTTGGAGGCTGTTTCCCTCCTGGAGAGATTAATCAAACCTTACTTGGGGCACCTGTTGAAACCGGTAAGTTCGGAATTGCAATCGTAGGAGGCATTAACGGTATCTGTGCCCTTGAAGAGACTGGAATTAAAATCAACACGAATCCTGTTTCTACTGTTATGGAATATCGGACCATGACAGAAATCTGAGGAACCCATGTTCAGGCTTACTGTTATCTACGACAACAAAGCCAATCAGGATTTCACAGCAAGCTGGGGTTTTGCAGTTCTTGTTGAAACTAATCATGAAACCATTCTTTTCGATACCGGATGGGATGGGGGTCTCCTCCTTAGAAATATGAGGAAGCTTAATATTGATCCCGCAGATATCAGAAAGCTGGTAATCTCTCACCAGCACTGGGATCATATAGGAGGCCTTCCTGAAATTCTTCAGGCAAATCCCAGGCTTGAAGTCTATGTTCCTGCTTCTTTTTCAGAGAATCTGAAAAAAGAAATTGAGAAAAGAGCGACTCTTATTGAAATAAAAGAGCCTATAAAAATCTCTCGGGGTATCAGAAGTACAGGGGAATTGGGAGATAAAGTAAAGGAGCAGGCATTGGTTCTGGACACAGGAAATGGATGTTACGTGCTTACAGGCTGTGCTCACCCCGGACTTGCCGCAATTCTGGATACTGCCACCCGCTGCGGGAAAGTAAAGGGAGTTCTCGGAGGGCTTCATGACAATTCGGAGTTTGAAAGGCTGAGAGGGATGGAACTTATAGCAGCCGGACATTGTACCTCACACAGAGAAAAAATAAAAGAAACTTTTCCAGAGACGTTCGTAGAAATTAAAGTCGGCCTGAAGCTGGATCTGAGATAATTAATCTTCCTCTGGAAGATAGTTTTTCCTAACTAGTTTGTTTGCCTAATTAAACTTATTTATTCTCTAGAATTGAAAATAAAAATTAGATATTACCTTTTTCAGTATAGGAAATTAAAGAGTTTATTTTCCAATTTTTTGCGTTTAGTCCTGAACTGAAATCCGACATTTAAAAAGTTTGGGTTATTAAAACGATCTGTATTTAGCACCATACTTTAAACAAATACATAAAATGAGCAGCGAATGTATAATTAGAAATAGAATGCCCTCTAAAAGAATAAAGTGTTTGGTGGGAAATAATAGGAATTGGGGAAAAGTACCGGAACTAAAGATACCTGAATTTTCCGACTTTTGATGTTTTTCCTACCATATAAATGCATTTCGAATAAACACGTTTTCAATCACTAACTTTTCTAGGTATGGAAAAGTAGAAGGAAACCATATCTAAAATGAAATGAAAGGGAGAAAATGTTGATGCTGGAAATAGAGGACCTAACTGTTGAGGTCAACGGAAAAACTTTGCTTCATGACGTGAACCTCGAAGTCAAAAAAGGGTATATTAATGTGCTTTTTGGTCCAAATGGAGCCGGAAAGTCAGCTCTAATGAGAACAATCATGGGGTTCAGCGAATACAGGGTTGTAAAAGGCAGGATTCTGTTTAATGGGGAAGACATTATAGGTCTGTCTGTGGATGAGCGAGCCCGACTCGGATTGGGAATTATGATGCAGCGTCCCCCAGATATGTCCGGAATTAAACTGAGGGACCTAGTAAAAGTATTATCGAAAGGACAAAGAGACCCAGAAGTCCTTGCCGAGAATCTCGATATGAAACGTTTCCTGGATAGAGATGTGAATGTGGGATTTTCAGGGGGAGAAATCAAACGTTCAGAACTTCTGCAGCTTGCAGTCCAGAACCCTAACCTTTACCTGCTTGATGAGCCAGAATCCGGAGTGGACCTCGTGAGCATAGAGCAGGTAGGAATGACAATAAAGGGACTGCTTGAAGAAGGGTTGAACTGCCCCGGTGAAAGCTGCGAGAAAGGTAAATCAGCCTTAATAATCACTCACACAGGCCAGATTCTGGATTATATAAAGGCAGACAGAGGATATATCCTCTGCAACGGAACGATTATGTGTTCAGGAAATCCCCTAAAAATGCTAGAAGAAATAAAGAGTAGAGGGTACGAGGAGTGCATAAAATGCAGACTGATCAAGTGAACCTTAAAAAACAGGCTGAAAGTGCAGCCAAGAAAAAAGCAGCTTTCGGAGAGGACTTTGAGCTAGAAAAGTTCGAGGAAGGTTCCAAGGTTAGCAAACCTATTGAAGATCTCAAGACCCTTGACGAGGACAGCAAAAGAACCCTGCTCCAGGTAGGAGTGGTACCTAGCGAAGAAGGCCGGTCGGGAAGTCTGCTGGTACTTGATAATGCAGTTTCGCATTCTTCCCTGAGAGACAAAAATGTAGAACTTATGTCCACGCAGAAAGCCCTGAAAAAGTATGAATGGCTTAAAGAATACTCCTGGAAGCTTGTAGCTGTTGATACCGACAAATACACGGCAAAAACTTATCTTGAAAACGCGGATGGATACTTTATCCGGGCGCCTGCAGGCAAAAAATCGTCCCTGCCAGTTCAGACCTGTCTTTTGCTTGGTAGTAATAAGGTCTTCCAGACTGTACATAACATTGTAGTAGTCGAAGAAGGCGCCAGCCTTGACATTATCACAGGCTGCACGGCTAAAAAAGGCGTGGAAGAAGGTCTGCACCTGGGAATTTCCGAGATGTACGTAAAAAAAGGCGCCACCCTGAATTTCACAATGATCCATAACTGGGCCGAGCAGATAGGAGTCCGCCCGAGAACAGTGGTTCATGTGGAAGAAGGAGGGACATATGTAAGCAATTACATTTGCCTGAAACCTGTCCGTTCCGTCCAGATGTACCCTACTGTCAAGCTCGAAGGGGAAGGAGCAGTGACCAGGTTAAATACCATAGCCATTGCTCATTCAGGCTCTGAACTGGATCTCGGAAGCAGAGCGGTTTTCAATGCCCCAGGTACGAAGGCAGAACTGATTTCAAGAACAATCACAGTCGGTGGAAGAATAATTGCAAGAGGCGAAATGATAGGCAATGCAAAAGGAGCAAAAGGACACCTTGAATGCAAAGGGCTTGTCCTTACCGATAAAGGAAGTCAGCTCGCAATCCCAATCCTTGAAGCGAACGTAGATGATATCGAACTTACTCACGAAGCAGCCGTAGGGAAAATTGCAAAAGACCAGGTGGAGTACCTGATGGCTAGAGGGCTTACTGAAGATGAAGCAGTGGGTATGATTGTACGGGGGTTCCTTGACGTTGGAATAAGAGGAATTCCGGAAGAACTGAGAAAGGAAATCGAAAATACAATTACACAGACAGCCTTTGGAATGTAATTCAAGAAGAACATAATTCAAAACAAGTCTATTCAAAACCATTCTATTAAAAAAGAAATTTAGAATAAAAAGGCTTGAAAAGTGATCTCGGTTTAAGAGCAAACAAGGGGTATGGAAAAAAAACGGAAACTTGATACAGCTTCTCAGGATCAGAAGAGTCTGGAAAAGGGTGTGTGAATCCGGCAGGGGAAAAGGAGAAACCTGCCGGTTTTTTGTGGAGTATTCGTGGATTTTAATGATCTGAATTCTTGGACTTGTGCTAATGAGTGGAAATGTTCAAATGAGCAGAGAAACTATCTCCCTTTGGCAATAATGAATTATAAAGAAGGGATGAATCTACGACTAAAGATCTAAAAAAACTCTCCTGCAGAAATGCGAAAGTATGGATATACCCTTGGTTGGGGTTGCCAATATTGAGAGATGGAATAACCCTCCTTTTTTACCCTAGATGCCTGAAGAATTCTATCCTCAGTCCATATATCCCGAAGCAAAATCAGTGATAGTTATTGGATTGCCAATCCCTCTACCGGTCCTGGAGACATCTCCCTCAATATATTACCGCGAGCTGTACAATACTGTAAATACCTTATTGGATCAATACACATATCGGCTTGCCAACTTTCTGACTGAGAGAGGATACCCATCGATTTTCATACCTAGAGACGGGTACGGAGGCATTCAGGTATTTCTGGAGAATTCCATTGCCTTCTTTTCTCACAGGCATGCCGCTTTGCTCGCTGGCCTGGGAACCTTTGGGGTAAATAACACGATCCTTACACCAGAGTATGGTCCCAGGGTCCGTTTCGGTTCAATTCTGTCCACAGCTGAACTCCCTCAAGATCCAATGATGGAGACTGAACTTTGCACCCGCTGTATGCGTTGTGTAAAAATGTGCCCATTGAATGCTCTTAATAAGGAAGATTACCCCAGCGGACTAACAGATAAGAAAGCCTGTTCCTCTTATAGTGCTGAATTAAACAAGCGTTACATTTCACCTTGCGGTATATGTATCAAGGTCTGTCCAATAGGGAATGATAGAGCGCTATATAAAAGGGATGATGATGCGATATATGCAGATAAGGATCTTTTTGCCAATTATCATAAAGCCTGGAAGCATGTTAGATCTTATGGAGGAAAAAATCTATAATCACCTGAATCTGGCAGAATTATATTTTACAATGTGAAAATTGACTTCACATCAGATGAATATACTTCTTTTTTGAAAGATATAACGAAGTTGCTTTACTTGCGTTCTACTCTCATATTCCATGTGGGATACCTATCAGTTTTCTGCATGCAGGTAAGATTATAAAAGCATCCATAATAAATTAAGTACTTCCTATTTTTGGCCGAACAGTACAGTACTTGATATTGTATAAATACTACGACAAAAATATTACAGTACTGTAGCGATATGGAGGGATTGAGATTATAGATTTTGCCTGTAAAGAGTTCGAAATCGAAGATGTAATCAAGTGCGCTCTTAATCTTACAAAAGCAGACCTGAACGTTATGAAGCATATCTTAAATGAAGAAGAGCAGTGGGTTGACACCGATTACCTTTCGAAAGCCCTGAAGTTGGATATCTCCACAGTCCAGCGCTCCGTCAAAAAACTATATGAGAAAGAGATTCTGCAAAGGTCGCAGCAGAACCTGGATGGGGGAGGTTATGTCTTCAAGTATAAGGTCAACTCAAGGGCTAAAATAAAGAATATTATAATGGATGTAGTGAATTCCTGGGCTTACCGACTTGGACAGGAACTTGAAAAATGGGAAAATGGAGGGTGATTAAGTTTGCTTAAAATAACGCCTTACCTGGGAATTCTGGTTCTTATCGTTTCCATAGGAGGGCTCTGGTATCCGGCACTCGGGTACTTCATGCTACTGATTTTTGCAACAATTTTCCTGAGCAGTCCTTTCAGAGGCCGATGGTTCTGCGGAAATCTCTGCCCAAGGGGAAGTTTTGTCGACTTCTGGGTCAGCAAAGTTTCAAGGAAAAAGAAGATTCCGGACACCCTGCGTAATCTGTGGGTCCGTCTGCCGATCTTTTTCCTGCTAATGGGTTTTATGGGATACAGGATAGCGGGTATCCTTGGGAGCCTTAATACTTTCGAGAAAATCGGAATGGTGTTTGTCACTATGTGTCTGGTCACAACCACAATTGCGGTGCTTCTGGGCACCTACCTGAGCCCAAGAACCTGGTGTTTCTTTTGTCCAATGGGAACAGCTCAACGCTTGCTTGGTGAAAAGAAATATCCTCTGAAACTCGCAAAAGAAAAATGCATTAACTGCAGCAAATGCGATAAAGTCTGCCCCATGCAGCTCAGAGTCCGTGAGGACGACACAAAACCTGATTGTATCAAATGCGGACGCTGTGTGAGTGCTTGTCCGAAAGATGCCCTCTATTTCTAATGCAACTTTGTAATTTTCCTTAGTATTTATAAAAATAGATAATCCCTAAATCCTGGGTCTGAAGTTCTGGACTTAATGAACCTGAAAAAATAATCCTAAAAAGCATTGGAAGATTCAATTGATCCCTTTTTTTCAAATTTGATAACCTGAGCTCCAGAGAAATTCTTATATAGAAGTGCTTGCATTAAGAATAGGAAATTACGCACAAAGGTAAACGTGCTCAGGAATACAATTAATAAAATTTATAGAAATTCATATTATAAAAGGAGATTGAAGCTTGGCAGCACAACCGATCTTTATATTAAGGGAAGGCAGCAAGAGAACTCATGGTTCCGATGCCCAGCACAACAATATTATGGCCGCAAAGGCGGTTGCTGAAGCGGTAAGGACTACTCTTGGACCCAAGGGTATGGACAAGATGCTTGTAGACTCCATGGGTGATGTTGTTATCACCAACGACGGAGCAACCATCCTCAAAGAAATGGACATCGAGCACCCAGGTGCAAAGATGATCGTGGAAGTCGCCAAAACCCAGGACGCCGAAGTCGGAGACGGAACCACAACAGCAGCCGTACTTGCCGGAGAATTTTTGACAAAAGCAGAAGACCTGCTGGAAAGCGGAATCCACCCAACAGTAATTGCAAACGGTTACAGACTTGCAGCAGATCAGGCTACAAAAATAATTGACACCATCACTATCAGTGCAGCTCCCGAGGATGTTGAAACCCTCGAGAAAATTGCAGCCACAGCCATTACTGGAAAAGGCGCAGAGGCTAACAAGGACCAGCTTTCCAGGCTTGCAGTCAGAGCCGTAAAGTCAGTTGCTGAGAGAAACGAAGATGGGGAGATAACTGTAGACATTGAGGACATCAAGATAGAGAAAAGACCCGGCGGAAGCATCAAGGACTCCGAGATCGTCGATGGTGTGATTGTCGATAAAGAACGTGTCCACACAGGCATGCCAGAGGTCGTAGAAAACGCAAAAGTCCTACTCTTAAGCGTGCCTATAGAGCTCAAGAAGACCGAGACAAAAGCCGAGATAAAGATCACCACCCCTGACCAGATGCAGCTTTTCTTAGACCAGGAAGAAGCAATGCTCAGGGATATCGTGAACAAGGTCATAAACACAGGCGCAAACGTTGTCTTCTGCCAGAAGGGAATTGATGACCTTGCCCAGTACTACATGACGAAAGCAGGAGTCTTTGGCATGCGCAGGGTGAAGAAGAGCGACATGGATAAACTTTCCCGCGCAACGGGTGCAAAAATTATCACCAGCCTTGATGAAATCGAGGAATCTGACCTTGGTTATGCCGGACTTGTCGAAGAAAAAGACGTTACTGGCTCGAGGATGACCTTTGTTACAGGCTGCAAGGACAGCAAAACCACCTCAATTCTTCTGCGCGGTGGGACCGAGCATGTAGTAGAAGGACTCGAAAGAGCACTCGAAGACGCTCTAAGAGTAGTTGGTGTTGCTCTTGAAGACCAGAAGATTGTTGTAGGTGGCGGCTCACCTGAAATCGAACTTTCCCTCAGGCTTAAGGAATATGCAGCAACCCTTAAAGGCAGAGAGCAGCTTGCTGTAATGAAATTCGCCGAGTCTCTTGAGGTTATTCCGAGCACCCTTGCAGAAAATGCAGGACTTGACCCCATTGACATGCTTGTGGAGATGCGCTCCCAGCACGAGAAGGGAAACAAGCGTGCAGGACTCAACGTTTACACTGGCAAGGTTGAGGACATGTTTGAGAACAATGTTGTCGAACCTCTCAGGATCAAGACCCAGGCAATCAATGCAGCTACCGAAGCCGCAATCATGGTTCTCAGGATTGATGATGTAATTGCCTCATCCAGTATAGGAGGAGCAGGTCCTGGAGCAGGTCCTGGCGGCGAAATGCCTGAAGAAATGTAAAGATATTTAAAATTAAACTAAAACTAAGCTAGAGGTTCCTGGAAAAGTCCAATTTTCCGGACCTCTATTTTATAATTTTTTTAGAAAGATTTTGCTAGCTAGAAATAGGGATCTGTTACATCTTTTTTAGATATTTTAACCCACATCCCACCTAAATTTCTTGAATTTCATAGAGTTTTCCGACATCGATTTTGCTACAATATTAATTTCTGTGGACTATATACATATGATCCAAAAATAGCCTAGTGACAAAATAGATAGAAAAAAATATAAAAATCGAGGATTTAGTGTGGAAAGTGATTGCTAAATATATCAGTCAATGTTATGCCATTTTACTCCAAAACAAATTCATTAGAGTAAACTATCTTTGCCTCACCTAGCTCAATCGGTCTTTTCCAAGATTCATTCTCGATGTCTTCTGATTCTACTGTGACTAAACTATAGCGGAATACAAATCTGTATTTACCTCGCTCAATCATTTCAGGTTTGACTGAATCGATCACAGTCTCAAACGAGCATATGTGTTGGTTCCATTCATAAAGAAGATCTGAGTGTGGTTTCAGCTCCGTTACTACACCAACAGGTTGCTCATACAGTATTAATCGGCAAACCTCTCTGCCCTCCTCAATAGTTGGCAGACGAAGATCCAGATCTTGCCAACTATCGCTTTGATCTCTTTCGATCTCCCAAAAAACCAAATCTCGCTGAGAATAGCTTATGTACCAAACAGGAACATCTAAGTTGTTTGTTACTTTTAGCTTGACCACTTCGCCGCGGGCATACTGCGTCTTATCCTTGGTCATGGCAATGGACTGAGGCATGGCAGAGGACACAGGTGTAGTTGCAGAGGAGCTGGATGTAGTGTTTCTGTCGGCGAGTCTGAACATCCTGAAGAAAGCAAGAACGCACTTAGCAGGATTATGAGTATAATTCTTACAGTCATTGGTTTTTTCATATATTTATAATAGTTTTTTACCACTTCAGAGTATCTGATGGGCAATTTGTATTTTATGGCTCTGTAGAAATCCT
>DALS01000045.1 GCA_002499445.1 Methanosarcina sp. UBA293
ACTAATTAATGAGGGAGCACCTAGATTTTCCGATTAATAATTAATACCACCTCTACAATTATTCCCTTCATGTCCCCCAAAGCCGGATGGCAGTTCTGGATAGACCGCGGAGGCACGTTTACTGATATCGTAGCCCGCAGCCCTGATGGAAAACTGATCACGCACAAGCTTCTTTCCGACGATCCATGTCACTATAAAGATGCAGCCATACACGGGATCAGGCAGGTTCTCGGGCTGCCCGAAAATGCACCCCTGCCCTCTGAATTCATAGAATCCGTGAAAATGGGAACAACAGTCGGCACAAATGCTCTGCTTGAGCGGAAAGGGGAACGGACTGTTCTTGTTATAAACCGGGGGTTTGGGGATGCTTTGAGAATTGGGTACCAGAACCGCCCTGATATTTTTGCTCAGAAGATCGAACTTCCGGACCAGCTTTATGAAAAGGTTATCGAGGTGTCCGGAAGGGTGGGAGCTGATGGAAAAGAGCTTGTGCCTCTTGACCTCGAAAACGCAAAAAAAGCACTTGAAGCAGCTTTCAAAGCCGGGATTCGCTCGGCTGCAATCGTACTTATGCATGCATACAGGTATCCTGAGCATGAACTTAAACTCGGCAGGCTTGCCAGGGAAATCAGTTTTACACAGGTGTCGCTCTCCCATCAGGCAAGCCCGTTAATTAAACTCGTAAGCAGAGGGAAAACGACTGTAGTGGATGCATATCTCTCTCCTGTAATCCGCAGATATGTCAATATGATACAGGAATCCCTGCAAGGTGGAAGGGAAGGAAAAGAAAATGAAGATGGGGCAGAAGATGAGACAGAAAAAGATAGCGGGGACGGTGCAGAAAAAGGAAGTGAAGACGGGACAAAAAAAGAAGAGAAAAAAGACGGAATAGAAAACGAAGTTAAAAGAAGTCCTAAGCTTATGTTCATACAGTCCAGCGGAGGACTTACGGATGCAGAAACTTTCCAGGGCAAGGACTGTATCCTGTCCGGACCTGCTGGGGGAATCGTTGGAGCGGTTACAACTTCGGAAATGGCAGGGGCACAGAAAATCATTACTTTCGATATGGGTGGTACATCTACGGATGTAGCCCAGTACAACGGAGAATATGAGCGCAGTCTCGAAACCGAGATTGCAGGAGTGCGCCTGCGTTCGCCTATGATGCGTATTCATACGGTTGCAGCAGGCGGAGGTTCTATACTTCATTATGAAGGAGGCAGGTTCAGGGTAGGTCCTGATTCGGCAGGTTCAGATCCCGGGCCAGCATGTTATCGAAAAGGTGGGCCGCTTACGGTTACCGACTGCAATGTCATGCTTGGGAAACTGCAGCCTGAATTTTTCCCGGAGATCTTTGGGCCGGATTCAGACCAGCCCCTCGACTTTGAACTTGTGTGCAGGAAATTCACAGAACTTGCGGAAACGGTTTCAAGCGAAGGCAAAGGTGAAATCGGTAATCGGACGCCTGAACAGGTAGCCGAGGGTTTCCTTTCGGTTGCGGTTGAGAATATGGCCAATGCCATCAAGAAAATTTCGGTCCAGAGGGGGTACAATATAAAAGAATATACCCTCTGCTGCTTTGGAGGAGCTGCCGCCCAGCACGCCTGCAGGGTTGCAGACAGCCTTGGAATAAAAAGCGTTTTCATTCATCCCTATGCAGGCGTGCTCTCAGCATATGGCATGGGACTTGCAGACCAGAGGCTGATAAAAGAATGCTATATAGGCAGCGAACTCTCAGATACATTAATAGAGAATTTGAAAACGGTATTTTCCCGGCTTGAGGACGAGAGCCGCCTGCTCATGCACGAACAGGGAGTGCAGGAAAATCAAATTGCTGCACTCTATAAGATGCACATGCGTTATGCAGGCTCGGACACTCAGCTTGTTATCGATTTTGCTGGTAAGGACATTCTCAGGAAGGGCTTTGAGGAAGCCCACAGGAAGCGTTTTGGGTTTGTAATGGAAGGCAAAGCCATGATTGTTGAAGCCGTTTCCGTAGAAACCATAGGAATTAATGAAAGGGTTCTGGACCCTCTGTTGGAAATAGAAGAAAATCCTATCTTATCTCCTGTCGCTGCGGTGAAGATGTACAGCAATGGGGAGTTTCATGAAACCCCGATTTTTCAGAGGGACGAACTCAAGCCCGGAACCTGTATAAGTGGGCCTGCAGTGCTTATAGAGAAAAACACGACTATTGTCATCGAACCCGACTGGAAAGGCGCGATTACTGAACACGACCATCTTTTCCTTAAACGGGAAATTCCACTCTCAGCCCTTAGAGCTATAGGAACCGATGTTGATCCTGTAATGCTTGAGATTTTCAATAACAGATTCATGTCGGTTGCCGAGCAGATGGGTTTTACCCTTCAGAATACAGCGCACTCGGTAAACATAAAGGAGAGACTGGATTTCTCCTGTGCCCTTTTTGACAGAGAAGGAAATCTGGTAGCAAATGCCCCTCACATCCCTGTGCACCTGGGCTCAATGGGTGAATGCGTAAAAGCCCTAATCCAAACGAAATTAAAGGAGATGCATACAGGAGATGTATATTTGATCAACTCCCCATATCATGGAGGAACTCATCTCCCTGATATCACGGTTGTTACCCCGATGTTCGGAAGTTCAGAGGAAATCCTGTTCTATCTGGCTTCCAGAGGTCATCATGCCGATGTAGGAGGAATCAGTCCTGGCTCCATGCCTCCAGGCAGCAGGAGCATTGAGGAAGAAGGGGTGCTGAACGAGGGCATGAAAATCGTAAAACAGGGCTGCTTCTGCGAAGAAAAGCTAAAAGCATGGCTGGGCTCGGGAAAATACCCTGCAAGAAATCCGGACCAGAATCTTGCGGATATCCGCGCCCAGACCGCAGCAAATGAGAAGGGGCTTTTCGAACTGCGCAGAATGGTCGAAGAGTTCTCCCTTGAAACAGTTGAAGCTTACATGGAACATGTGCAGGATAACGCTGAAGAAGCAGTCAGAAGAGTTATTGACAGGCTTACAGACGGGGAATTCACCTATGCACTCGACGATGGGAACGTAATTAGAGTGAAAGTCACAATTGACCGCAAAAACCGGGGTGCCAGAATCGATTTTACAGGTACTTCTCCGCAGCTCTCAAATAATTTCAATGCCCCTGCTTCGGTTTGCATAGCCGCTGTGCTCTATGCTTTCAGAACGCTTGTAAAAAGCGACATTCCCCTGAACGCGGGCTGTCTGAGGCCACTTGAGCTTATTATTCCCAAGGGCTCTTTACTCAGGCCCGAGCCGCCTGCTGCTGTTGTTGCAGGTAACGTTGAAACCTCACAATACATTGTTGATGCCCTTTTCGGAGCTCTTGGCACGCTTGCGGCTTCCCAGGGTACGATGAATAATTTTACTTTCGGAAGTTCCGATTTCCAGTATTACGAGACCATTTGCGGAGGTGCAGGAGCAGGTCCTAGATTTTCAGGAACAGATGCCGTGCATACTCACATGACCAACTCCAGGATTACCGACCCTGAAATTCTTGAAACAAGGTTCCCTGTTTTGCTTGAAGAATTTTCCATCCGTAAAGGAAGCGGCGGAGACGGCAAATTCAGAGGTGGAAATGGGGTTGTCCGAAAGCTCAGGTTCCTGAAAGATATGAATGCTGCCATTCTCTCAAGTCACAGGAAACTCCCGCCTTTCGGGCTAAATGGAGGAATGCCCGGGAAATGCGGAAAAAACATGCTTATCCGCAAGGGCGGCAGTGTTCTTGAAATTGGAGGCCAGGCCGAAGTTGAGCTGAAGTCTGGAGATTTTTTTGTAATCGAAACCCCTGGAGGTGGAGGGTACGGCAAGAAAGAAGTCTAAAAATATGGAAAAACAAGACAAAACAAAATAGGGTTCCGTTGCAAAAAATCAGAGCATTTTACAAAATCACTAAAAGCCCCTACGATTGGGGAAATTAACCAATGATATCAGCCAAAAAATAGTACATAAAGGCACCAATTATAACCTTAAGGTACGAGAAGAAAAATTTTGCAACGGAACCCATTTTGCACTTAACATGAAATCAATTGTATCTCCATTTGAGTCAACTGCTCGGTAAAAATATTTCCATTCACCTTTTACTTTTATGTAAGTCTCATCAACTCTCCAAGTCTCATCAACTCTCCAAGTCTCATCAACTCTCCAAGAGTTATTAGTTGGTCTTAAATGTCTTCTGATCTTCTTTTCTATTTCAGGAGAATATTGATGTACCCATCTCATTATCGTACTGTGATCAACTTGAATTCTTCTTTATATCATCACTTCCTTTAAATTTCGATAACTCAATGGATATTTTAAGTACCATCTGACATTCAATAAAATAATTTCACCTACAAAGTGCTTCCATTTAAAGGAATTAGATAGCATGTCAACACCTTTGATTTTCTTTTTATTTTAATTATATCCTTAGCAGATATTTTTTGCAACGGAACCTTTGTAACTATAAACTTAGCTAGAACCTTCTAGTTTTTATACCCCGCCCTAAAAAAAGAGGCTTTCGCCTTAATCTCAAGCTGAAAGATTATACAAGTATATACAATTATCTGCTGGGTCTTCTGTATCATTGCTTGGGCCAATGTATACAATTTTATCGTCGTAAATTGTAGGGCTATCTATATAGTATGTAATATAGGTTGTCTCATTAGTTGAGACATTGTACATGTAAATGCCACTCGAACAGTTGTTTCCTGCCCTGTATCTTAGCCACACAATTCTATCACCATATACATCTGGACTGGTTGAATTGCCATCAAAAGTGACTTGATGTGTTTCATGCTTGGCAATATCTCGCATGTAGATATCCCATGATTCGTTTTTTTGTTCTACCCATGCGACAATGTTTCCGTAAATTTTACCTCCCGCTGCTGTACCAGTTCTACTGATGTCGCTTACTCTTTTTGTGGGTATGTCGTATATGGAAATGTTTGTACTCCATTCTCCTGAATTTACCTGATTTGCCCGTCCCCATACAATCTTATTTTCATAAATAGAAGAATAAAATTGAGCATGCTCATAAGGAGTTAGCTGAGTTTCTTCATTGGTGCTGATATTGTATAAATACAAACTGTTATACTCAGCATTTTGGTTATAGGCAGGCTGACCATCAGCATATTTTGACCTTACATACACAAGATTATCACCGTAGATCGCTGGTGTATTCGCGTTAATGATTTTAACTTCTTTACCAGTGGAAATATTACGCACAACTACGTTTTCTTCGTCGCACCATGTAACTTTATCTCCCTGAATAGATGGGCAAGTTCCCGCATGTCCTAGCCAAGTTACGTTTCCGGTAGTCAAGTTATACATATTCGCTGAGAGACCAAAATTCTCAGCCCATGTAACAATGTCGCCATAGATTGATACACCCGTTATTAGCCTCGAATGCATGATCATAGTCTCTTTGCCAGCGTTTGCTATTGATGTAAAGCTTATGAGAAAAATCAAAACAAGTGCCAGATGTATTATTTTGTTCCCCACATTAATTCCCATAAGGATTAATACAGGAAAAATACATAAACATTGTTGCTTCTTATCAACATGGGAAAAAGTTATTAAATCTCAGAATAAGCCTGTAAATCTATGAATAATTTATGGAAAACGTTCTGAAATTTATTGATTTGAAAACAAAAACAAAAAATAGAAAATGGATGAAGGATTAAATCCTCCTCCCAGAGCTTTAGCCTGTAGCTTATTCTTAGGACTATTAGGCTGCCTTATTTTCTATATTATTCACTTCTGTTTTATTTTTCTTTATTATTTACTTCACTCTTATTTTCTGTTTTATTTGCCTCAGTCTTGTTTTCCATCTTATTTACTTCAGTTTTATTAATCTCAATCTTATCTTCCGTCTTATTTACTTCAGTTTTATTTATCTCAATCTTATCTTCCGTTTTGTTTACTTCAGTTTTATTTATCTCAGTCTTATTTACTTCATTCTTATTTTCGGTTTTGTTGACAGGCATTTCATTTATACCTGTTTCGGAACCGATATTATTGAAGTCTACTGGAGGCTTGACAGGATGCTTGGGCTCAAAACCGCCTACAAGAGGCAAAAAGTCTGAATACTCGTTGCCTGGGAGTTTATATGCAGTATCAGCAATCCCGTCTCCGTCCCCATCGGTTGCAGTCTGGGAGAATCCAGTGCCGTCAGGTTTTGCCCAGAAGTTACCTGCTATGAATGGTCCACCAACGATATTGATACCAGCAGTTTTCGTAATGTTCCAGGCATTTCCTTCGCTTCCGCCTTTAACATCTGAATTAAAAACGTTGTTCAGGTAATTATCAAAGACTTTATTGCCATTGCTTGTAGAGGTCATGAAAATGCCTGAGATACTGTTCAAACTGATAATGTTTCTTGAGATAATATTGTTCTGGGAGGTGCTCAGGTGAATCCCACGGCCGCTGTTGGAAGCCTCATTCCCGGAAATGTTATTACCTGTGCAGTATGACAGCAGAACCGCATATTCTCTGTTATCCAGAATCGTATTGTTCAGGATATTGTTTCCAACGGACGATATTAGGAAAAAACCTCTGCTGTTATCTGTAGCCGTATTATTGTCGAAGGTATTGATACTCGAATTACTAAGATAAACCCCATGACCTTCATTCGAGTTCATAATATTATTTATGAAGCTATTGTCAGTGGAGTTTACAAGCACAACACCGTGGTTAACACTTGTACTTGCCGTATTGTTGAATAACTCATTACCCTGCGAGCGCGTGATATAAATTCCATACCTGTTGTTTAAGGCTGTGTTATTTGACACAAGGTTATAACCTGAATCCCGTAGGCTAATTCCCCTTCCACCTTCCTTGATGCTGTTGTTAAGAACAACTGTATTATTAGATAACTCCAGATCTATTCCAAGACTGTTATTTAACAGCTGATTCTCATTAATAGTACAATTAACAGAGTTCAGTAAAGAAATTCCTGAAGAATTGCCATTCGCGACCTCATTTCTTGAGACATTGCTGTCCATTCCTGATGCAATCCTGATGCCGTACTCATTGTTCAGAACTAGATTATCCAGAATTGTGCTTTCACCCGATCTTAATAGGAATATACCTCGGGTGTTATTGACAGCTGTATTGTTTGTAATGCTGTTGTTACCAGAATCTACAAAGCAGATGCCATAAATCAGGTTTGAATCTGCGGTGTTTCCGGTTAGGTTACTGCTATTTGAATTCACTATATAGATGCCATAGCCGTTGTTTGAACTTGCAGTATTGTTTTCCAGCCTGTTATTATTGCAGCTTTCCAGGACAATACCATGGTTGGAGTTTAAATCTGCCGAATTCTCAGAAAGCTCATTGCCTTCGGCCGCTGTGAGATAAATCCCAAATTTCTGACCTGCCACGTCATTGTTTACTATTGTGTTATAGTGTGACCTCTCGACATTAATTGCTCTTTTGCCATGTGCCACAGTATTGTTGCGAACCTCGTTATACATTGAATTCTTTATATATATTCCAAGAGCATTGTCAATGAATTCGTTATTGTATACAGTACAATTAAGGGACCCAGATAGGAAGATTCCTGCCTTATCAATTCCGGCTCCCTTAATACTTAGTCCCGTAATTGTAACGTTATCCGCATCTATGAAGAATACATCTGAAGCATTATCATTGGCTGTAATTAGGGCATCTTTAGGGTTCCCTGACTCTGTCCTTATTACGAGATTGTCCTTTGTTATTACGATATTCTCGGTATAACTTCCAGAACTTATGATAATTATATCTCCAGAACTTGCATTATTTACTACAGACTGAATTGATTCTCCCGGCTGGACCGTAAGATTAGCTGCAGTACCAACACTCGAACTAAAAGTAAAAACAAAAAAAGCTATCGCTAAAATAACAAACCTGTTTATCTAAATCCCCCACACTTTATTTAAATTAATGATTAATTTTCTATTAATAAATTAGATTTTAAACATTAAATAATATAAATTTATTGGATTAGAATAATATCAAAATAAAGAGATAAATATACGGCAAAAGAAATATCAATAGCCAGCTTAAAGAAATAAACCAGGTTGCTTTTCTTTTCTTATGTTCCAGACATACTTTCGTCTTATTATAATAGATTACCTGTCTCTGAATAGAAAATGATCTCAGGTGCTAAAAGAACTAGGTGCTAAAAGAACTATTCAGGCCCAATAAACCAACGTCACCTACACATGCAGAAAATGTATCTCAGGGACACTCTTAATAAAAGACATTGGGAAAAAGACTTTGCAAATGAACAGGATAACTGGCATGTATGGAATAACTAGAAAAGTTTACAATAAATAACGAGAAAAGCTCACAAATATCTGTTTACGTTTTCTATCAATGAACTTTCTTTTTTCTTCAAACTGTTTTTACTGAGATCCAAGCTCAAGTTTCTATTACTGTATGAAATTTCCGACAGCAGTCGGATTTATTAACAAAACAAGTGAAAATAAGTTCAGGTTTATTTTTCAGAATATATATTTCAAAAACTTTTTATTACCTCAGATAATTGTTATATAAATTGATATAAAAACACTAATTGTTTTTCTATCTATATAATTTAAATCAAGGGGAGTTTAGTTCGTGAAGAGAAAATCAATTCAAAGTATCTGCATAATACTTCTCGTGCTTGGGGCCACAGCTGCTCAGGCAGGTGCTGCGGTTTTTACTGTAGGGAAAAATGGAGAGGAAAATTATAGTTCCATTCAGGAAGCTGTCAATAATGCACAAAGCGGAGATACAATCATTGTCAGCCCTGGTGTATATTGGGAAAATGTAAACGTGGGTAAACAACTTTCGATAATTTCGAGCAGTGAACAATCGGGCGACATGATAAACCGCACATATGTTATAGGTGCGACTCCAACAAATGATGTCTTTAGCGTTAGCTCAGACAACGTGACAATAAGCGGCTTCCATGTTATAGGGGGTCCAGGAATGGACACATACGAAGCCGGGATTTATCTTGATGGCGTGCAAAACTGTTCATTACACAACAATACTATGATCTTGAACAATGCAGGAATAAATCTCAATAATTCCAAGCGTAATTTCCTTTACAATAACTTTATAGGCCTTGGATTTATTGGAATTCTTCTTACAGGTTCTAACGAAAATAGGCTGTCAGACAACGAGGTGATGACAAACAGCCAAGGAATCTTACTGGATAAATCTGCTAACAACATCCTTACGAATAACAGCCTGTACATGAACAAGTTTGGGATATATCTCAACACGTCATCTGGAAATGCAATTTATCAGAATAAGTTCTCTAACTTCCAGAATGCTTTAGATGAAGGAACGAATACTTGGAACAGCAGTTCAGCAGGCAATTTATGGGATGATTATAACGGGAATGATACTGACGGAAACGGTATAGGAGACACGCCTTATGTTGTCAATGAAACAACCAAAAGCATAGATTACATGCCTCTCGCAAATAACGTTTCCTCAAACAATATTCAGGAAAGTATGAGTGGAAACAATAATACCTGAATATCGTAAATAGATAATCCAATAAAATGATCCGTTAAACCTTTACTAGTATGATCTTAAAAATCTCCATTCTTTTTAAGATCTTCTTTCTTTTCAAACCGCATTCTGTAAATTTTCTATAACACTCATTGAATGTTTTTTACCATCCAGCTTTTCTATCCAGCTTTTCTTTTGTTGTTCCAGGTTTCTCACTTCAAGTCAACCTTTCTCAGCTCTTCCCTGATGTTTTCTACAGTCTGCCAGGATTGTCTGACGATTTCAGGAAACTCTCCTGAATGTTCTTTTCCCCATTTCAACAGGAATTCTTTTGTCTTAGAGTCTGAAGGATAACCACTGCCAAAATCTACGCCCCATTCTTGTTTGAGTTCCTCGATGATCTCATCCCTGCGTACCTTTGCAATAATTGAGGCTGCCGAGACCACAGGATATACTGCGTCTGCCTGATGCATGGAAGTTATTTCGATTTCTTTTGCATGGGCAGGATTGGCTTTTGCATACTGCCTGCGAATGCTTTCAGCAAAACGTTCGGCTTTGACATCAGCAGCATCGGCATAAACGATGTCCGGACTCAGCTGTTCAAGCACTTTTGAAAAGCAAACCACCATGATCTCGTTCATACTCATGATTTTTCGGAGTTCATCAATCTGGGAAGGGCTGACCTCAAGAATAAAAAAGCCATCCACATATTTCTTAATCTGAGCTGCAAGCTGCTCCCGTTTTTTCGGCGCCAGTTTCTTGGAATCCGCAACCCCCAGCACTTTAAGGATATGAACTCTGGATTCCTCAATTTTTACGCCTCCTATGCACATGGGCCCGATTACAGGACCTTTTCCGGCTTCGTCTATTCCTGCGATCATCATTTTATAGCTGCCTCCTTATTTGAGGGAAGAGAGCTTTTTATTACTTATAAAAGTAGGTAAAGGTATAGTTTACCCTACAGAACTTCTGAGATAATGAAAAACCCATTTAATAAAGCATTTACGGGTTTGAATGCCTTCCCTTGAATCCTGTCAAAAATTTTAGGTCTTATTTGGGTCTTATTTAATGATAGTTCCTCTTTTACACGTTTTTCCCTGGATATTTTTTCTTTTTTTGGGGGCTTTAATTCCTGCCTGTCTTCTTCTTTGGCAATTTCCGTTTAAATTTCTCCTGAAAGCTTTTTTAAAGAACTTGAGCAAAAATTCGTATTTTAAACCAGTCCTTTTTTGAAAAAGGTTGCTAGTCTGACGCTTCGTTTCTATGTATTCTCAACCATTTCCAAATTCACAAAACGAAAGCTGGAGTTTCATTTTTATAGGGTCACACTTATTATTTCTACCGCGTATGTTTCACGAATTTTTATTAATTTTCATTGAAAAAAATAAAATAAGTATTTCAGATAGAGAAGGTACTCTGAACTCTGGAAATCAATAAAATAAGCAAAAGTTAAAACGGTCATTAAATATACCTGAATAGAAATCTTTAAACAGTAAGGTCAAAGGTTAAACGAATTTCTCACTGGAAATAAGAATTGAGCACACACCTTAAGGCTATAAAATGAATGAAAACAATTTGAACTGGATTGTCAATTTTATCTGGGGGATTGCAGACGATGTACTGCGAGACCTCTATGTTCGTGGCAAGTACCGTGATGTGATCCTGCCGATGACTGTCCTGAGGCGCCTGGATGTGGTACTTGAACCTACAAAACAGGATGTCCTCGATATGAAGGCAGCTCTCGACAGGGCAGACATAAGAAACCAGGACCAGCCATTACGCGAAGCTGCAAGGCAGGCTTTCTATAATACATCGAAATTTACCCTGAGGGACCTGCGTTCACGAGCAAGCCAGCAGCAGCTAAAAGCCGACTTTGAAGCTTATCTTGACGGCTTTTCCCCTAATGTCCAGGATATTCTTGACAATTTTGAGTTCAGAAACCAGATCCTGCGCCTTTCCAAGGCTGATGCACTCGGTAAGCTAATCGAAAAGTTTCTTGACCCATCCATTAACCTGAGCCCGAATCCTGTCCTGAATGGTAATGGTTCGGTGAAGCACCCCGGGCTTGACAACCATGGCATGGGTACTGTCTTTGAGGAGCTTATAAGGCGTTTCAATGAAGAAAATAATGAAGAAGCCGGTGAGCACTGGACTCCGCGCGATGCTGTAAAGCTTATGGCGCGGCTTATCTTCCTTCCTGTAGCCGAAAGGATTGAATCAGGCACATATCTGCTTTATGACGGAGCATGCGGAACAGGCGGCATGCTGACCGTGGCTGAAGAAGAACTGAGGCAGCTTGCAGAGGGGCGTGATAAGCAGGTCGCAACACACCTGTACGGCCAGGAGATCAACGCCGAAACCTATGCCATTGCCAAAGCCGATTTTTTACTCAAGGGGGAAGGCGATGCAGCAGACAACCTTGTTGGAGGGCCTGAATATTCAACCCTTGCTAACGATGCTTTTCCGGCACGCGAGTTCGATTTTATGCTTTCAAACCCGCCGTATGGCAAGAGCTGGAAGAGCGACCTTGAAAGGATGGGCGGAAAAAGCGGCATTAAAGACCCGCGTTTTGTTATTGAGCATGCAGGCGATCCTGAGTACTCGTTACTTACACGTTCCAGTGACGGACAGATGCTGTTTCTGGTCAATATGCTCTCAAAAATGAAGCATGATACCAGACTCGGAAGCAGGATTGCTGAAGTTCACAATGGCTCTTCGCTTTTTACCGGGGATGCAGGCCAGGGTGAGAGCAATATCCGCAGGTGGATTATTGAAAATGACTGGCTGGAGGCAATTGTTGCCCTGCCTCTGAATATGTTTTATAACACAGGGATTGCAACCTATATCTGGGTGCTCACAAACCGTAAGCCTGAGCACAGGCAGGGCAGAGTACAGCTTATCGATGCGACACAATGGTACAGGCCTCTGCGCAAGAACCTGGGCAAGAAAAACTGTGAGCTGTCGGATGAGGATATCGAGAGGATCTGTGACACCTTCCTCGCTTTTGAGGAGTCAGAGCAGTCTAAAATCTTCCCTAACGCGGCTTTTGGCTACTGGAAGGTGACAGTCGAAAGGCCACTGCGCCTTGCTGTTGACCTCACACCGGATGTGACCGACGCTTTCAGAAAGGCGTGCGCCGAGGCGGGAGAAGAGCAGCTTGCAGCCCTTGTCGATTCAGCGGCAGTACAGCTTGGTCCGGGCCCACACAATGATTTCAATTCTTTCCTTTCTTCTGTCGAGACCCTGGCGAGTAAGGCCGGAGTCAAACTCACATCCAAACGGCTCAAACTTCTTCAGAGCAGCCTTGCCAAGAAAGACGAGCTGGCTGTGCCTGTTATCAAAAAGGTGTTTAAGCCCGGAAAAGCTGAGGCCGATCCTCTGCACGGTCTCTTTGAAGCCACTGTGAATGGCAAGCTCTGTGTGGTAGAAAATGAGCCTGATACTGAACTTCGCGATACTGAGCAGGTGCCATTGCTGGAGGAAGGAGGTATAGAGGCTTTTATTCAGCGCGAAGTACTCCCGTATGCCGCGGATGCCTGGATCGACGAGAGCAGTATCAAAACCGGGTATGAGATCAGTTTCACCCGCTACTTCTACAAGCCACAGCCGCTACGTTCACTTGAGGAAATCCGTGCGGATATTCTGGCGCTGGAGAAAGAGACAGACGGGCTGCTGGATGAGATCATTGGGAGAGGTGAATAATGATCAACAGCAGGGAAAGACCCAAGGGATTTTCTGTGCGCCTGTTTCTTCCGGAAGGAGATCCGGATGGTGTCAAGACTGTAGAGAAGTCAAACTGGACAGGCAAAGGGCTGGTAATTCCAAGATCATTGTTTGCTGAGACCCGTTTGCGGCCTGAACTTGGATGCACAGGTGTATATATTCTGGTTGGACCTGATGAAAACTCTCAGCTTCCTCGTGTCTATGTCGGTGAAGGTGATCCAATAGGCCCAAGGCTTGACCAGCATGCGAAAAATAAGGATTTCTGGACACAGGCAATTGGTTTCACAAGCAAGGATCAGAACCTGAACAAGGCACACATCCAGTTTCTTGAGTACAAGCTTATTGACATGGCAAAGGCTGCAAAGAGATGCGTACTCGACAATGCCAACACGCCACAGCCTCCTTCGCTGTCAGAAGCAGATATTGCCGAAGCCGAAGGATTTCTTGCAGATGTTCTGCTGTGCCTGCCAGTATTGGGATATGGATTTTTTGAGTCACCTCCTGCGCCCACACCGACGACTCTCGAATTTATACTAACTGGGAAGAACATAACGGGCAAAGGGTACCAGGCGACTACAGGCTTTGTTGTGAAAGCAGGTTCACAGGCAGTCAAGAATGAGACAAAGTCAATTCAAGCATACCTGAGTGATATGCGCCGATCATTAGTTGAACAAGGCGTCTTTATTGACAACGGCCATTGCTATGAGACGATACAGGACTATACATTTAATTCCCCCTCAACAGCAGCAGGTGTGCTTCTCGGGAGGTCAGCAAACGGCCGTACTGAGTGGAAAACCGTTGACGGACATACACTGAAGTCCATTCAGGAAGCTGAGGTGGATAAATGATTCACGACCTCAAGCCCTACCCCGCATACAAAGATTCTGGCGTTCCGTGGCTGGGAAAAGTGCCGGAGCATTGGGAAGTTCTTCCAAACCGTGCCCTTTTCGAAGAAGTAAAAGAACGAGATTGTCCTGACGAGCAGTTACTATCCGTAACCATTTCACAGGGCGTAATTCAACAAACCGATTTACTCACCAATAGCTCAAAAAAAGACTCTTCTAATGAAGATAAAACTAAATACAAACTTGTTAAGCCTGGGGACATTGCTTATAACAAGATGCGGGCATGGCAGGGAGCTGTCGGAGTTTCCAAATATAGAGGAATTGTAAGCCCTGCTTATGTGGTAGTCCATCCTAGAGACACACAAAATCCTAGTTATTTTCACTATCTTCTCAGAACACCTGCATTTGCTAAAGAAGCCGAACGCTGGTCTTACGGCATCACTTCCGACCAGTGGAGTTTGAGACCCGAACATTTTAAGATGATTTATTGTTCACTTCCTCCAAAAGAAGAACAATCCGCCATTGTCCGGTATCTAGATCACATAGACCGGCGCATCCGGCACTATATCCGTGCAAAAAAGAAACTAATCAAGCTGCTGGAGGAGCAAAAGCAGGCAATTATCCATCAAGCTGTCACCCGTGGGCTCGATCCAAATGTTAAGCTCAAGCCGTCGGGGATAGAATGGTTAGAGGAGATACCAGAGCATTGGGAAGTATTACCACTCAAGGCATTATCCACTGTTCAATCCGGTATAACTCTTGGTAAACAATACCTTGGCCAAAAGCTTGTAGAATTCCCTTATCTACGCGTTGCCAACGTTCAAGAGGGTCATGTGAATCTTTCAGAAATTAAAACCATTGAAGTTCCAGCCGAAGAGGCAAAACGTAGTCGACTTCAAAAAGGTGACGTACTGATGACAGAAGGAGGAGATCCTGACAAATTAGGCCGTGGATGTGTTTGGGAAGGTCAAGTATCTCCTTGCTTACACCAGAATCATATTTTTGCTGTTCGTCCTAATATCAATCGTCTTAGACCTTATTATTTGGGAATTTTACTTAGTTCTCAATACTCAAAAGAATATTTCCTCAGGACGGGAAAACAGACAACTAACCTTGCTTCTACAAATAAGACAACAATAGGACAATTTCCTATTCCTCTTCCAAAAGTAGAAGAGCAAGACTTAATTCTTGACAAAGTTGAGAATGAATTAGAGGGAATTGAACGAGCTATGTCTGGAATATCTCGTGAAATATCCATCCTCCGTGAATACCGCACCCGCCTGATAGCTGACGTTGTAACTGGAAAACTGGATGTGAGAGAGGCAGCGGCGAATCTATCTGATAAATCAGATGAGATAGAAGTTGAAGACGATTTTGAGGAAGAAACAATCGAAGAAAGTCTAGAAGAAATCGTTACTGAGGAAATAGTTGAAGGTGAATTATGAATATCAAACTGAAACCAGATGAGGAGAAGTTCCGGAAAGAGATCCGCGCCCAATTAGATAAGGTAAATGATCTATTAAAAGAACATCGCGTGGACGATGAGGTCCAAAAGCTCATAGAATCTATGGGAGACAACGCCCATAAGCTTCACATGTTACTCCAAAACAGGAATCTAAAACCACAGCATCATAGCTATATGAAAAAAAATCGGGAAATGGAAGAGGATGATCCACAATTTTACTATCATGTACATCCGGTTGAGGATCTATTGGCATACATTAAAGACAAAAATGCCAATGATGAAACTGAGGACCAAACCATTGGACTAGAATTTGATTTCTGTGTATATTCAAACTCTTGGGGGCATGAAAATAATTACAGGATCAAGAGAACAAAAGACGGCTGGTATGTAAATTTTCTTTCTATTAGCGGTAACTGTGATAAGAGAGGGAATCCTGTCCTGTATGAAAATTTTAATCACGATTCTATTCAATATCCAAATGACTTTGGTAGTTGGCTGGAATGGCTTTGGGATCAGGCAGCTTCTAAAGGTCTGTCAAAGGATGAGGTGCAAACCGCGTTACAAGAACTTGCAGATTGGGTTAGTTGCACAGAGAAGAATGCACCTTCAGGCATAATATGGGACGGTTACTGTGAAACACCAGTCAAAGAAGAATCAATTAACACCGTTGTAATCACTTTTTTAGACGTTCTTGGATGGAAAGGGATTTATCATCGGAAAACGGATTCTATCGCCACTCTCAAGAGATTTATAGAAGAAATTCGCTCTCAAGCAAGCATCTATCGGGGTAGTATCGAGTTAAATTCAAAAACCATAGAGGTAAGGAGTATCTCAGACACAATTGTACTATTTACTCCTTGCTTAAAAAAGGACGCCTTAAAAGTTATAGATATGCATGGCATGCTGTGCAAGTGGATTATACCTCGCTCGATTGAATTAGAAATTCCAGTTCGTGGTGCGATATCCTTTGGAGAATTTGATACTGTCGATAACATTTTTGTTGGTAAGGCCGTTGATGAGGCAGCTACATGGCATGAGCTTGCTGACTGGATTGGTGTAATTCTCACTCCTTCTGCTGAGTATATTTTACAGAGCGACAACAGTGAGTGTTGGGTAAAGTATAATCCCCCCATCAAAGCTCTACCAGGAATAAAGTTTCAATGTGTCAACTGGACAATAGATTGGGAACTTAGAGAAAAAAAGATTGAACGCCTAAAGGAAAAGTTTTGTCAACTTGGACCAATAATACCGGAAATTGCAGGTAAGTTTGCTAATACGCTGAAATTTATCGAATGTGCCAATCCAAAGACATAGAGTTCCCCATATGAAACCTAAACGCTGATAGCTCAGAGGAAGAATAGACATGCCAACCGATACCACTGAAAAAGGTCTCGAAACCCTAATTGTCGAAGCAATGACCGGAAAGCCAGCAACATCTCCTGCACAGATAGACACAGGCAGAGAACCAAGTGCTCTTTACGGCGGTACCGGCTGGATACTCGGGCGCTGGCAGAACTACAACCGCGAGTACGCTGTGGATCTGGTTCAACTGACTGCTTTCCTGAAATCAACACAGCCAGAACTGGTAGAAGCTCTTGACCTCGGAAACTCAAGCCCTACAAGGCAGAAATTCCTCTTCCGCCTGCAGGGGGAAATCACAAAGCGCGGCATAATCGACGTGCTGCGAAGCGGCATAAAACACGGGCCTCACAATATCGATCTCTTCTACGGAACTCCCACACCCGGAAACACAAAAGCCGAAGAGAACAATGCTCTGAACCGCTTCAGCGTAACCAGGCAGCTCAGGTACAGCCGGGATGAAACAAAGCTTGCCCTCGACCTTGCACTTTTCATTAACGGGCTGCCTATAGCTACATTTGAACTCAAAAACAGCCTCACAAAACAGACAGTAGAAGATGCGGCAGAACAGTACAAACGTGACCGCGACCAAAAAGAGCTTCTTTTCCAATTCGGGCGCTGTATGGTTCACTTTGCTGTTGATGATCATGAGGTGAAGTTCTGCACGCACCTGAAAGGCAAAAGCTCCTGGTTCCTTCCCTTTAACCAGGGCTACAATGACGGTGCAGGCAACCCTCCAAATCCGAACGGTATCAAGACCGATTACCTATGGAAGCGCATTCTCACGCCGAAAAGCCTTACCAATATCCTTGAAAATTACGCGCAGGTAGTGAAGTATAAAAACCAGAAAACGGGGAAAATCGACAGAGCAGTACAAATTTTCCCTCGTTATCACCAGCTCGACGTAGTTAGAAAGCTTCTTGCTCATGCAGGACAGCATGGTGCAGGTAACCGATATCTTATCCAGCACTCGGCTGGCAGTGGTAAAAGTAATTCCATTGCCTGGCTCGCACACCAGCTTATCGGCCTCAAAAAAGATGACAAAGAGATCTTCGACTCCATTATTGTCATTACCGACCGACGTGTTCTCGATAAGCAGATCCGTGACACAATCAAACAATTCGCTCAGGTAGGCTCAACAGTAGGGCACGCCGAACACTCAGGCGACCTAAGAAAGTTCATTGAGGGCGGGAAAAAGATAATCATCTCCACGGTCCAGAAGTTCCCATTCATCCTTGATGAAATTGGGACGGACCACCGTGGGCGTAAATTCGCAATCATAATCGATGAGGCTCACTCCAGCCAGGGAGGACGTACATCAGCGGCGATGAACGAAGCTCTTTTTGATCCTGAAGATACCATCAACGATGCACTGGAAAAACGAATGCAGGCCCGTAAAATACTCCCAAATGCCAGCTACTTTGCTTTTACTGCAACTCCCAAGAACAAGACTCTGGAACTCTTCGGGGAGCCTTGGGAGGAAGGCGGACAGGTTAAGCACCGGCCTTTCCACAGCTACACAATGAAGCAGGCGATTCAGGAAGGGTTCATTCTCGATGTACTCAGCTCCTACACGCCTGTAAACAGTTATTATAAGCTGATAAAGACTGTTGAAGGAGATCCTGAATTTGATACCAAACGAGCAAAGAAGAAACTCCGCAGGTATGTTGAGGGTCATGACTATGCTATCCAGCTTAAAGCTGAAATTATGGTCGATCATTTTCACGAGCAGGTGATCGCACTTAACAAAATTGGCGGGCAGGCAAGGGCAATGGTGGTCACGGACGGGGTCGAACGAGCAATTCAGTACTATTATGCTATCCGCGACTACCTCATTGAGAGGAAAAGTCAGTATCAGGCAATTGTAGCTTTTTCTGGAGAACGTGAATATGGTGGCGTAAAAGTTACCGAGGCCTCGATCAACAGCTTTCCATCAAATAAGATTGAAGAGAAGATAAGAGAAGATCCTTATAGATTTCTCATCTGTGCCGATAAATTCCAGACCGGCTATGATGAGCCGCTCCTGCATACAATGTATGTGGACAAGGTGCTTGCCGGCATCAAGGCTGTGCAGACACTCTCAAGGCTTAACCGGGCACACCCCCAGAAGCACGACGTTTTTGTGCTTGACTTTATGAACGATACCGGCACTATCCAGGCCGCTTTCTCGGACTACTACCGCACGACAATCCTGAGCGACGAAACCGACCCCAACAAGCTCCACGACCTGAAGTCCGACCTTGACAGTTACCAGGTCTATGCGCCAGAGGACATCGAGCAGTTAGTTGAGTTTTACCTCAGTGGCTCTGACCGCGATAAACTCGATCCCATCCTTGACACCTGCGTAGCCGTTTACAAAAGCCAGCTTGATGAAGACGGACAGGTTGATTTCAAAGGCAAAGCAAAAGCTTTCAACCGTACCTATGGCTTCCTTGCTTCGGTCCTCCCGTATACGGATGCCGGATGGGAAAAACTCTCAATATTCCTTAACTTCCTGGTACCCAAATTGCCAGCTCCCATCGAAGAAGATCTTTCAAAAGGAATTCTAGAAACCATAGATATGGACAGCTACAGGGTTGAAAAACAGGCTGTGGTAAAGCTCCAGCTGCCAGACTCGGATGCCGAAATCGAGCCTGTACCTGCAAGCGGTGGCGGGCTCAAATCCGAACCTGAGTTAGACCGGCTCAGCAATATTATCAAGAGTTTTAACGATAACTTTGGCGGCATTCCCTGGACTGATTCCGATCGGATTGTCCGCCTGATTACTGAAGAACTCCCAGCAGTGGTGTTGGAAGATGCCGCCTACCAGAATGCCCGAAAAAACTCGGACAGGCAAAACGCCCGCATTGAGCATGACAAAGCTGCCCAACGTGCAGCAATTGCACGAATGAACGTTGAGACCGAGTTCTTCAAGCAGTTTAGCGATAATGAATCCTTCCGCCGTGCTGTGCTGGATACTTTATTTTCGCTGACTTATTCATAATTACTTATACTGGCGTTTCGTTATAGATTCAAACGCAGAAGTCCTCTCCAAAAATAGAATCAATGCACTCACGGCACATCATCCTTGGAAGATCTTTCTTCAGTGTCACATGGGCCATTGGATATCCTCCTTTCATGGGAAATTCTACCTGCGTGATGTGCTCCATGCAGAGGCCTTTTCCACAGACAATGCAAACACCTACTGCTTCATTGACTTTGTTCTTCTCGGCACAGTCATAACATTTCAGCATTTTTTGTCACCTCAACAAACCTCATTAAACAGGCAGTTCTCCTTCAACGCAGCATGGCAGGGAAGGCAGACAATCCTTTTGATATGTTCAGTATCAGGTTTCAGCTCTATCGGATAATTTCCTTCCCATACAGGAGTTTCCTCATGGAGAAGGTGCTCCTTACAAACCCCTCTCCCACATACGATACAAATCCCAACAGCATCTGTATCTTTACCTTCTCTGGCACATTCGTAGCATTTCATCGATTTTCCTCCATTCAGAAAGTAATTTCTTTGTCCAAAGGTTTTCAGTCTAAAGCGTAAGTACATTACTTATATATTTTATAAATAAGGTTTACAGGAAGATTTATTCTTAATCTACAGGAGTAAACTCTTCTCAACAACAAACAAGAGTTCCGACTCCTACTCTTTCTACGACAACCTCGTTGCCGCAGATCCACAGTGGTGTATCTTTTCTCTTTTAGCAGATGCACCCATAAACCGCTCACCACCCCCTAAAATTTAAATATTAAAGCAATTTTATTCCCTAGGTTTGACTTTCCTCATAATTTTGTCAAAACCGAATTTTCGTGCTCTATAAACAAAGTAAATATACAAAGTAAAACTTAATAAGCGTATAGTTGAAGATAAAATTCATATAGTCATAAGTTTGAAGGCTATTGATTTCTCCATTTAATCGGTTAAGTTCTGTATATCATTCAACTGCTTAAGTCCCATAGTGAATACTCGAAATGAAACAAAAGCATTTAAATCTAAAGTTAGTATGTTTGGGATTAAGTTAGCCAGCATAAGACGAGATGAATTTCCAATGCCAGTAATTACCTTACAGTATGACGACCTCGAAAAACTCACAGGAACCGATAAGGAAACTATCATAAAAAGGGTGCCCATGATAGGAGCCGATATCGAAAGGATTGAAGAAGAATATATCGATATCGAGTTCTTCCCTGACAGGCCTGACCTTTATAGCGTAGAAGGGGCAGCCAGGGCAATGCGGGGTTTTCTGGATCTTGAGATCGGATTGTCCGAATATGAGGTAAAGCCCTCAAAGGTTTCGATCTCGGTCAGCGAGGATATTCTGAGAATTAGGCCTTTTCTTGGGTGTGCGGTTGTAAGGGGCGTGAAATTCACATCCTCTTCCATAAAATCCCTTATGGACCTTCAGGAAGACCTGCACTGGGGGCTTGGAAGAAACAGGAAAAAAGTGTCTATAGGCGTGCATGACCTCTCAAACATAAAGCCGCCTTTCAGGTATATGGCTGTTGACCCGAGTTTCGAATTCGTGCCGCTTGACTACACCGAAAAAATGAGCATGACCGAAATCCTGGAAAAACATCCCAAAGGCATGAGGTTTGCCCATCTTGTCAGAGGCTTTGATAAATACCCGATTATCCTGGATGCAAACGACAATGTACTATCCTTCCCGCCTATCATTAACGGGACACTTACAAGTGTGACCGAGCAAACAACCGATCTTTTTATCGATGTAACAGGACTTGGAGAAGCCGTTTACACTGCCCTGAACATCTTCGTCACAGCCCTTGCAGAAAGGGGCGGACAGATCGAATTTGTGAAGGTTATCAGACCCGACTGCGGCGAACTCACCCTGCCTGACCTAGAACCAAAAGCCAGGCTCCTTACAAAGGCTGAAGTGAAAACCCTTCTCGGCATGGAACTTTCCATAGAAGAAATTGTTAAACAGCTCAAGAGAATGCGCTTTGGAGCAGAAGCCCTTGATGATGACACTGTTGAAGTAAAAGTCCCGGCTTACAGAGCTGATATTCTTCACAACTACGACCTTGTAGAGGATATTGCCAAAGGTTACGGTTACGAAAACATCAAAGTAAGTATTCCTGAGACCTATACCACAGGAAAGTCTCACCCGATTTCCCAGCTTCGTTCTCCCGTAAACGAGATAATGGTAGGCCTTGGCTACTATGAAGTCATGCCCTTTACGCTTACCAGCGAAAAAATCAACTTCGAGAACATGCGCAGGCAAAAAACGAATGATGTTACCTATATCCTGCACCCAATCAGCGAAGACCAGACAATGCTCAGGACAGCCCTGCTTCCGAATCTTCTTGAAATCCTTGCTTTAAACCAGCACAGGGAGCTTCCTCAGAAAATCTTTGAGTTCGGGGAGGTCGTGAGCAACGAAACAACAGGCCAGCACGTAGCTGCAGTCTCAATTCATCCACAGGCTAACTTTACCGAGATTTATGAGGTTGTAGACGCCTTTATGAGGGAAATGATGCTTTCCTATGAGGTAAAAGAGTCCGAAGACCCTGCTTTTCTTGAAGGTAGAAGGGCTGATGTTTATGTCAAAGGCAAAAAACTTGGAGTTTTTGGAGAATTCCACCCTGAGGTCATAAGCAATTTTGCTCTCGGATATGCAGTCGTCGGGCTTGAACTTAATCTTAATAATCTTATTGGTTAAAGATTTCTTATTTTTCTATTCAATAGAATAAGTTTTCTTTAACCTTTTTCCATTAAATTTTATTAATTATTTAACCTTTTTCCATTAAATTCTATCAATTCTTTAATCTTTCTCCGAGATTTATTAATTATTTAACCTTTCTCCGTTAAATTCTATTAGCTTTTTAACCTTTTTTATTAATTTTGATCACTTAATTAGCCGTTTTGTCAAGTTCTTTTTTCATTGACTTCTGTTCATTTTTCATATAATTTCTATTAATTTTTCAGTTAACACTTTATTTCAGCAAATTTTTAAGAACTTCTTAAATTTTGATGGATCTTGCTCTTCGTGCAGCGCAACTGGAGCCAAATCGATATGTAAAATTATTCAGAAATTTCTGCCTATTTTGAATTAAAAGTCTTGAAAGAGTTTTCCACGCCCACTTGTAAATCCCATCCAAAACCCTTTTATAATAAGCACATCATTAGACATTGTTGTACATAAATATACTTTGGTGACGTATAATGCATCCTTCAATTCACCATATCCTGAACACAACAAAACCCCGCATCCAGGCTTTAGGACCTCAGACACTCTCTAAAGCCTCGATGGCAGGATTTGAGAAAAGGGACTTTTTCTCTGCTGTGGCAGATGCAAAAGCCGACAGGCGGGTGCCTGTAATTGCAGAGGTCAAACCCGCATCACCAGGCCGAACTTTTAGGGATATCCAGCCTGCAGCGGCTGCCGAACTTGCATTGGAGATGGAAGAAGCTGGAGCTGTTGCAATTTCGGTCCTTACCGAACCCAGAGTGTTCCGAGGTTCACTTGAAAACCTGGATGCCGTCCGAAAAACGGTATGTTTACCTATCCTCAGGAAGGACTTCATTATTGACAGGATGCAGCTTGAAGAAGCCGAAAACGATCTTGTACTCCTGATTGCAGGTATCCTCGAAGAAGAACTTGGAGCATTTGTTGAGCTTGCCCTGGAAAAAGGATTTGAGCCCCTGGTTGAAGTTCACAACAGGAAAGAGCTTGATTCAGCCCTGGAAACCGACGCAAGAGTTATAGGGATTAATAACCGGGATTTTGAAACCCTCAAAATCGACCTAGGCACTACAGAAGAGCTTGCACCCCTTATCCGGGAATACGACCTTGACCATGGGACAAGGCATCTTATAATAAGCGAGAGCGGGATGAACAACCCTGGAGACGTCAGGCGTGTAATCCAGGCAGGCGCGGATGCCGTGCTTATAGGCTCGGCACTTATGGAAAGTGCTTCTGTTTTTGATAAAACGAAAGAATTCGTCCAGAGCACTGGTTGGCGTTAATAACTGTTTTTCCAGACTTATCGGAACTTTCAGCCTGACTGAACGGGTCGAAAAATCCATTCATGATTCATTCAAAACTGAATTTTGCTTAAAGAACGAGACAAAAAAATCACACTACAGGATTTACATCAAAAAGACAAGGGAGTAATTGAATTGACAGGAATTAAAGTTTCAGAATTTCCGATAAAGGACTCAGATTTAAATGAACTCGCAAATGAGCTCGCTGGTTCAAAGAAAAATTTGAAAGTCGGTGAAACAGGCCAGGTAAAAGGAAAATACGGAAAATACGGGGGACAATACGTACCCGAAGTCCTCATGCCGGCTTTAAAGGAACTGGAAGAGGGATACGAGCAGTACAAAAACGATCCTGAATTCCTTGCCGAGCTTGACCATTACCTAAGGGAGTTTGCAGGAAGGAAAACCCCACTTTACTTTGCCAGGAACCTGAGTAAAAAGTACGGGTCAAAGATCTATCTTAAGCGGGAAGACCTTGTGCATGGAGGAGCCCATAAGCTGAACAATGCCATAGGGCAGGCTTTGCTTGCAAAATACATGGGGAAAACCAGGCTGATTGCTGAAACCGGGGCAGGACAGCACGGGACTGCAACTGCTATGGCAGGGGCGAATCTAGGGTTTGAAACCGTTGTGTACATGGGGGCTAAAGATGTCAAACGCCAGCAGATGAATGCATACCGCATGGAACTCATGGGCACTGAAGTAAAACCCGTGGAAACCGGCTCAAAAACCCTTAAGGACGCCATTAATGAGGCCTTCAGGGACTGGGTCACAAACATAGAAAATACACACTATCTCATAGGCTCGGTTGTAGGGCCTCATCCCTATCCTGTAATGGTAAGGGATTTCCAGAGCGTTATAGGGCGCGAAGTAAAGGAGCAGATTTTGCAAAAAGAAGGGCGTATGCCTGATTCAATCATTGCTTGTGCTGGTGGCGGAAGCAATGCAATGGGAATTTTCCATCCCTTTGTCGAAGATACGGAAGTCAAACTGATTGCTGTCGAAGCAGGAGGAAAAGCCCTGAAATGTACGCAAAAAGCAGCCCTTCACTCAGCCTGCCTCTGCGCAGGAGAAGAAGGAATCCTGCACGGTGCAAGAACAAAAGTATTGCAGGACAAAAATGGGCAGATCCTTGAATCCGAATCCATTTCCGCAGGGCTTGATTACTCAGGGGTTGGGCCTGAACTGGCTTACCTGTCCGAGAGCGGCAGGGTTACAGCCCGGTATGCGACCGATAATGAAGCCCTTGAGGCTTTCCATGAGCTGAGCAGGCTTGAAGGAATAATTCCTGCCCTGGAATCTTCCCATGCCCTTGCCTACCTGAAGAAAGCCTCGGAAGCCGGGGAACTGGGAGAAGTTGTGGTCGTGAACCTGTCGGGAAGAGGCGATAAGGATCTGGAAACTGTCCTGAGCCTGAGAGGAGGGGTCTGAGATGGAAAGGCAAAAAATCTCCGAAAAATTCTCCGAATTAAGGGAAAGAAAGGAAGGAGCCTTAATCTGCTACATAATGGCAGGAGATCCGTCCGCAGAAGGGACCTGCACGGTTGTAAAAGCTCTGGTAGACGGAGGCGCGGATATAATAGAACTTGGTTTTCCTTTTTCAGATCCTGTAGCAGACGGCCCGACTATTCAGGTAGCAGGCCAGCGGGCACTTGCAGCCGGCTTGGACACACAGCGTTATTTTGAGCTTGTTAAAGCCCTTAAGGTCCGGATTCCCCTTGTTTGCATGACCTATTACAACCCTGTATTCAGGTATGGAGTGGAAAAATTTGTAGAACAGGCTGCTGACTCCGGGATAAGCGGACTCATTGTGCCTGATATTCCGGTAGAAGAAGCGGCTGATCTGAAGAATAGTTGCGATAAGCATGAAGTTGACCTCATCTTTCTGGTTGCACCCACAACAACTGAGGAAAGAGTCCGGAAGATCCTGGAAAGGGGCTCAGGTTTCCTTTACCTTGTCTCAAGGCTCGGGGTTACGGGAACCAGGGAAGATGTCTCCTCCTCCACCAGAGAACTGCTTTCCAGAATAGAAACCAGACTTCCGAAAGCCGTGGGATTCGGAATATCCACAGGAAAGCAGGCTGCAGAAGTTAGAGAAACAGGAGCGGACGCTGTCATAGTCGGCTCGGCTTTTGTCAGGATTATAGAAGAAGGAAAAGATGTGAGCGAAAGGCTGGAAGCCCTTGCAAGAGAACTCAAATCCGGAATGGCCAGAGCAAGTTAAAGAAAAAAATCCAGAAAAATCAAGAATATCAACAGACTTGGAAATTTTGAGATTAATCGGAAAGGGAGAAACAGGGAATAAAAGGAGGCAGGGAAATGCATAAATACATTAAAAAGCTGGAAGAAGGCCGTGACCTAAGTTCCGAAGAGGCTGAAGCTGCAATAGGCAAAATTCTGAGCACAGCACACGATGAGGAGATCGGGGCATTTCTGCTAGCCCTAAAGGCAAAAGATGAAAAGCCCGAAGAAATTGCAGGCTTTGTAAGGGGGATGAAAAAAGCCGCAAACACTATCCAGCCCAGGACACCTTTCAGGCTTGTGGACACCTGTGGGACAGGAGGGGACGGCCTTAATACCATCAATGTCTCGACAGCAGCAGCAATCGTTACTGCGGCCGCAGGCGTCCCTGTAGCCAAGCACGGAAACCGGGCTGCCACTTCAATGTCAGGAAGCTCGGATGTGCTTGAAGCCCTGGGAATAAAAATCGACCTCGCGCCTGAACCTGTCAGGCAAACAATAGAAGAGATAGGAATAGGGTTCATGTTTGCTCCGATTTTCCACCCTGCTATGAAGAGGGTTGCAGAAGTCAGGAAAAAACTTGGAGTTCGCACGGTTTTCAACATTTTAGGGCCCCTGACAAATCCTGCAGGTGCGAAAGGGCAGGTCATAGGAGTTTTCGATAAAAAACTCTGCGAGCCAATAGCTTTTGCCCTTACTGAACTTGGAACCGAACATGCTCTTGTTGTGCATGGAGATGGAATGGATGAAATTTCGAATACAGGCGAGACATATGTTGCAGAACTCAAAGATGGCAGGGTTTCAACCTATATTCTGACCCCAGAATCCCTTGGTATGCTCAGGGCAAACCTGGAAGAGATTGTGGGCGGCTCTCCGAACGAAAACGCCAGGGACTTGCTGAGGATTTTCAAGGGCCAGAAAGGCCCAAAAAGGGATCTTATAGTTATAAATGCAGCAGCTGCTCTCTACGTGAGCGGGATAGTAAGCTCTATCAGGCAAGCAATCCCTATTGCCGAGGATGCTATTGACAGTGGAAAAGTCATGGTTAAATTTAACCAGTTCAGGACTTTTGCTTCAGGGTTTTGCGGACACAATAATAAGAATGCACTTCCGGAAAAAGGCATTCTGGTGCCTTCCGGAACTTCGATATTAAGCCCGGCCTAGGGGGAGAGGGCTTGAAATTAAAAGTAAGAACGAAAATTTGTGGAATCCGCAGCCCTGAAGAAATTGAACTCGCAGCCCTTTACGGAGCCGATGCAGTTGGCTTTATTACAGAAGTCCCTGTTGAGAGCCCAAGAAAGCTTGATTCCGACACTGCTGCTTATCTTGTCGCTCAAGTCCCTAAAAGCCTGAGTTCAGTGCTGGTTATTATGCCTAAGGACTCGGATACCGCTGTGGAGCTAATTGAAAAAATAAAGCCTGATATCGTGCAAATCCATTCCAAGCTGCCCCTTCTCGAACTTGAAATAATTAAGGAAAAAACGGATATCCCTATCATAAAAACTCTATCCGTATCTGTAAAGGGGGAAGCATCAGACAAAAAAACCAGAAATGAGACTCCTGTCTCAAATTTGCTCGAAAAGGTCAGGCTCCTTGAAGAAACCGGCATTGTAGACTCAATCCTGCTCGATACAGCCATACCAGAAAAACCAGGTGGCACAGGTTGTGTGCATGAATGGACCCTGAGCCGGCGAATCTCGGAGGAAACGCGACTTCCCCTGATCCTTGCAGGCGGGCTAAAGCCTGAAAATGTACGAAAAGCGATCAGGGCGGTTTCTCCTTATGCTGTTGACACGGCGTCCGGGGTTGAGACCTGCGGGAAAAAAGATGCCGTGAAAATCAAAAATTTTATTGAAGAAGTGAGGTGTGCCTGTGCTTTCCTTTGACCTTGGAAAAGAAGAATTCAAAGAGCTTGCTTCAGGAATAAGCCAGCCAGGCTTTATTCAGCTTCTTGCAAGAATTGATTCTATCACCTGTTCTCCCCTTGAACTTTACCGAATCCTGCGGGACTCAGGAACCTCAGGTTATTCGTACCTGCTGGAGTCCGTGGAAAAACAGGCAAGCCGAGCAAGGTATTCCTTTGTTGGAAATGACCCTGACGCCGTAATTGAAATAAAGGACAGGAAAATCTCCCTTGAGCTCCTGAATTCGGATGCTTTACCTTTTTTTGAAGAAGTCCGGTCAAAAATCAAGGAGGTCTGCGGGCCTGAAACCGTTGAGGGAAATCCGAAGACTGAAAACTCAAAACTAAAAAATGTAAAGCTCACAGCTCCAATTCCTCGAGGAAAAGATGCTTTCGATGCTCTTCGCCTGGTTTTTCCTCCTGCAAACGGGAAGGGGCTCCTGAATGCACAGCGCTTTGACAGGCAGACTTTCCTAGGTGGAGCTATAGGCTATACGGCTTATGATGCTATTTACGATAGCTGGCTTGGATTCGAAAAAAGCTTTGAATCCGGGATTCCTGAACTCCAGTACCTGCTGGTTTCGAAGACTTTTTTATTCGACCATCTGACTGAAGAAATATATATTGTGATCACTTCTTTTGTAAATCCAGGTTTGAATGCTGGAGAAATATATGACAAATATGAAAAAGCCCTGCTGGAAGCCGAGAAGCTTTTCTCAATACTGAAGAAAGCTGCCGTTTCCGGGAACTCAATAGAAGCAGAAGCAGCTTCAAGCGCATCAAGCACGTCAAGAACACAAAGTGCGCCAGGAGCATCAATGCTTTCAGGTCCAGTTGCTTTGAACTGCACTATCGGGAAACAGAAATTTGAGGAGTCGGTGATCCAGGCAAAAGAGCATATTTTTGCAGGGGATATCTTCCAGGCAGTCATTTCCAGGAAATTCGAGTTCCGGATTGAGCAGTCGCCTTTCGAACTCTATATGCAGCTTCGGGCAATCAATCCTAGTCCTTACATGTACATTTTTGAATTTGGAGATCTGGCAATTGTCGGAGCAAGCCCTGAAACCCTGTTAACTGTCCATAAAAGGACTGTAATCATAAACCCGATTGCAGGCACCTGCCCCCGTGGAAAATCCGAAGCTGAAGACGAAGCTTTTGCCTCACACATGCTTCATGATGAAAAAGAAAGAGCTGAACATGTGATGCTTGTTGACCTCGGAAGAAACGATGTAAGGATGGTTACGGAAAGCGGCTCGGTAAAGGTTTCTGAATTCATGAAAGTCCTGAAGTATTCCCATGTCCAGCATATCGAAAGTACGGTTTCGGGAACCCTGAGGCCGGAATGTGACCAGTTCGATGCTTTCAGGGCGATATTTCCGGCAGGAACGCTCTCTGGAGCTCCGAAAATTCGCGCCATGGAGATTATTTCCGAACTTGAAGCTTCTCCAAGAGGGATTTACGGTGGAGGAGTCGGATATTACAACTGGAACGGAGACGCTGATTTTGCAATCGTAATTCGGACTGTGCTTGTACAGGACCAAAAAGCCTCGGTGCAGGCTGGGGCAGGAATTGTAGCGGATTCCGATCCGGGTTATGAATTCAGGGAAACCGAGCGCAAGATGGCTGCAATGCTTGCGGCGATCGGCGGAGAGCTTTAATAAAAAGAGGTAAAAGGAAAGCAAAGAAGGATAAGAAGTAAAAATACGGGAAATATTAAGCTCAGGGGTGCTTTTAGGTGAAAATTGTCTTCATAAACAATAAGGATTCCTTTGTCTGGAATCTGGTAGACTATATCTCTTATTTCGAAAATGATACTCTGGTACTTCCCAATACGGTTTCCCTGGAAGAACTAAGGGAGATAAAGCCTGATGCCCTGGTTATTTCTCCAGGCCCGGGAAGCCCTTCTGACCCCAGGGATATAGGGAATTGCCTGGAAATAATTAGGGAATTGGGCAGGGAAATTCCCCTTCTTGGAGTCTGCCTTGGACACCAAGCTATCAATGTGGCTTTCGGCGGAGCGGTCCGAAGAAGCAAGGTTGGTCCGGTGCATGGGAAAAGTTCAAAGATCCTGCATGAGGGGTCTGCACTATTCTCAGCCTTTGAAGGTCCATTTGAAGCAGGCCGCTATCATTCCCTTGAGATTGGCGAACCTGCTCCCAAGATAAAGGTCACTGCCAGGGCCGAGGACGGGAGTATAATGGCTGTGGAACATGTGCAGTACCCGATCTATGGTCTTCAGTTCCATCCCGAATCCGTGCTTACTCCCAATGGGCTGAAAATAATTGAAAATTTCCTAAAAATCTCGAAAAATTATAAAAAAAGGCAGACGGTTGTGTAAACCGCCGGGAAAAGTTAGAATATAGTTGGAAAATAGCTAGAAAATAGCTGAAAATAACCAGATTTTTTCCTGTTTGCCAGGCTTATTTTTCCTTTTTGACAGCCTCAGTTTCAGTCTCTTGCTCCTCACTTTCTTCTTCCTCAAAGAATTCCTCTTCTGTGAATTCCTCGTTGGGTCTGACCGCATAGCCTGCAGGCTGAAGATTCTGAAGCTCTGAATATTGACTTACGGTCTGGGCAATAAGCTGGGGGTATTTTTCAATCTGGTCCCTTGTAACAAGCCCTGAGGCTTCCGAGGATTTTATAACTTCTTCTCTAGCGTCTTTTGCTTCCTTGCTGAAGTCTTCAAGCTGCTGCCGATTTGCAAGATAAGCCATTTCCTCAAGTGCCAGGCACGTCCATAGAGTTACAACCTCCATTTTCTTTTCAACCGCGCCCAGCCCTATCATTTTAAGATAATCTAGCGCAATTTTTGCAGGTTCAAGCAACTGAAACTGTACTGCTCCTTTTCCGATTTCCTGTGCAGCTTTTGAAAAAGACCACATTGCATTTGAGAAATTCATATCGAGTGCAGTTTCAGAAAGAGATTTAAGGTCACTAAGAACCGTGGACGCAACGTTCTCGATCTTTTTCTGGATGGCTTTGTTGCCAATATTCCGGAGAGAGATAACAACCCTTTTTAAATCCGTCTCTAATTTTGCCTTGAGCAACTCTTCTCCAAATTCCCGGAGGTACTCAATATATTGGAGTGCATCATATTCATTTTGTTCTCTTATTGCTCGCTCTCCAGATTCTCCAAGTTCAATAGCCTTTTGTTCATTCAGTGAGAACATATTAAAACCCCTTTCCAGTAAAATCCATTTAAAAATGCTTGGATTTTAAGAATTTAATTAATTATATAGGTTTACTCGGATATTAGGCTTCCTATATTTTTAAAAGTATATCTGGAACTTCGAGGGTATTATTCCAAAATTAAGTTATTTAAAGGCCTAAATAAAACGAAATGACTGGAGATAAAATTTAAAACTGTTGCATTCGACTGGAATAACCAGACAAAAAAAAGGAGAGCAGGCATTTGAAGATTCGAACGGTGTAGTGGTGTAATAGGATTGCCTGAACTTCAAGTTTCACTCAGCAGAACTGTACCCAAAATCGGTATGCTTTGACGTAACTTCCCCAGAGTGCAAAATCATTCCATTCTTCAAGATCTACCTCTGCCGTCATCAAACAAATCTTATTCTCAAAAGCTGAAAAATCCATATCGTATTTTTGCTTCATCTCAGTTATTTTTTTATCATAGTAATCGATTTTTTGTTCAGCCTTATTGCGCACAAACCCCTGTAAAACCTTTTGTTCGTCCTTATATAAACAGACTTCAGCCATACTATTTACAGGCTCAAGGAACTCTAGAGGTGTTTTTACGCCACCATATTCAATTATGTCTCCCAATATTACCACCTGTTAGTAACCTATTAGTATTCTATCTCTTCCACTTTAAATATATTTGTATACTTATCCATTTTTTATAGGGATTCTCTTGAGTTCAATAAGACTAGATTTAGAAACTTTGAATACTCCGTACCCCTTGCATAAAATAATAACATTTTAAATATAGTAACAGATAGATTTGTTATTAATAGTTTATAATAGTTTATAAAACTTTTGAGAATAATTTCGATAGATGATTGTAAAACTAGTGAGCAGGAGACCAGGTCTCTTTGCCTGGTTAAAGTAAAAAAATATTAAACACGAGAACGGATTGAGAGGAAAAATAAAATGCTTTCTCAAGACTTCTCTGAGATGTAAAAAATAGAGAAAAATCAGAGAAATTCAAGGCACAGAGATACATAATACTCTCTTGCGATCCTCTTTAGCCAATCAGGCACTAGGCAATACCTGTCAACTATAAGCTCATTCAGATAGTATAGAGACTCCTCGGTTTTGCAGTCACAGAGCCTCCTTATTGCCGTTCTCCTTCCCCATGCCGACCTTTCATCATCCAGGGCTTCAAGGTAAAGCTGGTATTCTCTACTCCCCTCCATTACATTATAAATTCTACCAAATAATATAAATATATGTATTGATCGCCAAGAATTAAAACACGTTATATATGATAGCTTGATGCCTGCTCCATAGCTTTTCTCTGTTGTTTTCTCTATAGCTTTTCTTTACAGCTTACTTCAATTCTTGAATCAGGAAAGCAAAATATACAATAAATACATATTTGCGCAAATCCCTATTTTCTAAGGGGTTCTGATGGGAGAAAAGCGCTTTGTTTACATGGATCATGCAGCTACTACCTTCACAAAACCTGAAGTGTTTGAAGCAATGCTGCCTTTTTTGAAAGATCGTTTTGGAAATCCTTCTTCTTTGTATTCAATAGGAGGAGAAGGTAAAGAGGCAGTTGAAGCCGCCCGTGAGCAACTTGCAAAGGCTCTAGGGGCCAATCTTGAAGAAGTATACTTCACCTCAGGAGGAACTGAATCAGATAACTGGGCTATCAAAGGAACCGCTTTTGCCAGACAAAAGAAAGGAAAACATATCATCACAACGCCAATCGAACACCATGCTGTGCTTTACCCCTGCAAGTATCTGGAAACCCAGGGTTTTGAAGTGACCTACTTGCCTGTGGATAAACACGGGCTTATAGACCCTGCAGAAGTGGAAGCTGCGATCAGGAAAGACACTATCCTGATCTCAGTGATGTATGCAAATAACGAGATCGGGACAATAGAGCCAATTCCTGAGATAGGCGAAGTTGCAAGAGAACATGAGATTCCTTTCCATACCGATGCTGTGCAGGTAATTGGTAAAATCCCTCTTGAGATGAAAAAGAAAGACAGCGACGTTGACATGCTTTCCCTTTCCTCTCATAAGTTCTATGGGCCTAAGGGAGTAGGAGCGCTCTATATTCGGGAAGGGACAGAAATCGACAATTATATGCACGGAGGTGGCCAGGAACAAAAAAGACGAGCAGGAACCGAGAATGTTGCAGGTATTGTTGGATTAGGAAAAGCAATAGAACTTGCAGCAGAAAATCTTGAGAATCACAATGAGAAGATGAAGAAAATGAGAGATAGCCTCCTTGCCGGTGTCCTGGAGATTCCTAGCTGCAGGTTAAACGGGCACCCAGAAAAACGCCTTGCTGATAACCTTAACTTCAGTTTTGAGTATATTGAGGGCGAATCCCTGCTTCTCATGCTCGATCAGATGGGGATCTGCTGTTCTACAGGAAGTGCCTGTTCCTCAGGTTCTCTTGAGCCCTCGCATGTGCTCAGGGCAATAGGACTGCCTCCGGAAATAGCTCAAGGTTCCCTTCGCCTAACCCTTGGGGATGAAAATTCTGAAGAAGATATTGATTATGTACTTGAGGTCTTGCCTGAGACCGTCAAAAAGCTGAGGGCTATATCACCTTTCTATAAGCCCGAAAATGCGTGTGAAAAATAAATAGAAAACATAACTAAAATAAAAGTCAAGAAGAAAATAGAAAGCGTAGATGATGAAGAATAAGATGTGAGAATGAGATGTAAGATTGGGGGAGTTTTGTGTATAATAAAAAAGTCATGGACCACTTCATGAATCCGAGAAACGTAGGAGAAATTGAGAATGCTGATAGCGTTGGAGAAGCAGGAAACCCACATGGAGACCATATGAAGCTTTTCCTGAAGATCCAAGATAATCGAATTGAAGATGCAAGGTTCAAGACTTTCGGTTGTGCAGCAGCAATTGCATCCAGTAGCATGGCAACTGAACTGATAAAAGGCAAAACTCTCGAAGAAGCCTGGAACCTTACAAACGAAGCAGTCGCTGAAGCTCTCGAAGGCCTGCCTCCAGGCAAGCTGGAGTGTTCAGTTCTTTCTAGGGAAGCAGTCCACAGCGCAATAAATGAATATCGAAAAAAGCAGGGGCTAGAGCCCCTTTCTGAGCAGACCTGACCGAAGGAATAAGAATGATCTTTAACCTCCAGACTTACTGGAAGGAAAGTTACATTACTTCTGGAACAA
>DALS01000008.1 GCA_002499445.1 Methanosarcina sp. UBA293
TTTAGAGGATTTCTACAGAGCCGGATGTACTGAAAATTAAATATAAATCTCAAGAAGTCAAGAAAAACATTAAAGAAGTTGAAGTATAAATAGGGAAGAATCCTTCTTTTCTAGATTCGAATTGTGATCTGAAGCCTCTCGAGTTCTTAAAAACCTCAAAATTTTAGATATATTAGAATTCTTAGATGTGTTAGAATTCTTAGCATCTTTTAAATATAAGAGTTAAAGCTAGTCTTTAACTCTTGTAATAAAAAGGAATTTTATAGAAAAAAGTAAGTTACCGGTTGATTACAAATCAACTAACGGTAATTGCCTTCTTAGGTCAGGTAGATAACCTTCTCTATGCAGGGCTATTTTATAGTCGCTTATTGTTCTGCATATCTTATGGGTATACTTTATGCAATCAGTACCAATATTCCCCTTGAACAGCAATTTTTCGGTTTTCTCTATAAATTCGGGGTAGGTAAATACTAGTTCTTCTTTGGTATGCAGGAAGAGAGCTGCAAAGTCCCTGTGAATGCCCATGCTTCTTTTAAGCAATTCAACATTCAGATGGTCCTCAGACAGATAGGGGTTGAATTTCACAAAAGTGTGAAAATCTGCGATATTCTGGTTAAGGGAATTCAGGATTGAATAAAGCACGTTATCGGTCTCCGGAAGGGGTATATCCGGAAGATCGAGGTACTCTCCATCAAAGGTTTCGTTTTCTCTTATATTTTGATCCCGGGTTGTATCACGGTCCATTTTATCACCCTGGTGTGGCATTTTACTTTAGTTAACAATCTGGTGGTTCCCATTTCATGTAATGGGCTCAGTCAACTTGCTTTGAAGTAGCTTTTAGATACACTTACTGGATTAGCTAAGGGATTGGATTAGCTTAGGGTAGCTCTAGGACATCCATTGTGTTTAACTTGCCGGCGTATCCGTCGCTTCCCCACTCGAAGCGATTATACGCACACGGGTTAGATGCTTCAGATTCCGTTTTTCCTTTACGAACCCAGTCTGAAAGGTTTATTCCTGGGATTCTATAGATTAATTAAACTCTTAGGCTCTTGCATCTACCTATATATAAAATTTTGTCTTAATAATACTATATAAATATAATTTAAGGGGAGTTTTACCTAGTTGATAAGTTCCATAAAATTCACTTTAAAGTTTCATAAAATCCAACTTAAATATCATGAATGATGAATACAGGCCTAATCCTTTCAATCTTTGGATAATAAAGTCTTTTATTCTCTTAATTTCCTGAAATTCTTCTATTCTCATTTATTTCCATTCCGAAGGCTACAAGTCCGTATACAAGACTCAATATGAGAATAATTGTTGCACCGGAAGGGACATTCAGAGCATATGAAAGGCCTATTCCAGTGACACTGATTACAGTTCCAAAGATTATGGAAATCAGCATCATTTGCTTCAGGTTATGAGTGAATTTGCGGCTCAGGGAAGCAGGAATGGTGAGAAGGGCGATTACAAGGATAATACCCACGACTTTAATAAGAACTACGATTGTCAGAGCAATAATACAGAGCAGGAAAAGGTAAAGCTTCTGTGTAGGAAGGCCCTGCACGGTTGTGAATTCTTCGTCAAAACAGAGGGCGAGAAACTCCTTATAAAATAGGTAAACTGCACCTATTATGATGATATCAAGAGCTAACATAAAGTAAAGGTCTAAGCGAGGCACTGTCAGGATGTTGCCAAAGAGGTAAGTCATAAGATCAGGGGCATAACCAGGAGTCAGGTAGACAAAGATTATCCCAAGCGCCATTCCAAGAGACCAGAGTATGCCTATAGCACTGTCTTCCGGGATTTTTGACTTCTTGCTCACGGTTCCCATAATAAGAGCTGAGACAAGGCTGAAGGGAAGAACGCCGAACATGGGATTGATTCCCAGGTAATAGCCCAATCCAATACCTCCAAAGGAAGCGTGGGCTATCCCACCGCTAATGAAGACTATTTTTTTGACGACCACGTAGACTCCAATAATCCCACAGGCTATACTTGCAAGAATTGCGGCTGCAAGGGCGTTCTGGATAAAGTTGTATTGAAGAAGCTCAAACATTTTATTTCTCCGTGTGTTTTTCGAACCAATCCTGACTTCAGGAGTTCCCCTCATGGTTACTCAGCACCCTGTGAGGTATTCCATGGGCAATTAACTCGACAGGACATTGGTAGGTAGCTTCTAGGTCTTCAATTGGGATTTCCCTGGAATCATGGTAATGGAGGGTGCGGTTTAAACAGGCTATTTTGTCGACATAAATCGAAACTGCACTCAGGTCGTGAGTAACCATGATAATCGCCATTTTCTGCTTTAGCCTGTCCAGCAGTCGGTAGAGCTCGTCCTGCATATGAGGATCAAGTCCTGAGTTGGGTTCGTCCAGAAGCAGGAGTTTGGGGTTTGTGGCAAGCGCTCGCGCAATAAAGACTCTTTGCCGCTGCCCGCCCGAAAGCTGCCCAATCTGCCTGTCTCTGTATTGGAACATTTCTACTGTCTTCAAGGCTTCTTCGGCAGCCTTTTTATCTTGTTCGTGGTATTTTCTTAAAAGACCTGTATGGCTCATTCTGCCTGTAAGCGCCACTTCCCAAACGCTGATAGGAAAGTCAAAATCAAAACCCCTGTACTGAGGGACATAACCTACAAGCTCCCTGCTCTTCTCGGGAGATTTCCCAAAGAGTTTTACGCTGCCTCTGTAAGGCTTCAAAAGCCCAAGAAGCACCTTGAGAAATGTAGTCTTTCCTCCCCCGTTAGGCCCGATTATCCCAAGCAGTCCATTGGGCTCTTTCAGTTCCAGATTTATTGCCTCAAGAATTGTCTGGGTTCCGTAACGAACCCAGACATCCCTAAGTTCTATAACCTTCTCCATCGCCTTCCCTTCAGAATATCGTTTTTATTTATCAGGTTATAATCTTTTTATTTATCAGGTTATAATCTTTTTATTTATTAGGTTATAACCTTTTGATATTTCGGCTCTGTAGAAAACCTATCTATATCAGATGAAAGAGGCTGAAAAAAGATAAGTATATCCAGATCCGGTTGCTCAGTTTAAATTTATGGAAATTCATTATTTCAGAGGATTTCTACAGAGCCGATATTTCATACAAGATTTCTGGCAAAAATATCGGATACTTTATCCATATTTGGAATATAATTCTTTGCAAGCGGGTCTACAGCTACAACCTCGCCGCCTATCTCTTCAGCTACAGCTTGTGCACTCCTTGGGCTGAACTGGGGCTGGACAAAGATAACTTTAACATGTTTTTCCTTTGCAAGATCCACAAGCTTAGCTAGATTCTGAGCGCTCGGCTCTTTTCCTTCAATCTCAACTGAAATCATGTTAAGGTTGTAATCCGCTGCGAAATAGCCCCAGGAAGGGTGATAAACCATGAAGATTCTTTCCTTTTTTCCCTCAAGCTTTTCCCGGATCCTCACATCCAGAGCATCTAGCTCCTTAAGATAAGCGTCCCTGTTCTGGGCATAGTATTCTTTATTTTCAGGATCAATTTTCGCAAGTCCCTCGTAAATGTCCTCGACCATTATCTTTGCATTTGCAGGAGATGTCCAGATATGAGAATCAAGCTCTTTGTGGGCGTTGTTCTTAGAGTTGTTCTCATGCTCTCCAGGTCCTGCTTCGTGTTCCTCCAATCCCTCCCCTTCATGATGATTGTGGGCATCAAGTTCTCTGAGTTTGATCTCCTCAGAAGAATTTACTATAAGAGTTCCGCTATTGGTGCTTTCGAACCTATCGATCCAGATTTCCTCAAAAGGCATACCAATCCCGACCGTAACGTACATACGGGCCTCGCTTACTTTTCCCATTTCTCTTGGAGATGGCTCATAAGTATGAGGATCTGCTCCTGGAGGAATAACGACAACGGTTTTTACTTTGTCTCCACCAACTTTTTCTACAAATTCGGCTTGAGGAAGCACACTTACGGCTACAACTATAGGTTCACCCTTCCCTGCTACTTCCTGTCCTGTACTTTTATTAACCTGGGAGTCGCCTGGACCTGTACAGCCGCTAGCAAAAAGGCTCAAACTAACAGTCAAGAGCACTAACAAAGGTAGAATTTTCAGATTCATACTTTAGGTCTCACTTTTTTAATTTCAACTTAATTTGGCTCACGTTTTGCGCTCAGAACTTGGTATGTGTCCAAACTTTTGAGTTATTCAGGAAATTTTTTGGTGCAAGCCCAAATTTTGTTCAACACTTCATTTAACACTTAATTCAGCATTTCACTTAGCATTTCGTTTAACACTTTATTTGTTCTGGCACTCAATGATGATACTTAATAATGATGCCCAATGATGACGCTCAATGATGATTTTCCTCATGTAGGCATTTCCCATGACTTATTTCTCCGCATACTCCGAACATAGGGTGGCCCATTGAACTGCAGATTTTATCTACAGCATCTCTGGAAACAAAAGCCTCAAAACGCGAAACTTCATCACATGCTTCCTCTGGCGAAAGACCGTAATGGGTTAAAAGAAGACTGAGGATCCTGTGCCTCCGGACAAGAAATTGCGTATATGCTTCGCCCAGTTCCGTCAGGTCAACACCTCTGTAAGGAATATGATTTAGGTATCCTGCGCTTGCAAGCTCGTTTAAGGTCTTGCTTGTAGTTGAAGGGTCGACTTGTAGGCCTGAGGAAATCTCTGTGGTTTTTACAGTACCATCTTTTTCAAGAATGAACTTAAGATAATCTATCTTTCTTGGGGAGAGCTCAAGGCCCGTAAATTCAGGATAACTTTGCTCATTCATATAGAGAAATATAAAAACCCGCTATTTATTATTTGCCATACTCCAAATTATTAAATTACAATTGTACTATGGCAAAATTAGAAGAGAATATCTCGGAAGAATGACAATTAAAACTCAGTAAAAGAGGATACACAAAGCTCCAAGCTTTCTGGTATAAAGTAGTCTGCAATGGCCTGCAATGGAAGTGAGAACTGAGATAAGAAATGCAGGACAAAAAGCAGAACTGAGATAGGAAATGCAGGACAAAAAGCATATCAGTGTATGGGCTGAAAAGTTCTTCCGCTGCTGAGGTTACTACAGGTGAAGCTATAGGCGAAGGATAGGCAAGGTTAAAGGAGGCCACAGTCCAAGTGCAAGGGTAGCTGCAGTGGAAATAGGGGGGTTATCGAGTCTGGCAGTCAACTCTCTAGCTATTGGAATACAGATAACATAGGAAGGATGTAATCTGAGTCTAGTTGCAAAAAATAGAATGCAAAAAGGGGTGGAAAGGAATATGAGCACAGGATGCACGTTTTTAAATTTGTTCGTGGGCTTTAAACATTTCCTTCAGCAAAGGATAGCTGGCCAAGTTCAAATATTCTCCTCAGTAGATGATAACTGACTGAGTTCTTCGATTTCTTCTTCTCCAAGTACTTTTGCAAGGTTCAGGAGAATAAGAAGCCTGTTCCCTACTTTTCCGACGCCTGTTAGATATTCTGCATTAATTTTCGATTTAATTGTTTCAGGGGTTGTTTCAACTGAGGAGAGAGGCAGGAGCATAACTTCTTTTACAGAATTAACAAGCATTCCAATAACTGTATCTTTGATCTCCACTATGATTATTCTGGACAGACTGTCAGTCTCATTAGGGCTAAAGCCAAGTCGCTTATTAAGGTCTATTACAACAAGGATTTTGCCCCGCAGGTTAATAAGTCCTTTTACGCATTTTGGAGCCTGAGGAATGCGGGTAATTCTCGGAACTGGAATTACTTCGGAGACCTGCATAATATCTACTCCAAACTCCTCTCCTGAAAGCCCAAAGGTCACTAAATGGAGATTTTCTTCTGAGAACCTCGAATTCTCTTCTAATGTTTCTTCAAACATTTGATTTCCTCAAACTAACTTCGAATTTTAACTGGTTAACTCCGAGATTTGACTGTCCATATTTTCAGCTATCTATATTTTTTGGTCGTGCACAATTAGTTAGTTGATGTATTTCCAAAACACTTTTAGTGGTGCATCATACCTTTTTTGCAATCCAGTAAGGTTAATAGCATGCTTGATGCACGAAACATAAGGCATTTCTAGCACTGGAAAATTAATCATGAAAACATCAACTGCTTAATGATGGACGACCTATTTTTTAACTATCCATCTTTTTAACTGTCTGCCTTTTCTGCTCCTTCTTTCGAATTACCAAGCCTGAACTTTTCCGTGGCTTTTCTCATCTTTTCCCCAAGCAATGAGAGGTCATTAGCCATATTAGCAAGCTCTGACATTGAAGCACTCTGCTCTTCAAGAGCTGCAGCAGTTTCCTGGGTTCCTGCGGCGGTTTGTTCCGAGATTGAGGAGATATCCTCCAGGGTAGAGGTGATCTCTTCAATGGATGCAGACTGCTCCTCTGTAGCGGCCGCAACATCTTCTATCATATTTGTGATTTCATTAATTGTAGCAACTATCCCTGCAACCATTTCAACCGCGTTATTTACGGATATTGAGCCGACCTGCACATCTTTTTTACTAGCCTCTATACTTTCCACGGTTTCACTGATACTGCTTCTTATTTCATCAATTAGCCTGGAAATGTTATTAGCAGCATTGCCGGATTCATCAGCAAGTTTTCGGACTTCATCCGCTACAACAGAGAAACCTCGACCGTGTTCGCCAGCTCGAGCAGCTTCAATTGCAGCATTTAGCGCAAGCATATTTGTCTGGTCCGCAATCCTAGTAATAAGAGTTACAATTTCATCGATTTGTTGAGATTTGGAATCTAGCCCCATTATCACTTCCTCAGTATCGTTAACAGAGGAGCGAATAAGGTCCATTTTTAACAGGATTTCTCTTGAAGCATTTCCAATATCACTGACAGCATTATTGACAAGACCCGTATTCTTAGAAACTTTTTGGGTATTCTCAGCAATTTCCTGGATGCTATGGGTCATATCTTGCATTGCATGAGTTATATCCACTATTTTTGTACTCTGTACTTCAGTTCCGTTTGAAATTTCAGACGCAGCATCGGAAATTTTTCTTGACGCCGAAGCTACTTCCTCGGAAGAAGCAGACATTTCTTCCGAAAGTGTGGAAAGGTGAAGCGAACTTTCCTGAATTCCTTTAATCAGGCTGCGGAGGTTTTCAACCATCGATTTAAAAGCTTTTGAGAGTTGAGAGATTTCACTTCTCGAGTTTCCTTTAATCTCAACACTAAGGTCTCCTTCAGAGATTCGGTCTGCCGCTTCAAGCAATTCGTAGATGGGTTTTCTGTAGAGGTTCAGAATCACAGAAACGAGTAAAGCTCCCGTAAGCATCGAAAGAAGAGTAACTAAAAAGATCTTATTTATAGAGTCTTTTATCAGGGTATCAAGTTTGTCTTTCTGATCGACACTGGCATTTTGAGCAATCCCTTCAACCTGCGCAGCTATGATTGCCATGTCTTTCACTTGAGCCGCCTTTTTCTCTTTAATGGTTTTCAGGTGATCAAAATCAGTCCGGATCTCCTTAGCTTTGTTAATTATGGTGTTTCCCCGCTCAAGATTTTCGGGTTTTGCCATCTGCTCATCTAGATTCTCGGTAACTTCAATTATTTCCCCTAGCAGCTGATCAAATTGTTTCACATGCTGATTATCGAGAGTAATCATATAATTTTGATATTCATTTCGGGCTTCCATTGCAAGTAAGCTGACTTTCTGAGCTTCCTGAGCATTGGATAACTTTTGCTGGAGCACCCCACTCGAGGAACCCGCCTCAAGATATTGCTGATATTGAAGCATTTGATCTTCATGAATCTCATTCGCTTTCTGCAAGATTAACTCGCCATTTGAGACGATTTGGGTTCTCAGGGCTATCTCTTCACCGTCTGCTTCAACATAGCCGTCAAAAATCTCTCTAAACTCGCCGGAAGTTTTAAGAATAGAGTCCATACGGTCCTGATTTACAGGATCAAGATAGTTAAGGTATATCTCTTTGGATATAGCTGCCTGGGTGGGCACAAGGTCAAGATAGCTATAAACGTTTTTCTTGTAAACAGGATCATCATGAATAACATAACTTTCCTGAGCTTCCAGAACTTCTTGCATATTATTCATGATAAAGGTCATGTTTTGAATGGCTCGGCTCTTTTTTTCAACTTCGTTCATACCCTGATAGCCTGTGTATCCAACAAAAAAAATCAAAACCAGAAGAAGAGCAAAACCTATAACTAAATGCCCGATTTTTGTATTTTTATACATATCTTTCACCCTCTCCTCCAGCCTCCCAGCCTATACACCCTTTCCATATACAATTGAGCTATTACTGTCAGCAGTATCTGCTGAAGAAGGTAAACGGGCGGAAGTGTTTCTATAAGATTTTGCCTGATTTTCCTAACTAATATTCAACCAGACTATTTGAGAATTAATAAATTTTCTGTTTTATCCAAAAATGAAAACCTTATAAAGGTTTTCAGTCCTTTCTTAATTTTCAATTGGTTATTCTTGAGGCATCTGCCCTTTATATTTAAGATTCCGCTGTTGTAAGAAATTTTTCGACCTGTGAGATAAAGTCACCAAAATTTATGGGTTTGGCAAGAACAGCACAACATCCGGCCTTAAGGAACTTTTCTTTACTTTCAGGATCAGAGTAGCCTGTGACTGCAACTACTTTTATATCCCGGGTTTCAGGATTAAGTCTCATTCTTTGAAGTAGTTCAAGACCGTGCATTTTTGGAAGTTCCATGTCAAGCAATACCAGGTCAATCTTCATTTTATTGAGAATTTCAAGGGCTCCAAAACCGTTTTTTGCCTTTTTTGGCTCATATCCAATGGATTTAAGCAAGTCTGCTTCGACCGTCAGATTGAGCAAGTTATCTTCAACAATCAGGATTTCAGGCATTAAAATTCACTCCTTGGGGCTACTTGAAGACCTTTGTAAGGTAGGTCTTATAAGTGTAATCTGCCAAAGAAGTGCTGAATAGCGAACCTTCCTTGGAAGATTTCAAATAGAAAGATTTGAAATAACTTTCCATATAGGTCTGAGTATCTTGGTGAAGAGATAATGCCAAGTACACTTAGATCTATAAACTGCATCTTGGTTAATTTTTCAATTTGCTGCGTGCTATTTAAAATTTAATACAATATAAATTTATTTATTAATTATAGCGTCATACTTTCAATATATATACAGCAATAATAATAATTTGTTTAAACTTTGTATATTTTGAGTAGTTTTATCTCAGGAAGATGACTTGAAATTAATCTAGATTAATTAAAAACAAGTAGCTAAATATTTTTATTTTTTAAAATATATTTCATTAATATTTTTGTTTTTATTTAGAAACCAGAATGGAAACTCGGCTGACGGATAGGAAAGAACCTCTGATTTTTGGGATAGTTTGTTGAAGTGTCAATTCGCGAAATTTTCATAGAATTTTAAGCCTATATTTTGTCAAAGATAATTAAAAAAGTTTAATATAGCAGGTCTAGTATATATTTTTTCACACATTTGAGATAGATCGGCCTTAACAAGGAACTTGGATTGGTTACATATGTTAACCTGGAATAGTCTTTAATTAAGGTTCTTTGATTCATAGCATTAATTTATGAAGAATATGTAGGCAAGAGGCGAGATTCGGCACAGATAGGAATAAGGGATCGGAACATTCCAAAATAGGAGTGTGAAATATAATTATCCGATATTGTCGCTTCTTCAAGAATGAAAGAAGGGAAATGCATGGCCAGAGTTATGATTGTGGACGATGCCGAATTTATGCGGATGATAATTAGGGATATTCTTCTGATGCATGGACATGAAGTGGTTGCTGAGGTTGGTGACGGGGAGGAGGCAATTCAGACATATCTGGAAGTAAAGCCCGATATTGTGTTAATGGATATAATTATGCCAGATATGGATGGAAAAGAAGCATTGCAAAAACTTCTTATTATGGACCCAGATGCAAAAATAGTAATGTGTTCTTCTCTTGGTCAGCAAGCGCTCATAACCGAATCAATGAAGATAGGTGCTATGGGTTTTATAATAAAGCCCTTTGAACCTGATGGAATGCTGGATGTAATAAGGAAAATTGCTGAGCCAAATTAGACCATTTGAGCCTGCATATATCAGATTGCTGCTAATCAAACTGCGCTAAGTGAAGCTTCATTGAATCAAGCGACATCAAATTGTAAACTGCGCCAAACTGATTACTGTTAAATAAACTCCTTTAGATCAATCTTTAAAAATTAAATTTTACGTTTAACTAAAATTATTTGAGATGAGCTAAAATTACTTGAGATGACTATTTACGTATTCATAATAAATGATTCTGCTTTAATTGGCAAGCTGCTCTCTAATATTCTTGTAAATACAATTCTCAGCAAAGATCCAAAACTCAAGTTAATAGGAGTCGCAGTCAATGGGAAGAAAAGGTCTTTAAAATATTGAAAATTTAAGGCTTGATGTCGTTCTTCAAGACAATTTAATATCTATCTTTTACGGTCTTAAGACTCTTGCTCGGATTATGAAAGAATATTCGACTCTTGTTGTGGTAATTTCATCCAGAGAGAGTTGAAGGCTAGCAGATCTTGTGATTTCTCTGAATAAAACGGCTGAAGAATTTATAAAAATATTAAAGTAACCCAGATTTAGTAGTCACGAATTGATTGGGTTGAGAAATCATTCAAAAAAGGAAAAATCAAAACCTCCAGAAAGGCAGGGAGAATTATGGATATGTCAAAATATATGGTCATTTTCAGGGTAGAATCTGAGAAATACATCAAAGAGTTGAGTGACTCCCTGCTGGCACTTGAGAATAATCCAGAAAATGCAGAGCATATGAATACGTTATTTCGTGCAGCTCATACATTCAAAGGCATGGCTGCGACTATGGGGTTTAAACAAATTGTTGAGTTAACGCATGAAATGGAAAGTTTGATTGATAGGCTGCGCGCACGACAAATTGTACTCGATTCTCTTTTGATTGACGTTCTCTTCGTATGTGTGGATGCCCTTGAGGGACTTGTGGAAAATGCCTTTGAGGGTGAGCCAAATGGGGCTGAAAAAAGAAAAAAAGTCACAGATAGTAATTATGAATCCTACCCTAATGTCTGTGAGGTGCTAGGAACCTTAAGGGCTATAAATAAGTCTCCTAAAAAAACTCATATTCAAAAGTTTGAAGACAAATGCTTGCCTGTACAGGTGATAGGCAGTGAAACAAAAGAAGGCAAAGAGAAAAATTGTGAGATCACACATAGTGTAATAAAAAATAATGAGATAGAAGACAATGAAGGAAAAAACAGTATAGAATATGAAACGTTACAAACTGAAGAAATTGATCAAGCTATAAATATTGCAAAGAATATTTGTCATGTAGAAAAAGAAGGAAAAACTCCCGATTTTCTGAAACCGAATTTTAAAGTAAAAACTATTCAGAGCTCTAGAATCAGCACCAAGCAGCTCGATATATTGATGAATCTTGTGGGTGAGCTTGTAATCAACCGGAGCAGAATAAGCGAGCTTACAAGCAACCTAAAATCCAAGGAGCTTGAGGTTGCACTTTCTGACTTTTCTAAACTGACAAGAGAACTTCAAGGCGAGGTTATAGAAGCTAGAATGGTACCTCTAGATCATATCACCTATATCTATCCAAGAATGGTAAGAGATCTTGCAAGAGCGCAGAATAAAAAAATAGATTTCGTGATTAAAGGGAAAGAAATCAAGCTCGACAGGACTATTCTTGAAGAGATCGGAGATTCTCTGGTGCACCTGTTAAGAAATGCAGTTGATCACGGAATTGAAATTCCAGAAAAGCGTGCGGAATTTGGAAAAAAAGAGACAGGTACGATATGTATTACAGCTTCAAGACAGGAAAATTTTGCCCTTATAAGAATTGAAGATGATGGACGAGGAATAGATACTGGTGAAATCCGGAGAATTGCATTAAAAAAAGGGCTCATTTCAAGGGAAAGTGAGGAACAGCTTCAGGAAAGGGAGACAATGCAGCTGATCTTTACTCCAGGGTTCAGCACTTCTGGCAGCGTTACCGATATTTCTGGAAGGGGAATAGGAATGGATGTCGTAAAAAACAGAATTGAGCGCCTTGGAGGATCTGTTAAAGTCGAGTCGAAGTCTGGTCTTGGCTCCAGATTTGAGTTGAAATTACCTCTAACCGTTGCAGTTTATCAGGCCATGCTAATAAGGGTTGGAATGGAGAGATATGCAATTCCTTTCGCAAGCATAATAAAAAACATCGAAATTAAGAGACAAGAAATCAAGCATATTAAGGGTCAGGAAGTCATTCTAATAGATAATAAAGTTCTTCCACTTCTCAGATTGAGAAAACTGTTTCAACTGCCTGAGGAGGATAAGGAAAATCTTTCCGTAATCCTAGTTGAAAAACGAGGGCAATATATTGGAATAACCGTAGACGAGCTGCTCGGAAAACAAGAAGTAATAGTAAAAAGCTTCAAAAGCAAACTCCTTGAAAATACTCGAGGATTTGCAGGAGCAACAATCCTGGGTGACGGAAATGTCATTTTAATAATTGATGTTAACTCCCTGATTTAAAAATATATAATAGTAGACAAAAAACCGTAAAACGGAAAAATACTGTAAATAAAAATGCTTGGATAAATGGGCTGCCGGTGAAAAAATGGGCAATGATCCAGTTAAAAAAGCAAGTGCTAGTGACGTAAATAAAGAGATGAAGATAGCTCGAGACCTAGATAAAGACCCTGGCTTTGAGCTGTTAAAGAGAGTTATTACTCGAAATACTGGCTTTAACTGTGAACATTATAAGGAAGCGCATTTCAGGCGTAGAATTAACGTACGGGTTCGAGCCACCAATTCAGAGAATTACGAAGCGTACCTGAAACTTTTGAAGAGAGATCCGCAAGAGTATGAATCTCTTATTGAGGCCCTTACTGTAAATGTCAGTGAATTTTTCCGAAATCCCGAAACTTTCAGTATAATCGAAAAGGAGATCATTCCTTATATTGTCAAATACCGATCAGAATCGTTGATCCGTTCAATCCGCATCTGGAGCGCTGGTTGTGCGGCAGGGGAAGAAGCATATTCTCTTGCTATTTTGTTGCACAGGGTCCTGAAAACCGATATCAATAATTATAGAATAAGAATTATAGGTACAGATATTGATACTCAATGTCTAGAAAAAGCCAAGAAAGGCATATACCATGAAAATTCACTTAAAAATCTTGATCCAAACATAAAAGAACGTTATTTCTTGAAACAGGGTGACTCATATCAGATAATAGATAAATTGAAATCTTTAATGCAATTTAAGCGCCACGATCTGATTTCAGGTTCTAGGAATAGTCATTTTGATCTCATTATTTGTCGAAACGTGATGATATATTTTAAAAAAGAGATTCAGGAGCAATTGCAGTTTAATTTCTACCAGAGCCTCGAGAAAGGAGGATTTTTTGTAATAGGAAAGTCCGAAACCCTGCTTGGAGCTGCATCTAGTCTCTTCAGACCTTATAATACAAGAGAACGACTGTATGTAAAAGAAATCTCAAGGGATATTTATGGAAGAGATCGAGAACTTCAGGAGTTTAAGTGAATACGAGTATGGGGCTCTGAAAGAGCTAGAAAATATCGGGATTGGGAATTCGGCAACTTCCCTATATAAACTAACAAATAGCCTTGTATGCACAAAGGTTCTCGGTGCAAAATTTGAATTAATTGAAAATATACCAAGGGTAGCAGGCGCTTCAGGATCCCCGGTTCTAGGGTCATTCATGTATATCGAGAATGATCTGAAAGGCTGTATCTTGATCCTTTTTCCTGAGAAAAGTGTAAGAAGCCTCTCTTTGATTTTTTCGGGCGAAGAAAATGGAAAGATTTCGGCTGATACCATGAAAAAATCTTTAATTGAGGAAATCAGCCATATCTTGGCAGGAACTTATGTAACTGCACTTTCAGATTTTTTGGATCTAAATATTCTTATTTCAACTCCTTATATGGTGTATGATATGTTTGTCTCTATCCTGAACTCTGTGCTCACGGAAATGAGTTGTAAGATGGACTTTGCCCTCCTGCTCGATGCGGAGTTTCTGATAAAAGAAGAGAGAGTTTACGGAAATATTTTAACTTTGTTTGATCCGGCTTCTCTGGATTATCTGTTAAGAAGGATTAGCGAGATGTCTCATCAGAAGCCTTATTAATCTGGGACCTTACTTCTTAAACTATTGACGCAGGCGTATAAGTTCTTCTTTTAAAAATATGGTTTTTGTACCAGGTTTTGTTAGACTTAGAGATCGTTTCTAATCATTTTTAAATCATGAGGTTTTCAAAATGACCGACTCAGGCATAGTTGTAGTGGGAATAGGAGCTTGTGCGGTAGCTAGGAGTCCGGTGAAACTTAAAACCTTTGGATTAGGCTCGTGTGTGGGTATAGTGCTTTATGATAGGCGGGAAAGAATAGGAGGGCTTGTCCATACAATGCTTCCGACTATAGACAATGCGCGAATAAAGGACAACTCTCTGAAATATACGGATTCTGGAATAGAGTATCTCGTGAATGAGATAGTAAAAAAAGGCTCTTCCATAAAAAGACTTGAAGCAAAACTTGTCGGAGGAGCAAAAATGTTTGAAAATCGGAATATGAATATAGGTGAAAGAAATATAAAATCGGCAAGAAACACCTTGAGAAGGCTTGAAATACCAATTGTAGCTGAGGACACTGGCAAGAATTACGGGCGAACAGTAACCCTTGATACTTCTACTGGTGACCTTCTCATAAGAACTATTTTGAGAGGAGATAAGATAATTTAAAAGAATAAATATATTTTTAAATTTAGTTTTCTATCTATTTGGATATTGTTGAAGTCTTATTGAGAGATATTTTGGAGCTTATCAATTAAGTTATTTTTATTTTTGCCTTTTCTTTGAAAAATTATATATTTGATATAAATATTATAGTTGACATTATTAGTTCATTAATAATTAGAAGGAAAAAGTAGCATAAAACTTTAAATGTATATCTGAAGCTAAATCTAAGTCAATTAGTGCCTTGGATAATATTCAAGTCAAATATTACCCAGGATAACTTCTGAGTAATCTCTAAACTCTTTGGGTAGTACTCAGAGTAAACAGTATATTCTATGTTGTTCTGTAAGATATCTGGAAAGTTCTGAAAACTTACAGAAGGCAGAGAATGCAGGAAAATCAAGCCTGAATATTCGTAAATTACCTTCAATGATAGCAATAATAAATAAATGAGGGATTATTATAGAAATCAATGGAGTAGAAATCGAAGATACATATGCAGAAGCGTTTCCAATCAAGATTGCGAGGGTACTCATAACCGCTACTACCAAACGCTGGGCCCTTGTGGCAGCTACTGAAGCTACAGGTTTTGCAACATCTGTTATAATGTGTCCTGCAGAAGCAGGAATTGAAAGGTTAGCAAGCCCAAGCGAGACTCCTGATGGCAGACCTGGAGTTTATATCCAGATCTGCACTTTCAAATATGAAGCTTTGGAAGAGCAGCTTCTTGAAAGAATCGGGCAGTGTGTACTTACAGCCCCCACAACTGCAGTCTTCAATGGACTTCCTGATGCTGAAAAACAGTTTAATGTAGGCTTTAAACTTAAGTTCTTTGCAGACGGAACGGAGTCCGAAACCCAGATTGCAGGCCGCAAGGTATATAAAATCCCAATTATGGAAGGAGATTTCCAGACTGAAGACAATATAGGAGCTGTGGCTGGAATTGCAGGTGGAAACTTCTTCATCTTCGGGGATTCCCAGATGAGCGCCCTGACCGCAGCTGAAGCTGCTGTTGATGCAATTGCAGAGCTTGAAGGTACGATTACTCCCTTCCCTGGTGGAATTGTAGCTAGCGGATCCAAATCTGGAGCAAACAAATACAAGTTCCTGAAAGCTACTGCTAATGAAAGATTCTGTCCCTCCATAAAGGACAAGGTTGAGAATACTGAAGTCCCGGCAGACGTCAATTCTATTTATGAAATTGTTATTAACGGGCTTGATGAAGAAAGCATAAAAGCTGCCATGAAAACAGGGATCGAAGCCGCGGTAACTGTTCCAGGCATTAAGAAAATCTCCGCAGGAAACTACGGTGGAAAATTAGGGAAATATCAGTTTAAACTACATGAGCTCTTCTGAGCTCAATAATCTTTTTTAATTTTTATTCTACTCAATAATCTTTTGTTTTAATTACCGTGTCATTTTATTATTACATTATTCTCTCCATTTTAATATTCCAGTTAACTATTCTTTTCATATAACTTTTATTTCCCCAGAATCGGCTCTGTAGAAAACCTATNNTCAGATGAAAGAGGCTGAAAAAAGATAAGTATATTCAGATCTTGCTGCTCAGTTTAAATTTATGGAAATTCATTATTTCAGAGGATTTCTACAGAGCCCCAGAATCAATTATTTTTAAAACAATTTGTTTTCAAGAAAAATTTTTGTTTTAAGAACACAAGTGATAGAAAGCAAACTTACTAAACTTGGCTTTCACAGGAGCTTATTTCTATATTGCAAAAAAATAAAATATGGAAGTGAATATCTGAACAGGGCAAAAACCAATTACTTAGTAGGCCTTTTTCTGACAGCCCTCTTTTTTGTAGTTGCAAGCACAGGGTTATTTATGTATCTTTTTATACCTCCTAGAATTCTGAGAGGGAGATATGTTGTATATATGGGGTTAACGAAAGCTACTTGGCTCTGGATACATAATAAGGCTGGAATCTTGATAATTATTCTTGTAGTTATTCATCTTGTCTTACACTGGCAATGGATTGTACGCACCACTAAGAACTTTTTTAGAAAAGAGTAGAAAGATGCTATTGTAAAGGAAAATGGTGACTGGGAAAAATGATGGCTGAAGAAGTCCGATACAAACCCTCAAAATCTTTTATTAAGCCTTCAGTCTTATTAATCTTCAGTCTTACTAGATCTTCAAAGTCACTCATTAAACTTTTAAAGTCCAATTGCATGGAATCCGGCAAGAAGAATGTCTCTTGGATCAATACCAGTAACCTGCATCATAACATAAGCTCCAACGAAAGTCCCTGCCATACTTCCTACGTTTGCAAAGCTTGCAACAAGGAGAACTCGCATGAACCTGTTTTTGAACATCTCGCTGAAGGTTTCTATCCCAGCGAGGGCTTTTATATCTGCAGTGGTAGGGTTTCTCTGTCTTGCTTCTACAATGCCAGCGAACCAGCCTGCGGCAATTAGCGGATGTAAAGTTGTTAACCAGGCAACCAAAAAGGCAGTTAGAATTGAGTAAGGGTGGCCGCCTGCAAGCAGAGTGCCGACTGCACTCAGGGTTCCTGTGATAATAAACCACCACCCGAAAGCTATCAAAAGGAGTTCCAGCGGAACGCCGGAAAGCAGCAAGAGTAAAAAGAATCCGACTATAACGCCGACAAAAGCAAAGCCGACAACTTTCCCAATGCCTATGCGCTTCTTTGGAATCTGCATAAGACTATTCAGAGAAGGAACACTTTTTGGATTCCTCAGATACTTAAGTACTCCAGGTTTGTGTCCTGCTCCAATTACTACAACAACAGTTTTGTTTCCACCTGCGGCAACCCTGAGAATACTACCTGCAAGATACGCGTCCCGCTCATCAATGAGAACCTCAGCTGCAGTCGGGGCAAAACCCCTGAGTTCGTTTACAAGGGTAGTCACAACGTCACTTTCAGTGATTTGATCGATATCGATCTCGGTTCCTTTTCCTATGCCCATAAGACCGCCTATCAGGGAGCCGATCATCTTTATTTTTTCCAGGAACTTCATTTTTCCCCAGAAGCGCTGAAGGGTCACCTGGATATCCCGGTCAATTAAGGCAACATTGGCCCCAGCAGCCTCGGCTTCCTCGATCGCAGAAATCATCTCGGCTCCGGGCTTTACTCCCATATCCTCCCCAATCTTTTTCTGCATATAGGCAAGCAGCCAGTGAATAATATAATAATAGACCTTGCCTTCAGTAAGAATTTCCTTGATAGGAACCTGTTTTTCCTGCACATTACCTTTCAGGGCATCATAACGTCCCCTGCAGAGCTCGACAGCTACAATGTCCGGTTTCAGGTTCCTGATCGCAGCTTTGACCTCTGCAACACTCTTTTCCGAAACATGGGCTGTTCCTATGATCACGATTTTTGAAGGCTGGTATTCGGCTTGGGAAGCACTTGATAGTATGGAAGGTGAAGCGAATGAAACTTCGGAAGCTGAATTAGGAACAGGTTCTACAACAAGTTCGGAACTTATGTCAAGCTCTGTTTCAAGCTCATCGGGTTCTGATTTGGATTCCAATGCAGAAATTTTGTCTTCTTGTTGCATGTTAATTGAAGAATCAGAAAGTTTAGACTCTCTGACAGAAACGGAACTTTCAGAAACAAAATTTTCTGCGGTTTCGGTCACAAGTTTGTCCATGGAATATATTGACTCCTGAGATGAACTGTGAAAACTGTAGTCAGGGTCCTTGTCCTGAGAATCTGTAATTTCAGGTTTGTTCATTGTTAATCTCTCTGCTGTGACGAATTAAATGTGATATGTGAGAAACATCACTTGTAGGATTGTATTTAATTACATGAATAATTAAGCTCTTCACATAAAATAACAAAGCTATAAAAGAACTTAGCTAAGAACTTAGCTATATAGCAGATGATTAACTGGTAATAATTATCTGCTAGAGATTTATATTTTGCTGCCTACAGGTTCCAGTTTCTATCTCTACAACCTTTGCTTTACACAATCCTTCAAACACTTATTTAATATGTTTTCACACAATTCTAGAATTGTTTTGTTTAATTCCAGAGTTATTTTGTCTATTATTTATTCATTAAGAACTTGAGACAGTTAGCTCTCTAGATAAAAATATCTTTTGATAACACTATCTCTTATATCCTCTATTCTCTTGACAATTTTTACCCTTGACAATTTCTAGGTTTCATTAAGCAGTTTTTCTTAAAGATTTCTTTAATTGGAGTATGAATTTCCTTTATTTTATTATAGAAGAATTATTCTGACTTGAGTCTCAGGATCCGTATAAGATCTGTTCTTGAAAGGATCCCTACGACCGATCCGTTATCAATAACAATAATTCTTCCGATATTTTTGGATGAGACCAATCTAAGGACATCGCTGGCCTGTGCATCCGGAGGTACTGAAATAATATCTCTAGTCATGATGTCTGAGACCTGGATCACAGGACGTTCCACATAGGGAACATTCTGCGCGTCTGTAAACGTCACAATTCCTCTCAGGCTATCTCCCTCCATTACAGGGTAACCCATGTGTTTCTTCTCAAGCATAAATTTGATCAGATCTTCAACTGTCATGGAAGGACTAACTGAGACAACATCCCTAGTCATAATATCCTTGACCTGAATATTTTCAAGCGTTACCTCGGCCCGTGTAGAACGTTCCTCTTCAGACGCACCGACGTAAATAAAGAGTGCGATCAAAGGGAACCAGAGGTTACCCACGAGAATCCCGAAAATTGCCATGAGAATAGCCAAAAATTTCCCTACAGTTGCTGCACTCTGGGTAGCTTTCACATAAGACATTCTTCTTGCATAAAAAGAACGAAGTACTCTGCCTCCATCCATTGGAAAAGCAGGCAAGAGATTGAAGATCCCGAGTACAAGATTCATAGCTCCAAGAATCCAGATTATGAGGTATACTGGATTTTGAGAAAGTGTAGGGTTAGGGGAAATCAGATTTCCGTATATAAGCAAGCAGGCAAAGCCTATTATAAGGCTTGTAAGGGGTCCTGCAGAAGCCATTTTTGCTTCCTGTCCTGGTTTTCTGGGTATCTCTTCCATAGCCGATACTCCCCCAAAAAGAAAGAGAGTAATGCTTTCAATTTTGACCCCATAGCGCATTGCCATATATGAATGTGCAAGTTCATGTAGGACAATTGAAGCAAAAAGCAGGATCGCGGTCAGGACTGAAAGCGAATACTTTATGAGAGGTGGCTCAACTCCCTCAAAGCCGAACGGCTGTGGGTTAATTGCAAACACATAAGCAAATATGGGCAGTATAAGAAGAAAAGTTATGTGCAGCCTGATAGGTATACCCATCACACTTCCAATTTTCAATGATGATTTCACGAAATAAATACCCCCATTTGCATTTTTATAATATTAAATAAATGAGAATTGCTGAACGGATTTTCCAAAACCTTACATATATTTTATTTTTAATAAGTTATGGTTACTAAGTTATAATCTTAACTTTTAATTCGGACTTAAAACACCATGTTCAATATCAGGTCTGGAGTGTCGTAAATAACATAACTCATCGGGAATCTGAACTTGCCGGAAATTCTCTTGTGAATCCCCCTGAGAATCTTTTCCTGATAGAGTCGCCTGATATTTTTCCTGGTATAGTCGCCTTGTAAATTTTTCCTCATAATGAAGAGGACCCCATTTATTATTTGGCGATTATATTATACATATTTGCTTGTTCACGACCTAGTGAATTAACAGATTATAAGAAGGCATAAAGAAAAGAAAATAGGTAATTACAACGGGAAAAGAAAATCGGATACCTGAAGATCTAACGAAATAAAGGTATCAGGGGAAGTATGAGGAATCAAGTTATAACGAAATTAAAAGTATCAGGGGAAGTATGAGGAATCAAGTGAAGGCAGACGAAAGTTATTTGAGATAAGCAGGAATGAGAAAATTAAGTGAATTTAAATGAATACTAAAGTAAGTAAAGGGAAGTAGGAAACTTTAGGAAAAATAAGGTAAAATAGTAAAATTTAAAGTTCTGCAATCACTTTTTTCAGATCTTGCAAGAACTCTTCGACATCACTGTCTGAATTGTGAGGCATCAGAACCAGGCGAAGAGCTCTGGGATTACGAGTGATTGAAACATTCCAGCCAAATTTTCTTAGGAGTTGCTCCCGTACAAGATCAGGGTTCGGAACTTTAAGAGCAACTACGTTCATTACAGGCTCGATTAGAGGTTCGAAGCCGAGTTTTCGAGCTTCTTTGACCAGTTTTGCGGTTAGCTGCATGCAGTACTGTACATTTTTTCTGTACCCTTCACGACCCAGATGCTTCATGACAGCATAAGTAGCAGCAGCAGAAGCTCCGCTGCGGGTGCCTGTGAGAGTAAACTGAGCCTTTGTTGTGAGGTATGGGGTATTTACCTTGAGAGAATCCAGAAAAGAAGGCGATCTTAATAATAGGGCACCAGATGGGATTGTGGAAAGACCCATTTTATGGGGGTCAATTGCAATGGAGGTAACGCCTGGGATTTTAAAATCAAAAGAGTGCGGATTTTCAAGGAATGGAATTACAAATCCTCCGAAAGCTGCATCAATGTGAAGGAAAAGCTCATTCTCAAGAGCAAGTTTTGCAAGTTCTTCGATAGGATCTACCTGGCCGAATTCCGTGTTTCCTGCTATCCCTACAAGTCCGATGGTATTTGCATCTATCAAGCTTTTCACAGATGAGATATCCACTTTAAACTCTGAATCTAGAAGAGCTCTTTTAACCTCAATTCCCATCATATTGGCTACCTTATCAAATGAGAAATGAGCCGATTCAGGAATAACTATGTTGAGAACCTCGTCTGGTTTTTTCCTGCCCATGGTTACAAGATTTTTCATACCCCTGACAGCCTGGATATTGGATTCCGTGCCTCCTGTTGTAAGATAACCGCAAACCGAGTTCTCACCTGACTCTCCTGAAGGAATTTCAACTGACTGAGCATGAAGAAGTTCTCCTAGCATCCCGATTACTTCTCTTTCCAGTCTGTGGGCACCTGCAAAAAGTCCCAAATCCCCAAGGTTAGCCTCAATAAATAGCCTGTGAGCCTCAACTGCGATTTTATGGGGGCGAGTACACATTGAACTTAAAACCCTGTAGTAATCCGTATCCTCTGACTTTACATTTTCCAGGTAGGAAAATATCTCGTTCTCAGGAAGACCCTGCTCATTCATATAGGTAAAGTAAAACCAATTTTATTTAAAAGACTTATGGAATATAACTGCTAAACTACTAAATATTCTCTTAATAACACTTTAGAAATAAAACATTGCCTAAATAGTCAATCAGTGAAGAAATGCCCCACAAAAGGTATGTGAGCAACAAATGAAAAATAATATACTATCAGTAAAAGAAAATTGAGCAAAAATAGATAATGGTAGCGGGCCCGAAGGGATTTGAACCCTCGGCCTATGGATTAAGAGTCCATCGCTCTGCCTGACTAAGCTACGGGCCCGCATCTGCTATTCTCATTTTATGAGCGCCCTCAAAATGGGGCTTTGTATATTTAAAAGTTTCGGCGTAAGCATTTATCCTTTAAATTTTTCTGAAATTTGAGCCGTCTTTTTATAATTTACTCTAGTTTTCTAATGAAAAATTAATCCTTCTTAAAAAAGCTTATGTTTAAAATATTATCTTTAAATATGACTGATTTTTATTTGTGATAACTATTCATGACAACTTTACTTTTAAGATGAATTTACCTGGTTGCAATATCTTTGAAATAAAAAACAAGAAGTCTGAAAACCGAGGTGTTGGGTAATTTCCTAGCCTGATTATTTATCTTTTTTCATAGATATTAAAGCAAAACGTTATATACAAGTGAATATGAGTATGACCAATTAATTGACTTATCCGAAGCTCTGTTGGGAATCAATTAATCAAACAGATTAAATATAATAGATTAAGTAGAATGTGTACTTCCTGAATTTGGGTTCTCAAGTTTGGCTTGTTAAGTACTTTTTTACCTTTTCTGTCGATAGAGCTTTCTTAAGCTAATTAATAGAAGTTAAAGGAATGAAATAAATGTTTAGAGAAGAAAGTCGCTCAGTCCCTGTCGAAGAGGGCGAAGTTTACGATGTAACAATTCAGGATATCGCCCGTCAGGGAGATGGCATTGCCCGTATCGAAGGTTTTGTAGTTTTTGTCCCGAATACGAGCGTTGGCGATGAAGTTCAGATTAAGGTCGAAAGAGTACTTCCCAAATTTGCATTTGCAAGCATTGTCGAGTAATTGCAGGGGAATAAAATAGTTACGTTAAATTCAAGTAAATTAAAGGAATGATTTTCATGTTCAGAGAAGAAAGTCGCTCAGTCCCTGTCGAAGAGGGCGAAGTTTATGATGTAACAATTCAGGATATCGCTCGTCAGGGAGACGGCATTGCCCGTATCGAAGGTTTTGTTATCTTTGTCCCGGGTACCAAAGTTGGCGATGAAGTCCGGATTAAAGTCGAAAGAGTACTTCCCAAATTTGCATTTGCAAGCATTGTCGAAGAGTAAATGCAATTAAGGAAATAAAATTATATTAATTATAATCGAAGTAATTATAATTGAAGTTATTAAGGAATGATTTTCATGTTCAGAGAAGAAAGTCGCTCAGTCCCTGTCGAAGAGGGCGAAGTTTACGATGTAACAATTCAGGATATCGCCCGTCAGGGAGACGGCATCGCTCGCATTGAGGGTTTTGTAGTTTTTGTTCCGGGTACCAAAGTTGGCGATGAAGTCCGGATTAAAGTCGAAAGAGTACTTCCCAAATTTGCATTTGCAAGCATTGTCGAAGAGTAAATGCAATTAAGGAAATAAAATTATATTAATTATAATCGAAGTAATTATAATTGAAGTTATTAAGGAATGATTTTCATGTTCAGAGAAGAAAGTCGCTCAGTCCCTCTTGAAGAGGGCGAAGTTTACGATGTAACAATTCAGGACATCGCTCGCCAGGGGGACGGCATTGCCCGTATCGAAGGTTTTGTAGTTTTTGTCCCGGGCACCAAAGTTGGCGATGAAGTTCGGATTAAAATCGAAAGGGTTCTCCCCAAATACGGTTTTGCCAGCCTCGTTGAGTAAACAGGAAATTTTAAACAAAATAGCGAGACTGAAAATTCATATACTGTATAATTCTTCAGTCTCTTTTCCATTCATACTTTAATTAATATTTGGATCTCTCGTTGTCGGAATTATTTTTCTCTAATTTAATTTTCTCCAAACTAATTTTCTTTACATTAAATTTCCCGAAAAATTATTTTCATCCGGTTATGTTCTCTATTTTCTCCTATAGTATGTTCTCTATTTTCATCCGATTATATTCTTTTCCACCTCTTCTGCCATGTTCTTTCCACTTATTCATTCTTTTTTCTTGAAAATGTTTATAAATTGCTTAATGTAGCCGGATTAATAGCTTTAATATATTTTAACGGCAACAATCTCCAGTAGATGACAAAAGGAATACTTATTGCAGGAACCCACAGCGGGGTCGGAAAAACAACTGTCTCGATGGGTATTATGGCTGCTCTTAAGCAAAGGCAGCTAAAAGTCCAGCCTTACAAGGTAGGACCTGATTATATCGATCCTTCTCATCACACTGCAATTTGCGGACGCTCTTCAAGAAATCTTGACACATACATGATGGGCACTGAAGGAGTTGGACAGACTGTAGCTCGGACAGCTGTAGATGCAGATATCGTGGTAGTAGAAGGAGTTATGGGACTCTTTGATGGAATTGACTCTACGGAAGTTGCAAGTTCCGCACATGTTGCAAAAACCCTTGACCTGCCAGTAATCCTGGTAATTAATGTACATGGGATGTCCAGAAGCGCCGCAGCTCTCTTGAAAGGCTATTCTGAATTCGATCCTGAGGTCATGGTTGCAGGCATTATCCTGAACCAGGTAGGCAGCCCAAGACATGCTGAGCTCGTAAGAAACTCGCTTCCAGGTAATATTCCTATTGTAGGTACGATCCCGAGAAGAAAAGACATCGAAGTCCCCTCCAGACATCTCGGGCTGTATATGGCCCATGAAAAAGACTACAATATTGAGGAAATGGCGGCTTTCATTGAGGAAAATGTTGATCTTGATGCAGTGCTTGAGCTTGCCGAACCCTGTTTGGTTCCGGAAATCAGGGATATCCAGAGACCCGAAGCAGATCTCAGGATAGGAATTGCCAGAGACCCGGCTTTTTGTTTCTATTACCAGGATATGTTCGACGCCTTCAGGGATTACGGAGCTGAAGTCGAATTTTTTAGCCCCATGGCTGGAGAGGTTCCTGATGTCGATGGAATTTGTTTCGGAGGCGGCTACCCCGAACTTTACGCAGAGATTCTTGAAAAGTCAGAAACGACCCGGAAACTTAAGAACCTTGCAGCTGACGGTTTGCCCATCTATGCGGAGTGTGGGGGCTTACTTTACCTCTGCGGAACATATGAAGTCGAAAACAGGACTTATAAACTCGCAGATGTCGTGCCTGCAAATACACGCATGACAAACCGGCTTAAAGCCCTTGGTTATACCGAAGCCCGTCCTATGGACAGGAACTTCTCTTCTCACAACATCAGAGGCCATGAATTCCATTACTCTCTCACAGAATGTGATCGCGACGCAAAGTTTGCATACGAAATGCTGCGCGGAAAAGGTATACAGGACGGTCTTGACGGCCTTATTGAGCACAATACCCTTGCAGGTTATATGCATTCTCACCCTGTTACTTTCCCTGTAGATAAATTCGTAGAAAGATGCAGAGAATACAAAAAAAGGTAAAGATATGTGGAAAATACAAAAAAGGTAAAGATTCAGGATGAGGTAAAGATTCAGAGTCCGAGCAGTTACTTACTTACTTACTTACTTACTTACTTACTTACTTACTTTTCCCCTCTCTCTTCCTTTTTCCTTTCCTTTTTCCTTTTCGTTTGTTCTTCCTTTCTCTTTTCGTCTTCTCTGTTTTTAAGGTACATTTTCCTCTCGTAATACGCCAGAGGATGATTGATTCTTTCACATAACCTATCTTTTCCTATGCAGTTGCCATAGGTCCTCATAGTATCGCATGCAGGAGGCTTGTATACATTCCCTGTTGCACCTGCGATGTGCTCTATCTGGTAAAGGGTCTTTTCTGCGTCAAAATCAGGGGAGATATTGAAGAGATTAAGTATTTCATCCACCAACATGCCTACGCTGAGCAGGAAGGAAGTCATGGCAAATCGCATAGAATGAGCAAGGTTTACTCCACCCTGTACGTTTGCAAGAGCATGGGATATACAGGGAGGGAAGAATTTCGGTTCAATTGCTCCAAAATCTGTTGCTCCGAATTTTTTCTTCTGAACCTCAAACTGGTCCTTTATTTCGGCAATATAAGGAGCGCAGAGATCTGAGACTTCAGAAGGGATTTCAGGAATTGGAAAGGATTGTTCAATACGTTCTCTGATTGCTTCTTCAAGAAGCCTTGCAAATTCTTCTCTGGTAATTTTTACCTCTCCAGCCCGAAACTGGCGATTTGTAAGTTTCCAGGCTGGATCTTTCATGGAGCTTGAGAAACGGATATAGTCCGTAAAATGCATGTTGAAGTAAGAATCTCTGAAGGCGGCTGGGATTCCAAATTCTTCTCCGAATTTAAGTAAAAAAGCTGGATTTTCATTTTTCAGAAGAGTATAGGCAGCTTTGGCTTCTGCCAGAGCATAACGCCTGGTAAAAAGCTGATCATCCACGCAGGCGACCAGAATCCTCGCAAAAGGATAAGAAAGAAGTTCCGAGAGAACCTGGGCTTCCCCGGAGATAGGAGGTTTTTTGATTTCTCCTTCAAGAGCTTCTTTTAACCTTTCTATTCCCCTGGTCCTTACAGCCCGGTAGGCCCGAGAATTAAGCAGGCTACCCAAAGAGATACCCAGATGCTCAACATAGGTAGATGCTTCTGAAATAAATGGGTAATATGCAAGTTCTTCAGCCTGCATGGGATTTAGTCCGACTCGATTCTTGGAGCCAGGAGGTAGGATATTCTTCCTGCACCGTTTGCAATTTCGAAATCTATGAATATTGGGAAATCTTTTCCAAGGGAGAGAGTAACCTCATTGACTTTGTTTGTGGGCTTGACTATATCGGTTAGATAGTCCAGAGAGAAAAGAGAACAGGCTTCACCTGCTTTCAAATCAATTAGCTGATCCCTGCCCATCTCCAAACGAACCTTGTCGGTATCGCCTTTTGCTTCCATATAGAAGGTATCGTCAGAAACTCCCATGAGCATATGATCGCTTATTTTTTCTGCAGCCTTCACAGCACGTCTGAGGTCTGCACCGTTCAGGACAACTTTTGCAGGTAGCTCGAGCTGGGGAACTCTCGGTTCTGCCCGAATTGTGGAAGGATCGAGAAGAGAAAGTGTATAGGACAGCCCTCCAACATCAATCAGAAGCTTATTATTCCCTTCTTCAAGTTCCATCCTGACTGTATCGCTCTTATCCGCAATTCCCAGTAGGTCCATAATCTTATTCAGGTCGACTCCTATTTCACACTCATCAGCATTATATTCATCAAAAGCGGATGATCCAAGCTCAAAAATTCCCATTGCGACGTTGGCAGGATCAACTGCTTTTACCGAAATACCTTCCGGTTTTATCTTGAGTCTGACCTCATCTACGATTACAGCCAGTGCGGCAACCGCGTCTCTCAGAAGCTCTGCATTAATTGCTGCCTTGAACATAATTTTTCTCCAATAAATAAATTTAAGTCTTAAACTCCTTATTACCCTTGAGATATATAAATTTCTTTACAAAATCGGAATTTCCCGCTCTATTTCTAGAGTAAATTCTCCGAATAAGGTCAAATAAGTTTCTGAAATAGGAAAATCGTTAGATTCAAACTTCAGGCAAGTATATAAATCTTGGTCAGAAAGACAGGGCGGCTTCAGGCTCTGCTTAAAGCAGAAAAGAAGCTGTAGCCTGTAAATCATCTTTTCGGGATATATGCTTTTCAAGGGTGGATAGAAGAGCAATTAATCTTAGTCGTATTCTCTCCAGGTAAATCCACATTTAGTACATTTGAAGAAGCGAGTTTCGGATTCGTCAGCAGACCTAAGCTGTCTGAGCCACCAGGCTGCAGTATTATTTCCGCATTCTGGACATCTTGCATTTGTTGTTGGCAGGCCTGAAGTCTGTTCCCCTTCCAGAACTACTACTTCACGGTCATCGATCTTGGCTTTGGAGACAAAGTTTTTTGCATCTTTTTTTATAGGTACTATGTTACCGCATTTTCTGCATTCAAAATTGCCGTTTTTAGGAAACATCATACTTTTACATTTGGGACAGAATTGCATTAATATCACTTTTCGCATCATTTATAATTTTTTTATGGTCAAACGCCAACTCAGGAATGGAATCAAGCTCAAAAAGCTCGACTGAATCGGCATCAGAACCTGACTTTAATTCTCCAGATCCCTTTGCTAGGTAGCACACTGAAACTGTATGCCCTCTGGGATCACGGTGAGGATCTGAATAGACCCCTACAAGTTTGATAATCTCCACAGAAAGCCCGGTTTCTTCAAAAGCTTCTCTAGCTGCTGCGGCTTCTGTACTTTCTCCGATCTCTACGAAGCCACCAGGCAGTGCAAATTTACCTTGATACGGGGGATTCTTTCTCTTTACAAGCACAAGCTTGTCTTTAAATAGGATTACGGTATCAACGGTTAAACTAGGAGTTTGAGGTTTCATAAGATGCCTTCACATTTACTTTCCGGAGGATCTCTTTCTGCCACTAATCCCTTTTTAAATTAGCTTTTCTGACATTCTTGTAGAATAAAATAATATTATTTTGTGCAAATGTAGAAATTTGTCATTATATTTCAATTTTGACATTATAAGTCAAGTTTCTGTCAAACAGAAAAAGCCCTTATGCAGTAGTTTCCCTTAAATGTTTCTCTTTTATCAAAAATAGATTTACGATGTTTATTCAAAATCATGTATTGTCTTATTTAAAAACTGTGTATTATCTTATTTAATATACAGGGGTCTGCGTTTGTTAATTTCATTTACAATATAAACAATAGCAAAAAATATAAATTGATTATCTAACAATGGTCTTTAGCGAAAATTTCCCTCAACAAGCCTAGGAGTATTCGATTGAAATAAACGCATGTTTGTAGCGTTATTCTTCTATATGGTGATCTATTATTTTATTGCAGACTTAATTATTCAGTCTAAATATCTTAATAGAGATAATAGTTCTATAATAGTTCTATATCTGTTAGGAAAGTAAAGTCCATAACCTTTGTACTCCTTAATAGTAATGGCTATAAACTATTGAACTTATTAGAAGCATCTATGGAAATCTATTAATTATTTTAGGTGATTTTATATGTCACTTTTAGGAAATTTCATAACTTGCCCGAGGCCTTTCTGAGAGCCCAGAAGCAAGGAAAACAAATTTAAAAACAAGATTTATCTCTCTAGAACCAAGGTTTACCTCTGGCAAAAAGGTGCATGAAAAATGATAGAAAGTATACTCTGGCTCGCAGTTGGGTTAATGGTTGCGTCATCCGCCATTCCCAGAACCTTCAGGGTTCGTAAACTGGTCGGAGGGATTGGATGGGGTGTATTTTCCATCCACTGGAGTTGTCAGCCTCTACATTATCTCAAGATCATGGATTATGCTAATGTGCTCCTGACAATAGTAGTAACCCTTTTTTGTCTACTTGTAGCATATATTATGTTTCGGGAGTATAAGGAAGGTCCTCTTAACATAGAAAACAATAGAGAAGTAAAACAGTCTGAATTTTCAGCACAGATCGAGACAGGTTCCCTTGATATAACTTCAATGCTCACCAGCGCCAGTGCACTCGGAGCTCTTGTTTATTTCCCATTTGCGACTTTTCCCTCTCTAAATACCTGGATTATAGGAGGGGTTACCTCCCAGGTTTTCTGGGTTCTCCAGTATTTCGAGATTCCTGCATACATGAGAGCCTGGAATATGATAACGCTTAACGGATATACTGTAGAAATCATTCTAGCCTGTACCGCAATTGAAAGCATCGCTCTCTTTATGGGGCTTATAGGTGCAGTAAGAGCCCCATTTAGCCGCCTGGCTATGGCTTTTATCGTATCAGTGCCCGTTATCTATGTACTTAACCTTGTTAGAGATATTTTCGTAGTAGTTGCTTATGGAGAGCAATGGTTTGGAGCTAACAGTTTTGTAATTGCGCATAATTATATTGCAAAGGCGGGCTCAGGCATTGCCCTCTTTATAATTTCGTATTTAGTGCTCCGAATTCTGCCCGAATTACTCGCAATGATTGATGGGCTCTGGATCATACTTTCCCAAGAATTGAGATCCCTTTTGCACAGGTCCGGAGGGGATTGAAGACAATGCTTGCAAAAGGCTCGGAATCCTGGCTTTTTACAGCTACACTTGTAACTGCAGTATTTGCAGTCCTCTCTAGAGCAACGAATAATTCCCATCTAAACCATGCTACTTACATAGCAATGGCACTAACTCTCTTTATGGTCCTTTTTTTTAGAGACCCAGAAAGAAAGGTGGAAGTTTCGGACACTTATATGATTTCTCCGGCTGATGGCACTGTCATAGATATTCGAGACCGGAAAATCTGTATTTTCATGTTTCTCCAGAATGTACATGTAAATAGAGCTCCGATTTCGGGAAAAATTAGGGAAATAACTTATAAGAAAGGTGGGTATCTTCCTGCTTTCTGTAAAGACTCTGAAAGAAATGAAAGAAACGAGTTTATTATTCACAGCAAGTATGGGGATGTCAGTGTCACGCAAATTGCAGGTACAATTGCCAGGCGAATTGTCTCTTATTCTCGAGTAAATGATTTCATTGAGCAGGGACAGCGCATTGGAATGATCCGTTTTGGATCAAGAGTTGATGTAACGATCCCTCATGACTTTGAAATTGTAGTACGGGAAGGAGAGCGGGTACTTGCAGGCAAGACCGTTATAGCAATAATAAAAAATGACAGGGAATTTTGAACATGAACGTATTCCAGATGTTAAGGCTCCCGGACCTGGTAACTCTTTTGAACCTTATCTGCGGGATTAGCTCAATTGCAGTAGCTGCCCAAGCTACAGTCCAGGCTGCCACGTTTCAAACTGCGGCGGCTCATGATGGGTTTGCCCTGGCTTTGATCCTACTCATTGTTGCAGCAATCGCAGACGGGGTGGACGGATACATTGCCAGGCGGTTCAAAGGAGGAGAACTTGGGGAGCAACTTGACTCCCTGGCAGATGCAGTTTCTTTTGGGGTAGCTCCTGCTCTTCTCATATACCTGCAGTTCGGACAGGTAAACCCTCTTGTCGGAGAACCAGACCCTCTTATTGCGGTATTTCCGGTTTTTTATGCTGTCTGCGGGGTTTTAAGGCTTGCACGTTTCAATTCCATGCCTTCCTGTAAAAAAGGATTCGAAGGTCTTCCTATAACCGCAGGCTGCATTATGCTTGTTACATACATGTTGCTGAGCGAAAGTCTTGTCAAGATAGACTTCCTTTTAGCGCTTACCCTTGGTCTCTCTATTCTTATGGTGAGCTCGGTAAATTATCCGAAGATCAGGAATGTCAGGGTTCTAGCTTTTATTGCTTCTATTTTCGGGATAACTATGCTTCTCTACATGTATAATATCGAATATATGCGAGTTTTCTCGATCCTGCCTTTTATCCTCATGTTGACATATGTCTTTTCTCCCTTTTTCAAGGTCCCCTTATTAAGCAATCTGGGTAATAAGGAGTACCGTAACAAAGGACTTAGAGCAAGAAAAGAAAAACAGTGAAACAAAAATTAGTAAAACGAAAAATAATAAACAAAGAATAGTAAGTGAAAGACGTTGAAATACGTTGAAATACGTTAAAACAAAATCAGTAAAACGAAAAATAGCAAATTTATTTTGCAAATTTATTCTGAGCATTTACTAATGAATTTCCAGTAGGGAGAGATTTATTTGGTTCAAGAAAAAACAACTGACAGAGATAATGCACTTTTTGAGGCGGGAATAAAACTCGGAGCTCTTTACCATCAATTTACGGGCTCTCCTGTGAATCTGGATACGGCTTCAAGCCTTGAGCAGGCTATTCAGGAAAGCATTTCAGTTCAGCCCTATGTGGAAGAAATTTCCGTAAAAATCGACAGGAATTTGTTGAAAAGCAAGCTGAACAACGAGTTCGGTTATTCTGAACTTCAGGGGCCCATGCTTAAGGTAAATATAACTGTTGGATACGGCTCTTCAAAGGTAAGAGTCGGAATGGAATATGATCCCAAACTGAATTATCCGCTGATGAAAATTCTAGAGATCGAAGAGATTAACGTTTAAAATTTATAACTCTGAGTGATAGACCTCAAAATAAATAAAATAAATAAAATGGCTCTGTAGAAATCCATAATTTGATGTAAACAATCTCTATTACTTTTTTGTTTATGTTATAGACTATCAGTTTAACTTTTACTTCCTTTACTTGATTTCTAAGCTTTCTTGCTCTTAATGTTTCTCCAAATTTCCTTTT
>DALS01000062.1 GCA_002499445.1 Methanosarcina sp. UBA293
AATTAATGAGGGAGCACCAAAAATTGCATTCAGAAACAACTCTCAAAACCAGAGTTTCATTATGTTAAATTAAAGATGTTTATTAAACCTTTTGAGGTAAGGTTCACTGCAAGAGCTGCAAGCAGAAGTCCCATGAGCCTTGTAAAAACCAGCATCCCGTTGTACCCTATGAATTTGTGAATTCTTCTTGAGAAGAATAAGCCAAATAGGCAAAGCACAAATGTCAGTATGATCGATACAAGAATCAGTATTCTTTGCCCGATAGCTTCTGTGCTACCCATCAGGACAATTACCGTACTGATAGTACCCGGACCAGTTAGAAGTGGAAGACCTATTGGGAAAACCCAGACATCCGTGCGTTCCTGAGACTGGGAAATCTCTTCATCGGTTATGCTTTCTCTTGAAACTTTGGCGTGCATCATATCAAAAGCAATGCTAAAGAGCAGGAGCCCACCTGCAACCCGCAGTGAATCTACGCTAATGCTGAATAACTTAAGTATCATACTTCCCGTTAGTGCAAAAAAAAGTGCAATTAAGCATGCAAGTGCAACTGATTTTTTTGCGATTTCGTTTTTTTCATCATGGGTCATTTTGCTGGTCAGAGAGATGAAAGTTACGACTCCGCTTATGGGGTTGACAACTACAAAAATAGATATGAATGTATAGATGAAAAACCCGATGTTTTCAGTTATCATCTCAGTTACCATCTTTTTCTCCTGCTTTTTAATACACTTTAACTTTATATATAATTCCATTTTGTTATAAATTTACCTGCTCAAATTTTGTAAGATTTATTTTAGGATTTTTCGGGCTTCAAGTCTGGCTATCAATATAATTTTCTATATATTTTTAAACTATTTATTTGTCAACAGGTTTTTGCTGATGATCCCCAAACCATTTAATCTTTTGTATCTCTATGTTTGTCTCTATACTTCCTTGGGATTTTTAATAGGTTTTTATCCCATGCGAAGGAGCAGGACCATGAAACCTGTATAGAGAAGGAACAGGATAAACCCTTCAAACCTCTTGATTTCCCAGTCAGTACGGATATAAAGGAGGAGCAAAGCGCTTGTTATTAGCATGAAAGGTGCTATGTAGTAAATACTGATGCCAGTTGTTGTAATAGGGTGAACAAGACCTGAGCAACCCAAGATCAGAAGTATATTCGTAATATTTGATCCAATGATGTTTCCAAGGGCAATGCCAGCATAGTTACTTCGAGCTGCAGATATAGTTACCATGAGTTCAGGGACTGAAGTTCCAACTGCAACAAGGCTAACTCCAATAAGTGTTTCTGGAACTCTCAGTAACACAGCAAAGAAGATAGCCTGATCAACAAAAAATTTTGCTCCAAATATGATTGCAGCCCCACTTACTATCAGCTTGGAGATTTGTGTTAAAAGGCTGATTTCGGAAAGGGGTTCTTCTGTAGTATCTGGATCAATATTCTGCTGCCGGTCCATAGAATCAATATCTTCATATCTAGACTTGGATACAGACTTGGTTCCTGACTCGGTCCAGTTTTCCTTTTCAGCCTTGAGTTCACTTTCGGTTTCCTTTTCAGTCTTGAGTTCACTTTCGGTCTCTTTTTCAGTCTTGAGTTCACTTTCGGTTTCCTTTTCAGTCTTGAGTTCACTTTCGGTTTCCTTTTCAATCCTTTTTCCGGTTCTCAAAGCATCGCTTTTTGAGCTTGCAGAACCTTCTTTTCTTTCTTCGTACCTCTGAACCTTGAACTTAAAAATTGATTTTAAATCAATAAGATATTCAAATTTGAGAAAATAAATCAGGAAGTCTTTAAAATATACTTCTTCTCCATGTCTTTTCACCTTATTGAGCAGGAATAAAGGATAGGTGATGTATAATAGAATTAAAATTAAAGCTTCTAGCCTCGAAATTCTAAAGTCAAGCATAAAAAGGAAAAGGAGAAAGGAGGAAAAGAGCATTATATAACCATCCCTTCTCAACATAACCTCTTCAGTTTTTATACTTTTAAGGAGAGCAGCCGTGCTTGCAATTAGCCCTATATTGGCAATGTTTGACCCAAGTATGTTTCCTAATACTATCCCGCTTGCTTGCTGAAAAGATGCTGTCAGAGCAGCTGCAAGCTCAGGCACTGACGTGCCAACTGACACAAGTGTCAATCCTATTATGAATTCGGATACTCCAACCTTTCTTGCAATTTGGGAAGAGGTAAATACAAAAAGATCTGCTCCTTTTATGAGCGATACAAGACCTATAAAAAATATAAGTATGTTAACTGCAGGCACATTGAAATATGAACCAAATAATTATTAAAATATATCTTAAAATATAAAATTTGCCTGATAGAAACTTGTTACTCTTAAATATCTATAAAAAGTCTCGAAAAGTATGCAAAAATAAGTTATACAGGGAAATGCTTCAAATAAGCTTCAATTCCATCTCATGACAGCTTTCTTTCTGGCCGCATATATCTTCTACCCGTTTAATTGGTTGAAAGCCAATTTTTTCATATAATTGTATTGCAGGACGATTATTTACGTTGACATATAACAGAATGGATGATACTCTATTTACCTTCATCTCTTTTATAGTGAACCTTAATAGCCTCTCAGCAAAACCCCTACCTCTGAAATTTCTGTCAATTGCAATTGATGATATCACCGATTGCTTCTCAAAGCCTTTTAGAGAAAGATACGGCTTCAGATAATAGGAGCAGTAGCCTGCGATTCTATTGTTATCTTTGATAATATAAAAAGTACTTCTACAATTCTTGGAATATTTTATGAGGGTTTCCGAGCTTTGATTCTCAAAGCCTTCGTCATAGATTCTAAGAACTTCAGGAAGCATAGAGTCCTCTATAGACGAAATATTTTCTTTCTCTATCGATTTCCATTGTCTTAATAAAAAACTACCCGCAGTATCTCGCAGCAGCTTCTTAAAACTTATTAAGTATATAAATAATCGATTGTGAATTTTCGTAATATCCATAAAATCACTCTTAAGTAAGCCGCTGGTGAGAATGTCTCTAAGAAATTTATAATTTCAAACCATTAAAACTTATTACCTTAAAGGAAACAGAAGTTTTCCACGACTAGATGATTAATATATATAAATCATTGGTACCCTCTCATTAATTAGTTGATCTTTTGGTGAGTTGATATTGTGTGAAAATTTTAGTTTAAACAATCTGCTAGCGTCGATCGAAAAATACCGAAATTGGATTTCAAACATAAGTATTCCTTTTTAATCCGAAATTAATGATTAATATTATATTCCATTATTTATTATGTTATTCATATTAATCATATTAATTTATATTATTTTGGCTACTATTTTTATATTTGAACTGACATACTCCTGTTGAAATTAATCTATGATTGATTTTTATATAATTTGAATTAATAGATATCCCTATTAATAAGAATTTGAAAAGGGCCAGCTAGATGTCAGTCTCCTTGCCTGCAGCTGGGGTAATTGAATTTAAGGCGGAAATTATTGCAGATATGTGGGGTACTCTGCTGAGAAAGTATTAATGGCAAAAGGGGACGGCCTTTTCTTTGTGGAATTCTGTATACAGCAGCTGGAGTTATGCCTGATCCTGATAATGCGCAAAGGGACAGAGCTGGTAGAAAAAAATTGGGGGAAAAAGTAATGGCACAATTCAGACCTTTTGATATGGATAGTATTCCGATAGAAGAGCAGTTTATGAACTGGAAGGAAATCGTCAAACCTCCGTATGACAAAAGATCGGTCGATGCATACACCCGAACCCGGGTAATTCTGATGAACGGAATTGAGAATAATTCAGTCCTTACGTCTCATGCTATAGAGCGAATGATGAATGCCGACCCGGAGGTAAAACGCAAAATGGCAGAAATAAGGCGTGTGGACTCCATGCAGCAGCAGACGGTCAACTGGCTGAACCCTGCCAACCAGACTATCATAGAGACCACACTTGGTTATGAACAGGTAGCTGTCGACCTTACTGCAAACCTTGCCAAAAACGAGCCTGATCCATATGTAAAGCAGACCTTGGACTTTGCGCTGCTTGAGGACTTCGACCACCTTTATCGCTACAGTTGCCTATATAACTACATGGAAAAAGGCGACCCTGAGTTTATTGTTCAGGGCAAGACCGAGATAAAACCGGCAAGACCAACGGTTGCTCACCACCGTCATCCTGACGACACCATTCGCAGGCATTACGATAAAGACAAAGCTGATATTAAAACTAAAATGAACTATCTCACCATTGTTTCAGGCGAGCAGCAGACCGAACTTTTCTACAAGTCCCACGGTAACATGTATTCGGACGAACTCGCAAGACAGCTTTACTCTGAGATTGCCGATGTTGAAGAAGAGCATGTGACCCAGTATGGGCTGCTCGGCGATCCGCGTGAAACGATGCTCGAAAAAGCTGCACTAATGCAGCTCTGTGAGGCGTATATTTATTTCTCATGTGCACAGACTGAAACCGATCCCAGAATTAAAGCTATCTGGGAAAATTTTGCAAAAATGGAGATCTCGCACTTTGAAAGCTGCGCCCATCTCCTTGAGAAATACGAAGGCAGGGACATCAGTGAAATCGTAAAAGCTGATAAAATAGAACCACTGGTCGTTTTTGAGCCGAATAAACAGTATGTAAATAAGGTAATCGATGAGCAGCTTGACATCATGCCTTCTGGTACGGAGTACAAACGGCTCAGTGAACTGGCTGATACATGGGCAAGCTTTAAGTTCCAGTGGAAGGTGAACGGAGCTGGTGTGCCGAGTGAAGAGGTAATCAGCAAAGCAAACAGTGAACTGGCTCAGCGGGATCAGGCTAAGAACATCCAGCAGTTTAAGAATCAGTTAGCCCAGCGTACAGAAAGTGTAATGTCTTCACAAAGAGGAAAAATGATGCCTCACCCCTGATATCATTTTATTCAGGATGTTTTGTAAGGTGTCTTTTGATTCCAGTATAGGAAAACCATTTTATTCTGAGGTACAGGGCGTTATTTGACGCCCATTCTTTAATTAAAGTGACCTGAAGTAACCTTTTTAATTCAGATAACTAGTTTAATCTATTTTTAATTTAGTTTGCTTAATCTGACTTATTCTTGGGACTCTATTTCTGCTCAATAATTTTAAAATATTATACATTATTGTTAATATTGTACAGCCTGTGTTTATTTGGGTTAACTTACCTTAAGTACCTGCCAATCCAAGCTATACGTCTAAACTCTCTAAACCCGATTTTGTACCTTATGTCATGTATAATAGCTCTTTGTTACCCATTATTAAAAACAAGTACATGCCTAAGGAGACAGGGCATAGTGTTTATCAAGCAATGGACACAAGGAAAAAATATTAAGAATTGTCACTTTTCCTCTTCCGCACAAGCTGGATACAGGTGTAGGCAATTCCAAGCTTGCATCCTTCGGGAACAGTTCCACAATGAACAGAATGACTCAATAGAATTCTGAACACCAGACACGCATAAATATAGCTCTGGAATATCGTTCAAACCTATTCAAACTTCATGACAGTTTTCAATAAATTATAAAAATATGTTGTGTAGTAAACTAAAGTAAATTAAACTAAATTAAACTAAACTAAACTAAACTAAACTAAACTAAACTAAACTAAACTAAACTATTAACTACCCCTCACTACCCCTGAAAAACAACCCAGGAAGAAAATAAAATTGATCCCTATGCACCCGAAGACTAAACAGATCCTCCAAGTATTTGAAGAGATCAATAAAATCCCGAGGCGCTCAAAGCATGAAGCACAGATTTCCCTCTGGCTGCAGGAGTGGGGCAGGTCAAGAGGCTTTGAGGTAAAAGCCGATTCCCTGAATAATGTGCTTATCAAAATCCCTCCAACGCCCGGATATGAGAATTCTCCCACACTTATTCTCCAGGGACATATGGATATGGTCTGCGAGAAATGTAAAGAATCCGGGCACGATTTTTCCAGGGACCCTATAAGATGCGTTTATGACGGAGAATGGCTGCGGGGAGACGGAACTTCCATAGGTGCGGATAATGGGATTGCACTTGCTATCGGGTTGGTGTTGGCAGACGCAGGGAAGAAAGGAGAAATCGGGCATCCTCCGCTTGAGCTGCTTTTTACGGTAGATGAGGAAACAGGTTTGACAGGAGCGAAAGGACTTGAAGCCGGTTTTTTTGAAGGAAAGATACTTCTGAATCTTGACTCTGAGGATGAAGGCGTTTTTGTGATAGGGTGTGCAGGCGGGCAGAATTCGCTCATCACGCTTCCTGTTCAATGGGAACGGTTAGATTTTGAAAAAGAGAATTTGTTCGGGCTTTTCAGGCTCTCGGTTGAAGGACTGGAGGGCGGGCATTCAGGGGTTGAGATCAACAAACAGCGTGCAAACGCAATACAGCTGCTCTCCCAGGCACTGATTGGACTTAGGCACAGGCTTGGGCCGGAGAATTTAAGGCTTGTCCTAATAAACGGGGGCAGTGTCCATAACGCAATTCCTAGTACAGCAGAGGCTTTTATCGCACTGCGCAGAGAAAAATTCGAAAAAACTGAAAAAACCTTATCATGCCTTAGAAAGACTTTTCAGACCGAATACGAGAAAACTGACCCAGGTCTTAACCTAAATTTCGAAGCAATTAACAGGGAAATAATCTTTGAAGTTGCGGGATATAAGATTACCGGAGAGGAAGTATCCTCCATCCCTGTATTTTCAGCAAGGACTGAAGGGAAGCTTATAGGTCTGCTTCTTGGGCTGCCGCATGGGGTTTACAGGATGTCTGATACTATACAGGGGCTTGTTGAGACTTCAAATAACCTTGCGACTGTGCGGACGGCTGAAAACGAAATAGTTATCATATCAAGCCAGCGTAGTTCAAATAATCCCAGACTGGCAGAAATCACCGGAAAGGTGGAAGCTGTGTCAAAGCTCGCAGGCGCATGGATTGGACACGAGTCAGGATATCCTGCCTGGGAACCCGACTTGAAATCCGAACTGCTCTTAAAATGCAGGCAGGTTTATTCTGAAACTTTTGGAAAAGAGCCTGAGATCAAAGTGATTCATGCAGGGCTTGAGTGCGGGATAATCGGTTCGGTACATGATGATATGGAAATGATTTCTCTTGGACCGACGATCAAAGACCCGCATTGCCCCTCAGAAAGAATTTTCATTCCTTCCATTGAGAAAGTCTGGATTTTTCTGGAAAATCTGCTGAAAAGCTATCGTTGTTCATAATTTAGCTTCTTGGGCTTTTTATAATCCATCTTTTTCTTGCCTCATTGTTAGCTTTGGAATAATAAACAGACTGCCAGAGAGCAGATCCTCTGGCGAAATTGAGTTTCATTTATTTTATTGTCAATTTATTCTTCGGCAAACGCTGCCCGAAGCCTGTCTTCCTCCTCTTTGGACAGGTTGGAAGCAATTATCTCGAACTTCATCCCCTTGGCGGCTTCTGCTATTCTATCCTTCACTGCGCCGCTGGTCATCAAAAAAAGGGCTGACGTCCCTTCAGTCACTTTACTGCGGACAGATTTGATAAATTCATCATTAATTCCAATATCGGTCATTGAGCCTGTCAATGCTCCCACTGTAGCCCCAACTGCCAGACCGAGTATCGGGACAAAAAAGATCAGGCCGAACAACATACCCCAAAAAGCGCCGCTCAGTGCCCCTGAACCTGTTAAATCATGTAACTGTTGGGTTTTTGGCTTCTTTTTTCCCTCTGGCCAGGTAACGATAGCTGCATCATGCAAGTTAATCAAATGCTGCTTGCTCAGGTCTTTAATCACATCAAGTGCCTTTTGGGCGCCATCAGCGGTTTCAAACCTCAGAACTGTTAAAGTTGCCATTACTCAAACCTCCTTTTATGCCATATGCTTGGTTTATTTTATGTTCCATGTCAATTAACCAATAAAGGTGAAATCGTTACTTCCACTATCTATTATATGTTTTGGAAAACCTGGGTTAATCATCTCTTTTGCCGAGGTTACACTTTCCTATTATCTTAATATGAAGCAGTACAGTATCCGGGAAAAAGCCCTACTTGAGCTCCTCAAACATTTTTGTACAAGGGGTCAGGGAATAGCCAGTTTGTTATAGGAGAGCCTGAAGTATTACTTTTCATGTTGTGTCTTATGCGATCGCTACCTATCTTGACGTACCAATACCTTTCAACAGATTGCGCTATCCACAGGAGATGAATCAATTAGAGTTCCCTTTTTTGAATACTATCGGTCTCAACCAAGAGGCTGAGAATTCTTCAGTTGTCTGTCTTATTATGAAAACTGCTTGCCAGGTATCTACGATTAATTTGATGTTTTTAATCCCCTACATAACCTTTGAGATTTCCCCAAGCTCGCTGTTCAATAATTCATTTTATATAATTACTCTTTTATATATTATTTTATGCATGTCTATTAATTTTACCGGGTCTGCAGGGTAGGATTAGTCTTTAAATTGAAGATATCCTTTCTTTCTTGCTAATCCTATTGAGCTATCCGAAAATCAGCGATATATGTTGAAAAATTAAGATGGATCATGATTTTATGAATATTCTTTCTTGTTGTTTATGTCCTATTGTAAAAGTTATAGCATAACAACACCTTTCGGATAGTAAGAAGTATGGAAGCAGCATGCCTCCGAGTCCAAATACGAAATTCCAGTAAAGAAGAGCAAGAAACAAAAAAGCAGGAGACAATTGCAGGCCTTTTCCCATAAGTGACGGAAAAGAACGTTTTCTGTAAGTACGTCGACAGCAAAGATAATGACAATGACTGCAAGAGCACCTAAAGGTCCATACTTGAAAAGCGCAAGCACTATTGGAGGAATAGAAGCTATAACCAGACCAATATAGGGGATTGTTGATTCATGATTAATGTTGATTCTGGCTGTATCGTTTATTGTCGCGTCATAATCATACGCATCTCAGCCTCCTTATCTTCGTATAACTTGCCACTTACGTCCACAGTCACTTTAAATATCTTGCCTGTGAACTTGAAGGGAGGCTTGTAGTCAGGTGTAATTGGCGAGGCAGGAGCTGAACCGCAGGTAAGTCCGCTGGTTATCCCAAGTGTAATAGGAATCGTTACAGGTACCTCTTTTGTGCCAACTGATTTCTCGTCTATAAATAGTTTAGCTATCCCCGGTGCGCCCTCACCTCTGACAAGATTTGGCTTGCCGGTAACCTTGAATTCAAAACTGAGTTCATGTCGTCCTTCCGGGACGTTCTCCGAGGATTCCAGATGATAAATGGTTCTGGCTACATAGTTGTGTGCCCAGTGAAGCTTTCCGTCTTTTATATAAAATGAATAGCCGCCACCGATGCTGCCATCAGCTAGCAGAACTCCCTCAGCACCTCCTTCAGGAATATCTACATGAGCAGTAATAATGTGTGTGCGGTTGAGCACGTTAACTGCCGCACTCAAGATCACCGGATCAGTCCCGGGATAATATGTGTAAACCGATCGATCGGGTGCAACAGAAGGGCGTTCTTCGTTAAGGCGCTGCACCATACGGCTATCGATGGGTAGCACATTATATTTTCCGGCTTCTGTATACCAGGTGGTGATCATCTCGATTAACTTGGGCCGATTCTCCTCTGCCACATTCTCGGTCTCTGTCCAATCCTTCTCCACGTGGTAAAGCTCCCAACCTTTTGCATCCAGCTCGACCAGCATATCTGCCGTGATCGGAGAGCCAAAGACATATTCTGCTTCAGCAAATGAAGGCCCGGGCCACGGACATACAGCGCGCCAGCCATTGTGATACAGAGCACGATTTCCTATCATCTCAAAGTACTGGGTGTGATGTTTGGTAGGTGCATCGGCATTGTCGAAGGTATGTGCAAAACTTACTCCTTCAATGGCTGATTGAGTTATCCCCTTAATAGACAGTGGTGCCTCTATTCCCAGACAATCCAGAACGGTTGGTACCATATCGATTGCATGAGCATACTGGTTTCGAATATCTCCTTTGGCTTTTATTCCCCTGGGCCAGTGAACAATAAAGGGATCACTGACGCCACCGCGATAGGTTTCCCGTTTCCAGCGGCGAAAGGGTGTATCTCCTGCCCAGGCCCAGCCCCAGGCGTAGTGGCTGAAGGTCTCCGGACCTCCCAGCTTATCCAGATTTTCGAGAACCTCCCCCATCAGACCGGGCACATTGTTGAAGAACTGGTTCTCGTTGATTGTTCCCGTCGGACCGCCTTCGGCGCTGGCTCCATTGTCTGAAATCACCATGATCAGGGTGTTCTCAAATTCACCAGCTTCTTTCAGGAACCGTATTATTCTGCCTATATGATAATCAGTCTGCTCCAGGAACCCAGCATAAACCTCCATCATTCGAGAGTAGATCTTCTTTTCATCAGGAGAGCACTCGTCCCAGTGGGGGACATCCGGATCATGGGGGGATAATTTGGCATTTTTTGGAATAATGCCCAGTTCTTTCTGCCGTGCGAACGTCTTTTCCCTATAAGCTTCCCAGCCGTCATCAAACTTGCCTTTATACTTATCTGTCCACTCTTTAGGAACATGGTGAGGAGCATGCGTGGCTCCAAGGCAGTGGTACAGGAAAAAGGGCTTGTTTGGGTCGATTTGTTTGGTATTAGCAATGAACTGGATAGCCCTATCAGCCAGGTCCTCATTCAGGGTATAGCCTTCTTCGGGAGTCCTTGGGAGAGTAATTACATAGTGATTATCATAAACCAGCTCAGGATAATACTGGTTCGTGTCACCTCCCATAAAACCGTAAAAGCGCTCGAACCCTCTTCCCAGAGGCCAGCGATCGTAAGGTCCTGTTGCCGAAACTTCTTGTAGAGGCGTTAAATGCCATTTTCCAAGAATATAGGTATTGTATCCGTGCTCCAGAAGTATTTCCGACAAAAAACCGTTCTCAAAAGGTACATACCCGTTATAACCTGGAAAACCCGTAGAATTATCAGCTACGGAGGCCATGTTGTTTGAATGGTGATTTCGGCCGGTCAGTATGCACGTACGCGTTGGAGAGCACAGTCCAGTCGTATGCATATTAGTATAGAGAAGGCCTCCCTCAGCTAGACTATCCAGATTTGGTGTGTTAATAGAGCTGCCGTAGCAACCCAGTTGCCCAAAACCTGTATCGTCCAGCACAATGAACAGCACATTTGGTGCGCTATCTTTTGCTCGTCGTTGCGCCGGCCAGGCCGGCTCTGATTCATCTATTGTGCGTCCTATTTTCCCTGGAAAAGGAGATCCAGGCTTATATTCTTTCAGTGACATCTATTTCCCTCCTCCTGGTATCCTGGTATTATTAAAATTCCCACTTTACTGAACTGCGAGATCTCCCCAGAATTCGTAGTTTAAGATCATATTGTTTTGTCATGAATATTATTTTATACATGATATTTTACTTTTGATGGTTCAATGATCTAAATTATATTGAATCGGCTTATTGAGATGCAGTTATTTATTCCTGGAATTTTTGCGACAACTAGAGACTATTGACCCGGTCTCAAGATCAGTAAAACCAACAACGATATTGTAAGTCGACAATTCAATATCTCCATCCAGCAGAGCTTTGTAAATTGCCGTGTTAAGCATATCTAGCGAAACCCGGATATCCACATAGTTCTCTATCCAGCACCTGACTTTGAACACCACTCCTGATCCTGAAAACTCGAGCAAGAGTGCCTGTACTGGTTCTTCATGCATTATCCAGTCCTCCTGCTTGAGGGCATTGAGAATAAGGTTTCGCACACATTCAATGTCAGCGCCATAGGATACGATAACATCAGTCTCGACACGGAACATTTTGCTGGGTGTGGAGTAATTCGTAACAAGGTCCTCACCTATAGACTGAGTTAGGAATTGCTACGAGGCGATTATCTCTAGTAAGAACACGGGTTGACCTCCAGCCGATCTCTAAGACGTCACCCCATGTGTCAAGCAGCTCGATTCGGATCCTATCCCCCACTTTGAAAGGGTGATCAATTAGAAGCACAATCCCTGATATAATATTGCTCAGAGCCGTCTGAGCCGCGAGACCCAAAATAATACCTCCTATTCCGAGTGCAGCTAGGGATGTACTAATTGCAGCACCTGTAATCCCGAAACGCTCAAGAAGCACCATGACAGCAAAAAAGCCGATGACCAGTAGTAGAACGTTTCTCACAGTTTGAACTGCGCGCTTATCGATAAGTTTACCATCTCTCCGGGGAAGGTGAAAGAGGTAAAAGTCTGAAAAGAGATTTATAAGGCGAAAAATGATATAGAGTGTTGTAACCCAGTAGAAAAAGAAAAAAAGTCTGTCTAAGAATCCGATATACGTGCTGATAGACTCCTCGATCAGCCCTATTATCGCCTGCAAACCCAGTAAAAAGATAATAATCAGAAGAAAACCTTTCAAAAGGTTAAGAATCCGTTTGTCAAGATCTGTCCTGGATTTTCTGATTGCCGGCCACAACCACCGCTTAAGGATAAACCTGCTTATCAGTATGGCACCAAATGTGGCTACGAGAATAATAGCAATTTGCACAAACAACCTGCCAAACATTTGTACGTTTTCAATATTTTCGATATTAACCACACATACCTCTCCCTTTCCTGAATCTCTGCCTGCCGTAAAGTCTCAAAGTACTCTATTTACCACAAAAATTCTACCTAAAGAAAAGACGGTTCGGAAGATCTTTTTCACGCAATAAGGTCTGTAATTTAATCTGTGAGGCATCCGAAAATAAAGTTAGAAGCAGCGCCAGCTCGACTATACTGAGAACAAGAGTAATGTCTGATGAGATCCTCACAAGGTCGAGAACTTCAGGGCTAAACAGAATTCCTGCTGTCACAAAGATCATAGGGTCTGTAACCATCGACCTTGAAATTTTTCTCGATATTAAGCTGAAAGCAAAAAGCGGTACTCCGAAGGCAACGACAAAAGCTGTGCTTTCTTCAACCATGGGCTCTTTCCTTCTGCGTATCTGGATCTTTTTAGCATGCATACCACACACTTCGGGCCAGAGGGCTGCCTAACTTCAGTCATATAATTTTCCGCGATAGCTGATTTTAAGCATAATTGCACGATTTTTTGAAAAGGTTCTTCCAGGCTTTCTTTAAAATCTCGTAAGTGCAGGTCTCTTTTACAGCTCGAAGCATAACAGGAGTTTACCAGTAGCATTGTTCACCTTCTCCTTCTGTTACCTTTATATTTGCTCTTCAAAGCTTTTTTTCAAAAAGTTATTTCTCAACCCAGGTGGGCTTTTTCCCCTTTTTTGTAATGATAACCAATTTCCTGCGCAACTACCATTAGCAATATAAGGGCAACAATTGATATGAAAAAGATCATGATTGTAACATAAGGATCACTGAAATTTAAAACTGCAATTTCCAGTGCTACCGCGATGTTGCGCTGGGCACTTACGAATCCTAATGTCTGCCTGTGTGATCTATCATGACCTCCCAGGAAATAGCCAGAGGCATATGACCCAATTGTAAATATAATTCCGGCAATAAGGGCATAGGTCTCAGTGATAATAAGCAGCATGGCAGGTAAGTAAGCTAAAATGTAGGATAGGATAAGAACGAGGAAGGCAAGGCCACTCACTTCATTAATAAAAGGGCGCAGTTCCTCTGCCAGTTCATCATATCTGGCACGGATCAGCAGACCAAGCGCCAGTGGGATAAGTATTATCTCAACCATAGATTTAATAAGATCCCAGACACTGGTCTTGACTCCAGGAAAAAATATCGGGAGAACAACAGGCAAATAAAAAATTGTTATAACCATCAGGAGTATCATCACCCCTGATGCAAGAGCAAGATCTCCTCTGACTGCCTGCGTGAGCTTCAGGACGAAAGGAGCCCCTGCAACAGTACCAGAATAAAAAGCCCGATTGCCATTGGTTGAGGAAGTGAGAAGACGTACAGCAAGATCAGTGCAAGCGCAGGTACAAGTATAAAATTTGCTACAAGCGCAAGAAGTACCAGCTTTATGTTACGCAGTGGATTAAGAATCTGCCGAACCGTAAGAGAAAGCCCAGCTGAAAATGTGCTTGCCAGCACAAAGACCAGTGTAGCAATGGGAGCCGATGGTCTGGAAAAGGCTTGTGAAAGCTTCAGTTTCAACCACGTTTCTAACCTCTTATATTATCAATCATGTGCCATCTGGTCAAGCGCAACTGCAATTGCCAGGATAAGCGCATTGTCCTGTCCGGGCTCGATCTCTATACCATAGGTATCCCGGAGGCGGAACCACTTTTTTGAGACTTCTGCAATCTTCCTCCCTTCGGATTCAATTTCATATTCGTGATCCAGAATATTTCCACGGATTTCCATATCATGCCCGTCTGGAATTTCGACTCTCCATTTATCCCGCAAAATATTAATGAGATCTTTTTTGACTGTAGCAGCCAGGCTATCATCTTCTCTCTTGATATCCATCGTATCCCTGATGCGGAGTAGCTTTTCCGTAATTTTATATAGGTCATTTCCTTGCAGATCTTTAAAAATCAGGGTGTTACGAATGCGGAGAGCCTTTCCGTCAACACGGAACGCTCGCTCTCCTGTTTCGTCTTCTATCCAGTAGTCGTCTCCGATGGAAACGAGTTTTTCGTTCATTCTATAGATGTGTCCTTTCCCTTCCTCATGGCCTCCACGGCCTCCAAATAATTTCATCAAAACCACTCCCTTATCTATCGCAATTTTGAGATTTTCCACTAAAAAGGTGACTTGGGAATTCGGTTTTAAAGTACAGAAAGATAGTAACGTTTTGGCTTCCAGCATGAGAAAGCACAGCATTCCAGGCATTGTAAATTGTTCCCTTATCACAGCCTGGACTGATGACTTTCCTGATTGATTCGGGCACATTCCCCCATATGCAAGTACATCAACGCTTGATATTATTAAAACGTAATTATTCTATTATATATCTAATATTATAAAAGCGAAGGATGAGACAAACTGCCTGGTCGCTAACTTATTTGATTTTTTATCCTCTTTTTCCACAGCATTTCTTGTACTTCAACCCGCTTCCGCATGTGCAGGGCTTATTCCTGCTTCCTGTCTTTCCGATGCTCCCAGACATCCTTTCCTCGGCAGCAAGAACTGGCATTATTTCATCAGCGTATCGGTTCTGTCGGAGTAAATTTGCCATCATTTTCATGGGGCGGTCAATATATGTAAAAAAGAGATTGTAGCCTTCGCAGAGGTAGTTCAGGCCCTGGTCTCCTTCTGGAGTCTCGATAAATCTATCCTTTGGGCAACCGCCCCGGCAGGCGAAATGAACCTGACACTTTCGACAGTATCCTGGCAGCATTTTCTCTTTATCTCTCCCAAATTTTAACTGTTTCTGGGAGGTTACAAGCTCGATAAGAGGTGTTTCAGTGATATTCCCTAAATAATAGTCCGGCTCGACAAAGTGATCACATGAATAGAGATCTCCGGTATGCTCGAGTACTAGTGCAGTACCGCAGGTTGGCGCAAAAACGCACAGGGTTGCAGGATAATTCAGCCAGGCAGCAAGTGCAGCATCAAATTGCTGCACAAAAACCTTACCTACATCGTGCCTTACCCACTCATCGAAGACTGATGAGAGAAATTCCCCCCATTGCTTCGGCTTTACTGACCTATCACTAACCCTGTTTCCTTCCTGAAACCCGGTCTCATTATTTCTTTCCACTACAGGAATAAACTGAATAAATTCTGCATTAACTTCATCCCGAAAAAAGCGGTAAACATCAAGGGGATAGTCTGCATTTGCAGCATTCACTGTACAGAGAATATTATATTCTACTTTGTACTTTTGCAGTAAACGAAGTCCTCTCATAACCTGTTCAAAAGTGCCCTTTCCTTTTTTGTCAACCCGGTATGCGTCGTGCAAATTTTTTGGCCCATCCAGGCTGATTCCAACCAGATAAGAATGCTCCCTGAAAAATTTGCACCACTCCGGATTCAGGAGAGTGCCATTTGTCTGGATGGCATATGCAACATTTACTCCGAATTTTCGATATTTCTTCACGTATTCATCAGCCCTGCGGAAAAAATCTACACCCATCTGAGTTGGCTCGCCTCCCTGCCAGGCAATAGTAACTTCAGGGAGTTTATTATATTCCAGCAGTTGCTTAATGTAGGTTTGCAAGGTCTCTTCAGCCATACGGAAGTTACTGCCCGGGTAGAGTTTTTCTTTGGACAGGAAAAAGCAGTATTTGCAGCCAAGGTTACAAACTGCCCCTGCAGGTTTAACCAGTATGTGAAAAAATATAGGAGAGCTCACAGATATGGAAATTATCGATACCTCCAGAATATATCAATCCCTTGCTAGCTTTTCGTCTTAAACTCTCATTAGCACATAATCGAATGCAGCGTTAAAAGGAAAAGACTTAATGAATTCTCTTTTACTTTACAGGGCTTTCCTGTAAATCTCAATAATCTCTTCTTTTGAGAGATTTCTTGGATTTGTCAGGCGGCAGACATCCTGCATGGCATGCTCAGCCAGGAGTTCAAGGTCTTCTTCCTTTGCGCCAAGCTCTTTTATGCCTGAAGGAATCCGACATCGGATGCAAGTCTCCTGATTGCATCTATGGCTCTGTCTGCAGCTTTTTCCTTGCTTAGCCCTTCCACCTTTTCTCCCATTACCTTTGCAATATCGGCAAAGCGTTCCGAGACAACCTGCTTGTTGTATGTCTCCACAAAGGGCAGAAGAATAGCATTGCAGATCCCGTGAGGAAGGTTGTAAAATCCTCCGAGCTGGTGAGCCATGGAATGGACATAACCCAGGCTTGTGTTATTGAAAGCAGTTCCTGCAAGGTATTCGGCATGAGCCATTATATCTCGGTTCTTATATACTACAATGCTCAGTGCTTTTGCGCAGTCCAACGGGCTTTCGAGCCCCTAGATCTTTTGCATGCCTGCCAATTTCTTTTACGTAACCGGCGCCCATAAGGGCTACTTTCGGGTTCAGATAGGTATATCAGGTGTTCCAGCTCCCCTTAGTGATTGCAATCAAATTTCTGTGAAATCAAATAACTGGAGATTTATTAAATGTGTTGAATATTAATAGAAATAATTTTTCCACGCGGCTAATAAAGCTTTGCTCTGAAAAACAATTTTTGAAAGCAGCAGCTGAAAAGCCTGAAGCGTAAGGTAGATGCTTTTTAAGTTTTTGAATGGCAAGCGAGAAGGCTTGAGGAGAATATGTTTCTAAGCGAGTACAATCTCAGAAGTTAAAGGTACAAGAAGATAAACATAGATTTTTGAGAACAATAAAATAAAATTTGATATCTAAAGTGGATTATTAATTTCGGATCGGATTTTTTCTAAATATATAAAAGCGAGTCAATAACTCCTGTAGTAACTGCTTTTTTTCAAAATGTACAGCTATTTAATTAATCAATCCTAATAAATATACATGACTGGGGGCAGACTTGGAGCCGATTTTCTTTCAACATACGAAGAAGGAATAAAAAGAGAGTGGATTATAGGCAATGGACTTGGAGGATATGCTTCTTCTACAGTGATCGGGACAGGAACAAGGACTTACCACGGACTGCTTGTAGCTGCTCCAGAAAAATCTCCGGGAAGGCTTTTGTTGCTTTCTACCCTGGATGAGGAAATTTCTATCAATGAAGAAATCTATAAACTAGCAACCCATAAATATCCTGAAAAAACATCTCCGGAGGGCTTCAATCATCTTTCTGAATTCGTTCGTCACCCATTTCCTCTCTGGATTTATCGGCCCGGGGATTTTACCATAAAGAAAAAAGTCTTCACGATCCACAATAGTAACACAACCTGTATTCTTTATGACATTACGCCCCAAAGAAAGGGAGCCTTGTTAAAAATTTTTCCTCTTGTAAGCTCAAGAGATTTTAACCTAACTGCTCGCGCAGCGTACATTTCCTTCTTCCAAAAAGCTAGTCCTACAGGAGTAGAACTGACAAGCTCTAATGGTTTTACTTTTTCGCTTTCATCTAATCTCCAGTATCACCCTGATCCTGTGTGGCACTATAACCTGGAGTATGACACTGAGCTGGAACGAGGGCTTAACCACCAGGAAGATAAATTCAATCCAGGTTATTTTGAAAGCAAACTTGAACCTGGGACTTCTCGTTTTTTTATCGCGGCTTCTACAGGAGACATTTCTTCTTTGACGCTCGAAAAGGTTGATAAACATTATGTAAGGGAAGCAAACCGGCAAAATCTTCTTGCGCTCGATTCAAAGCTTATGGAGCCTTTTGCTCTTAAGCTTCTCAAGGCAACCGACTCTTTTATAGTGAAAAATCGTAATACAACTGAAAGTACAATTATTGCAGGATATCACTGGTACTCTGACTGGGGAAGAGATACCATGATTTCCCTTCCAGGCTTGCTTTTAATTCCTTATCGCTTTGAAGAGGCCAGATCTGCTCTCAACAATTTTTCAATATACTGTCGGAGAGGCTTAGTTCCCAATACTTTCCCGGCTTTTGGAGGAGAGCCGATTTACAACACAGTAGATGCTTCCCTCTGGTTTATTCATGCCCTGGACCGTTATTTTGCATATACAAAAGATTTCCTTTTCCTCTCGGATATCTGGGATACGGTAAGCGAGATTATTGATAACTATTGCAATGGCACAGATTTTGGGATCGGAATGGATCCTGACTATCTTATCCGGCAGGGACCTCAGCTAACCTGGATGGATGCTAAAATCGGGGAATGGGCAGTAACTCCTAGAGCAGGTAAAGCCTGTGAAATTAATGCTCTTTGGTATAACGCCCTGAAAACGGCTTCTTACCTTGGTACTCTTCTTGGCGAAGATATCTCTTCATTTGAGAGTCTTGCAGCCGGGGTAGTTTCTAATTATGAAAAAACTTTCTGGAACTCGGAATTGAACTGCCTCTTTGACCTTATATATCATGACGAATATGGAAATGAGGTTAAAGATCCTGCAGTCCGTCCGAATCAAATCTTTGCTGTATCGCTGCCTTATACCATGCTTTCTCCTGAGAAAGAAAGAGCTATTGTAGACAGAGTTGAGAAAGATCTTCTTACACCTTTTGGACTTAGAACTCTCTCGAAAGATCATCCTTTGTATAAAGGACAGTACCATGGAGACGCTATGAACAGAGATACTGCATATCACAACGGGACTGCCTGGCCCTGGCTCCTTGGTGCCTATGTAAAAGCTTACTTGAAAGTGCATAATAATTCAGAAAGTAGTCTTGAAAATATACGGGCTCTTCTGCGGGGTTTTGATGTGCATCTTGAAACTTCAGCAGGTATAGGATCCATTTCTGAAGTGTTCGATGGGGACTATCCTCACGCTCCTGGGGGCTGTATTGCCCAGGCTTGGAGCGTTGCAGAAATCCTCAGGGCATACGTAGAGGATGTACTTGGGATCAAGCCTTGAGAAAGAAATCCGATAAGGGAATAGGGGAAATAGTGATCTGAAGGGATATGGAAACAATATCCTGAAATGAATGGGGGTATTATCCGAAAGAGAATAGGGGAATAATATGAGCTGGAAAGACCATGGGGAGTTATTTGTAAGGTACAGAAAAAATCCTATACTCACTGTTGATATCTGGCCATATCGTGCGCACACAGTGTTTAATCCTGCAGCCGCCATAATAGATGGTATAACCCTGTTACTTGTACGTGTTGAAGATCACAGGGGCTTTTCTCATTTTACAGTAGCTAGGAGTAAAAACGGAATCAATGATTGGGAAATTGACAGTAAGCCAACGTTTTTTCCAGATCCTATAAACTATCCTGAAGAGATGTATGGAGTTGAAGATCCGCGCATAACTTACATCGATGAGCTGGAAAAATGGGCTATAGTATACGTAGCTTATTCGGATTCAGGCCCTTTACCAGCTCTTGCCTTTACAGAAGATTTCCGTTATTTTGATCGAGTTGGACCTATAATGCCTCCTGATAATAAGGACGCTGCTGTTTTTCCTGTAAGGTTTAATGGCAAATGGGCAATGCTACACAGACCCGCACCTACTATTCATACTTTGAAGGCGAATATCTGGATCTCCTTCTCTTCTGATATGAAGTCCTGGGAAAAACCCGAAGTTCTCCTGTATGCCAGGGAAGGCGGATGGTGGGATGCTTACAAAATCGGTTTATCCCCGCAACCCCTCCGTACCCCCGAAGGATGGTTAATAATGTACCATGGAGTACGACAGACGACTCCTAAGATAAGTTATAGACTTGGTTTGGCTCTCCTTGATCTTGAGGATCCCAAGAAAGTGCTCCGCAGGTCGGAAGGCTGGGTTTTCGGGCCGCGTGAGCCGTATGAACGCAGTGGAGATGTCAATGATGTTGTTTTTCCCTGCGGATGGGTTCTGGTGGGCGATGAACTTCGAATTTATTATGGAGGCGCCGATACCTCGGTATCAATGGCCAGCGCAAAAATGAGCGATATCATGGAATTTATCCGTACATGTCCTGAAAAACAGTGTCCTGAAGAATACTGTAGATGGTTTGAAGGAAACAGAAGAAGGTCTACTGGTTCAAGAAAAGGGTATGTATAAACCGGGTAATGGAATTATTTCCCGAAGATCTTTAAAAGGCTCCCACATAGTTTCTTGGCTTGAAATTAATTATTTTTGATAAGTTAGAGATCGAATATGGGCATAGATATAATTATAGATACTGGCATAGTCGGAAGAGAGGTAAATCTTATTATCGATTGAGGAAAATAATAATATAATGGATGGAAGGGGAGTAGAAAGAGGACCTCTGCAACTGGATATAGGCGTGGTTGTATCAAGTGTTGGGGGAAACTCAAGTCAAGAAAAAAATCAACTTCATGGCCTTTTTTCCTTATTTGGCATCGATTTTGGACTTTATATTGGACCATCTTATAATCCTTTTCGGACTATAGGACCTAGTGTCGGGATTGGTCTGGTCATAGGATCTAATGGTTTTCTGGCTGCAAAATTAGGAGTCCATTTCAGAAGAACATTTGGTTTAGCCATGCTAATTCCTATAGTTCCTATTTATGGGGCTACCGGAGCGAGTCTTATAGCGGCGTTACCTCTTCCAGAAGGAGCTAAGGCTGCAGCAACTATTCCATTACTATTTATTCCAGCGGCTTTCGTATATCAGGAAAACCTCAAAAAACTACGTAAATGTGGAACAGAAGCTTTAGTGAAATTGTCTTCGCGCCTAATTAGGCACGAAAGATCAGGGGCTTCGAGGTAATGAAGAAATCGCACTCGACAGGATAACAGGTCTAGCAGATCTTGACGGGCTTGACGTTACAGATGAAATTAACAGATTGCATGGGGGAAAATTATGGACAGCGTGACAGGAATTCAGCCCCCTGAGCCGGTAGTCCGGCGGAATAGCTGGCTAAAAGTTTTATCCACTGCAGCAATTTTCTATACTCTCTTGCTGGTAGCCTTGCTGTTGACGGACAACTCAAACCTGTTCCCCAGCCTGGTGATGGTCGGAAGCTTTATGGTTCCGGTTGCTTACGTGGCGTTTTTTTACGAGCGCAGGCATCTTAGCCTCCTGACAATGCCGACAATTTCTATGACTTTTGTATATGGCGGACTGCTGGGTATCATTGCTGCTGCCCTTCTAGAGCCATTTTTTATCAGCCAGTTGAATCTTGGGGCAATTTTAAGAATAGGATTCATCGAAGAGTTTGCCAAAATCCTTGGAGTCCTGGTAATTGCACGCAGCAGGCGGCATGACTCAGAAATGGACGGGTTGATTTTGGGTGCGGCAGCAGGAATGGGATTTGCTGCTCTAGAAAGTAGCGGCTACGCCTTTACCATCTTCCTGAAAAGCCATGGGAGTGTTTCGATAGTAGTGGTAGTAACCTTGATCCGAGGCTTGCTTTCCCCCTTGGGGCATGGTACCTGGACAGCAATTTTAGCCAGCGTGCTATTTCGTGAAAGCAGGAATGGCCACTTTCGCATTAACCTGCAAGTAATTGAGGCTTACCTGCTCGTTTCCATTCTACACGCTTTGTGGGATGGGATGGCCCTGGTTCTTACTACTGTCTTTAACCTGGGGTTAGGCGTGCTTATTAGCGATGGTGTGATCGGTATTGTTGGATTGGCAGTTTTATGGCTACGTTGGCAAGAAGCGGTCAGGTTACAAACCGTTTTACCTCCAGAAACCGAAGACATATAACGCCTAAAAAGAGTTCTAGACATAATTTGAACCCTGGACCGAGTTTTTCCAAGAAATTTGATAAAAGAAATATCTGAAAAAGAGATTAAACGAAAAATAAAAGCTTAATTTGCAAGAATGAGAGCTTCTCCGCGTGAGAAGTTGATTTCCTTGATTGAGCCTCCGACCGTCATTTTATCACCAAGAATTCCGGTAAGCTGGATTGAATCACCTTCAACCAGAATCTTTGCTACGGAGTCCATTATTCTCTCACGATTATCTCCGCGAATTAAAAAAACGTTAATTTCACACATTTTTTCATCTCTCCCAATAATTCATTCTAATTATTCAGTTTTTGTTCTTATTCAATATAAATTGTGTTCTATGCTTAAAATATAGCGTTTTTTACTATATGACTAAATTGCTTTTACGCTATCTATGGCCAAAAGCTATAACAATAATCTCCTGTAACCGTAAAATTATAATAATAACCCTTATCTACAAGTCCTAGCTTCTTGATTTCCGTAACTATAAACTTATGTAACTATAAACTTATAATAGCCCTTATCTATAGCTCTAGCTCTTTGTGAGCCTTATCAATAAAAAGCTTCCGAAAATCTCTCCAATGAAAGTTCAGGGATAGTTCATTAGTTTTGCGACAGCTAAGCCCTGCTCAAGTCCAAGGTCTTCAGCCACACATTCACATTTTGTAAGTAGCATATATGCAATAGGCCCGAAATTATGTTCTGAGAGAGTCTCGTAATTGGCCATACCTTTGCTGATAATAAGAGTTGCATCCTTCATGGCTTTAAGCAGTTCAGCTGGAGCTTCCTCGGTCAGGACGCCTACAGCATTTGAGCCAGTAGTCAGGATACTGTCAACTTTTTTGTCGATTTCAAACTCTTCTATCTCTTCTAGAGTAACATCTGTGAGAATCGGACCACCCCTGACTACAAGTGTAATCTTTCCACCGAGTTTTTTGATGACATCAAAAACAAACACGTCAAAGAGAATCTCCCCGCAATTGTCGGCAATATAAACAACATCCTGCAGGAGCCCGAGCATTTTAGGAGTATCGTCCACATCAAGCCCGTGTTCAAAATATTCAAGAAAAGCAGCTTCGAACTTATCTTCACTGGCATCAAAACCCATAATTCCAAAATCAAAATAATTTGCAACCACAGATGCCAGCACTGCCCTCCTGAAAAGTTCCCTGTCATCAGGCGAATTTTCATAAATTTTCTCTTTTGCCACTGGCAAGACTTTCAATGCAGCCTGGTTGATAAGCTTCTTTGTTACTTCATAAGGATCATTGTCTTCCAGAACTTCATAGCATCTTCTGTGAACTTTGGTGGCAATAGAAGCGGATATCGCTTCAGGGTCATAATGTTTACTCATAACTTCAAGACATTCTTGGATAGTCTTGCTTATAAGATCCTCATCGTCAGTAGAAAGTTTAGACTGAAAGTGCACTCGTGAAAGCAGGCAATAGGTACAGCGTGGGTTCATTTTCATAGAAACATTTCCTGTTTTTTGATCCGGAAATAGGTTTTACCAGAATGTTATAGATATTTGCGGCAAACGTGATAAGAGTTTACTCTTCCTGATAGAAAGGGTATTTAAAAAGGTAACTGAAACAGCAAGATAATTGAAAGATAACAGAAAGATATGAAATGAGGCAGCAAAATAAGACTGAAACAGCAAGACATAAAACTTCAGCCATATATGAGTAAAAAGATAAAACAGGATAGTTTTGTAGTAAACTTACCCTCTGAAGATAAATTCTTTATAGGTTGATGTAAAATAATTTACAATGATCTCGACAGCCAGAGAATCCAAGTCTTTACCATTTTTATTTCTTCTTGCTGTACTTTTTTTATTTTTTATTTTTCCAATATCTGCTTCTGCACTGACCGAAGTGGAGGTAAATCCTGTCAATACTCCCCAGGGCGCAGTCGTACTGATTGTAGACGGGCTGAGCGCGCCTTTTATTTATCCTGAGCTTACGCCGTACTCACTTGACGGTGCAATCCTTAAAAAAGCCGAACTTGAAAATCTACCAAAAATAAGTAAAGAGAGTGCCAGGATTCTGGAACTCCGTGCCCCTCAAACCTTTACTGAAGGAGGACATTCAGTCCTTGTTACCGGGAATCCGGGTGCAAACAGTGAGCTTGTAAGTTTCAAAGACGCAACCATTTTTGATATTCTACACAGGGAAGGCTATCTTTGTATTGGGGTTATGCAAAGAGGGGATTCCTGGTCAATCTGCGCCGAGCAGGATGTTATTCTCAGGGATAAAAATAACTCGATAAAAAATATTGAAATGGTGATTGAGCAACCTGACCCTTTCCCTGGCGTTCCTGAGGTGCCTGAAGGGCTTTTGCAGGTCCTGGAAAGGGCTGCTGCTAAAGCTCCCGGATATGTCACATCAAAAGAAACCCGGGAAAAACACAGTGGGTACAACAAGTGGGGAATCGATACTGCCTGTGATATCGTTGAGTTTATGTCCAGAAACAGTCCTGAGCAGAAATACCTGCTCACCATAAATGTAGGGGCTGTGGATATGAGCGGGCACTACAGGAATAACTATGGGTACATAGATTGTATCGAATGTCTTGATTATGAATTACCCCAGCTCTATGAGCTCTGTAAAAAGAATAACATTGCCTTTGTCCTGACAGCCGACCACGGGATGTGCTTTTCTAAAGCTGACTCCAAAGGAGGCCACCAATCCAAAAAATTCTCTGTCACCGAAGAAACACAGCTCGTTCCTCTTATAGTACATGCTCAGGACGTTAAGAAAGAAATTCTCAGAGGAAGACACTGCCAGGAAGACTTCGCACCAACATTGCTTGGGATTCTTGATATTCCTGACAGGCCTAGGTTTGTAGAAGGAAAGCAAATCCTCCTGACACATCATGTAAACCTGAAGGTAAAACTTCCGGAAGAAGGCTCTGTGGAACTCAGGAAAGACGGAAAGGTTATAGCCTCACTGAATAACGATGATCAGTTCCTCTTCCTGGGGCTTGAACCGGGAAATGCCTATACGGTAAGGGCTGCTCTTGACTCCGAAAACAGCCTTGAAAAACAGGAAAAAAAGCTCACTCTTGAAACCGATTTGGTAGTAGGATTTATAGAAAAAGGACAAAGAATCAAAGAAAAAAGTGAAGAAAATGTAGAATCAGACAGAAGTTCTGAAAAAAGCTCTATTTCTGCGGCAAGTATTTTGAAAGGGAACTCCGGAGATTCTAATTCAGACCTAAAGCGTTTGACAGGGTATTTTGTAATTGGAGTAGTCAATCTAGCAGGGCTCTTGATTATTGCAAAGATTCTGAAAAACTGAGGAATTCAAGAAGAGGAATAAGAGTCTAATGATCTAATTGAAGGATCTAATGATCTAATCGATCTAAGGAATAATGAGAATCTAATGGAAATAATGAATCCTAAAGGAAACAAAGAATTTAATGAGAAATAAAAAATCTAATGAAAACATTATAAATCATATACGTTTCCAAGAGCTTCTCTGAAAGTTATATCAACATCTTCTACATGGGCAAACATGGGTCCTTTCTTGAGTTCATTTATATAGAGCTCCACAGCTTCAGGTCTTCCTTCGGCAATGACAAAAACCCTTCCGTCCCTTAAATTTATGGGATTGGAATCTATACCTAGACGCTCGGCGGCATTTCTTGCAAATCTTCGAAAGCCTACGCCCTGCACCCTTCCTGATACAAGGATTTCCGCCCGCACAAATTCTCCAGAGGTCACAAGTGGCTATTTCGAATAGCCCTAATATATATTTATGGTCATTTTTGCTGATGAGGCTTGATGGAAAGTGATCTTTTGGATAAATATTGGACGACCCAAATTTGCAAGATAATAAACAAGATAAAAAACTTCATATCAGGCAAGAATTACCTGATAACATTCAAAAAGCTGTCTTTACCCACTCTTTTTGCAAAAAGGTTGAGCATAAACCTTTTACGTATGATTGTCGCGTTTTTGATCAAACTTTTTTTGAAAAAGTTTGCGGTCAAGCCTTTTCCCAAAAAGGTTGTGATCACGCCGTTTCCAGGGTTTTGATCAAACTTTTCTCAAAAGTTTGTGAGCAAGCGTTTTTTGAAAAAGTTTGCGGTCAAGCTTTTTTTAAAAAGGTTGGTTTTCGGGTTTAATAACGAATCGGATTAGAACCATACCTTGTACCAGTTGACTTTTCCTCTTCTACTTTTATTTTATACGATGCAGTTGTACCAGTTGGTTTTTCCTCTTCTACTTCTGTTTTTTGCCAACCACATAAACAGTAACCTTCTTTGTAGTAATGTATAATGTGTTTTACAACACAAGCAAATCCTATTAATGCGAAGATACAACCCAATATTTTCATAAATTTGCCCATAGTTATTCACTCCAAGCTATTATTGTACTTCATTGTTTATGAATATAAGCACAGACATGAACATAAGCACAGGCAAAGCCGTTGATATACAGCAAACTAGTTACAAACATGATTGATCGAATCTGATCGAACTTAAAAGGGTAATGAAGCTGATTGTCATAGGGTTAGCGTAGAAGAAAAAGAATTAACAAAAATACTCGCTGTTCAATAATGATTTTTATCATGCTGCAAAAATCAGGTCCAGAAATTGATTCAAAATTTTGGCGAATCCGTCACTGCTGCCACATTGTTTTTTTGTTTCTGAAAAAATGTGTTGGTCAGATATCAAACTTAACCTTTAATACCTCACACTGTGGCAGATTTTTAAGTTGTACGCCCTTCTGGGTTCCTGTTACTTCCAAGCTATCAAATTCATTTGAACCGCATAGTACGTCCTGATTCGGGTGTGTGCCAGGCGTGATATCGCAGCTTAGAACAGTTTTTTTGCCAGCAGACACCACAATTGGGAGCCTTGGTGATGCAGGATGGTTTTTTGGAAGAACTATTAAGGGTGACCTGATTTCACGAATCATGAAGAGAATGCATTTAAGTCCTTTTTCAGTTTTCTCGTTCACCGAGAGCGCAGAAGCAACAATCAGGTCATGGGATTCAAGTCCAAGTACGATCTCTTCGTTTTCAGTTTCCAGAAAGAACTGTCCATGCGGGCCTACTTTCACAATAGCCACTGTTCCTGCAGTACCGCGCAGGAGGAGCATTTCACTTTCCTTTAGTGAAATTTCTTTAGAAGAAGTCGATTTTTCCATGTTAAAATGTTAGATAAATATCTATATTAAAGTGTTAAATAAATATCTAAAAATAAGTTGATTTTTCAAGTTATTTATTCATACTTGATTATGATTCTGCTACATTCTTAGACTGACAGGAAGGACATGCCACATTCTTGCCAATGCCTTTGAATTTATTTTTACAATCCTTGCATACATAATCTTTGACCGGTAATTTCCCATCCAAATCGAGATCAAACGCGTCTCCAACACTACACATCATTATCACCTCATGATTTCATTAAGGGGCTTGCTAAAATTATATAACCCACATATTACTACTCATACTTCTCTAATTAATACCTTTGCATGCCTACTGTTCCCAGGTGATTTTAATCCTAATTTTGCCTTCATTGATATCATTTACATTTAAAAGATAAATTCGGTTCAACATAATATGTAGATCAAGACGGGAATTAAGACAGGAATTATGACAGAAATTAAGATAGGAATTAAGACAGGAAAACTATATCTCAGAAAAAATGAAAAAATAGGTCATTATATTCTAATCATTATTTCTATACTCAGCTATGGAATATTAGTCACTGAACACAGTTAATTGATTTTCAAAAGAAGAGCACATAAATTTGGAGTTTTATGACTGGGACCAAATCACTGGGGCTCTATGCTGCGACTTCAATAGGCATTGGGGGTATGATTGGAGCTGGAATTTTTTCTATTTTCGGGACAGCTGTAAAGATTTCAGGAAATGCAGTATACATCCCTTTCATCATTGCAGGGGTGGTTGCACTTTTAAATGGCTACTCCTATGCAAAACTTGGGGTCAGGTATCAATCGGCTGGTGGGCCTGTAGAATTTCTTCTAAAGGGTTTCGGAGATGGGATTCTTAGTGGCGGGCTTAACCTTCTACTCTGGATAAGCTATATCTTTGCACTTGCTCTTTATTCAAAAGGGTTCTCTTCTTACGCAGTTACCTTCCTGCCTCCTGACTCAGCTTTGGTGTGGGAAAAAATCTTTGCAACTGCAATTATCCTGGTTTTTACGGCAATTAATTTCATAGGAGCAAAAGCCGTAGGAAAATCAGAATTATTTATAGTTTCCATAAAGTTCGGCATACTAGTGCTTTTTGTGGCTGCAGGTATTGCTTACATGGATATTGGAAACCTCTCGATTTTTTTATGGCCAGATTCTAAAAGTATTCTCTTTGGAGCAGGAGTGGTATTTCTTGCATATCAAGGGTTTGGATTAATAACCAATGCAGCAGAAGATATCACTAATCCAGAAACCACACTTCCAAGAGCAATTTATCTTAGTATTGTTCTTGTTATTATTATCTACGTGTCAGTAAGTCTTGCGGTAATAGGAAACCTCTCAACCTTTGAGATAGAAAAGTCAAAAGACTATGCTCTTGCAGCTGCAGCAAAACCTTTTCTAGGGGTTATAGGTTTCAAAATTATGGCTCTGGCTGCTCTAATTTCAACTTCTTCTGCGATAAATGCTTCCCTTTATGGTGGGGCAAACATAAGTTATTTGCTCGCAAAAGAAGGACGTTTGCCCATCTTTTTTGAGAGAAAAATCTGGAAAAGGGGAACAGAAGGACTTTTTATTACTTGAGGCCTTGTAATACTGCTGGCTAATTTCCTTCCTCTGGATGGAATAGGTATGCTCGCAAGCACCTCCCTGCTTATAATTTACATAGCTGTTAATGCTTCTCACCTACGTCTTTTGAAAGAAACGGGAGCAAAACGCTGGATAATTCAAATTTCACTTCTTAGCAACCTAATTTTCTTCGGAGTGTTAATTTATTATGAATTTATGAGTTCGAAACTAACTATGGAACTGCTCTTAATTACAGTGTTCTTTTGTTTTTCTGTTGAATTTATTTACAGGAAATTTTCAGGAAGGAAAATAAAAGAAAGGACTGACTGATTAAATAGAATTATTTAAAAAAATATTATGTTAGATAGTGTAGCTAATTATGAGCTAGTATAATTGATTACAAGATAATCTAATTAATTACAATGCAGTCTAATTAGTCTCAAGACCGTCTAACTGATTATGAGATAGTCTAGCTAATGATTTGTCATTCGTCAGCTACAGTGCATGTTTCAACTGAGAGATTCTAATACTAATAAAAGTTAGATCGAAAAAAGATCATCTGCTAACAAACGTTTTAGTTGAATTCTTTTTTATATAATAGATCACATAATACTGAGTGGTGGGTGGGCAATTAGGTAGGAAGGTAGTGGCTACCTGAGTCCAGAGAGGTGAACTGGTCAAAAGAAAAACCACAAGATGTTGAAGAGTTTATGATCTGCAGGAGTATTGTTTTTCCTGCGAAGAAAGAATATCTTGTTAAGTTAAGTGTTAGGGTAATGACACTAGATATGAAGTTATTGAGGACATTGATGATCCTAGGAAATGAGACATATAAAATCTGAGAATATCGGCTCTGTAGAAAACCTATCTACATCAGATGAAAGAGGCTGAAAAAAGATAAGTATATTCAGATCTTGCTGCTCAGTTTAAATTTATGAAAATTCATTATTTTAGAGGATTTCTACAGAGCCAGAATATCTTCAACAAATATAAAGGAGACTAAACTAAAGGAGACTAAACTGGGAGTAAAGGGGGAAAATAATATGGAAACCGGGAGTAAAGGGGGAAGGGTTGCAGAAATCCCTCCAATGGAAATACAGAACTTCTTAAAAAATGTAAACTTTCCAATAAAGAAGGATGACCTTATTAAGCAAGCAAGGAATACTGGCGCAATCGCGGATGCACTGATGGAAAATCTTGGTATGCTTCCGGACAAGGAATACGCCAATGCTGATGAAATAATCAAGGAACTTGAAAGAGTATAAATTTATTTTAAAGAAATCAACCGTCAAATGGGGGACAAATATTAAGCCAGATCCTGCCCGACTTCGAGATTACAGGAAGCAATAAAGTTATAGAAAGTGTTAGAGTCTCCCGTTTGACGTAAAGATCAGGAGACTAATAAATCTCCTAAATCTCCTGAATTCTCAAAAGCAAATTATCTGGTAAACAACCATTATTCATTCTATACTTAACTCAGTATACTTAACTCAGATATCATATCTTAACTCAGATGTATATTAATGCACGGACATACCAAGTAAATTGAACTGAGGATGTGTACCCGGCGGGAAAGATGACAGTCTCTTGAATCTAGGGAGGTGAGTTTATTAAAAGAGGTCCACTAGAGGTTAAAGAATTTATAAGCGGTAGGGGTATTGGTTATCCTGCAAACAGGAAAGATATTATCAGATTTGCTGAAGGAAAGCAGGTAGAAAGTGATGTTCTGGATCTTCTAAAGGGAATCCCTGAAATCGAGTATAATACTCCTGATGACGTTACCAGAGAGGTCGAACGTCTGGAAAGCGAACGCGTAAAACCGCCAAAACCAAAAGAGTAATGATTTATAGGATATTTTATTCAGCTGGTACATTCTTCATTCACTCTTTGTTCATTCATTCTTCATTCACTCTTTGTTCATTCATCCTGAAGCACGAGTGCGACGATATAACCTTTTGAGTTAGGATTTTGCCCATGTCCCGTAAGCACCAGCAGCAACCAGCAGCATACCTTTTAATTATAATTTTATTTAAATTCAAATTTTGACTTAGTTATGAATATTGTAGTCCTACTGTAATTTGGGTCGTGCACAATTAGTTAGTTGATGTATTTCCAAAACACTTTTAGTGGTGCATCATACCTTTTTTGCAATCCAGTAAGGTTAATAGCATGCTTGATGCACGAAACATAAGGCATTTCTAGCACTGGAAAATTAATCATGAAAACATCAACTGCTTAATGATGGACGACCGTAATTTGTAGTCCTACTGTAATAATAAATTCAGCTAAGACTGAATAAAATATTAAGTTATAAATATTAATAAATACGAAGAATTTAACTATTTAACCACAAAATCCCCTTCTATTCCGAATATTAATATTAAAATTATTTCACCAAAAATTCAAATTTTACCCAGTAACTTAGTAAATTATATAATTAAGTTATTGGATAATATCAATTAATGAAACGAAAAACAATTTTCTTTGTATTAGCTTTATTAATTTTGATGCCATTTACTGCAATGGCAAGTGCTCCACAGGTATCTTGTAAAGCGGGTACATGTAGTAATTTAAAAGTTACCAAGCTTACAGTAAATCCTTCAAGCAAAATAGCACCTGCTAAAATCGGGTTTACTGGTCATATATCAGGTCCTGTTAAACTTGTCCAATACACAGTAATAGATTCCAAAACTGGAAAAGTAGCTGGTTCCTCTAGATCCTATTGTTCTAGGTGCACAAAAACAGGGATATGTAGCTGTTCGTGCGTTATATCAACACCAGGAACCTATGATGTAAAAGTGACTGCATACGGCTCTGGAAATTGCTGTGTTAATTTTGTTAAAAAAGCGGCTTTTACGTTAGCACCTTCAAAGTTATCTGCAAAAGAGTCTGTAAAAGAACCTTCAAAATCATCTGTGAACTTCGTCCCAAGTTTTAAATCCACAGTTTCCGGGAAGAAAGTAACCTTCAAAGATACATCATCAGGAGCTAAACCCTTAAAATGGTACTGGGATTTCGGTGATGGTTACCGGTCAACTGCACAGAATCCTTCCCATGTATATAAAAAGGCAGGGACTTATAAAGTTTGTTTGAATGTATATAACTCTGGAAGTAGTTGTTATAAATCTGTTTGCAATAAAGTAATTGTTAGATAATAAAGGGAAATTTCCCTTTTACATTTTAAAACTAATATTTTCAGATTCCCCTTTTACTAATTTCAGCTCATTAAAGAATGGATATTAAACCCCTGTCTTTTTTAATTAATAAGATCGCTCCGGGAAAAACATTTATCTGTCCTTATCTATAAACCTCAGTGATCTAAGATACCAGGCTCAGGCTTAAGTCAAGATATCCGAAGAAGGTCTGTCAAAGCAGTATTTTGGATCAGGTGTCGGCAGTTTGCAACAAACCTGCTATAACTATAGAAAATGTTATAATCTGTGGATACACTTTAAATTTATGCCAATATTCTGGAACTTTATAATTACTTATCCAGATTACGATATCCGAAGATAATTAAAAATTTTAATGATTTAAACTACATCTCGAGTTGGGTAGAAGAGAATTAAAAAGGATATGATATAAATGGTTAAAGCAAAAATCGCAGTAAATGGTTACGGAACCATAGGAAAAAGAGTTGCAGATGCCATACAGGCTCAGGATGATATAGAAGTTATTGGAGTTTCCAAAACAAGGCCGAACTATGAAGCTGCAATAGCCCACCAGCTGGGATATGACATATATGCCCCAGCCGCAAATCTCGGAGCTTTTGAGAAAGCAGGAATACCAGCAATCGGAACTATTGAAGAAATGGTAGAAAAGGCTGATCTTGTTGTGGACTGTACTCCAGGAGGAGTTGGAGAGTCAAATAAGTCTGTGTATGAAAAAGCCGGAGTAAAGGCAATCTGGCAGGGCGGCGAAAGCCATTCCCTTGCAGGTTTCTCGTTTAATGCGGCTTGTAATTACGAGCAGGCTCTAGGTCGTGATCTGGTAAGGGTTGTCTCCTGTAACACCACAGCGCTTTGCAGAGTTATCTCCCCGATAGACAAAGAATTAGGTGTGAAAAATGTCAGGGTGGTTCTTGTAAGGAGAGCTGCAGACCCTAACGATGCAAAGAAAGGGCCAATTAATGCGATCGTACCCGATCCTATCAAGCTTCCATCTCACCATGGACCGGATGTGAAAAGTGTACTTCCCCAGATCAATATTACAAGTGCAGCCCTGAAAATCCCAACAACTCTAATGCACGTACATACCGTAAATATGGAAATCAATACTGATTGTACTGCAGAAGACGTTAAGAATATACTTGATTCTCAGTCGAGAATTTTCTTCGTTGGACAGGGCATATCGTCAACAGCCGAAATCATGGAGTTTGCGCGGGATATAGGTCGCCCCAGAAATGATATGTGGGAGAACTGCATCTGGCCTGAGTCCATAACTGTACACGAAAAAGAACTCTATTTCTTCCAGGCTGTCCATCAGGAATCGATTGTAGTTCCAGAAAACATTGATGCCATAAGAGCCATGATGGAACTTGAAAGCGACGCTGCCAAGTCAATTGAAAAGACAAATAAAGCTATAGGGCTATAAGCTCATAAGGAATCTGAAGTCTTCAGGACTCCGGGATTCAATATGAATGTCCGGAGTCCGATCTTTGAATCTGGATGCTTTAATCAGAAAATTCCACCACTTCATATCAAAGGATTCCTATACGTTTATGCTGGAAACCAGGAATTCCGGATTCCGATTTCTCAAGTAGTTACTAAATCCAGAATTCTAAACCACGAAAGACCAGAAATTCTCAACTCTTAAATCCTATATTTTGATAACAGATTCTAGTTTAATCTAATTGAACTGACCCAGATATGAATATGAATATGAATATGAATATGAATTCAGCAGATTCAGGTTTTTTGAAACTTTGTCGGGAAGCTTTTAAAGCAACTTCCGACTCCATTGCAGACCTTAGGGGTACTGAGGCTGCAAGTAGCTTTGTTTGTATGGGAGCTGATGGAACCCCGACCACCAAAATCGATCTCGTAGCTGAGGATGCCATTGTCGAAGTTCTTAAAAATGACGGCAGATCCATGAGAATTATCAGCGAAGAACTTGGTGAGCTTATTCTGGGAGATTCCCCGGAGTTTTCTATTGTTCTTGACCCACTTGATGGTACCTATAATTCCTCAGTGGATATTCCGTTTTACAGTCTTTCACTTGCAGTTTCTTCTTTCGACCTGTCTGAATTGAGGTTCGGGTATGTGAGTAACTTTGCGTTATGCGAGGAATATTACGCATATGCCGGAAAGGGAGCTTACTTTAACGGAAAGAGAATCAGGACTTCCCATAACTCGGAGCTGAAAAAACTGTGTGTCAGTGTATATGGCTACCGGCACAATGTGGAGAGGGTCCGTAAGATTTACAGCAGCGTCCGGAGGGTTAGGTTACTTGGAAGTGTGGCACTTGAGCTGTGCTATGTAGCTTCAGGCCGACTTGATGCATTTGTAGATGTCAGAAAGGCTCTGCGTGTAACTGATGTGGCAGCAGGGCAACTAATTCTGGCGGAAGCAGGTGGGTTTATTACGGATGGGTATGGAAATTCCCTGAGGCTTCCTGATAATGTTACAGCCAGAGTGGAAATGGTCGCATCCAATGGGCTCGTACACGAAAAGCTTTTAGAGTTACTCTCGGGAGGATAAATTGGCGATAAAGAGAATAGGAATCTCTTCACGCTGCGATAAACCTGAGATAATTGAAATGGTCAGACAAATTCTTGATCGTTTCAGCTCGAAGGTTAAAATTTTTGTTTCCACTCACACGGCCGAGGTGCTCGGAATAGAAGGGACTCCTGTTGAGAGAATGAAGGAAGAAGGAGTGGAACTCATTATTAGTGTAGGAGGCGATGGCACAGTCCTTCGGAATATCGCCAAGATGAAAGACCCTCTTCCTATACTTGGAATTAACATGGGTACGCTCGGTTTTCTTGTAGATGTTGAGCCTGAAAACGCCCTTGAAACCATAGAAGAAGTGATTTATGGTTTTTCGTATATCGAAAGAATGCGAATCGATGTTTTCCTCAACGGGAAAATGCTTGAAACTGCAACAAATGAGATTGCAATAATGTCTGCAAAGCCCGCAAAGATCATTCAGTTTGAAGTTTATGTCGAGGACTGCATTCTTGACTCGATGCGTGCTGATGGTGTAATTTTTGCAACCCCCACAGGCTCCACTGCCTATGCAATGAGTGCAGGCGGCCCTATTATAAGCCCAAGGGTAAATGCAATAGTAATTGTTCCAGTCGCTCCTTTTAAACTCTCATCAAGGCCCTGGGTAATTCCATCAGACAGTGAGATTACAATAAAGTTGTCGGCTCCCAAAAAAGAGGCTGTCATTGCAATTGATGGGCAGAAGTCCTACAGGATCAGGCCTAATGACATTGTAAAACTTAAGAGGTCAAAATTTCCAGCTCGCTTTGTTAAGATTTCGGATGCCTGCTTTTATGAAAGAGTTCAGAGGAAGCTTACCTGAAAAAAGCGTTTACTAATAGTTTAAGTTTTTCCAATAAATTAGTCTTTTCTGTAACCAAAAAAATCTCTAAATCGTTTTATGGCGTTTTCTAGTCGATATCTCAAGATAAAGGTAAATTATCGAATAAGACATTCGACCAGAAACAGATGTTCCATTTATTTTTATTGGTTTAATTTCTTTCTCCAAAGTATTTGTTCAGAGGAATAGAAGACAGATAAAAGACAGTCTTGAGAAAGCTAATTATGGATATCGTTCTGGAACCCTCTCCGCAGCAACATTATAAACCGTAATTGATTAAAAAGGAATTTTGGTCAGGCTCCTGACCTAACTTTTCAAGAAGCCGTTGCCAGAAATTCATTTCCTCCTAGGAAAACCTTTATACACATGTAGGTAAAGCTATGCTTAAATTTGACGAGATACAAATTTTTTTGACTCTTAGGGTTGTTTGTACCCTTGTACCTCCTTATTCAAACCTTTGAGTTATTTTCAGGCAAATAATCTATATTATTTAAAATAATCAAAAAGTCCTCAGAATAATTAAAATCGCGGGAAGTAGTAACAATGTCAGAGAGCGAGCAGTATTCAAGAAACAAACTTATGGACTTTATCGAATATCGCCCCCTTGATATCGAAATCTGTGACGTGACGCTCCGTGATGGGGAACAGACCCCAGGCGTAGTATTCACAAAAGAACAGAAACTGGCAATAGCCAGTGAGCTTGATTCTATGGGTGTCGAGGTTATTGAAGCCGGATTTCCTGTGGTTTCCGCAAATGAAAAAGAAATCGTGAAGGAAATCGCAAGCCAAGGCTTCAATTCAAGAATCTGCTGCCTCTCAAGAGCAGTAAAAGGGGACGTGGACGCTGCCATTGAGTGTGATGTCGATATTGTGAGTATTTTCATTGCAATGTCAGACCTGCATCTCAAATACAAGTATCACAGAAGTTTTGAGGAGATGCTTGGCTGCGCCAAAGAAACTATTGAATATGCAACCGACCACGGCTTGAAAGTACGTTTTGCAGCCGAGGACGCTAGCCGGACCCCGATCGATCGCCTCAAAAAAGCTTTCAAAGAAACCGAAACCGAGTATAAGGTGCAGTATGTAAGCCTTGCGGACACAATTGGTATTTTGAATCCGACAACAACTCATTACCTTGTTAGCGAGATTTATAAATCGATCAATACCTCGATCTGTATTCATTGTCACAATGACCTTGGAATGGCTACTGCAAATACTCTTGCAGCCGCCGAAGCAGGAGCAAAGCAGCTTCATACTACAGTTAACGCAATCGGAGAAAGGGCAGGAAATGCTTCTCTTGAAGAAGTAATGGTAGCCCTCAGGGTGCAGTACGGCATAGACCGTTATGATACCACAAAACTGACTGCGCTTTCAAAAATGGTCTCGGAGTATTCAGGCATAACTCCCTCAGTAAACAAAGCTGTTGTAGGGCAAAATGCCTTTACTCACGAATCCGGAATCCATGTTGCTGCAATCCTGGAAGAGCCGCGCACTTATGAACTCTTCCTCCCAGAAATGGTTGGCGGGAAGCGTAACCTTGTTGTCGGAAAGCACACAGGCACAAAAGCCCTGAAAGGCATTATTGACAGCATAGGCTTCTGCCTTGAGCGAGATGAACTCTGTGCCCTAATCGAGAAAGTCAAGGTCTGCACCGAAGAAAAGCATAAAAGTATCTCACGGGAGCAACTGGAAAGGCTGATTTCTCAGGTCAAGCAGGAGCAGAAGGTTACAGAAAAGCGAGAGGAGAAGTTTTCTATCTGAAAACTCCTTAGAAAACTCCTTATTTAATTTAATATCTGAAATACAAATTTAATATACAAATTTAGCTGTTGAGGTACAAAGCCGAATACAATAGACATTATGATTTCGTACCTCAAGTGCATATGTCTGATTTTTTACTTATTTTTTAATCCAATTTCTATTCCTTTTAGGGTCCTCTTAAACTCACTA
>DALS01000002.1 GCA_002499445.1 Methanosarcina sp. UBA293
TTTTCACAATTGAGTTTAATGCAGTGGCAGATGGTTCGTCGAGTGCTAGAAGGAAAGAAGGGGGAAACATGAGCCTCACTGCAAACTACAATAATGGCATTAACAGACATGCAAACACTGTAGGAAACTTGAACTTTGCAAGCGCTTCAGAACCTACTGGATCTAATTCAAAAGCCGTTCTAGCAGGCGGACTTATTATAATTGCTGTCCCTGCAGCCTTCTTATTCTACAGAAGAAGGAACAATAATTAGGAAAGGATTAACTGACACCATATTTGTGGGGTAAATTATGATGAAATTTGCTCAGGCGGCTCGTATAGCATCAGGGAGTATAGGAAGTTCTAAGCTGAGATCTGCACTCACTACACTAGGAATAGTAATTGGCATAGCTGCAGTGGTTGTTAATGCATCTCTTGGTGCCAGTTTTAACCAGTTTTTTACTGATGAGATCTCTTCAGTAGGCTCTAACTTTATTATTGCAGCTAGTGAGCAGCCAAATCTTTTCTTTGAAAATGAGTACAATCTCATGAAAAACACACCGGGAATTTCCGGCGTATCTCCCAGAAAAACGATGAACGGAGATCTCAAGTATCTTTCAGAAACTAAAAGCGTGAATGTTGCAGGAATAAACAAAGATTTTCAGGAGATCCAGGGCCTACAAATGGAGAGGGGCACTTTCCTGACAGATAAAGATAGTGCCGCTGCTGTTCTTGGATATGATATTGCAAATGATAAGTTTAGTAAGAATATTTCCCATAGGAGTACTGTTGAGATCGCTTTTCGACAGGAGGACGGTACGCTTGTAAAGAAGAGTTTTAAGGTAAAAGGAATACTGAAAAACTCTGAGCCAACGGTTATAAGTCAAGACAGTGACTACGATTTAACAGTTTTCATTCCCATTTCTACTATGAATGAGATGATCGGGGAAAAAGACTATGGAGCTTTCCTTGCGATGGCTGACAGTCCTGAAAAAGTTCGTGATATTTCAGATGACGTGGATCGCAGATTAGCCCGGAATTTTGGAGTCCCGGAAAGAGATATTGATAATGAGGATTTAAAACCTTATTATGTCTTTAATCAGGAGGAAGTTCTTGAGCAGACAGGAAAAATAGGAGATGCTTTAAATTCTTTCCTGCTCGCTCTTGCCCTTATATCTCTCTTTGTTGGTTCAATAGGAATTATGAATATTATGCTCGTTACCGTAACCGAAAGAACCAGAGAAATCGGGATAATGAAATCTGTAGGCTACAGTAACTCTAATATTTTATTCCTCTTCCTATTGGAGTCTGTAATGGTTAGTCTCTTTGGAGGGATCGTAGGTACCACAATCGGAGGTCTTGGAGCTTATATTCTTGAAAGTGCTCTTAAACTTCCTCCGGTATTCCCCTTAAAATTAATCGAAATCGGGATTGTAATTTCTATCCTTGTAGGCATAACTGCTGGCTTATACCCCGCAAGAAAAGCTGCACGCATGAATCCTGTAGATGCTTTGAGATACGAATAAAAATTTATCAGGCGAATTGGGCTATTCTGCCTCAAGAATAGCTATTTTCTCTTGATCAACTTAAGTATTGATTGGCTGAAGATAATCTCTTAGATTAATTCCTTTAATGTCTTTAGCGAATATACATGAATGCCTATAGACAAGGTGACAGAAAACTATCATATCTGTCAGTGCGCTAGCGGGCTTATAAATTTGAAAAACAGAGGAGTAGACATGGAAACGAAGATATCCACTGAGGACGTTTCTGCTCCCGGTGATTCAATATTGGAGACAGGAACTGAAAATTCCAGACTTGAAGGAGAACTTCCCTTGAGAGAAGACCACATTACTTCAAATAAAGAGCCATTTAAATGTGAGTTGGGCCGTTCGAGATATTCACAAAGTAACGAAACAAATGGAACAGCAATTCCTGTTATTGAAGTTATTGATGTAAAAAAGAGTTATGTTCTTGGAGATCTGGAGGTTCCAGTCCTTCACAATATCAACCTGGAAATACGAGAAGGAGAGTTTCTTGCCATCATGGGACCTTCTGGCTCAGGGAAGAGCACACTTATGAATCTTATAGGTTTTCTTGATAGGCCTACGGAAGGGAGAATTATAATTAAAGGTCTTGATATTAATAAACTATCAGACAAGGAAGTTGCTAGGCTCAGAGGGTTAGAAATCGGTTTCATATTCCAGACATTCAACTTGATTCCCAGGCTCACAGCTCTTGAAAATGTCGAGCTCCCTACTTATGCTAATTCAAGGAACGGCGTTGATCCTCGCGAAAGAGCAAAAGAGCTACTAAAATTGGTCGGGCTAGAGGATAGAATGAGCCACAAGCCTGGGGAGCTTTCAGGTGGACAATCCCAAAGAGTTGCTATCGCCAGAGCTCTTATTAATGATCCTGCGATCCTCCTTGCAGATGAACCCACTGGAAATCTGGACTCGAGAACAGGCAGTGAAATTCTAAATATGTTTAGAAGGCTCAACGAAGATGGTAGAACCATTATAATGATTACTCATGATCCGGAAATTGCAGGATATGCGGATAGAGTGGTGCTGGTAAAAGATGGGATAATTCAAAGTAATACGGAATAATCCTTGTGTTTAAAATTTGAAATTGAAGTTAATAGGGTGAAATCAAAATGACACAAATCAAAAAATCACTTGTTCCTGTTGTATTCTCTTTGCTTTTGTTTTTCTCTCTTTTTGCAGCTCCTGC
>DALS01000021.1 GCA_002499445.1 Methanosarcina sp. UBA293
TGATGACAATGTCTTCCCTCTCTCTGTGGCATTGTTATCACTTCCCCAAAAAATGAGTTAGACCTGAAGTACTGTGCCGGAGAGTAAATTTGCCATTTTAAAATGCCTTCTAGGAAGTAAGTATATCCAAAAAATCCCATGAAGAAGCATCAATGATCTTCTTTTCTGAATACTTTTACTCAACAGTCTTCTTGACTTAATAATTTTCTACTCAACTGCCTTCTTAGCTTAATGAGATTTTACTCAATGGCCTTCTTTTTCATAAAAGAACTTAATGTTGCGAGAATTGGTTTTCATAGTTATCCTCACTACGACGGTGGAAGTTGATATCATGAATGGACTTATAGATTTGATTTTTTTCTGAATAACGAAAGGAAATTCTGATCTTATTGACAAAAGGATCAAAAAGTGCCGACGAGATCAGAAATGAACTTAAAGGGGGCTCATATCCATAACGCCGCAGTTAAAGAAGTTGAAAGATATGGACATAATTGTCCAGAAAAGGGATATTTATAAACTTTCAAAAAAACTCCAGTAAGGAATATGAGAGCACTTGTAGACGCCAGAGATGAGTTTTACAAGTATATGATTATCATTATGAAATCTTAAGGAAAAGCTCCTCACAGAAAATCGATATTTCACAGAATCACTGCTCCTGAAAAATTACCTACCAAAGAATCACTGCTCCTGAAAATTAACCTCTACAGATTTAATGATCTTGAAAAATTATCTTCTACAGAACCAATAATCTTGAAAAGTTATCCCACACAAAATCAATGCTCTATCGAAAATCAATGCCCTATAGAAAATCAAAGCCCTATAGAAAATAAAGCCCCCTCGCAATAACTCCCAAATTAAGTTATATATTTTTAAGTCTAAATTAAGTTAAAGAGGATTAGTTAATGTGAAAACGCTGCGCAGCTCATTTCACTGCTTGAATCATATCAGTTGACAACTGCCTGATAGTAGATAGGCTTCAATAATTTTTTAATTTTAATCCTGCATGTGGAGTGAGAAAAATGTACGGGATCGCACTTGACCTGGGAACTAGCGGCTTTAGAGCACAACTTATAGACCTGAAATTAAAAAAAATCATAAGAACCGCAATGACAATGAGGCACCCTCTTCCTGGAGGCAATGTTATTGACCACCTGGACTTTGCCCTGGAAACTGGGGAAGATGTTGCAAATAATATCATACTGGACGCGGTGAAGAAGATAATAGAAACTCTGGATGTAGAACCTACCTGCATCCGGAAAATCGCAGTATGCGGAAACCCGATCCAGCTTTCCCTCTTCCAGAATATGGAAATCCGGGACCTCGCTTTTGCCGGAGAGAACATGCAACGACGGCTTGGAGTAGAAAACGTGGATCGGAGTGCCAGAGTCTTTCCAGCAAACGAACTTTTTAAAGGCGTTCTAAACCTTCCGAACTGTGAGATCACAGTGCCTCCTGCAATTGCCCACGAAATAGGAGCTGATGCGCTGGCAATGATGATAGAAACCGATTTTTTGAATCAGAAAAAGGTTTCCATTGTTACGGACTACGGCACAAATGCAGAGATGGCGATAAAAGTAGGGGATAGGATTATTACAGGCAGTGCGGCTGCAGGACCTGCAATCGAGGGGCAGGGAATAAGCTGTGGAATGATTGCAAGCCCTGGCGCAATTTCAGATGTGAACCCTGAAGGGAAGTACTGGCGGCTTACGGTCCTGGATGATAAGATGGAAGGCAAAACCGGAGCCCTTGTAGATCCGGTTACTGGAGAAGTCCTTGAGAAAGGGGAAATCAAAGCCATTGGAATTACAGGTACAGGCGTAATAGCAGTTATTGCTGTTACTATGGAAACTGGTCTGATGGAGCAGCCGCCTAAACTGCCCAATGGAAAGTTGATTCTTGGGAATTCCATAGAAATTACGGAAGAAGATATTTCCGAAGCTGGAAAAGCCATAGGTGCAATTCGTGCGGCACAGCTAACCCTTCTCCTTGAAGCAGGGGTTCCCTTCGAAGAGCTTGAGAACGTCTATATGTCTGGGGCTTCTGGAACATACGTAGATTGCAGAAAGGCCAGGAAAATAGGTTCCTGCCCGGATTTTTCAAACAAAGTCGTCCAGTTTGGAAATACTTCCATAGCCTTTGCAAGAGAGATTCTTCTAAATGAGTCAAGGCTTAAGGAAGTTATCGACCTTGCAGGAACTATAAAAGCCGATCACCTGATGATGGCAACCAGCGAGACCTTCAAGAATATCTATGCCTGCGAGCTTTCCTACTGGACTGAGGGCATGAGCAAGAAATTGTATCAAAAGTTCATGAAAAAGTATAAATATCCGCCTTTCCCGGAGCCAGTAGAAAATGCCCGTATGGAGAAAAGGGCAGCCAGGGATATAGAGGAAACAGGCAATGCCCCGATAGAGATAGTAGAAGATATAGGAATCACCCTTGAAGTCCCAGTGGAAGGCTGCCTTCACTGCAAGCGATGTAATGAAGAGTGCCCGGAAAATGCCCTTATGACTGTCGAGAAAGAAGGGAGGCCATTTATAAGCTGCAGCACTCAGGACTGCCTTGGAACGAGCTGTAGACGTTGTGTGCGAGCCTGCCCGGTAAAAGCAATAGATTTCAAGAAGATTTCAGCTCTGGGTGTAGATGGGCTTCATGTTAATAGTATTACAGATGTAGTCTACTGAATTGGAAGTAATTACAAAATACAGGATTTAAAAATAAAATGGTTGGGTTTTAAAATGACAAAGATAAGTGTATCTTCTTGCATTTGCAATTCAATCCATACAATAACGGGAAGAGTTGAAGGAGATCGGATTATCGTACAGATTGATACTCCCTGTGAAAAATTCAAGGAATCCAACTGCCTGGAATTTCCCCTTTGTCAATTGCCCGAAAATCAAAATAATCTAATTTTGGAGATGGAAGGGCAGATGGATTGTTCTTTTAAGTGCACAAGGGAATGTGCGCTAGACTGTACCAGGCAATGCTTGATCCCTCATGCGGTGCTCAGTGTTTGCAGTATAGAATATGAGCTTGCAAAAAAGGAACTTACAGAATCGGTGTTTGCAGAACCAGCCCTTAAAGAAACATCTTTTCTTGAGACTCCCAAATATACTAGTTCAGAAACCCAGTAATTACAGGTGGGTTTTCTATACTACTCTTTAATATTTCCGCGTATAAATTGCGTAAACAAGAGTAAGAATTCAAGCAAAAAATGTAAGATGTGCCAAAGGGTGTAAAGAATTACTGTTCAGAGTTATTAGAAATATTTAAGTGGACCGGTCGGGAATTGAACCCGAGGCCTCTACCATGCCAAGGTAGCGATCTTCCCCTGATCTACCGGCCCATGTCAGGCTTTCCTTTATCAGCAACCCTCATACACTCGGTATCTTATATAAAGCTGTCGCCACCAGGGCTTATTTTCTTTAAATAAAATTTTGAGGGTTAGGAGCTTAAAGTCTTCAAGCAAAAGCTATAAGTAGTAAATTGAGTATTAGAAGTGTTGTCGGATTGGGACGCTTTTCCGAGAAAGCTTTTCAACCTCGATAATTCTAAAAAACCTGATATTGGGCCCGTAGCTTAGCTTGGTGGAGCGCACGGCTGATAACCGTGAGGTCCTGCGTTCGAATCGCAGCGGGCCCACCACAATTTAGCATCCTTTTTAAGGAGTTTTTAGGTTTTATAACCGTACTTGACCTTCATTTCGGGCCCGTAGCTTAGCCTGGTGGAGCGCACGGCTGATAACCGTGAGGTCCTGCGTTCGAATCGCAGCGGGCCCACCACAAATTAATAGTTTTTTCACAATCCAATAATTAAATAAGTTTGTTACTCTTTTAGTATCTGTCTCATTCTGAGTCTTTTTGTTCCTTTCTTGAACGCATTTGTTTTTAGATTTATCCGTCCGATGTTTTTGGTCTCTTACTACAAGTCTCTTATTACACTTTTGACTCTCTTTGTTTGCTTTTTAAAAAACGAATTGACTGGAAAGAACGAGAATTCAGATAAACGTAATAGACTTAAAAATGCTTTTTTAACAGAAAAACTTCAATAAAGGATACTTATGGAGTATCCAATGTAACAAAGGATTATTAGCCAAGAGAAAAGAGTTAGGGTAAGGATAAATCCCTTGAAGAATTTCAGGCAAGATTTTTCAGGCGCTCTATATTTCTGAGCATGATTCTGTTTTCGGCTATGATTTCTTCTTCAATCTTGCTGATAATGCAATCCATTGGAACTATAAGTCTATATAGCTTGATTGGCCTGCCTTTACTTTTCGATTTTTTCTCTTCTCGGACACCAATCCAGTTGTTTTCTCGGAGATATCGCATTGCAATGCTGACTTCAGGCTGTCTCAGACCTGATAACGTTTCAATTGTCCTAGATGAAACCTCCCCTCCTTTTGCAAGGCTTGCAAGCGTAAGAGCAATTGGCCTACTGATATTAATTTTTCTAAACAATTCTATCATTTCATGTTCTTTTGATCCCATAATTACAGGAATTTCACTATTTGTGTTAGAAATCTCCATAACTGAACCATTTTCATCTACCATTTAATCACTCGAAGGACTATTATAGAGTTAACTACTATAAATATTTGTTTATGTTTCCTGTTTTTAATATTTATCAGCTCATACCTGATGTTTTAGAATTTCTTACATCTGCCCTTCTTGAAGATGTCTAGATAACATGGTTTATTTTTGGATGCAGATTGACATTTTTATCCTTCTAGATGAAAAACCTAAGATTTTTCAAAATATCAGCAGTATTAAATGAGTAACAAAGTTATTCGTTATTTATTCAAATATCAGGTTTGAGCATAAAAGGAGATGCCACAGGATGGGAAAAAGAGATAATATAATTCAAGGAATGTCTAAACATAGTTATAATTCAAGGAATGTCTAAACATAGTTATAAAATTTCTTTTTAATGAATTTAAGAAACTGTATCTGGGTATTATAACCCAGATTTTAAAATGAGAAATAGATTTTTAATTTATGGGAGAGATTTGTAATAGTCAGTTTAAGAACTGATTTCAGGAAAGACTCTTGAGACGTTCTATATTCTGGAATACAGCCTTACTTTCAGCCATTACAGCTTCTTCTATTGTGTTGATAATTGTCTCCATCTGAACCGTCAACTTATACAATTTGACAGGCCTGCCTTTTCCCTGATTCTTCTTTTCTTCCCTCATGTCTATCCAGTCGTTTTCGCGAAGATATCGCATTGCAATGCTGACTTCGGGCTGTCTCAAACCTGATACCATTTCGATACACTGGGAAGAAATTTCCTCTCCTTTGGAGAGGCATGCAAGGGTGAGAGCAACTGGCCTGTTGATATTAAGCCTTCTCAAAAGCTCCACCATCTCGTATTCAACCTCTCCCATCTTAAAGTCGTTGTCCTCTGATGTAAACTCATTATCTGCCACAACTATCATCTACCGTTTATATCGAAAGAGTAACTTCTGATTGCTTTCGATATTATTTTCATCCAGTATTTTCAGATCAATAGAAATATATTATTTAAATAAATTTTGTTACCTTCCATCTCATTTATTAAATATATTTCTATTTATTAGATGAGTTCGAGTCTATAGGAGTATATCACATAAATTTATGCTTCTCAGTTGATTAAAATAATAATACTTTCTCCATATATATAATTATATGCCTATAAAAACTTCCTGACTATGACACATTATAAGTTTTTATATACAGGAAATTTGAATTTGCAGCAAGAAGGATAAGTTTTATTTCTGAATCTTCACAGGTTTCATATAATATAAATGCATTTTTTATTGTAGTTTTTCTTTGCTGAGAAAATATATTACGTCAAAAATATGGTGGAGTGAATGGTTTAAGTCTATTTTTATCTAGGAAAATGTCCTTATTATAGGAGTACCCTCATCATTCTATCCGTTTTAGGACATTGTCTTTGCTATTTTGGCAAGTCTTAAATACAAATCCCCGAAAGATTTAGTATAATGAATCCTGCCCTGAACAAACCTGCTGTATTTATCTGCCATTGCAGTGGGAACATTTCCGAACATATTAATATTGATTTTCTTAAGAAAACCCTTAAGGCAGAAGGGATCTCAGTCTTCGATTATGAGTATCTCTGTTCGAGAGAGGGACAGTCTCTGATCAAAAATAAAATTTCAGAAGGGAACCTTGACAGGGTGGTAATAGGTTCCTGTACACCTTCCAAACACGGCGCACTCTTTAAAAAATGTATTCAAGAGGCAGGTTTGAACCGGGCAATGCTTGAAATTGCAAACCTAAGAGAACAATGTGCCTGGGTACATCCTGACAGAGCTGGAGCTACTGAAAAAGCTATCTCCCTTCTTCGGGGAAAACTCAGACGCCTGGAAAAGCTCGAGCCCCTTGAAGAAATTAAAGTAAACATTGTTCCCCAAGCCCTCGTTATTGGTGGAGGGATTGCAGGGATAACTGCAGCAGTGAACCTTGCAGATAATGGAATTTCTACTTATCTCGTTGAGAAGGACTTGAGTATAGGCGGGAATATGGCAAAAATAGGCAAGGTTTTTTCTCCTGACAAGCTTGCTGAAGAATGTGCAATGTGCTCCTTAAGCCCGCTAATGAACGAGGTAGTAGCTAACCCGAGAATAACCCTTCTAACTTGGACTGAAGTGGAACGCTTAAGCGGAAGTGCAGGTAACTTCACAGTTAGGCTAAGGAAAAAACCAAGATATGTCCGTGATAACTGTACAGGCTGCGGCCGATGCAGCCGGGTCTGTCCAATTCTGGTTGAAAATGAGTTTAATTGCGGGTTCATGGACAAAAAGGCAATTTCCCTGCGTTTTTCGCAGTCCGTTCCAAAAATCTACTGCATAGATCCTGACCACTGCCTGCAGTTCAAGGGAGAAACCTGCGGAAAATGTGCAGAAGCCTGTAAATCCGGAGCAATTGATTTTTCGCAAAAGGAAGAGATTATTGAGCTCAATGTCGGGGCAGTTATTGTTGCTACCGGGTTTGAGGAGTATGACGCATCCCAAAAACCACAGTATGGGTACGGGATTTTCAAAAATGTCATGACTCAGATGGAACTCGCCAGGATGCTCGGGATCAATGGCCCTACAAAAGGGGCATTGATCAGGCCTTCAGATTTCAGCCTGGCTCCTGATGCTGTCAGCTCAACAGGCACCTGTGGAAGTGAAAGCTCCTTTGAGAATTCTTCTGATAATAGCCCGGGAACACCTAAAAGGATAGTTATGATCCAATGTGTGGGTTCAAGGGATGAAAAAGAAGGCGGGAACCGTTATTGTTCCAGGTATTGTTGCATGGCAGCCTTAAAGCACTCAAATCTCATAATGAAAAAATATCCAGATATAGAAATTACGATCTGTTATGTTGATTTACGGGCTCTTGGCTTTTACGAGAACTACTATCGGGCGGTTCAGGATATGGGAGTCAGATTTGTAAGGGGAAGACCGGCTGAAATTGTGGAAAAACCGGATAAGAGCCTTGTAGTTAAACTTGAGGATACCCTTTCCCAGAAAATAAAAGAGCTGCCTGCCGATCTGGTTGTACTCTCTGCGGCAATGGTCCCTTCGAAAGGAACTCGAGAAATTGCAAGTATACTGAATATAAGCCAGGATGAAAGCGGGTTTATCAAGGAAAGGCATTCGAAATTGAGACCTGTAGACAGCTCACTGGACGGGATCTTTGTCTGTGGCACTGCCCAGAGCCCTAAGGATGTTACGGATACTATTTCGCAGGCAGGGCTTGCAGCGGTAAGGGGAAGGGCCTTTATTGTGGACAGTCCTAAAGCCCTGGTAAACGAAATCCCGACTATCAACCAGCTTCTCTGTACTCAATGTAAAGAATGCCTCAGGTGCCCCTTCGAGGCTTTTTCTCTAAACGAGAGCGGAAAGATCACTGTAGATCCTCTCGTCTGTACTGGTTGCGGATATTGCACTGAACTCTGTCAAAACGGGGCTATCCTGATTGCAAGTTTTACAAAAAGCCAGCTAAAAGCCGAAGTTGAAGGTGTGGTCAAAGAAGGAGACCTGCTTGGCTTTGTAAATAGCGGGATTGCATCCCTGACCTGCGACAATATAGGAAATAGTGCACTGACCTATCCCTCAAATGTCAAGTTAATCAAGGTACCCACAAACCTGGTGGTAGATAAAGACCTGCTGCTTCATGCTTTCAAATGTGGGGCATCGGCTATCCTTTTTATAGAAGACCCTCCTGACAGCCCGAAAGCCGAGATTATGTACCCCCTGACTGTCAGCCACTTTGAGAAATTGAAAAAAGAACTTGGAGATTTAGGAAGCAGGCTCTATTTCAAAAAAGCCTATGTTCCAAATACAAAAGGGCTAGCAGGCACTTTTACAAGCCTTGCCCGGGAAAGAGAGATGATCGAATGATCCCATATGCAAACGAATACGATACCCCGGAATGTAAAACCCTTGCAGAAACCGCAAAGAAAAGCATCCGGACACCTGCCTCTATTGGGCTTGACCGCTGCATCCAGTGCGGAGCCTGCACAGCTTCCTGTCCTGCAGCTCGATTTACCGACTATAGCCCGCGTCAGATTGTAAAAAAAGTGCTGGAAAATGACCACAGTGTGCTTGAATCCGAAATGATCTGGTCCTGCTTCTATTGCTATTCCTGTAATCTGCGCTGTCCCAGGAATAACAGCCCTGTAACAATTGTGCAAGTGCTCAGGCAGATGGCTATAAACGAGGGCATCGGGATTGAAAAGCTTGCCTACTTCCTTGAAATAGGGGAATATCTTGCAGAGAGCGGAGCCAGCAAGGTACCGGGTAACGGAGTTAAAAATATGGAAAGAGACCTTGGAGAACGCTGGATAAAATTCAAAAAGAATTTAGAGTCAATCCGTGTTGAACTGGGGCTCAGTTCTAGGGATGTCAGGAATACCTATGGGGAAGTTCAGACAATTCTTGAGGCTACAGGCTATTTTGAAAGAGAAGAATGGATCAAGGCAAAAATACAGGAAAAATGTTTGCATCAGTTCCTGAAGAATCAGTGTATCAAGAAGGAAAATAAAAGCGGAGATTTCAGCTTTGAAAGCGATAGAAAATATCCCGGACAGCCAGCTTTTATTATTTAAAAGCTGCATGGTGGGTCAGGAGTATCCTGGGGTAGAAACTTCCACTCGCTATGTATTTGACAGGCTTGGAGTAGATTACTGTATAAACGATGAGCAGTCCTGTTGCACAGGAATAGGTCATTATACCGACATCTTTGAAGGTCTGACAACAACAGCCATTGCAGCCCGGAACTTCGCAGTCGCAAGAAGATGCGGCTATCCCAATATAACCTGCCTCTGTTCAACCTGTTATGCCATAAATAAGGAAGCCTGTGAAGTGCTTAATACTAATACTGAAATCCGGGAAAAGGTTAACTCCATCTTCCGGGAACAGGGCCTTGAAAATCTTGTTTACGAAAAAGACGATATGAACCCGAAGACAAACTTTTACCATGCAGTAGAGATCCTCTTAAGCAAGGTCAATGAAATTCAGAAGCAGAAGAAGTTCGATTTCTCAGGGGTCAAAGCTGCAGCCCATCATGCCTGTCATTACTATAAAGTTAAGTATCTAGATGTCCTTGGAAACCCTGAGAATCCCCAACTAATAGATACAATAGCCGCAGCCTGCGGAGCCGAGCCTGTGCGCTGGTACGAAGATCGCACTCTCACCTGCGGGATGGGGTTTTCTCAGCTTCATCTTAACAAAAAAACCTCACTTCAGGTAACAAAAACAAAACTCGACAGCCTTCAAAAAGCAGGCGTAGAGCTTATGCTTCATATGTGTCCGAACTGCCATATCCAGTACGACCGCTACCAACCAGTCATCGAAAAAGAGTTTGGTGTAAAGTATGATATGGTGCACATGAATATTGCTCAGTTCGTAGCTCTTTCGATGGGCGCTGACCCTTACAAAGTCTGCGGTTTCCAGACTCACTCAGTGCCTCTGGAAGGTTTCCTTGAAAAGGCCGGTATAATGTAAAAGTCCATTTAATTTAGTCCAATTTAAGCTTGGTTTTTTAAGTTTGAGTCAGCCATTTTTCTTACTTAAATACCTTAAATGAGGACCAAGGCACTAAGAGGACCAAGGCACTAAGAAATGAGTTGAGAAAAATATAAATGGGAAACAGGAGAAAGGAAAGAAAAAAGAAGACCAAACCTCCTGTCTCTAGCTCATATATAAAATGGGTTTTCTTCTATTTCTTTTGACTGCCTTTTTCTCAGGCTACTTTGTACAGCCTGGTAATATTTCATGGTATCTGGAGTAACCGAAGGTCCGGTTTCAGAAAGTGCTTGAAGGAAATGTTTCTGCTTAACTTCTTTAGCGTGAAGGTCTTCACGAAGTGCGTCTCTTCCTGCCTTCTTGCACACAGCTGCAATATCAGCTCCTGTGTACTGATCGGTCAGGGAAACAAGTTCGTCAATATTAACATCCTCTGCAAGCGACATTTTACTTGTATGGACCTTAAAAATTTCCTTTCGAGCTCCCGCATCCGGCACGGGCACGAGAATTAACTCATCAAAACGCCCAGGTCTTAAAAGAGCTGGATCTATAATGTCAGGCCGGTTGGTTGCGCCTATTACCACTACAGCTCTGAGTTCCTCAAGCCCATCCATTTCGGAAAGGAGTTGATTCAAAATCCTGGCTGTAACCTGAGGTTCACCTACAGAAGCTCCACGAATAGGTGCAAGTGAGTCAAGTTCATCCAGGAAGATAATCGATGGAGCAACCTGTCTTGCCCGTGTGAAAACTTCAGCAATCCTCTTTTCGGACTCTCCGTACCACTTGGAAAGCAGGTCGCTTCCTTTTGCGGTAATGAAGTTAGCTTCGGATTCATGGGCAATAGCTTTTGCAAGTAGAGTCTTTCCAGTACCCGGAGGTCCATACAGAAGAACTCCTTTGGGTGCTTCAACTCCTATATTTCTATATGATTCCGGACTTTTAAGAGGCCACTCCACAGCCTCCTTCAAAAGTTGTTTTACTCCTTCCAGACCTCCTACATCATCCCAGCCCATATTAGGAATCTCGATAAGGATTTCTCTTATAGCAGACGGCTGGACATCTTTCATAGCATCTTCAAAATCTTCTCTTGTGACCCGGAGTGTGTCAAGGATTTCACTTGGAATTTCAGGTTGATTGAGATCAATTTTTGGAAGAATCCGTCTCAAGGAACTCATTGCTGCTTCTCGGCAGAGCGCAGCGATGTCAGCTCCCACGAACCCATAGGTTATTTGAGCAAAATCCATAAGATTTACATTTTCACCAAGAGGCATACCTCTGGTGTGAATCTGGAATATCTCAAGCCTGCCTTCAGTGTCTGGAACCCTAAGCTCAATCTCTCTATCAAATCTACCTGGTCTACGAAGTGCCATATCAATTGCTTCAGGACGGTTAGTTGATCCTATGACGATTACATTCTTGCGAGCCTTAAGCCCGTCCATCAGGGAAAGAAGCTGAGCAACTACTCTTCTTTCTACTTCTCCAGTTACCTCAGCCCGCTTAGGGGCAATGGAGTCAATCTCATCAAGGAAAATGATTGCAGGAGCGTTTTTCTCTGCTTCTTCGAAAACATCTCTAATTCCCTTTTCTGACTCTCCATAATACTTGGACATAATTTCCGGGCCGTTAACTGAGATAAAGTAAGCATCAGACTCGTTTGCAACGGCTTTTGCAAGCATTGTCTTGCCTGTTCCAGGCGGGCCATAGAGTAGCACTCCTTTTGGTGCATCGATTCCCAGCCTGTCAAAAAGTTCAGGGTGCTTCAAGGGCAACTCTATCATTTCTCTTATTTTGGCAATAGCATCTTTAAGGCCACCCAAATCCTCATACATGACTGTGGGAATATTCTGTTCTGGGGTTATTTCCGCAGCTTCAGGTAAGAGCTCAACCTCTGTCATATCTGTAATCTTTACTATTCCAGACGGAGAGGTAGAGATCACCTGTAATTTTATCTCTCCCAGCCCAAATGACTGCCTTACACCTGGACTAAAGAAGTCCTGAAAGAAATCTTCGAACATAATTCCTTTACCAAAAGTCTCCCTTTCCCGGGACCGCCTCAAGCTTGTGGTGGAAATAAAGTCTCCCTTTGAGACCGTACGATTCATAAATATGGCTTTAAGCGTTTCACTCGGTGCATAGATCTGCATACCCTTGGCTACAGGAGCTAGAGTTACACTTTTTGCTTCTTTCCAGTCGGCTTTGCGAATATCTACATACTCCCCTATGCTGGTCTTCGCATTCGTCCGAATAAGCCCATCCATACGGATAATGTCCAGGCCCGCATCGCTGGGATATGGGCGTCCTATCAGGGCTGAAGTTGTTTTTCCCCCTTTAATTTCTACAACGTCAAAGGGCTTGAGGCCCATTTTTTCCCTAAAACCATCATCCACCCGGACAATTCCTTTTCCAACATCCCGTTGATCGGCTTCTGCTACTTTTAACTTTTCAGTTATCTTTTCCCTATCAGCCAAATAATACCCCCGTTTCCATGCTAAAAGTCATCACCTATTTAGAAATTAATACTTGATAAAAAAGACATGATAATATTTTTAACAACTTTGCCTTTGTTTATCTTCTTTTCCTCCCACATCGTGCTTTTTGTAAGTATGTATGGGGTTTTCCATTGAGAAGCATGCGAAGTCTAGATCGTTTATTGTAATTTGCTATTAGATTGTATATCGTTTTTCCCCTGCTTTTATACAATTTAAGTTGAGAACTGTTATATTTTATTTCAGGCATTCCCTTTAGAAGATCCAAATCATTACTTTCGGCTTGCTTTCCTTGAGCAAAACTGATAAGGGCTTTCCTGTCGCAGGATGCCGCTACCAAGAGAGTTATATGCTCTTTAACCTCGCGTGGATCTCTTTTTATAAGCTCATTTCTCAAAATCAGGTAGCTATTATCTTCTCGCCTGTTCGCCCACCCCCATTCAGTATTATACTAATTGTAATATAAAAAGAATTCAACTAAAATGTTTGCCAGCAGATGATTTTTTTCGCTATAGTGACTCTTTGTTTTTTATTAATGAACGTTCTCCAAATAAAGAAAATCACTCATGTTTTCCTATCATGATTTCAAATTATTCCAGATTTCTTTTTTGGCTTTGTAGAAATCCTCTGAAATATAGAATTTCAATTTATTTTAACTGAATTACTTGATATGTTTTCACTTATTCGTCTCAGAGTTTATTGAAGCTAATTAAGATAGGTTTTCCTACATTGTCTATTTTTTATATTAATATCAGTTATCTTAATAAAGTAACATATATCTGACCTTAATGAGTAACATAGGTTTAATCCGACTCACGACTCTAAATAAGAAATTAAAAATTAGCTACCTGAAAAGATTGAGAATATAGAAATAAATTTTTCGTTAGTATAATTTATATTTATGATACCAGACTCTATTCTTTAATATTGTCAAATATATATTGTAATTTCTTTATAGTGAGTTTAGAAATCTAAATTTCTTTATCTCACTTCATTATTATTTGATTATTATATAGGAGACTTACTTTTGGGAACAATTAGCGAAAAAATTTTCTCCCGGGCAGTGGGAAAAGAGGCAAAAGCAAATGATTTTGTTCTGGCAGATGTTGATTATGCAATGGCGCATGACGGCACCTCAATACTTGCAGTCAATGCTTTTAAGGAAATGGAAATGAAAAAAGTCTGGGATCCCTCAAGGATTGTAATTCCTTTTGACCATATCGCGCCTGCAAACACCGAAACTTCAGCTACCCTGCAAAAAGAAATCCGGGAATGGGTAAAGGAGCAAGGAATACCAAACTTTTATGAGATTGGGGAAGGGATTTGCCATCAGGTGCTGCCTGAAAATGGATTTGCCCTGCCTGGAAAATTAGTTGTGGGGGCTGATTCGCATTCCTGTACTTATGGAGCTTTTGGAGCTTTTGCAACGGGGGTCGGAGCTACTGATATGGCTGAGATATTCTCCACAGGCAAACTCTGGTTTAAGGTGCCTGAGAGTCTCAGGTTCACTGTTGAGGGAAAGCTTGGAGAAAAGGTTTATGCAAAGGACCTGACCCTTTACCTTATTGGGAAAACTGGAATCGACGGTGCTACTTATAAGGCTATAGAGTTTTACGGGCAGGCTATCTCTGAACTATCGGTTTCCGGCAGGATGACTCTCTGCAACATGGCAATCGAAATGGGTGCAAAAACTGGGATTGTTCCGCCGGATAAGAAGACTTTTGATTTTCTAGATAATAGGGCGGCTGCTCCCTATGAGCCAGCTTATGCTGATCAGGACGCATTCTATGTAAAAGAATTTGCATACTCTGCCGAAGACATCGAGCCTCAGGTTGCTTGCCCGCACCAGGTGGACAATGTAAAACCTGTTGGAGAGGTCGAAGGTACCCATATTGACCAGGTCTTTATAGGGACATGTACAAACGGCAGGCTTGAAGATCTTGAGGCTGCGGCAGCAATTCTTAAAGGAAAAAAGGTTGCGGTCAGAACTATTGTAATTCCTGCATCCCGCACAACTCTCCTTTCAGCAATTGAAAACGGAACAATGAAGATTCTGCTCAAAGCAGGCATCACACTTGCAACCCCTGGTTGCGGGCCTTGCCTTGGCGCCCATCAGGGAGTGCTCGGAGAAGGAGAAGTCTGTATTTCAACTGCAAACCGAAACTTCAAAGGCAGGATGGGAAAAGGCGGTTTTATTTACCTTGCATCCCCTGCAACGGCAGCAGCCTCTGCACTAACTGGTGAAATTACTGATCCAAGGACGATTTGAGTCTGAAAATATGGTCTGACAGTTTGCTGTGAACGGCAGTTTATCGTGAGCTTTGGACAAGGTATTTCGTTTATCATTACAAAAATCTAATTAAATCCAGCGGGCATTTATACCATGAATCGTATATATTTGAACAGGAGGGACAACTATTACTGAAGAGCTTAGTCATGAAAATCTTTCACATTTGATTGAACACTGGATTGAACACAACGAAAGCCATATAGAGAGTTTCAGGGAATGGGCTCAGAAAGCCAAAAAGGATGGTTTTCTCGAAGCTTCCGAGGGTATCTTAGAAGCTGCCAATAGAATTGAAGAAGCAAACCAGTACCTTAACAAGGCAAAAGAAGGACTTTTCCATCTTCACGAAAAAATGTAAAAGTAAAATCTTAAGAATTGAGCTTTTAATATCCATGTGACGGGAAACCCCGTCACAGCTTTTGTTTTTTGCTGTTTTTTTTGCAAATCAAACTTTCAGGTCTCTGCTGAGGCTAGGAGCTCCTTGACTTCTCTCAAGTCTTTTACGAGGCCTGTAGCACTTGATTCTCCTATATATTTCATGAAATTTTGCTCTTCCTCTAAATAAAGAAGATCCTCGCTTTTTAATAGTTCTTCAATCAGGCTACCCCCAAAAATGCCCTGCACAATTTTTTCACTTTCAGTTTTACTCTTCTCAGGCATTCGGTCTTCTCTGTTTTCTTCTAACATAAAATCCGAAGCTTTTGTTTTTTCTTCCATTTTCGGGATAATAACTTCTTCTGTTTTTTTACTGGCGCTATTAAAGTTCAATGATTCATTGCTCTTTGTAATAACTTTTTTATTGTCAGCTTTTACCTCTATCGTTTTTGTTTCTATTTTTTTCTCTATTTTTGTTTCATCTATTCCTTCTTCCATTTCTTGGAAAATTATTTCTTCAAGCTTTTTACTGGCACCATCGTTAAAGCCCATAATTTCATCATTTTCTGCAACAACTTTTTTATTGTCAGCTTTTGCCTCTATTACTTCGGTCTCTATTCCAATTTTATATACTTCTTCCTCGCCTTTTTCTTTCAATTCATCGAGTTTACTAGTTTTCTCGGCCCTTTTTTTCTCTAGCCAGGGAGACTCAGATATTTCTCCATCTTTTTCTTCTCCCAGTTTTTGGAGTTGAACGATCTGGGATTCAATCTCTTCCTTTTCTCTAACCAGTTTTCTTATCTTTACCTTAACTTCTTCTCTATCTTTTGTCAAACTCTTGTTATCTTTATCTCTGGCGAGCCTTGGCTTAAGTATTATATTCTTTAACCAATTAAACCGTAGAAACTTTAATCCAACATTTTTTAAATTTCTCAGTCTGTTACTTCTTTGATTCTTCAATCCATCCATTATATTACCTCCCAATAAAGCTCTCATTTCTTAGTACACAGCTCATTAATTTGACTAAACTTCTTTCAAACTTGAAACGTAAAAACGTTTGATATTACCGGTGGTATAAGTATCATGCAGAGCCCTGAAATTCCTGATGTTAATCCCCCATAAAAAAAAAGTTTCCAATTTTCTCCGCCTTCTACTATTTTTATTACAAGCGTGTTTGAAATTGTTAGAACAATCACTATGGATAAAGTAAACTTGTAAAGTTGGGGTATACTGTCAGCAACGTTAAACATGCTCATTCCCATCTCGGGAATGCCGTCCTGAATAGAAGTATAAGACTCACTCATTTTAGAAACCAATTCGCTAAATTTGGAAATCATTTCTATAATAAGGATCAGAAGTCCTACCATAACAGCGTGTAGAGTTATGGCTAGACCCCGGAAGCTAGAACTGACAAGTTTCCTTTTCATCCTGAGAAGAACAATTATAAGACTTGAGGCTGAGACTGTATTCCCTATTTCAGCCGGGTCTCCTCCAAGTTCAATTGCATCCGTAAAGATTCTGGAGCATCGGTTGATGAGTTCAGAACCTGTTTCTCCTATGAATTTTTCCCAGCAATGTTTCGACGTAAGTCCCATGGAAAGACCTGCATGTAATTCTTCGACTCCAGGTTTGAGACAGCCTATAGTTTCCTTGTCAAGGTCATCCATAGCATTTCGGATAGTAGTTCCTGTTGTTCCGGCAAGAGTACCCAGGGTTTTTATAAATGCAGGATAATTGGTATCTTTTTCATCAATATTTTTATCATCTAACATAGCAAAGAAGCCTATCGGAAATGTAAAGAAAGCTATTGCCAGTAGGATATACTGCAACTTTATTCCCATCAAAATTAGCACAATAAGGGAGATGGCACCTACTGGAAGCAAAGTCAGGCTAAGGAGCCTGATTATCTTTTGTTCCCTGGATTTTCTGACAAGGGTATGTGCTTTCTTTTCAGCAGGAGCTACCTTGTATATGATGAAAAGAGCAAGCCCACATATAAAAACAGTCATTACTATAACTAGAAAAATAATGGTTTCCATATTCTCTAGAGTATAAATCATGACTGAAACAAGAATTATTGTAACAACTAAAGTCAAGGATACCATCAAGGCAGTATACCCATCAGTCCATTTTTTCAAAGATTCGATACTTCTTTCGTATTCATTACAATATATTTCTTCCCTTGTGAGCTTTTCCTGTTTCAAAAATCTTTTCTCTGGCTCTCCAGATGAAAGAATATTCGACATTCGACCAAAGAACTTTGAAAGATATTCGTCTTTTAATCTCTGGGAGATGTATTTACAGGCTTTTGCATATGCGTATCCCCATTCTGAGGCAAGTATATGAATCAGTTTGAAATACTTTGAAGCTTCGTACTCTTTCTGGTACCCTGTATAACCAAAAATTCTGTCTCTCTCAATATCCGCAGTCGAGATCGCTGCCATATATGTAAGCAGGAAGAGGGTCTCATCACTAACTCTTTCAACGACTTTCGTGCTCTTTAATTTTCGAGCAAGACTAAAGTAGCCTTCAAATCCATGCTTTGCAGCTTTTAATTTTAAGTACGAAATCTTCTCCTCAGGATTCATGAGGTTAATCCAGCCTCCTCAACCTGAATCAGTATCTTGAACAGATCATAGAAGTTGGTAATTTTAGCTTGGTGAATCTTTCTGAGGATTTTTGCTCTTTTGTCAAGTTCTAAATAAATTCTTCTAGCTTGGTTTTCAGGAATTCCGAGACGTGGAGCAATCTTTTGCTCAAGCAAATATGAGTTGTTCTTTCCTGTAAACTTGAAGGTATCTGTAGCAGGGTCCCATTTGAAGATATCCATAAAATTGAAAGCTTGATATACAGAATCATAGCCTACAATCTCATTTATACTAAGGATTCGCCTTCCCATTCCCTTCCCAGGTATATTTACTGCACTCTGGATGATTACTACATTGAGGTTATCCACATAGTTCTTGGGAACGTTTATTGGGTCTCCTGTCAATCTCTGAATCAGTTTTTCAACTGATGCTGCGTGGAATGTGGACATGACTGGGTGTCCTGTCTGCATAGCCTGAAAAGCAATATTGCCTTCCACTCCACGGATTTCCCCAATAATAATCTCATTAGGGCGCTGACGCAGGGCTGCTTTTAATAGGTCAAACATCGAGACGTCAGATGCGCTGTCATCTCTTGTAGTTCTGGTAACTTCTCTAGTCCAATTCTTATGTGGAACCTGTAATTCCGGAGTATCTTCAATAGAAACTATTTTTGACTCAGGGGGAAGAAAAGTAGTTATAGCATTCATTGTAGTTGTCTTTCCAGATGCCGTTTCTCCCGAAATAAAACAGTTCATCCCTGCCTTCAGCATCATCCACAAATATGCAGCCATTGTATAGTCAATTGTTCCAAAGTCAACAAGCTCGAGGATTGAGGTGGGAATTCCCATAAATTTCCTTATGGTAAAATTGCTTCCTCTTTTGGAGACATCTTCCCCAAAAACAATGTTTATTCTTGATCCATCGGGAAGAGATGCATCAACTATGGGGTCTCGGTAGGTGATTGGTTTCCCTACTTTTTCGGACATCTGTATGATAAAAGAGTTTAGTTCCTCGGTCTCCTGAAATGTAATTGCTGTTTTAAGGGACGAAAACACCTTGTGCTCGACAAAAACTCTCCCAAGCCCACTGCAACTTATATCTTCTATATTTGAGTCCAGCAGTAAAGGTTGAATCGTTCCCATCCCAAGCTTATCCCTGATCATTAGATATTCGATGGCTTTAAACTCATCAGGAGTTACGCGAATATTCTCCCGTTTTTTTGTTTTGAAGACGTTGCCAGCTCCATTTAAATTTCCTATAAATCTGGACTGCTGTTTGTTGTTTTTCTCTCTCTGGACCGTTTTTTTCTCATCAAGACCTTTACTTCTTTTGTCTGCCTTTTGTTTTGCATTTTTGTCTATAGTGCAAACTTTCTTAAGGGCCTTTTTTAAAAGTATTTTCTTTTCTTCCGGATCTTTTGTATCAACATCTAGACTGCTTATAATGTCGATAAGAGACTTTTCTACAGCCTCAAGCGTGCTATCCACATCCTGAAAAAGACAGGGTTCTATTGGGATGTAATAATTTCTTATATCTTCTTTATCAGGATAGATGTGAATGGCAACTCCTTCTGCAACAGGATAGATAAGGTTTGGGCGCTTGATGCTTTTCATATCTCTTGAGATCTTTAAATGGAATTCAGGAATTTCTGTTTCTTCTAAAGGAAGTCTGCAGATATAATCGAGGATATGATGGTTTTCTTCCTTACCTACAAAATCCTGCAATTCTGAAGAAAGCATAGAACGAACATCCTCTTTGGAACGCCTTCCATTTATCGGTGCAGGCAGTGGGTTAAAAGGTAGAGTTTCCATTTTTTAATCCTCACTAGGATCTCTTTTCGGAAATTATTTTTCTGGATAATTTTAGTTTCATATTTTGACCTTTGAGACCGGAATAATCTTTAGCCCGGAATCACTGTCAACATTAAAACTTAACATATTTCCAGTAATTTTTCTGGCACCTCTCAACTTCTGAATCTCCAGGGTATTTATCAACTTGTCTCCTACCTGTTCAATTCTCAGTTCAAGGCATGTATCGCAAGTTGATCTTAGTCTATGAAGCACTTGTTTGGGGAAGGTATACCCATGAACACTTATAAGAATGGTTTTTCCCTTATCACAAAGTTTTACACATCCTGTAAAAAAGTTTAATAGGGCATTTTCAGAAGCACTAACCGCTAAAATAGTTAAAGAATCAATCAGGATCAGATCTTCTTCACATTGCTCTACGCATTCGAGCAGTGTCTGTAGCAATTTTTCACTTAGTTCGCGATTTTCTTCAACATAACTTGCGTTTATTTCGAAAATCTTCGATCTCCCTAATATGAAATAATCTGAAATATCCAGATTCAGGCTTTCCATGTTATTCAGCAAGTTTTTGGAGGTTTTTTCAGTTGTTAGAGCTAAAGCTTTTTTATCCTGATTGAGAGCTCCCCACATAATCTGCTGCATTAAAACAGATTTCCCACTATCTTTTTCCCCTTCGAGAAGGCATAGTGAACCTACAGGTATGCCTCCTTCCAGTTTCCTATCAATTTCTAGATTTCCTGAAGATATAAATTCCAAGGGTTTTTCCTTTTCAATTTCCGGATTATCTGATGTCTCTCCATGCTTTTCACTTTCCAGATTGCCTAGTGTTTCTTCATTTTTAGCTTCTGGATTTCCTGGTATCTCTTCATAAACTGCTTCATTTTCAAGAAATAATCTCTCTCCCGTGTTTTCTCCCATATTCTCTCTCCTTTTTTCAGAGATTTCCTGATTTTTTTATCTCCTCAGTTCATCCAATTTAGCTCACTAACTCAGCCTGAATATTCAGGACTACGGAAACCGTCATTTAGTTCATGCATTAAAATATCCTGAAGTCTTTACTCCGTTTGGGGCTGTTACCATAATCCAGTTTACACTCTCTTTTTTCAGAGGATCTTCGAGCAGGATCTTTAATTCCATCTCTTCACCAGGGTCAAAGATTCCAGGATTTACCAGATCTGGACTGATACTTCTCACAGTCCATCTGCTTTGTGAGGTGCTTGTATCTTCCTGGTAAGGTATCCATATCGTTTTTGCAGTGCCGGATGTGTTTGAGTACTTAACGATCACGTCAATGTAATCATAGTCTCCTATCTTTATGGAGCCTGTATTATTCAAGGATACGAAAACTTCGGATTCATCCACGTAAATGTTTGTAATCTTTATTCCTGTTTTCAATATCTCATCCTTATTTTCCTGCATTTCAATTACTGAATTTGCAAGAAGGTCTGCCATGTAAAACCCTCCGTATGAGCAGACATAAAATGTCAGGAGAAGAATTGCAACCGAGATAATTGATGCAATAACTGTTCCGAATCCCATCATTACACCGTAAAATAGGTCTCTTTCGAAACCCCGTTGTAGACGCTGAATTTAATGAAATACTTCTCTCCACTGACAGGTATATCAGCCGGTTTTAATTTTATCTTAAGCGTTTCTCCTTTGTCCCAGTTATCGTCATTGCTCTGCTCTATAGAATAATTCCAGCAAGGAGTCAGGCTTCCGTTTTCACCATATGATATCCTTTCAAAGTTTCCGGACTTGCCAAAAAAAAGGTCAGATCTGGGAATCAAACCAGAAGATATTCCCTTAGGTCCTACGTTTTTAACCCATATATGAACCTCAGAGCCTCCAGCAGCAGTTGCTTGATGCAAAATCTCCACATCTGTTAGGATCTGGTCTCCCATTGAGTTGGCACGACTGATTAAAGGGTCTCCTGCAGAAATTACAGTCGGATAGACCGCAGAAGCAAATCCAAATACACAGACAATGGATGCTATTGTTAGAATAGCAGAGCTTATCGTATCCCCACTCACCTTTTCGACCTCCCGCTTTAACTTTATTTAGTCTCCTCTGATTAGTTTGAATGAACTGATACCAGTTAGGGTAATAGTAATTATGTCAGCTCGTTTATATTAAAAATATTCTTTATATTAGTAACACTAATTATGTCGGACAACGACTGTTATTTCACATAAAATTTACTTAAGTTATTTAACATTAATAACAATTAATTGATATTAATTAATGTTAATTGATATTAATTGGAACAGCTAATTCGGTTTTTCAGTTGACTCTTTACTGACTCTTTACTAGTACTTTAAGTTGAAAACAAGCCCTCTTCTTTATTCCCCTCTCCAGCCTGAAACTTAATAAGTCGGCTAAACTTTACTTTTTAGTCCGCATGGGTTAAGGATGGCATTCAATTGGGCAAGCACAGTAATATTATCTTTCATGTTGACTATTCCTTTTCCCTCGGGCTCTTCAATTGGAAGGCTTGTGATATTCTCTATAACACATTTAGCTTTTTCCGGAAGGTGTCCAGTAAGTGAATAGAGATTAAGCAGAACTCTAAGGTTGCTGTGCCCTACTGTCCTGACAGCATAATCCACCCAGCGCATAAGTTCAATCAGGGCAAAGGTATCTATTTTCCGGACCTGGTTTTCAGGCTCAATAGCCTGCACTGTTTCCTGTCGTGGTTTGTTTTTTTCAGGAACTTCATCCGGACAAATATCATTAGCCGATTCCTGGGCGATTTCTTTATTATTTTCATTCTCGAACTCGGCTTCCGGAAAATCTGTCTCAAGCCCCGAAACTCCATATTTCTGGATATTGTAGAAGGGATTTTCATTTCTGTTTACAAGGTCTCTTATGTCCACAAGTAACCCCTTGATCTCCCCTTTTACGACTTTAAGTTCAGTTTCAAATTCCTCTATCTTTTTATCCAGTTCCATATTATTCACCTTAATGAAAAATGAAATTTCTTCATTTCCATATAAAAGAAAGGGGGAAGTTCCCCCTTAATCTCTTTGAATTACTTCAGAACCATTACCTTATCAATCTGTGCTGGAGTTACTCTTGTTACCGGAACAATTGCGCCTACCTTCGGTTTTATCTCAATCCTGAATTCTCTGTTTGCCGCCTGGTCTTTAGTGCCCTTAAGCATTGAGTCACCAGGGATAGTAATATTTAATTGCACTTTCTCATGCTGTTCTAGAACTGAGTCACCATTGTTGTTCCCTACAAATACCTTCTCCCATTCCGTGCTTTGAACGTATGTAGAATTGTCTGCGTAGCTTACCACCATCATTCCTACAGAACTATCATTTCCTATATCCACAGGAGACTGCCCTGCTGTGAGCTGAAGGGTGACAATAATCTGATCTACTTTTGAATTTCCACCTTTTGCGATCACGTCACCTGCAAGTTCAACGGAAGAAGTAGTCTGTCTGATACCCTCATCGATGGTTTTTTTGGCGGTATCGGAGGTAGTAAACCCTGCTCCGAGCACTACATAGGAGAACACTGCTGCCACAACTACGAAAGCGGTCAGCACAATTGCTGATTCGAGCCCTGTGAAAGCTCTATCGTTTTTTCTAAAAATACTAAACCTTTTTTTCATTCGTTTTCACTCCTCATTTTTCATTTTGAATGAAAATATATAGAGAAACTAAAGGGCCAAGTTGTCAATGCCTGTATTCCCATGTTTAAATCGAAGTATGCCGATAAAAGCTTGAGATCTTCAGGAATCTATTTCGTGACCTATTAATAACCCCATACACACACCCAAAATTTACAGGGGGTAAATAGTAACTTCCTATTTATTAACTTTTCTAAATAATTTTCAATATAGTTTATAAAAATCCTCGTTAAATAATAATGATATGTCTTTATTATAATTAGTAAGCTATTTTTATGTTCAATCTGAAAACGTTAAAAAAGTAATATCTAGAAAACAGATTCAACAAAATAGAAATTCAACAAAAATAGAAAGAGGAAAGTTTAATAAAATTTTTCAATCTCGTGCTTTACTTCTTCAAGAGAAAACTTCTGCCTTACAAGCGGCTTCTCCTGAATTGCAGGCACTCTTTCCTCAAAGATTTCACGCTCATATTTATAAAAAATTCCATTTGGGATTTTATCTCCCCATTCCAGGGATTTCTCAAATGCCTTATTACGGTTGTAAGGGTCATAGTCATCCCCAAGCCTGTAAACCCTATCCCGGTACCATTTAAATGTATTTATCTTGTTAAATGTAACACAGGGTTGAAGAATATCAAGAAGAGCAAAGCCCTTATGCTTTATGGCAGCTTTCATAAGTTCTTTAAGGTGCTCCTGATCGCCTGCAAAACCCCTGGCTACGAAGCTGCAGTTCTGGGAAATCGCCATAGCAAGTGGATTCATGGCTTCCTGAAGCACACCATAAGGCTGAATTGTTGTGTAGGTCCCCTCGGCTGTAGTAGGAGATGCCTGCCCCTTGGTTAGTCCGTAAATCTGGTTATTGTGCACAAATAGGGAAATATTAGGATTTCTTCGGATTGTATGGAGGAAATGGTTTCCTCCTTCTCCATAGCAATCTCCATCTCCTGCAACTGCGATTACATGAAGGGAGTGGTTGGCAAGCTTTGCAGCCGTAGCCACAGGCAGGGTTCTTCCATGCAGCCCATTAAAGGTATGGCATTTAATATAATGGGGCAATTTTCCAGCCTGCCCTATCCCCGAAACCACAAGGACTTCCCAGGGCTCGATTCCAAGTTCAATAAGTGCCTGTTTGATGGTTGAAAGAATTTGAAAATTTCCGCACCCAGGGCACCAGGCTGGAACCTGACTTTTATAATCTTCAGATGTAGGCATGCAGCTCCTCCTTCAGGTTTTCAATTGTAAAAGGTCTTCCATCGTATTTGCTTATCTGGTGGGAAAATTCAAATCCAGTCTCTGACCTTAAAAGTTTTGCAAACTGCTCTGTGGCATTGTTTTCTATACAAATTGTAAGGTCAGCGTTTTCAAGAAGTCCGATATAATCAAACCTGTCTCGCTCGGAAAATGGGTAAATCTGGCTGAAATGTAGCATTGCAGCTTTTTTATCTTTAGGAATTGTGTCAACCACTTCTTTTATCACACCATAAGTAGAACCATGTCCTACGAGAACGATTTTTGGAGAGGGATCTCCATATAAAAACGGGGCTTCGATTTCTTTTTTTATAAGCGGTAATTTTTTCAGGAGCCTTTTCTGAACCATTTTAATACGGGTCTCGGAATCTTCTACAATATGTCCTTCCTCGTCATGTTCGTCACTATCAGCTACGACAAGGTGTTTTCCGGCTTCTCCTGGGACTGCAAGAAGGGAGATTCCTGTACTGGAAAATTTGTAACGTTTGTAATCCTCAACATCTTTTAGGTCCTCTTCCCTCAACCGGTAATCATTATAAATCAGCTTCTCTGAACCAAGTTCCTCAAAAGTCCATTCAGACTCTGCGAGATACTGATCGGACAGGATGAATACAGGGATCTGATATTTTTCCGCAAGTTCGAAAGCTCTGTTAGTAAGGTAAAAAGCTTGCTTTGGAGTTCCTGGCTCAAAAATAACTCTTGGAAACTCTCCATGACCTGCATGAAGAACAAAAAGCAGGTCTCCTTGCTCGGTACGTGTGGGAAAGCCTGTAGCCGGTCCAGGACGCTGCATTTCCGCAATCACAAGAGGAGTTTCGGTCATTCCTATAAGGGAAAGCCCTTCGACCATAAGGGCAAATCCTCCTCCTGACGTTCCGGTCATAGCTCTTACCCCTGCAAAAGAAGCTCCTATCGCCATGTTAATGGCTGCAATTTCGTCTTCAGCCTGCTCAACAACAAGATTATACTCTTCTGCTCTGGAAGCCAGGTACTCCATAATTTCTGTTGAAGGTGACATGGGGTATGCTGAGTAAAACTTACAGCCAGACATAATGGCTCCCATCGCGATTGCCTGCAGCCCGGTTATGATCATGAGCCTTTTTCCTTCTGGCTCGCGGATTCCAAAGGCTTCGCACTTGGGACAATTCGTAAGAGCATATTTATATCCCGCTTCTGCACAGGCTATATTATTCTGGACTACTTCTTCCCCTTTTCTACTGAAGGTTTCTATCAGGATCTTTTTAAGGGCTTCAAGCCCCAGATCAAGAATTCCAAGGGCTGCTCCGATTGCTACGGTATTTGCCATAACACTATTCTTCCCAACATCCAATGCTATTTTCCTAAAAGGGATATCTATGAATTCCGGCTCTTCGAACTTCTTTTTGGCGATTTCGGAATCATATAAAATAAATCCCCCTTCATTCACGCTTTTCCTGTGGATCTCGATGGTATTCAGGTCAAGCGCCAGAAGAATATCGACCATTTCTCTCGAGGCCGTAATTTTCTGGTCGGAAAGCCGGATCTGGTAAAAGTTATGTCCACCTCGTATCCTGGACATATAGTCCTGGTGCGTAAATACATGATATTTCATCCGGGAAAAGACCTTTGCAAGAGCCCCTCCTATAGTCTGAAGCCCCTGTCCAGCCTCTCCTCCTATTCGAAGTGTATAGTCCAGAAACTTTACCCCCTATTTTTCTTAATTCCCCATTATCTTCGGTTTTCTGGCTTGTTCAATGCTTGTTCAATTTATCAAAATCTTATTCTTTAAATTTCGTTTTGTGGATTAATTGTATGGATTTATTGTATTGATGTTTATGAATATCGAGCGTTAGTGATAAAATACGTTATGAGTTAGCAAAATGCATTAATATCTGAGCTTGCAGGCTGCCTTAAACGATAACAGCAAAATAGGATTTGTCAGCCGAATTCTTAGTTTTGTTGACACTAACTCAGTTTATCGTTTACCCTATCTCCAGTCTCAGTTCCCCGAGGAGATATTATTATTAAACCTTAAATAATCTTGCTTCGCCTCTTTATTCGAGGAAGCATGTCATTTTTTCTGTTAAACTAAAAACCTCAAGAAGTAACCTGGTAGAAAAATAGGTAGAAAATTTATCTGGGAAGAAATATGCTAATTCACGGCGGTGACTTCAAATAATTACGAAAAGCAGTCAAAGGATTCGGAACACATTTTTTAATTCGCTTACCAAATTAAAGCACAAATACTTCGATTTTTTGACTAGGTAAAATTCTGGATTGAAATTTTCAAAACAAATAAAGAGTCTTCCCAAGAAGAATACAACCTACTAGAACAAGCCCAAGTATCAATACATCTGCGTGAAACATGGGATATATTATTAAAAAGAAAAGCAATGAAGTAACCGCGCAGATCAGGATGTCTACAGGATTGCTCATAATGCCTCCACGTTAAGCTTATAAACCCCCACTCTAATAAGGATTTCTAAATTATGCGGGATTTTATAAAATTGGGCGATATAAATAGATGATATAAATTTTTCTGTATAAAATAGTAAATTCAAGTCCTCTGTTGAAGCCTTGAGGGACACAAACTTCCTTTGAAAATATAAGAAGCACAATCCCCGACTAAAAAGAAAATCTAAGTATCCGATAAGATAAAAATGGGAACGTAGTCCCCATAAATTTTGTTCTGCATCAGGAAAGGAACTTCTTGCTTGAAGTGAGAACCTAATCAGGTGGAATCTAACCTTTATTTTCGAGCGCATCGAGCTGCATTTTTACTCAAAGGTTCTTATTCTCATAAGTCTCCGTTTTTCCCCTAATACTGTGTGATCAACCACAAACTTTTTCAAAAAACGCTTGCTCACAAACTTTTTCAAAAAAAGTTTGATCAAAAACGCAAACCTTTTCAAAAAAGGCTTGACCGCAAACTTTTTCAAAAAAAGTTTGATCAAAAACAGCGTAACGTTTGGATTTAAAAGCCTTATCCCCAAACCCTATCCGGCGTGGTCAACCGGCGCAACGGTTGCGTTAGAACTTCCCACGGCCAAGTTGGGCGTGTGCACGTGCTAGATGTCCTGCAGCCTGGGCTCCTATAAGGGAGATTTCTCCTGCAAGCACGGCAGAAGCTACAATTTCTGCAAATTTCTTGGAGTTTGTTCCGGGAACATCACCTGCACCTGCAACGCCAAGAATATTCAGGCAGTCTCTCTGGGTTCCAAGGCCAGTACCTCCTCCAACTGTTCCCACTGGCAGGGCAGGCAGAGTAACTGAACAATGAATTTCTTCATATTTTGTAAGTTCCATAGTGGTAATTGCAGTGCTCCCTTCAACAACGTGGGCTGCATCCTGTCCGCAAGCCAGGTAGATGGCAGCAATAATGTTTGCAGCATGGGCATTAAAGCCAAGTGCTCCTGCTCTTGCTGAACCTAACAAGTTTTTGCTGTAGTTCACCTCAAACATGGACTCAGGCGTACATTTCAGAATCTCTTTGACAAGCTCTTTTGGAATAGTAACCTCGGCTACAACCGTTTTACCTCTCCCGAGAATTGTATTTATTGCAGCTGGTTTTTTGTCAATACACATATTTCCTGAAAGAGTAATAGGCTGTGCGCCGAATTCGTCTTCTATGAGATGCATTACTGCATCAGTAGCTATAGTAGCCATGTTCATACCCATGGCGTCCTTTGTATCGTACGAGAACCTGAGGTATACATATGTGCCAGTTACAAAGGGTTTTACGGAAAGCAATTTTCCAAAACGGGTTGTTTTTTCGGCAACGGCCTTCATTTGTTCGAAAATCTCAGGACATTTTACCCATTCATAAAACTCCTTGGCTCGCTCAAGGCTCTCGAGCTTAAAAACAGGCGCTCTAGTCATCTCGTCTTCAAAAACCCTTACATTTGCTCCTCCTGATTTCGTGATAATCGAACAGCCACGGTTTACACTGGCAACAAGAGCTCCTTCGGTTGTAGCAAGCGGGATATAGTATTCGGAATTCGCGTATTCGCCGTTTACTTTCAGAAGCCCGGCAACTCCGAGGGGAATCTGAACTGCACCTATCATATTTTCAATATTTTTTTTCGTTATGGCTTCTACATCAAGGGAAAAATTTTGGATATGCTCGAACTCGAGTTTTGCAAACTCCTGTATTGCAAGCCGCCTGAGTTTTACTGAAGTTATAGGGTCTGCAAGTTCCTCAATCTTACGAAGCGCAATGTCCCCATCCAGAACCTTTTGTAAGAGAACTTCTTCTTCCTTACTTAATTCATAATCCTGTAAAAACATGAAACCACCTGTTTAGAATTACTTTTTGAGATCATCAAAATTAATTGATAAAATTGCTGAAATATTGACTTCAATATTGATAACGATATTTGGTGTCGATATTGATTTTGATTAGTTATTTAAAGTTGTATAATTATATTAAAATCCATTTTTTATCTTAAATATAGGCATATTGGCATATAATTTGTTCCTTGATGTAATATTTTCTGTAATAATTAAACTGTTTAAAACTCAAAAACTAATGTAAAAAACCCAGTTGGTTCATATATGTTATGAAAATATTTATGAAGACTCCCTTATAAATCTAGGTTTTATAAGAGAATTTGACCTGGTTGATATTCCAGTCAAACTAATTGGGTTAAAGTAATAATTTAATGGAAGAAAATGTTAATTAGAAAAGACTATAACAAAACATAGTATTGGTTAAGGCTACCATTAACCAAATTAATAATCCAATTTTTAGAATTTTTCTGCTCAGAAATTAATAATCAGTTGGTTCTCTTCAGCGTATCTTAGAAAGAGTTCAGCCACGTCTTTCGAGCAGATAAATTCAATTCCAGGAATTAACTCTTCTTTTTTAAGCCCAATCATATCCGAAGCAAGCTGGCAGCATCTGAACTCAACTCCCATGTCGATGCATTCCTGAACAGCGGCGTTATACTTGGGCGATCCTCTTGTTTTATCCTTTTTTGCGAGTAACACTCCCATAGGTCCCCATAGAATTACCTTCACATCGAGCCCCTTACTTCGGTAATATTTCGCAAATTTTAGAGTTTCCTGCGGGCTGGTGCTTTCATACACCATATTTTTGAGCAGCAGTAGTACTTTTTCAATTCTCGTCATAAGAACTCCAGGTCTAAATAATACATTTCTGAAACAGATTACCTAGATGTATATATAGTTTCACATTTGGAAGGAGAGTGTATATTTTTTAACTTTATTTAAATATATTTATTATATTTTTGGAGAATTAGCAAAGTTGGATATCTACGTCTGATTAACAGACTCTATTGCAATGCAAAAACATGTGATTACTTTATCTTTCCAGCTTACCTGAGTTTCTATGGCATGAAAAATTTTTTAAAGTTAGAGGTTAGTTCTAAACATTTAGTTTTTGGGATTCTAGTTTGTAGAAATCCTCAAATTAAGTTAAATAATCTGTGGACTTATCTTCATTTATCATTCTGGGAGTTCTTTCTTAAGTTCTAAAAAATCTTTAAATGATGGTGAAACAGTGTATTCGCGCACTGAAGAGAAAAAGAAAAACAGTATATTCAATCAATGAAAAGAAAAGGAATATGGAAAATTTCAATTCATTATATTGGTTTTACAGTTGATGTGCAGGATTAGTCTTTAGTTGAGGGGTAGTTCAAGTCTTTAATGAGGGATAGTTCACGATTTTACCTCAAGATTTCATGCCATCAAATGTTCGTAAAACTGTGTGGAAAATAGAAGAAACATCATCCGAATTATATCGGACATTTATGAAATAAGGTAAGCAGAAGCTTACCTCACAATTACAACAACTGCATCTTTGACTTTAACCACATCGACCTCCCTGCCACCTGAGATCACTTCTTTTCTTATCTCTACGGTTTCGGGTTCAAGCTCGATTGTTTCGCCTTTTACAGTAACAGTTATTTTTCCAGAAGCTACCTGAGCTTCAAGCGCAACAGGATCTTCTGCCTTGAGCGCTTTCACGACAGCGCCTGCATCTTTCCTGAACCGAGGGCCCAGGATTCCCATATTTGGCTTAACTTCCACTGGCACGTACTCAAAGGAAGGAGTCCCTTCCATCAACTCAACTTCCGAGTTTGTAGCGCCTGCAATATCCCCTGTATCGATTTCTGCATTGTAGATCTCAAGCTTTTTCAGGGGGGCGTTAAGTGCCATTCCCAGATCGGATTTGTATCTCCGGACCTCACCTGTGATATCCTTGATCAGTTCTCCTGCAGCTTCAGCTTCATTGTTTATGAAACTCTCATCAACTGCCGGCCAAGCCTGTGTGTGGACACTCTCATTGTTAAATCTGGAATACAGTTCTTCTGCAAAGAAGGGTATAAAGGGGGCAAGCAGAAGTGAGAGGGTTTTCATCGTTTTGTAGAGCACATACTGGGCTGCTTTTCTGCCTTCAGGCTCATCGCCATAAAGCCTGCTTTTTACGAGTTCCAGGTAATTATCAGCAAGGACTTCCCAGGCAAAACCTCTTATAGCCTTGAAAGTCGAATCAAACTGGTACTCATCAAGTTCCTTTGTTGCAGTGTCTATGAGCTTGTTAAGTTTACTCAGTAGCCACCTGTCAATTATAAGAAGAGAGTCCGTGGAGAAGTTCTCGGCATCTTCTGGTCCAAAACCTTTCAGGTGAGACATTGAGAATCGGTAAATACTCCACATCTTCTGAAGGAAACGAGAAGCTGAGACTACGTCTTTCCAGCGGAACATTATGTCCGAACCTGTGGAGCCGCCAACCGCACCCCACTGCCTGAAAGCATCGGCACTGTACTGTGAGGTTACTTCTTCAGGGGAAATAACGTTTCCAAGAGACTTGCTCATCTTGTGTCCATCGGGTCCGAGCACCATACCGTTAATCACTATAGAATCCCAGGGTTTTATTCCTTCAAGAGCAAGGCTTCGCAGGATCGTGTAAAATGCCCAAGTCCTGATGATATCGTGTCCCTGAGGGCGGATTTGTGCAGGTAGGCGAAGTTCATGCTCACTTTCCCAGCCTGTGACATGTAATGCTGTAATTGAAGAATCCATCCAGGTATCCAGTACATCGGTTTCAGGCTCAAATTCGGTTGAACCACAGGTGCAGGCTTTCTTAGGAGCAGCTTCATTCGGGTCAATCGGGAGCCAGCTCTCTTCTGCAATCATTATCTCTCCACACTGTTTACAGTACCAGATCGGAATTGGAGTTGCAAAGATCCTCTGTCTGGAGATACACCAGTCCCATTCCATAGTGCCTGTCCAGTTCTGGAGCCTGACTTTCATATATTCAGGATACCAGTTGATTTCATCTGCAGCTTTCAGGATGCCGTCGTTATCGATCTTTACAAACCACTGGGGCTCAGAAAGAATTTCGATCGGGGTATCACATCGCCAGCAGAGCCCAACATTCTGCTCCAGAGGTTTCTGGTCATAAAGGAAATCTGCAGCTTTAAGGTCAGAAGTGACAGCTTCTCTGCATTCGTCAATGCTCATGCCTTCATATTTGCCTGCCACTTTTGTCATCTTGCCCTGCTTGTCAATGGCTTTTACAAGAGGAAGTTCGTATTCCATCCACCAGCGTACGTCCTGCTTGTCTCCGAAAGTACAGATCATTACAGCACCTGTACCAAACTCAGGCTGAACATCCTCATCAGCAATCAAAGTCACTTTCTGACCAAAAAGCGGTACCGTAATCTCCTGTCCGATATACTGGCTGTAACGCTTATCCTCTGGGTTTACTGCAACTGCAACACAGGCTGCCATAAGTTCAGGTCTGGTGGTTGCAATATCGACCTTGTCAAAGTGGACAAAATTAAGTTTTGTTTGCCTTGTTTCATACTCTACTTCTGCAAAAGCAATGGCAGTTTCACATCGGGGACACCAGTTGACTGGATGTTCTTCGTGATAGATTTGCTCGTTATTGTACATCCTGACAAAGGATTTCTGCGTTTTTACAAAGTATGAGGGGTCCATGGTAACGAATTCGTTGCTCCAGTCAACGGAAAAACCCAGGCGCAGCATTGTATTGCGCATCTTTTCGATATTTCCTACAGTCAGTTCCCTGCACATCCTGCGGAACTCGGCACGCGGAACCTGATTTTTCGTTATCCCGTGAATCTCTTCAACCTTGACTTCGGTTGGCAGGCCATGACAGTCCCAGCCCTGGGGGAACATCACATTGTACCCGCGCATACGTTTGTATCGGGCAACAAAGTCAATATAGCACCAGTTAAGCGCATTTCCGATATGGAAATTACCTGTAGGATAGGGAGGTGGGGTGTCAATTATATATTGAGGACGAGTATCTTCTCCCCAGTTGAAATGGTACATGGAGAGGTTCCACTTCTCCATCCATTTTTCCTCAACCTCGTTTGCATTATATTCTTTCGGAATTTCTGATTCTGTCATAAGTTTGCTCCGTGTAGTCTACGATTGGAAAAATAGTGTAAGATTTTCTTGGGGTTTAGAGTGCTTGTGATTATTTAAATATATATGGTTTTAGATGAAGTGTAAACTCTTGGTGTTCAACGCCTATCTGAAGTTGAATTTATTTTCTTCTAGCTTTGCCTTTTCTCTGGAAAAACAACCTGCATGTGACCAGTCGAAGGTTCAGCCAAAAAGAGTATAACAGGTAGATAAATTCAGATATAGTTAAAACTACAGATAGATAAATTCAGATATAATTAAAACTCAACTGGAATAAAATTTTTCTATCTCTCTATAGGTTCTTTTTCTACCTTTCTATTATCTGTTTTTTATGCGTATTTCCATGCCTCCCAGATGTGCATTGCGTTCATTCCCAGGCTCTGCGGTGGGTAAATATCGTTTTCGGGTGTGTCGCCGATTGAGAGCACTTCCCAGGGTTCAAGCCCAAGCCTGTCAAGAGCCAGCTTAAAGAGCCTGGTGTCAGGTTTTTTGGTACGGTGATCGGAAGACATAATTGTAAAATTAAAGCGCTCATATAGTCCCAGGAAGCGCAGTTCCTGTTCAGTAAAGACTCTCTGGGCATTGGAAACAATACATTTTGGAACATTTCGGTACTTGTCAAGCAGGCGCAAACTCTGGGGATAAGCTTCAAGCTTTCTTAAGGAGGCAGTCCTGAAAGTTTTGGCAGCTTCAATCCCGAGCCAGAAAGGATCAATTTCCCTGAAAGCGTTCTCGGCACAGATTTCTGCAAAAATCTCTTCTATACGGATATCCGGGTGCGGCTGGCCTGAATTTCCAAGCCTATTTATTACTTTCCACCTGTACTCTTCTCTGAGTCGGTCTGGTTCAATTCTAACTCCCTGGTAAAGTAGCCACCTGCTCAGCCTTTCGTTTGTTTTCCAGCTTTTTTCATCAGTCCTAATGTCAATAAGGGTTTTGTAACAGTCAAAGATTAAACCTTTTATCTTTCCGTTCTGGAGCATAGGGATTCTCCTTTTGTTTTTCCGGATATTTTAGAAATTTTCGGGCTTCAATATCTCTGGTATCTATAATCTCAGCTTCAGTAGTCGCTAGATAATGGTCATTATATATAGATTTTATGTAAATATCTATATACTTGACAAATAGCGATATATAGCTTTTAATTCTATAGAAATTTAATTCGGGCAAGATCAGTATTTAAACTAAGAAGTAAAGAATTCTAATAAAATTCTAATAAAAAAGAAAAAATATAAAATAAGGTTTTTGAAGATTTACGGCTTTCTTGAGGAGAGTTCAATAGTTTTTATGTCAATCAGTCCGTCAAACCGAAGTGTTTCCATGCTTCTTCGATATGCATGACGCTCATCCCTAGTTCTCTGGCAGGTAAGATCTCGTTTTCGTAAGAGTCTCCTATTGACATGACACACTTGGGTTCGAGTTCAAACCCCATCTTTTCAAGCGCGGTCATAAAAAGTCTGAGGTCTGGTTTCTTGTACCTAACATCCGATGAAAAGATTACAAAGTCAAAATAGTCGTAGAGCCCGAGGAATCGGAGCTCCAGTTCAGAGAAAACCCTTTGCCCATTAGAGATTATACATATTGGGAGGTTTATGCAGTGTTCGATTAATTTTATGCTTTGAGGAAAAGCCCTAAGTTTCCGTATAGAAGCCGTTCGAAAAACCCTCGAAGTCTCAATCCCAAGTTGCTTCTCATCAATTTTCCAGATCGAATGTTCCTTGCAGATTTCGGCAAAGATTTCTTCTACCCTGATTTCTGGATATATTTCCTCAGACTGCTCCATCTTGTTTCTTGCTTTAAACATATAAGTGTCCCAGAGTTTTTTTGGCTCTATTTTCACACCCTGATAAGCAAGCCACCTGCTCAGGACCTCGTACGTTTCTATCCTATTTTCGTCAGTATCAATATCGATAAGGGTCTGATAACAGTCAAAGATAATTCCTTTTATATGGCAGCTCTCAAATTCACATCCCTTACCCGCCGCAGGATTGTTCGGAAGTGTGATCTTACTCTTATTTGCTTCAGGTCTATAATTCTCAGACACGCTCTTTCCTCCCTTACCCCTTTTACTTAAGCTACTACTTAATTGCCTTTTATCTATAATTATCCTGCCATTAAATATTCACTTATTAATCGCCTTTAAACAATTTCGTTATTAATTCTATTCTGACGCTCACTTATTAATTGCCTTTAAACAATTTCTTACTCATTCTATTCTGACGCTCATTCATTAATTGCCTTTAAACAATTTCTTATCACTCATTTTTAACACTCACTTATTAATCGCCTTTAAACATTCACCTGCTTCTTTGATGAGGTAATTTCTATAGTCTCCTTCGTGAAGCCGTGCTGAGCGAAGAAGTCCTATACTCATGAAAAAAGGCAAAATTCTGGTAACATAGTTAAAATCCTTTTCATCCCTGCTGTATTCCCAGAGAAAGTGCCCTATATATGGCTCGGCTTTCCACCCTCCTCCTCTGTGTAGTTCAAACTCATTTTTGAGTTCTGCAGCAAGAATCCCTAGATCTCTGACAGGATGCGCATGGAGCCAGGAACTTTCAAAATCAAGGGCATAGGGCTCATCTTTGTAAAAAATATAATTAGAGGGGGTTACATCTCTGTGAACCATACAGCCGTGTTCTCTGTTGAGCAGGGAGCTGTACCACCATTGCCCAAGCAGTTTATTGAAACTTTCTCTGGTAGCGTGATCCAGTTTCAGGTGATCCAGCACTTCATGATAATTTCTGAATTCGTTTTTCTTATTGTAAAAAGATTTTGTATTTTCATGGAGCTGTCTGAGCACGTGGGCGATTTTAGTAAGTTTTTCATAAAGGTTTTCCTGGTGGTCAAAGTAAGAGGCCAAAGATCTTCCAGGTATATATTCGGTAACAAGGACGCAATTGAACTTTTTATTGATCGCAAGAGGTTTTGCTACATTTATTGTGGTTGCAGCTTTTTTGAGGTTCCGGTATTCATTCATCATACCTTTATAAGGGTTATAATCTTTCAGCCGGCCGGTAGGTTCGGCAAAAAATTTCGCCATCACGCTGAGATTCTCACCCTCAAATTGATATCTACAGACCGTGTGAGAGGAATTGTACTTAAAAACGTTAACAGAACATTTTTTATTCCGCAACCTGTGCCTGACAACTTCTTCAACAAGCCAGTCCCTGAATGGGTCTCCAGGGCTTAAAGTATTGACATGGCGAGGTGCCACTTAACTTACCCCCACTTTTCTAGAAACATTCCCACAGTTATATATAATACTTCGATAGCTGTATGTTTTTCCTCAAAGTTGCTCTCATCTCAAAGTTAATTTTTCAATAAAGCAGCTCCCAGTCTTACGTTTTGATTCTGCAATACTGGCAACGGTTATACTATGTTTAAATCTATTATATTGTTATTGGTGTTTAAACTGTAAGGAGTAAGTTTTCTATTTAGGTTCAGGCCGCCGTTTTATGAGGAATCCATTGGCCAGTGTTGATTTCAAAGCCCTGTTTTGTCTCTGTAGTCTGGAATCAATGTATTGCCTGATCTCCTGGTGTTTTTCTATTACCAATCCTTCTTTTCTCTTTCCTTGTCTGCTAGTTAAAGCGAGAAAAGGTTTAAAGGAAGTATTTTTAATTCTGCAGGATAAATTACTGGGGTAGGTGAACTGGATATGAGAATAGCAGTCTGCGGGAAAGGAGGAAGCGGAAAAAGTACGATTTCAGCTCTTCTTGCAAAGGAAATGGCAAAAACGAAAAATGTACTTGTACTTGACATTGACGAGTCCAATTATGGGCTGCACAGCCAGTTAGGAATGGCAGCTCCAAGGGACCTTATGGAATATTTCGGGGGAAAAAAGGGCTTTAAAGAAAAGCAGAGGGCTCCGAAAACCACCCAGTTCTGGGGGCTTGCAGCCAATGGGGATACTTCAGGGCAGCCTAGGCAACTAATGCAACAGCAGTCCCGGTTTTTTAAAAACAGGTGGAGTTTTTCCGACCTCCCGCAGGAATTTGTGGAGGAAAAGGAAGGGGTCAAGCTGATGGCGGTTGGCAAAATCCATGATTTTGGGGAGGGCTGTGCCTGTCCCATGGGAGTTCTGACAAGAGAGTTTCTTGAAAACCTTGACCTGGGAAAAGATGACGTTGTAATCGTGGATACCGAAGCTGGTACTGAACACTTCGGGCGGGGGGTTGATAAGGATTTTGACCTCATTCTTGTGATTGTAGACCCTTCTTACGAATCCCTTAGGTTGTCTAAAAAGTTTGATGAGTTTGGCGCTCAATGCGGGTGCAGGGTTTATTTTGTGCTTAATAAAGTTGAGCCAGATATAAGGGAAGAGATGCTGGCTTCTGTAAATTGTGTGAATGTTGTGGCTGAAATCCCGGAAAAAAGGGAGATTTTTAAAGCGTCCCTTAAAGGCGAAGAGCTTGATTTCGAACTGGATGAGATCAAAAAACTTGCAACGTTCGTGGGGAAAATTGAGTTATTGGAATATTGAGACATTTATCCATAAGCCGGGCAGTAAGCGAACTATTTTTGGTTCCGTTACACCCTTTTATTTTGTAAATATTTCGATCCGTCAACCAGGCAAGTTCGCGCATGGATTCTGGCTTTTCCTCCTGAATTTTCATTAGAAAAGCTTTCATTCTAAAGGACATTTCATTAGAAAACCCGATTTTAACTCTATTTTCAGTTTTTGTCAAAACTATAAACTCGACTGTTATCATTTTTCTTGCCTGTTAACTGATAGCAAAAGAGGAATACTTCAGAGCACTTATCCGAAAGTATATTATTGATCGTGTTATTTCAATAATGAAAAGTTTACCTGATCTCGGACAGCACATTTATTTGCCGGGCTGTTCTTACTGAGCTTCAAACCTGATTCAACTTCAAATCTTATTGGATTTCAAATCTTATTGGATTTCAAATTACCTGTATCATTTGAAAAAATAATGAATTCGCTAATGCAAATAAACAAAAATATGTTTAATCTGTTATCTTATGGGATTTTTCCTGTGTAAATGTGGAGACAATAGTTATGACAATGCGTGAGTACATGCTTGGAAACGTGGCAATTGCCCGCGGGCTTCTTGAAGGCGGCGTGCAGGTTATTGCAGGGTATCCCGGAACTCCATCTTCGGAGATTATAGATACCCTTGCAAGCCGGGAAGCCCGGGATTACCATATTGAATGGTCGGTTAACGAAAAAGTTGCAATGGAGGTTGCAGTTGGAGCTGCCTGGACAGGCGTGCGCTCTGTGGTGACAATGAAGCATGTCGGGCTAAATGTTGCAGCCGATCCTTTTATGACGCTTGCATATGCAGGGACGAAAGGAGGGCTAATTGCAATCGTTGCTGATGATCCCTCATGCCACTCTTCCCAGAATGAGCAGGATACTAGGCGTTATTCCCAGTTTGCCCTTATGCCCTGTTTTGATCCCTCAACTCCCCAGGAAGCAAAGGATATGCTGCCCTATGCTTTTGAGTTTTCTGAAAAGTTCGAAGTCCCTGTAATCTTCAGGCCCACAACCAGGATTTCGCATGGGAAGTCGGATATTGAACTTGGAGAGATTCCTGTAGAAAAGCCTGCTCCGCATTTTGAAAAACTTCTGGACCGCTGGGTCATGCTTCCAAAAAATGCCCGCTCACGCCATACTCATCTTCTTTCTATCCAGCAGCCAATTGAGGACGCACTCGCCGAATCTCCCTGGAACTCCCTTGAAATCGAGCCTGGGGCAAAGTTAGGGGTTATTGGGGCGGGAATCGCATCTGTCTATGCAAAAGAGGCACTTGTGGAACTTGGGCTTGAAGCTTCTTTCCTTAAAATCGGAACCTATCCTGTTCCGAGAAAGCTGATTCTTGAGCTGCTTGAAACCGTGGATGCTGTGCTTGTGTTCGAGGAACTTGAGCCTGTAGTAGAAGAACAGGTAAAGATGATTGCACAGGAAGCTGGGCTTGAGGTTTCAGTGCTTGGGAAAATTAATGGGTTTGTGCCAAGGGAAGGGGAACTGGACGTAAGTGCCTTCCTTGAGACTCTTAAGAAAACCTTTGACCTTGAGATAGAACCCGAACCTCCAGGCACAGCTCTTGAGCTTGCTCCCCGCCCACCTGCGCTCTGTGCAGGCTGCTCCCATAGGGCAACTTTTCACTCCATGAAAAAGGTTTTTGGAAAGGATGCGATCTATCCAAGTGATATTGGCTGTTATACCCTTGGGATTCAGAGCGGGACTGTTGAGACCACACTCTGCATGGGTTCAAGCATCAGCATTGCCTCAGGACTTTACCATGCAGGAGAAAAACGCCCTATCTGCTGTTCCATAGGAGACTCGACCTTTTTCCATACAGGCATGAACTCGCTCCTGAATGCAATTTTCAATAAGGCAAATATCACGGTTACCATTCTGGACAATCGGATTACAGCCATGACCGGGCACCAGCCAAATCCTGGTGTAGGATTTACGGTGACAGGAGAGCCAACCGTACAGGTTTCGCTTGCTGAACTTTGCAAGGCAATGGGGGCTGGATTTGTATCCGTTGTTGATCCATACCAGCTTGAAGAAACCCAGGAAGCGTTTAAGGCAGCAAAGGAATTTGAAGGGGTAGCTGTGGTTATTGCCAGGCAGCCCTGCGTGATTTCAGGAAAAAGGGCAGGCATACGCAGGGTCCCGTATCTTGTTGACTCTGAAAAATGTGAAGGCTGCAAGCAGTGTTTGAAGTTTGGCTGCCCTGCAATTGAGTTTAACGGGGAAAACAAATGTGCTGTGATTACAGCACTTTGCAGCGGGTGCGGGGTCTGTGCCCAGATCTGCAAATTTGAGGCTATCCAGGAGGTGAAACGATGAGCCAGGCTGAACAGAAGAAATTCGATCTCCTTATTACAGGAGTGGGAGGACAGGGGGCAATCCTTGCCTCAGACATTATCGGAAAAGCTGCAGTTACAGCAGGGCTATCAGTGCGGGCTGCAGAGACTCATGGCATGGCCCAGCGTGGAGGCTCGGTTGTAAACCATATCCGAATCGGGGAAGATTACGGGTCCATGATCCCGAAAAAAGGTGCAGATCTTATGCTTGCCCTTGAGCCTATGGAGGCGGTCAGGTACCTGGATTTCCTGAAGGACGGCGGAATAATTATAGTAAACACGCAGCCTGTAGTTCCTGTAACTGTAACCTCGGGCCTTGCAGAATATCCAGAGGTCTTGGACATTCTTAAAGTTCTTTCTGAAAAATACGTAGTCAAAGCCTTCAATGCCAATGAACTGGCGTTTGAAGCCGGGAACAGGCTTGCAATGAATGTCGTAATGGTAGGCGCAGTCTCAAGTTATCTGCCGATTCCAAAGGAAATTTTGGTTGAAAGCGTTAAAGCCCTTGTCCCACAGAAAACAATTGAAGTGAACCTCAGAGCTTTTGAGATGGGAAGGCAAAAAGTAGAGGAAAGCTAAGATTGAAGAAATCCAGAACTTTCTTTTTTTTCATCGCCTACGCTCATATAAAAGACTTATTACGAGCTAGTTTTAAATATCCTTATTTTACACACCTATATAAATACATGGCTCTGTAGAAATCCTCTAAATTCTGTTATTACCCAAAAACTTATAAAAATAAAATTGTAAAATGCTCCTTATTTATTGTCCCACAAAAAACGAGGAGCGTCCCATATTGTCATCAAATAAGTATATTAAATTTA
>DALS01000053.1 GCA_002499445.1 Methanosarcina sp. UBA293
ATTAAATATCCAGGATCTCAAGGTCTTGATTCTATGAATTTTTCCGATCAAACAACTGAGAAATTATCTCAAAAATCCGAAAAGATGTCTCAAAAAATACCCCATACAATACATGATGACCGATACTGGAACAGCCCGCAGTTTAGGCTGGTTTCCGATTTTGAGCCTAAGGGTTCCCAGCCGCAGGCAATTAAAAAACTGGTGGAAGGACTGGATAAAGGAGAACAGTACCAGACCCTGCTTGGGGTAACCGGATCAGGGAAAACCTATACTGTTGCAAATGTCATAAACCAGATCAAGAAACCGACCCTTGTTATTGCTCATAACAAAACCCTTGCAGCCCAGCTTTATAATGAATTCAGGGAGTTTTTCCCTGAAAACAGAGTGGAGTATTTTGTTTCCTATTACGATTACTATCAGCCTGAATCTTATCTCCCTGCCAAGGACCAGTATATTGAAAAAGATGCCATGATTAACCCTAAGATCGAGCAGATGCGGCTTGCTGCCACTGCGTCGTTGATGTCACGCCAGGACGTTATTGTTGTGGCATCCGTATCTTGCATCTACGGGCTTGGCAATCCTGAGAACTTCCAGAAAATGGGGTTTGAATTAAAGGTTGGAGATAGGGTCCAGAGAAAGGAAATCCTGCATAAGCTTGTTGAAATCCAATTCGAGCGGAACGACCTTGAGCTTATGCCGGGGCGCTTCAGGGTAAAAGGGGATACCATTGATATTATCCCAGGGTACTTTGACGATATTATCCGGATTGAGCTTTTCGGAGATGAGATTGACCGGATTTCCGAGGTGGACAAGCAAACCGGACAGCGAACTGAAGATATGGATTATTTCTTTGTCTATCCTGCCAGACATTATGTAATTCCTGAAGAAGAGCAGAAAAGTGCGATTCAGTCCATCCTTGAAGAGCTTGAAGCCCATCTTCCTGAACTCGGACTGCTTGAATCGCACAGGCTAAAGCAACGCACGCTTTATGATATGGAAATGATCCAGGAAACCGGTAGCTGTAAAGGTATTGAAAATTATTCGCGGCACTTTGACCACAGACAACCAGGAGAACAGCCCTTTTGCCTGCTTGACTATTTCCCTGAAGATTTCCTGCTTGTCATTGATGAGAGCCATCAGACAATCCCACAGCTTCATGGGATGTATAATGGGGACCGCTCAAGAAAGAGAAACCTTGTAGATTATGGATTCAGGCTTCCCAGTGCCTACGATAACAGGCCTCTGAAATTCGATGAATTTGAGAAGTACATGAAAAACGTAATCTTTGTATCGGCAACCCCAGCAGACTATGAAAAGGAGCACTCGGCTCGGATTGTGGAACAGATTATCCGCCCGACAGGCCTTGTTGACCCTGAAGTAGAAATTCGCCCTCTCGAAGGGCAGGTCAGGGATGTAATGCAGGAAATCCGGAAGATTGTGGAAAGAGGAGACCGCGCCCTTGTAACCACCCTGACAAAAAAGCTTGCTGAGGAACTGACCGAATACCTTGCCAGAAACGAAATTAAAGCTCGCTACCTGCACTCGGATATCAAAACGATAGAAAGGACTGAGATTATCCGCGAACTCCGCCTTGGTAAATTCGATGTCCTTGTTGGGATCAACCTGCTCAGAGAAGGACTCGACATTCCAGAAGTGGGTTTCATCGGCATCCTGGATGCTGATAAAGAAGGTTTCCTGAGAGATTCAAAAAGCCTGATCCAGATAATCGGCCGCGCAGCCCGGAATGCCAGTTCTAAAGTTGTCCTGTATGCTGACAATATGACCGATTCCATCAAAAAAGCTGTTACTGAGACCGAACGCCGGCGCAATATGCAGATTTCCTACAACAGGGAACACGGCATCATCCCGACAACTATCAAGAAACCAATTCGGGAAAAGGTCGTGGATATCACCGACACCAAACATATCCCGAAAACCGATATTCCTAATATGATTATCGAACTTGAAACCGAAATGAGGGAAGCTGCCGAAAGGCTGGACTTCGAACGGGCAATCCAGGTAAGGGAATTGATAAAGAAGCTGGAGAAAGAGATAAAATTAGCCTGATGGAATTAGAATAGTTTTCTTTTAGAATAGTTTTCTTTTTTATTTTCTTTCTACAGGCTCTTCTTCTCCAACCATATTTTTTCTCATTCCCGTCAGCTTTTTTGATCTATATTTTTGATCTATAATTGATTTTAACTGTAAATTATAAACTTTGATCAACCGGATTAAACTGCCGAATTAGATGTAATACTCAACGTAGAAGCGGTAAGCAACCTGAAGCTCTTCCAATTCTCTGGGTTCCAGTTCAAAATCGAGCTGACTTGCCCTGTAAATTTTTTCTCCTAAATTTTCGAATGTAACTTCGCATTTTATATTCTCGGGAAGCTGAACCTCAAAACTGTCGCATTTACTACGTATTTCCTGGACAAGTTTTTCTACTTCTGCGGAACTGAAGATTTTTCTATTCTCAGGGCTATAATTTACCTCAACTATCAATTCTTCTTTGCTCGTTAAATCCGCCCAGAAACCGGAGAGTTCAGTTCCTTCTATCCTGTAGTCCTGAAGCTCGAAGCTTCTTGTGATTGTGTTCTTGATTTTACCCTCGTCCATGTGGTTGTTTTAGGAAATGAATGTATATAAACTATCTCAAAAATAAAAAAGATAAGTCTCAGATTACTTCTTCCTGAATTTCCATCCTGCATACAGGCATGTCAAGCTCCCTAATAATCCAAAGCCTGGAGTAGAGTTATTTTTGCTCGGCTCATTTTCCCCCGAGATATTACCGCTACCAGAATCGGAATTATTGATTTTTGAATCATTGAGTTCGACAGCGCTTATTTCTTCAGATGATGATAAGTTAGTTTCTTCAACCCCTATGTTTTCAGTTGCATTGGATTTTGCCCATGTACTTTGGGCAGTCATATTAGAATCCTTAAGAGGTACAATTACAACTCCAGTAGGATAGATTCCTGCATTCACAGTAGCTGTAACAGTGTTTGTGACTGTGTCAATCACTGAGACATTGTCGTTTTCGGCGTTTGCCACATATACCTTTCTTCCGTCCTGGGTGACTGCAATTCCCATGGGCCATTCTCCTACAGGCACTGTGGCTGTGACAGTGTTTGTTTTTGTATTAATTACAGTGACGCTGCTATTGTAGAAGTTTCCTAAATATACCTTACTTCCATCCGGACTGATTACAATTTCACGAGAAGAAATTCCTACAGGTACAGTGGCTATTACATTATCCGTGGCTGTATCAATTACAGAAACAGTGTTATTGTTAGCTACATATACTTTATTTCCATCAGAAGTGACTGCAACAAGACTGGGCGAGTTCCCTACAGGCACAGTGGCTATTACATCATCCGTGGCTGTGTTAATTACAGAGACAGTGTTGCTGTCATAGTTGAGTACGTATATCTTTTTTCCGTCTTGGGTGACTGCAATCCCACAAGGGGAGTCTCCTACAGATATATTGGCTGTAACTTTATTTGTAGCTGCATCAATTATAGAAGTAATGTTGCCGCGAAAGTTCGTGACATAGATTTTTTTTCCATCCGGTGTAAGTGCAACATCATGAGTACTCGGTTCCACAATAATCGGTGCCATTAAGGTGTTTGTCGCTGTGTTAATTACAGAGATATCGGTGTTGTCACGCTGCTTCGTCACATAAACTCTTGTTCCTTCAGGGTTAACTGTAATTCTCGAAGGATAACTGTTTCCTATATTCACTTTGGCACTGACCGTATTTGTGGCTGTATCAATTACATAAACAGTGCAGACGTCTATAGCTGCGGACGCTACATATAATTTTGTTCCTGCAGAGTTGACCTCAATTCCTACAGGCCATCCTCCACCGAGAGGCACTCTGGCTGTAATATTGTTAGTTGCTGTGTCAATTACAGCGACATTAGGAGTAGGAACAGTACCATTATAATTCATATCGTAATAATAACCTCTCTGATCATAATCTCCCAGATTTGTCACATATGCAAATGGAGCCGCACCTGCTACACCGGCGAATATTAAAATCGTAAGTGAAGTTATTCCAAAAACTTTTATAAGAGTATGCTCTTGATATGTTTTATTACATGTTATTCCGTTCATTTTAAACCCCAACTTATGAACTTATGAAAAAGTAACAACATCAGCGACTCCCTCATAGATTTTGTTCATACCAGCACCCTAAAAATTGGAGAGTTTCAATCACTCATGATGCGTAGAGCTTCGATATATTAGGTTTCTTAAGTTTGTACATCAGACTCGAGAGATAATAGATCATTAATATCAGTACTTCAGGTCCTCCAAGTCTCGCATTACTTTTTCCTGAGCTTCCATCCCCCATATAGACAGGTCAAACTTCCTAATAATCCAAAACCTGGAGTTGAGTTATTTTTGCTCGATTCATTTCCATTTGAGCTACTAACATTATCAGATTCAGAATTATTCTTTTTTGAATTATTGAGTTCGACAGCATTTTTTTCTTCAGATGATGATAAGTTAGTTTCTTCAACCCCTATATTCTCAGTTGCATTGGATTTTGCCCCTGTACTTTGGGTAGTCATATTAGAATCCTTAAGAGGCACAATTACAACTCCAGTAGGATAGATTCCTGCATTCACCGTAGCTGTAACAGTGTTTGTGGCAGTGTCAATCACAGAGACGTTGTCGCTTTTAGCGTTTGCCACATATACCTTTTTTCCGTCCTGTGTGACTGCAATTCCCATGGGCCGTTCTCCCACAGGCACTGTTGCTATGACAGTGTTTGTTTTTGTATTAATTACAGTGACACTTTTATTGTAGAAGTTCCCTAAATAAACCTTATTTCCATCTGGACTGATTACAACTTCACGAGAAAAAGTTCCTACAGGCACGGTGGCTATTACACTATCTGTGGCTGTATCAATTACAGAGACAGTGTTGTTGTTAGCTACATATATTTTATTTCCATCAGAAGTAACTGCAACACGATGAGGTGAGTCTCCTACAGGCACGGTCGCTGTAACATTATCAATGGCTGTGTCAATCACAGACACAGTGCTGCTGTTATAGTTAGGCACGTATGCCTTTTTTCCGTCCTGTGTGACTACAACTTCATAAGGACTGTCTCCTACAGGTACATTGGCTGTAACTTTGTTTGTAGCCGCATCAATTACGTAAATAGTGTTGTTTCGACTGTTTGCAGCATAGATTTTTTTTCCATCCGGTGTAAATGCAATATCATAAGTACTCGGCCCCACAATAATCGGTGCCATTAAGATATTTGTGGCTGTGTTAATTACAGAGATATCGGTGTTGTCATGCTGCTTCGTCACATAAACTCTTGTTCCTGCAGGGTTAATTGTAATTCTCGAAGGATAACTACTTCCGATATTCACCTTGGCACTGACCGTATTTGTGGCTGTGTCAATTACATAAACAGTGGAGACGCTCATAGGTGAGTCCACCACATATACCTTTGTTCCTGCAGGGTTGACTGCAACTCCTACAGGCCATCCTCCGCCAAGAGGCACTCTGGCTGTAATATTGTTAGTTGCTGTGTCAATTACAGCGACAGTAGGAGTATGCGCGACAGGTGCGACAGTACCGTTATAATTCGTATCGTTAGAGTAATTCCCCATATTTGTCACATATGCAAATGGAGCCGCACCTGCTACACCAGCGAATATTAAAATCGTAAGTGAAGTTATTCCCAAAACTTTTATGAGAGTATTCTCTCGATATGTTTTATTACATGTTATTTCTTCCATTTTAAACCCCAACTTATGAACTTATGAAAAAGTAACAACATCAGCGACTCCCTCATGGATTTTGTTCATACCAACACCCTATAAACAATGAGGTTTCGATAAACCTCAATCTTTGGCCGGTTGTTATATAGGTTCATAGGCAACCGTTGAAAATCAGAAGTTTATCGAACTCCTCTAAGGAATTTTTACCTTACATATACACGTTCAATTTCTGAACTGCCGTATGTGCGTTCAAGTAACCCTGGATTACCATACGTCGAACCAGTGGGCTCTGGATCATTAATACGCAAATATGTATACCCATCTTGAACTATGTATCCTTTACAAAGTCGACAATGACCTAGAATCATAGTGAAAAATGGTCTCTCATTTTCAATCTCTGATATAGCGTCACTATTGAAAAGTCTAGTAGTTATAGTTCCCGTTTTTCCCCATCGATGTGTAGCCCATTTTACAATATTATCAGCTGAGAGCCCAGATGTGCCTATTGAACCAGAATCCCAACTCCACAGTCCATCACCCAAATAGATTGTTTCCTGTGAAGGGATAGGAGTCGGTTTATTATAATATTTACAAACCATTCGGATACATGCTGGAACACAGTAAACGTCATCTTCTTGTCCAATACCGTTAATATCAAGTATTTTACCTGTAAATGAACTTTTCACTACTCCCTCGTCAATAAGTTTTTTAATATTTTCTTCAGTAACTGCAGCATTAATATTAACTCCTTTATTAGCTGCTACTTGTTCTATAGATTTGGCAAGTTCATCACTTTTTTGCCATTCTTTTAAATTGTTTTCCTTTCCATAAGCCAAAATCTTGTCATACATTGACCATATTCCGGGTTCGGTTTCAGTTGCGGGTTTATCTTCAACTTCACTAAGGAAGTATGCATCTACAAATATCCGGTGTTCAACTCCAGTGGCCTTATCTTTCACCACAGTCATCGCCCCTATTCTAGGATAGCTGTATACAACCATCTGGGTTGACTTGATTTCCCCATCTGAATATTCATTTTTGGCAATTTCGATTGATTTTTTCATGGCTTCAGCCACTTTATAAGGTTCTGGATCAAATACAATGTCATAAATTGAAGGTCCCAACGTTTTATCGGCACAGACGTCGATTGTACCTATTAATTTATTTTCTTTGTATACTGAAAATCGATAAAACAATTTCTGACCATTTACGTCATAAAGCTCCTGTGGGTTAGGATTGATAGATGCACCTGTCCAGTTTTCAAAACCCAGCGCATTGCCTGCTATGAAATTTATCATGTTCGCATTAGCACGCATTAAGGCTTCCTCTGCAGTTACACTATAGTCTTTTTCTTCTTGTGCGCTTGCTGCCGGTATCAATACCATACCAACCAGTAGCATTGCCAAAAGAAGTATTCCTGATGTAATTTTACTACGACTCATATTTTTTCTCCTGTTTAACATCCAGGAGGCAGAATCAGGTAAGCTAAGCCTTAAGTAAAAGCAAAGCTAACTTAATTGTGCCTCTTAGGGCGTACTTATGGAGTTGGACTACCTGGAAAGTACTTCCAAACTCCATAAACTACTTTCTATTAGTCCTTTAAATGTTTTATGTGTAGACTCTCGAAAAATACAGTTTTCGTACTCAACTCGAGTCTAAAATTGTTTTCTGATCTCTGATTGTTAGAGCCTCTGGACACAAAACTTATATGAGATCATACTGCCTTGACTCATATTCAATGATATGTATAAAATAAAATTTGTGCAATTTTAAAGTCTTTTAGGACGACTTTTAAATAAACCTTATGAAATCTAGGCTAATATATTCTCTAATCGTAACAAATGGACGAATAAGTGCACATATTAAAAGTGTTTTCCAATCGATTACAGCCTCATAACTGAGAGATCATTTTTACTCAGGTACAATCCCACTAGCCAATGAACCTGTAAATTATTAATTTTCGCAAAAGTTGATAGGCTAACGTAGCTTTGACAAAAGTATCAGAAAAATCAAATTACCCATTTTTTAGTGCCACATGAAATAACTGAATTTTTACGAATAGCGGTTCTAATATGGCTGATTTTTCGGTTCGTGAATTTAAGAGACTCCTGTATATTCCAATGATTTATTATTTAGACCTTTCTCTGCTTCGACCGGGTAATTTCATCCGTTTACTAAATGTAAAATAGCATATCTAAAGTTTGGAAACATTTGTTGTTGAAAATCGTAGTCGGAATTAGTGTTTTCTTTGTGGCTTAGTTACTCTGTAACTAAACAATTATTTAAAAACCATATAATACAACAAAGAGTCCTAAATTCCGTACATTTTGGGCTTATTTCAAAGTTTCTTAAGCATAAGAGACATTATTCCGGGTTTTGAAGATCTCATGCTGCCGGGAGAAAACATATTATCTATATCCGAACCCCCGAACATTTCTTCGTTGACACGCTTGTTTATCTCATCAAAAATCATCTTGTAAGCCAAGCAGTGTGGATCTACACCTTTTATCTCGCCGTCTGTGGGAACGATTGCATTGTACGGGCATCCACCTCTGCAATATTTGATATGAGAGCATTTGCCGCATGCCGTGTCCACATATTCTTTAAACCGAAACATCTGCTTCCAGGCTTCGGACTGGGCAAGGTCTGCCATGGTTGGCCGGTCATAGACATTGCCCATAACATATTCGGGCATTCCAATAAAACGATAGCAAGGGTATATGCTTCCATCAGGGCCAACTGCAAAGGTATCTCCCATACAGTCAACATAGGTACAGACTGTGCCTTTGCCTGTGAATACACATTTGCACAGGTGATCAATATTCATAACCTCAATTTGGCCCAAGTTTTCCAGATATTTATCCAGAAGATAGATCAAGAGTTCTCCGTATTCTTCAGGGGAAAGTGTCCATTTCTCAGGATTGTCCCCTTTTAATGAAGGCAGGCAGGGATGCAATTTGAGAGTTAAACCTTTCTCAAGATAAAAATTGAAAATATCTTCCTTAAGTTTTACAGAATGGGACGTGAAAGTAGTAATGAATCTCACATCAAGCCCATACTCTCTAGCAATTTCATAGCCTTTCATGGTTTTATCGTAGTATCCTTTTCCCCTCTGCAAGTCATTAAGTTCCTTTGGACCATCCAGGCTGGAGCCTATAGGAACCCCATATTCCGCAAAAATTTGGGCTATCTCAGGAGTCATTTTCCAGAGGTTTGTCTGTATTGCAAAAGCTATTTTTCGAGGGCTTAAACCCTCAACCAGGAGCGGCAATGCTTCTCTGTAAAAGTCCGCCCCTGCCAGCAGAGGTTCCCCGCCATGGAAAGTAAAAGTAACAGGATCTCCTCTGAAAACTCTAAGCCACTCAACCACTTCTTTTATAGTCTCGATACTCATTATCGGAGACTTCTCTTCGGAACTCCAGCAATAACTGCATTTAGCGGGACAACCGAGGGTCGGGATTAGCATTACATGAAAAGGCATGTTTAAAACACCTTTTTCGTTAATCTCTTTTAAATATTAGTACTTTTCTAAGTTGTCCTGGCATGAAATCACTATCCATTTAACATATAGCGTTCTAATGATTAAATGGAGTTACAATGGAGTTACTGCAAAAACGGGCGAATTCAGAAAATATAAGAAACCCATAGCTAAAAAGTTGAGAAAGTAGAGGATGAAGTGAGAAAATTGTCAGATAAAGAGTTGAAGGAAAAAACGGCATCAGAAGATAAGGAAAATATAAAATAAGAGATATGAAATAACCTCTTGAAAACACTAGAAAGAAGATAATTGGAATATTATTTTATGAATTGGAATACTACTTTATGAATTGGAATACTACTTTATGAATTGGAATATTACTTATAATTAAAAACCATTGTTATCTTATTTCATATTTTCTAAATTTTGCAGAAATCTCTAATAAAAAATCTAAATTTAAGCCAGAATGATAATTTCTTCATCTTATTTTCGCATAGTTACCAGATACAGTTTCCTTGGAAGTTCTCCTTCTTCAAACTCCTCTATTTTAAAACTTTCATATCCTTCTGCCAAATGTTTGACCTGTTCTCTACTGAAAAAATGCACAATAAAACCGCCTGCAATTTCATACATATCCTCCCCTCTGTGAATCCCTGTCATATATTGTGCATCTCCAATGTGCCTGGCTGTGTAAATATTAAGTCCACCTGGCTTGAGCACTCTTTTGATTTCACTACTGAGGAACTCCAGCTCGGCTGTAGTCAGTGCCATGCAGTAGAGCATATGAGAATAGCAAGCATCAAAAGTGTCATTTTCGAAAGGCAGAGGCTTCCGGACATCATGCACCAGAGGAATTATCGAATCCGAAAGCCCCATAGTATCAATTCTCTCCTTCACTGCCTTTAGTCCGCTTTCGCTGTAATCAAGTGCATGTACACGAAAGCCTCTACTGGCAAAAAAGCAGGTATCCCTTCCCTGGCCGCTTCCCAATTCAAGGATTTTCCTTTTTCCTTCTTTTTCAAAAATGTCTGCAGCTTTTTGGCCAGGATAACTTGGCTTGTCTCCAAACCTGGAACAGTTATTTGAAAATACCTTCTCCCAATGAGGCTGCTGCCTATTAATGGCATTTTTCTCTACGCCGGATTCTGTTTTATTGATACCCATAGCTTCTTTTTTCATATGATTTACTTCCTATAAGAAATACTGTTTTAACGGATACTGTACAGTGCTGCCCCAAGTGCGCCCGTAATCTGTGGTTCAGAAGGCACACAAAACGATACACCCAGCTCTTTTTCTAGAGCTACTTTAATGCCAGCGTTTTTTGCCACGCCTCCAACGAAGGCTACATTTTGTTTTAGCCCTATTTGCCGAGCCATGACAGCGACTCTCTTAGCAATATTTTCAATGAGTCCAGCTGCGATATCTTCTTTTGTAAAGCCTCTTGCACGGAGGGATATAACCTCGGACTCTGCAAAAACAGTACACATGCTTGTTATACCTGCAGGAGTTTTTGAATCAAGCGCCAACTCCCCCAATTCCTCTATTGGCACTTCAAGCGCCCTTGCCGTGTATTCTAAGAATTTGCCTGTGCCAGCTGCACATTTGTCGTTCATTAAAAAATCAATTACCTTGCCGTTATTTACCGAAATAACCTTACAGTCCTGACCTCCTATATCTATTATCCCGTTAACATCTGGATATAGGTGATATACACCCAAAGCATGGGCAGTAATCTCGCTTATAGCTTTGTCGGCGAACTTTATGCTATTCCTGCCATATCCTGTTGAATATACGTGGTCAACAGCTTTTTTGTCGACTCCGGCATGGTCGAGCACATCTTTATATGCCATTTCTGCCGCTGATATAAAATCGAATGCTGTAGGCCGTATAGTATGGATAATACTTCTATCGCCTTTAACCAGTACTGCCTTCGTTGTAGCCGAACCCGCGTCTATTCCAACTGAGATCATGAAAGCATCTCCAAGAATGCATCCACACGAAGTCCAATCTGCTCGATATCCGAGTTACTATAGTCCGTCTCAATAAAAAGCATAGGTATCCCAGCCTTCCTTAAAGCCTGCTGTACCTTATATTTCTCGATATTGTATCCGTGGCAGAACTGCAAAGTGTAGTAAACAACCCCATCGACTTCAAATTCTCTTGCAAGTTCTAGAATGTTCTCTATACGTCTATCATTTGGACTCATACACGAGCAGGGTATTTTGATATAGCGTTCAGCCAGCGCCAGCATTGGGTCCTTATTTTCATCAACCAGATCCCAGAAAGATCTTGTGCCAGTGCAGCTCTCCTCAGCTACGATAACCCCTCCTCTGCTCTCTATGATTTCTGGTACTTTTGTGTTGCCGCTCGACATCGGGCAGCCAGAGATCATTATCCTGGGTTTGTGGGTTCCATCTGGCTTAATTTTCTCTACTTCGTTGATTAGCATGCGAAGAGACGCTTTCAATTCTTCCGTTGATAGAAAATACTGCTTTTGAAGGAGCTTGAGCACATCAACGCCACGGATGGGAGGGGGATCAATTTTCCGCAGCTCATAGAACCTGTGAAGTAACTGCCTTGTCTCGTTCGAGGATTTTATTTCCATTTTTAACTGTTCAACAGTGATTTTGTTGCCTGTCAGCTGTTCCATGACGCCTTTAAATTTATAAATTTCTCCTAAAAAATAGTTTAGAGCTTCAGGGCTGTCTGGCCTCTGTGGGAGGTCGATCACATAGGTTGGAACATAATCTCCCAATAGTTCGTACATTTTCTTCTTACTATCACAGGTATTCTCGGCGACTATCAGATCTACCATACCATAGTGGGAGCAGGATTTTACGCCCGAACAACCGTTATTTACGATAGAGCCAAAAGAAGATTTGATAAGCGGGCAGATGTTCCTGGGTAAATATTGCTCTGCTATAGATACAGTGTCGTTTTTGCCCCCGCAGAGTATTATACGGTCAGCACCTGCCGCAAAGATAATCTCGTCAGGCACAAAAAGGCAAAAAGTGCCAACTAGTTTCTTTCCCGCCTTTTTTTCATCTACAATCTGGGAAATCCGCGTATTATATGAATTTTTAAGATGATCAAGACTTTCAAAACAGTGCATATTCTTTATAATTAATGTCGATCTATTAAATAATTTATTAACTCTGTTTTTCGTGTTACAGCCAAGGCTACAAAACGTGTCTTTACAATCTGGCTAATCCTGTCAGAAAAATCAAATGCTACAAGTACATATTATGCACGTGCGCATATCCATTATATGATCTGAAAAAGAGTTAAAGTGTGAATTAAAAAGTGAAAATATGGACTAAAAGTAAAGGCTCAGATCTAAATTATTAGTGTAATTCCTGGAATTCAATTCCTTCAAATCTGCATGTTGCAAACTTTCCCTCGCGAAAAGCATACAGGAAGACTTTGAAAAGAGCATAAAGCCTGAAATAAAGAGCAAGCAGGACAGGAGAACGAAATCCACTGATATACACGATTTTCTTATCGTCCCTGATCGAATCATCCAAAAATTTTACAGTTCCATCGAAAGTTTTTCTTTTCAGTGTGCTCCCTCTCGGCAAGCAGGGCCCTAGTACCACCACATCTTCTTCCATGCCGTCAGCACTTTTTGTTCCCTCAACAAAGCCGTAATTGAAAATCGTGGGCAGTGGGGAAAAGAAAGCCTTCTCATAGCCTTTATCTGTTTTATTATACTTCCAGAAACTGTATTTTGGAGTCTCTATAATAATCTTCATGGAAAATGGTCCTGTCTTAATCGGAAAATATTCTTCTCAGGCCTCTGATCAGATCTATGTTTATTCCATTTCTCAGCCCTATGTTCTTTTTATTTCCCAGCCTTATATCTTTCCATTTCCCAGCTTATATCTTTCCATTTCTTGACATATATCTTAATACTTTTACCTATTTCTCCAAAGCCAAAAGACATATATTAAAATAATTTTTGAGAAGGTTAAAGAACTGAAAAATAGGCTTATACACTGACAAATACCCTGACAATACCCTGAAAGGCAGAGGCATGTAGAATGTGTTTTCGAAATAGAGTGAGCTTGCGAGATTCAATGAGAGGAATAGTTGAGGAACCCTTACTTCAGCTTGTTCCAAAACGTTTTGATTATATAGGTAATGTGGCCGTAATCTCGATCCCTTCAGAACTTGCAGCTTATAATGAAGTCATTGCCTCGAAGCTGTTTTCCATGCGAGGCAACACTCAGGCTGTGCTTAATAAGGTTAGCAAACTCGAAGGAGAACACAGGATTGCAGATTTTGAGGTTTTGCTAGGGGAATCTACGGAAACCATTCACAGAGAAAACGGCTACACCTACAAACTGGATGTAAAAAAAGTCTTTTTTAATCCCCGCCTGTACTCGGAGAGAAAAAGGGTAGCTTCAAAAATAAAGTCTGGGGAACGCATTATAATTCCTTTTGCAGGAGTAGGCCCTTTTGTGCTTCCTGCTGCAGGAAAAGGAGCAAGGGTATACGCCATTGAAATAAATCCCGAAGCATGTGCTTGCCTGAAAGAAAATATCCGGATTAACCGGCTTGAGGAACAAATTACTGTTATCCAGGAGAATTTTGAGAATCTTTTCCGAAATGAGAATATTCTTCACACTGAGAATAGCTTGTCGGCCTTCCCAAATCCAGGCAAAAGGAAGGATGAAAATATTCAGGTTCCAGACAGGGGGTTTGATAGGGCTATTGTGCCAACTCCTTACGGCATGGACCATTTTCTTGGAAAAATTTCAAAACTTGTAAGAAAAGGCGGGTACATTCATTTTTACACCTTTAAAGCCGAATCCCAGATTCCAGGACTGATTAATGAGTATAAAAAAATGGGATTTGGGGTGGAGCATTACAGACGAGCCGGAAATGTTGCCCCAGGCATAAGCAGATGGGTTTTTGATCTCATTAAAAAATAAATAGGAAAGAAAGAACGTAGAGAGTTTCAGTCTTAAAGCCCGATATGTTTAAGCAAATGATGATAATGCTCAGGCGGCAGCCGCGAATAAAAAGCTCTGGTTACGACTTCGCTCAGAGAAGGGTGAATATCCATAGCCCGCATGATTGGCGCAGGACTTCTTAATTCAGTATACATGAGAGGAATAATCTGGTGGATCAGGACTGAAGCCTGTGGGCCTATAATATGCGCTCCCAAGATTTTATCAGCTTCTGCATCCAGAATCACCTTCACGAAATAATCCCTGAGTTCCATAGCTGATCCTTTTGCAGTATCCTCAAAGAATTTGAGGCCTATGAGAATTCTCTCCTCCCCGTACTTTTCTATAGCTTCCTGTTCCTTCATGCCTACTCCAGCAATTTCAGGATGGGAAAAGACTGCATGAGGTACTGCATGGTAGTCTGCCTTTACTTTTTCTTTCAAGATCGCATTAAGGTAAACTATTCCTGATTCGTAGTTCCCTACATGCTTTAGCAGATATTTTCCATTTGCATCCCCGAACGCCCAGATATTTGGTTGTGAGGTTTCAAGATACTCATTTACCAGAATCCAGCCTTCAATATCGGTTTTAATTCCGGCTCTTTCGGGGTGGAGAATATCGGTGTTTGGGGCTCTTCCTGTTGCCACAAGGACCTCATCTACTGTTATTTTTACTTCCTGTCCCGAGTTTCTTTCCTTTGCAATAACAGTTTTCTGCCCGTTTTCTTCTTTTCGTACCTCTATGGCTTCATGATTTGTAATGACTTTCATGTATTCCGACATTTTTCTCCTGGCAAGTCTGGAGATTTCGGGCTCCTCCTGCGGAAGAAATTGGGGATTTCTTCCTATGATCGTGACATCGGCTCCCATAGCCGAGAAAAAGTGCCCGTATTCGGCTGCAATGTAACTTCCTCCCAGAATGGCAAGTTTTTTTGGGAATTCCGTGAGCTTAAGCACAGTATCGCTTGTAAGGTATCCTGTTTCTTCAAGGCCTTTTACGGGCGGGATTGCAGGTTTTGAGCCGGTACAGAGGAAGATCATTTCGGAGTGGAGGGTTTTTTCGCCAACTTTCAGGGTATAAGGAGAGACAAACTCCGCACTTTCATGATAATAGTCAAGGTACGGGTTTTCAGCCAAGCCTTTCCTTATCGCTTCTATATCTTCTCCTATTTTTTTTCGCATCCTTTCCATAATTGCAAGGAAATCTATGCCCTTAATCTCAAGTTCAATTCCAAAAATAGATGCAGTTTCCAGTTCCCTGATAAGTTCAGCAGGATAAAGCAAGATTTTTGAAGGAATACACCCTCTAGTAAGACAGATTCCTCCGGGTTCATCTTTGTCAATAACAGCAACTCGAATTTCAGGGTTTAAATCAATGATAGGATTTATATAGTTCATTGCAGAACCCGTACCTATTATGATCAGGTCATAATTTTCCATGCTTTCCCCCCACTGTCAATTACAGCACGTAGATTTGTGGTTATAAATACAATCTATTTCTGGTTATACTTATGGATTGAAACATGGATTGAAACTTTGCTAGATCACACACATAAGCCTGAGGAATCTGAAGAATGAATTAATATTAATTTTAGGATAGAGAAAAATAATTTGTGTACATTTTCCAGCTGCGGCTGCTAAAACAGAACAAAGCTTGCTAACATAAAATTACTTTAGATTCCAATCCACATTTTAAAATTCTCTCTAAAGTAGAAACAACTACCTATTTATAAAGATAAGCCTATTCTATGTAACTTCCCACAAAGAGTAAAAACAAAAGATGTCCGATAATGAACAGAGCTGCCCGATTCTTCAAAAATGCTGATTCCTGTCAGGGAATTCCCATAATACATATTCTATATTTCGTTCTCATTCTTATAGCCCCTTTTGTAGGTGTAAATTTTCTTTTTCTCCTATCAATCGTACTTTTTTTGATAATTCGATTTTCAGGAATCTCTTTTTTCAGTAGCAGAGATGTCACCAGCCTTACTTTTTCCCTAGCTCTAATGCTCTTTGTTTCCATAATCTTGGGAAGCTCTTCTTACGCCTATCCCTTCTACATAGTACTCGCTGCGTTTGCAGTTGCAGCCGTAGGAAATCATAAGACTTCTTTTTCCGAAACTGATCCTGCACTTGATTCTAGTTCGAGGCGGTATAGAGGAATCAAAAAGAGAAGTTTTTCAATACTCTGGAGTTCGGCTTTCTTGGCCCTTCGGATCGCTGCTGCATTTCTTGCTGCAAGCTGGATCATCTACTGGCAGAAGCTTTCGGTATCATATAATCTGGTCTTCTTTATAGCTGTGATTGGAGCGGTTACAGGTTCCCTTTTTGAGTCAATTCCCTCAAAAATAGATAAGAATATCTCGGTGTCACTGGGCGCAGGGATGATGATGTGGATTTTTGAGGAGTTTAGATACTGGGTCCCTCCTGAAGAAATGGTCGTAGCACTTGTCTTCTCATTCTTCCTTGGTGTATTGGCTTACAGGGCGAAGATTGCAGATGTCTCTGCCCTTCTGAGTGCAGCTCTTCTGGGAGTCCTGATAATCGTCTTCAGCGGGCTTTCCTGGTTCCTGCTGCTGCTCACGTTTTTTATCCTTGGAGGCGGGTTTACAAGATACAAGTACGCCTACAAAGAATCCATAGGGATTGGGCAGGCTAAAGACGGAATCCGTAGTTATGAAAACGTGTTTTCGAACAGTACGGCAGCTCTTGTCCTTGCAGTGGCATATGGAGTCTTCCCAGAGCACAGCCTTCCGATTGTCTATGCCTATATGGGTACGGTTGCAACGGCTACCGGAGATACTCTAGCAAGTGAAATAGGGACAACAGCAAAAGGAAAGCCAAGGATGATAACAACCTTAAAACTCTCAGAGCCGGGAACTGACGGAGCAGTATCGTTGCTTGGAGAACTTGCTGCAATCTTCGGTTCTGCAGCGATAGGAATCCTTGCATATATATTAGGAGTTTCAGATAATCTTATATTGACAGTCCTTATTACAACAGCAGGTGGCTTTTTCGGGACAAATGTAGACAGTCTCCTTGGGGCTACTCTTCAGAAAAGGAGTTTGCTCTCAAACAGTGGAGTCAATTTCGTGGCAACCTTTGTAGGAGCAGGAATTTCCGCAGGTCTGTACTATCTCATAACTTGAATTGTACTGTCTTGCCCGTATTATCTTATAACTCGAACGTACTGTCTTACAACTTAAATAATCTATAACTCAAATTAACTTATAACTCGAACGTACTGTCTTACAACTTAAATAATCTACTCAAATTAACTTATAACTCGAACCCTGATACAGGATAGTTTTGTAAACCGATTTTATTTCCTTACTTGTCCAAGGTAAGATAATTCCTGAGTCTTTCAGGCTCCAATGCTGTTTTTTTTCGGGCTCCTTCCACTCTTTCTATAATTCCATACCCTCTAAAAGAAGCATCCATTTATACTTTCAGAGATCTATCTTTAAAGAAGCGGGGTTATTTAACGTATTTATCGATAAGTTAGCTTAAGAATTCAATTTATCCGGTTACCGAGTGTGCTTGTTATGACAGCGGAACTTGAAACTATACTGGATTATCACAAGGCTAGTAAACATAATTTCAAAGCTTATGCTCCTGGTCCTAGCCGCCTGGATATGTCAATCAAGCCAGATCCTTTTCTTAATTATCATGGAACTCGACATTTCAATCTGGAAATCTGGAGCGATGAGCAAATAAAAGCCGAGATTTTTCCCACTTATGAGCAGGTATTCTTACCGGAAAAACCCAAACCGTCTGAACTGAATGCAGAATCAATTTCCAGGCTTTTTTTTGACAGTTTTGCCATTTCGGCCTGGAAAAAGGCAGATGATACAAAATGGCCTCTTCGAGTCAATCCTTCAAGCGGAAACCTTCATCCTACCGAGGTTTACCTTCTTTCAGGCCTTGTGAAAGGGCTTCTGAAAAGCCCTTCAGTCTGCCATTATGCTCCTTTGCCTCATGCTCTTGAACTCAGAACCGAATTTCCTAGAGAGACTTGGGAGTTATTAAGTTTGGGCTTTCCTGAAGGCACTTTTTTTGTGGGTCTGACTTCAATTTTTTGGCGGGTTTCCTGGAAATACGGGCTCAGAGCCTTCAGATATTCACAGCATGATATAGGGCATGCAATTGCCGCCCTGACCTTTGCCGCTGCCGGGCTCGGCTGGAAGACAAGCCTTCTTGCAGACATGGGTTCGGAAGAAGTTGCAGCGCTTCTTGGCATCTTCGGAGAGATCGGCCCTGAAAAACAGGAGCCTGCCTGTCTGCTTGCGGTCTATCCGGCAGATGAAACCTGTAGCAGAATCTCTTCAACTGTGGTTTCGACTTTTAAAAACCTTTCTTGGGCAGGCACCCCTAATAGTTTAAGCGCGGAGCATGTTGAATGGCTAGGGATTGAAAAAGCTGCTTCGGCGGCTCAAAAAAGGGAAAGCGATTACTTTGAGAAAAGAGAAGAATCAGAAAAAGAAATAAAATCCGGAACGCGGGCAGTTTCACTCCTGAAAGCCAGTAATTCCAGGAATCTGCTTGATTCTGAGGCCGTTCCCCTGCGCAGCATTATCCGGGGAAGGAGAAGTGCTATCGAAATGGATAATAGCGCATACATGGAAAAAGAAACTTTCTACGCAATGCTGCAAAGAACCCTGCCGGAAAATAATCCGATTTTCAATACCCTTGTTTTTGGTTCTTTTACTCACCTACTGCTTTTCATAAATCGGGTAAAGGATCTTCTTCCAGGACTTTATATTTTCCTTCGCAAACCTGAGGAAAAAGAGAAATTTAAAGCTGCTATCAGGCCGGACTTTTTATGGGAAAAACCAAAAAACTGCCCATCAGACCTTGAGTTTTACTTGCTTTTGGAAGAAACCCTGCATTCTTTTGCAGCCCAGCTTTCCTGCGCCCAGCGAAAAGTCGCAGATGCCTGTTTTACTGCCTGCATGCTCTCGGAATTTGAAGAGCCACTAAACAGGTTCGGTGCCTGGATCTATCCGTATCTTTTCTGGGAATGCGGAATTCTGGGACAACTTCTTTACCTTGAAGCTGAAGCAAATGGCCTCAGAGGCTGCGGGATAGGATGTTTCTTCGATGACCCTTTGCATGAGACCATAGGGCTTAAAGGACTTGAATACCAGGATCTCTATCACTTCGCTGTAGGCTCACCACTTCAGGAGATAGGTGTTATAACACTTCCCACGTATGAAGAATAACCCTTATTCCTTTTTCCGCTCCTCTATAGTTTCTTTTCTTTTATCTCTCCTCAGAGTTTTTTAGTTTAACAATTTCGGGCTGTGAGAGCAAAACAGGTATCTAGCATCCAGATTTAAGTGGCATTCCACTATAATTCCACAGAAAATGCGGCCCAGAATATTCGGATCTGTTATAATTCCTTTATAATTCTTTTTTCCTAATTCCAGTAAAGAATAAATTCGGGTCAGTGAAGTTGCCTTCACAGCCTTCTATTTTCAGTCCTCTGAAATGTATATTGTTCAGTTAGCAGAAGAGATTGCAGGAACTCGTGTGATCAGCACTTTGTCTATCCGGTGACCATCCATATCAACCACCTCATAGCGCAGTTCTCTTAATTCAATATGGTCTCCCACTTTAGGGATTCTCTGCAAGATGAACATTATCATTCCGGCAACAGTCCGATAATATCCTTTCTCTTCTTCTGGAAAGGAATCCACAGATAAGGTATCTTTGAGCTTTTCAACAGGTGTATCCCCGTCGACCAGCAAGGAGCCATCTTCCCGAACCACTATCTGCATTTCCACAGGCTCGCCAAAGGAATAAACGTCTCCTACTATTGCTTCCATAATGTCATGCAGAGTAATGATACCCTGGATACTTCCGTATTCATCAGTTATAAGGGCAATATGCACTCCTGTTTCTTTGAATAATTCAAGGAGTTTCAAAACTGTTATAGCTTCAGGCACAATGAGAGGTTTCGTGACCGAACCTATAATATTAATTGTGCCGCTTTCCACAAGCTTTGCCAGGACATCCTTTACTGATACCATACCGATAACATTGTCCAGATCCCCTTCATATGCCGGAAAATTGGATCGACCGCTTCCAATCATCTTTCGCAGGTTTTCATCGGTCGGATCTTCAAGGTCAAGCGCAATGATGTCACTGCGATGCGTCATTAGGGAATCGACTAGGCGGTCTCCGATATCGAACACTCCCTCTATCATGCTCAGTTCGACCCTTTCAAACACTCCAGCCTCGGTTCCCTCTTCAAGCATAAACTTGATCTCCTCTTCCGTTACTGGCGGCTCGGTGATTTTTCGAATTCTCAGAGCCCGGAGCACAGCCTCAGTCGAATAACTGAGAATCATCACAAACGGTTTTGCTAAGACTGATAGGAAGAACATAGGTTTTGCGACGGCAGAGGCTATGGACTCCGCATTGTTGAGTGCAAGCCTTTTAGGGACAAGTTCCCCAAAAATCAGGGTAAGGTAGGTAATCACAACTACAACGAGAGTGATGCTGAGACCGCTGCTGTATGGAGCCAGAGTAGGGAATTCTCCAAGGTAAGCTGCAAGTTCCTCTGCTAGCGTGGCTCCACCGAATGCACCAGCAAAGATCCCAACAAGGGTAATTCCTATCTGGATAGTTGAGAGGAAAGGAGTGGGTTCATTCGCAAGTTTAAGTGCAACAGTTGCTTTTGTATTTCCTTCTTCCGCCTGTTGTTTGAGACGGATTTTTTTAGCTGAAACAAGGGCAAATTCTGACATGGCAAAGATGCCATTGAGTGCAATAAGAAGAAGTACGATAACGATCTCAAAAATATATGACATTTCTCAGTTATTAAGCGAATCATGATATTTAAGGCTATCTGACTTCGACGAACATTGCTCCCCCGCCTTCGATTTCTATGAGCTCATATAGTACTGAAAGCTTTCTAGAGTATTAAACTGTATTTTATACTCTGTAAAATCCAGTTTCCTGATCGGGTTATGCAATTTCTGACAGTTTATGAATACTTCTTTTAATTCTAATATCCTATGTGAAAAATTCGGTAACTTTTAAGATACTCAGTAATTAACTGACACTTGATGATATTATGTTTACCATTTCAGCAAGGTTTTGACGAGGCTTTTTTGGGAAAGCCAGATAACAAGAGTTACCGAAATCCACCAATAATTTATTCTGCACTCGCTCTTCTTTTGTTATTCCTTTCTCTGCTCTTTGCCTTCTTTGATTCTTCTTCTCAAACTTCTCCGTCTTATAATTCCTGGCTGGGAAGGCGGGGTAGGTATCCCACACCCTGATGCCAGATCACATTCTATTACAATCCCTCGCAGCAGCCTGCCCAGAATATCTGAACCTGTAATAATCCTTTTTTCCTGACCCCAGTAGAGAATAAGGTCCTGATCGATTACATCATCTTCAGGGTGTTGCGGATATACCTTAAACTGCCGGATTACTTTCTCAAGCCTTGTATTTGGAGATTTCACAACAACCGGGAAGTGACAATAAGAAAGCGGAATGAAGGGACCTTTCTTGTAGACTGCATCCCTAAGGAAACCGTCCGCATCAAGCACCATTATTGGCTCATCCTGAGGATTGGTAATGATTACCCATTTTTTCCCGGAGGCTTCTATCTTTTGTAGAAATGGATCAGTTGGCTCTCTTTTGAAAGGAGGAAACACTGGACGGTTATTTTCTACCGGAAGAGAGATTATGCTTCTCTGGTCTATTATCGAGCCTTCATCAGAAATGCTTACATCGTCTATGGAGAGAAAGTTCAGAGCTCCTATTCCTTCAAAAGTGCCTATGTCTGTCCTTCCTGATTCCATATGTTTTTCGAGCATGATCCGCATAGACTGCTCCTTTAAAAGTTCAAGTTTTTCCCTGCCCAGCCACCAGTCAAGAATAAGGGCTGTAGGCTTGGCTACTGGATAGAGTAACATCTGGTAAAAACGGACAACAGGAGTTAGCTTTGCTCCAAGTGACAGGGCGTTCCGGGAAAAGTACGCCTGAGGCATAATCTCTCCAAAACTGGTGATTATGAAAGTAGAGAAAAGGAAAGCCGAAGCCCCAGTAAGCACGGAATCCGTAAGCAGGGCAATGAGAACGTTTACGGCTATATTTCCCCAGAGCAGGGTCGTAAGCAGGAAGTTTGAATCCCGCCGGATCTGCAGGATTTTGATAGCTTCTTTATTGCCAGCTTCGGCCTCGATCTCAAGTCTGAGTCTTCCAAGACCAAAAGTCCCTATCGTCATACCGGAGAAAATAGCGGACTGGGTGAGGCAGAGCAGTATTAATATCCAGGTAATTATTTCATTCATTCTGAGTCTATAACCTCTGTAATTTCCATATAGTCATAATTTAATAGCTTAATCGTCAATAACTTTAACATAAGCATAGGTTTAACGCTTAATCCATCAAATCTTATATATTTAACTTGATCGCCATTGTCTTCTAAATCTGGTTTATGGTTTTGTATTGCTTATTTCGTATTTTCATATGCATTTTTATAATTTTCCTTAAGATTTTACTTTTCCTGAACCATTGATTTCTTGTGAGCTTTATGCGATTTAACAGTAATACCGCGGAAAATCCAGCCAGTTTTAATCTAATTCCGGATAAATTTAATTTAACTGAATTTAATTGAATTTAATTAATTTATTGAATTCAATTATTAATCCTTTATCATAATTTCATTTGTGTTCTCTCAGGTATATTCGACGATACATTTTATCCTCTGTCAACAATCGCTTCAAGTTCGTCATTCCAGCCAGTTATAACTTAATGTCTATGAGTCTGTAAAAAAGATTGAATAGTATAATATTTAATGACAGATAAGTTATATTAGTGGTCGATCAGTCGATCGTATTGTGGAACGATGTTGTCAAAAACATTATCTCTGAAAGCCTCTATTTTGCACATAAATCTATTGCGAATTCTGACACTCCTGACCTGAGTAATGACCTTTCTAACCAGTGATATGCATGAAAAAAGAAAAAAATAATGTCAGATCATCTACTGAAGTCTCAGAGATCTGCCACATCCCTGATGTTCCTGTTGATAGTACAGGGAAAAAGATTGTGCTCCTTATTGCGATACTTGCGGGATTTATTACTCCTTTTGACGGCTCAGCAGTAAACATTGCCCTGCCTGCGCTTGGGGCCGAATTTCATATGGATGCTATTGATCTCTCATGGGTTGCTACTGCGTATCTCCTTTCTTCAGCATTGTTTCTTGTCCCGTTCGGAAAAATCGCAGATATTTATGGAAGAAAGAAAGTTTTTCTTTATGGTATCACAATCTTCAGCCTTTCGTCTCTAATTATGACAATGGTTTCCTCAGCGGAAATGTTGATTGGAGTGCGGGTTGTACAGGGGATTGGAAGTGCCATGATCTTCGGGACAGGCGTTGCTATAGTTACCTCAGTCTTCCCGCCTGGGGAGCGTGGAAGAGCTCTTGGTATTTATATTACTGCAGTTTATATCGGGCTTTCCATTGGTCCCTTACTTGGAGGGGCAATGACACAATATCTTGGCTGGAGGAGTATTTTCTTTGTAAATGTCCCTATAGGTATTATAGCAATTCTCCTGATCCTCTGGAAGGTTAAAGGCGAATGGGCTGAATGCAGAGGAGAGAAGTTCGACCTGATGGGGTCAGTCTTGTACGGTGCAGCGGTAGTTGCAGTTATGTACGGTTTCTCAGTGCTTCCGGCTTTTAAAGGGACTGTTCTAATAGCCGTGGGGATTATCGGAATAATTGTTTTTGCGCTGTACGAGATGAGAATACCTTTCCCAGTTCTTGACATCACACTTCTCACAAAAAATCGAATTTTTGCCTTTTCGAATCTATCTGCACTCATCAATTACAGTGCAACTTTCGCGGTGACTTTTCTCTTAAGTCTTGACTTGCAGTACACGAAAGGCTTCACGCCTGGACATGCAGGGAGTATCTTGGTAGTGCAACCTGTTGTCATGGCTATGATTTCTCCAATTGCAGGCAGGCTCTCTGATAGGATTGAACCGCGAACTGTTGCATCTACAGGAATGGCATTTACAGCGTTTGGGCTCTTCCTTCTCATCTTCCTTACAGAAGCAACTCCTATTTGGTACCTTGTTGTTGCCCTGATTATTCTTGGTATAGGTTTTGGGCTTTTCTCGTCCCCAAACACGAATGCAATAATGAGTTCTGTCGATAAAAGATACTACGGCGTAGCATCGGGCATGAACGGGACTATGCGTCTCCTTGGCCAGATGCTCTCCATGGGTATTGCAATGATGATTTTTGCAATTGTCATCGGTCCTGTGGAGATCACGCCACCATATTACTCCCAGTTTTCTTTAAGCCTGCGTTATGCGTTTATCCTGTTTACTGTCTTTTGCATTATAGGGATATTCACATCCCTGGTGAGAGGGAAAAGGAGTCAGACAATTCATGCCAGTATACCTGAAAAAAGCAAAAAGTAATACGTTAATCCTGCGTAATTCATTTAATCAAGGTGATAACATGAAAATTCTTGGTGTTAATGCAAGTCCGAGAGGAAATGAGAGCAATACCCTTCAACTGGTGAGATCCGTGATCAAAGGCGCTGAATCTGAAGGCGCAGAAGCTGAATTGATAGATCTCTACGACCTGCGTGTAGAATACTGCACTGGATGTGGAGCCTGTTATGCGACCGGAGAATGCCCCCAACTTGATGACTTTGAGGAGCTTTTTGAAAGAATTCTTAACTCCGATGGAATTGTCCTTGGCGCTCCAAATTATATCAATTCGGTTCCAGCACCTATGAAGGCCCTCTTTGACCGGCTTTCAGATGCTATCCATTGCCAGATGCTAACCGGAAAGTTCGGATGCTCTGTATGCACGGCTGGAGGGAGCAAAGAAGATGCAGTCGTTGATTACATGAATAGTGTGCTCACGAACCTTGGCGTTACAGTTGTTGGAGGTCTTGGTATTGCGATGCATGGAGACATGGATGCACCCCAGAAGGCTGCTGGAGCTGCCGAAGAACTTGGTAAGAAGCTGGTAAAGTCAATCCGCGGAGAACTAAAATATCCAGATCAGGATGAACTGCACCGCCGTAACACAGAATATTTCTGCCAGCTTGCAAAATCCAACAAAGAGCGGTTTGCCCACGATTATGAATGGTATGTCCAGAAAGGCTTGATAAAATAAGAATTATCCGGATGCCTGCAATTGTGTATGCCTGCAGCCGGATTCTGAAGACTGTACAGTCGAAATACAAAACTTGCAGCCTGCCAGAACTTCAATTTTCCGGCAGGCTCAGAGGTTAAATGTGCTTTTGAGGTAAAATACTCATAGGTGTACTGCCATAACTTTATTGTGGCTGGGGGTTAATCTAATGGATGTATCTACTCTGGATAAGGAGAAAGGAGCTCACATTTCCGGAACTGACAGGGGTAAGGTTGTAATGTATGGCCTTAGCACCTGTGTATGGTGCAAAAAGACAAAGAAGCTACTTACTGACCTTGGTGTGGATTTCGACTTCATATATGTGGATAAGCTCGAAGGAGAAGAAGAATACCAGGCTGTTGAGGAAGTTAAACGCTTCAACCCTTCAGCTTCTTTCCCAACAACTATTATAAATGGGGAAAAGGCTATCGTGGGTTTTAAAGAAAAAGAAATCCGTGAAGCTCTTGGGTTTTAAGGGGAAATTAGGCTGAAAGAAGATTACTGATTTTTGATAAAACTTTTTTTGAAAAAGTTTTTGTTTAAGGGGGAGTTGGGCTGAAAGAAGAGGAAGCTGCCGATGAAGGCATAACCGAAGAATTGGTGGACAAGGTCTACAGGCGTTTGAATGACCAGGTCGAAAAGTCGGGGTATCATCTTAATCCTGACGTAGAGTTTACAAAGGATCTTGTGCGAGGACTGCTCGCCAATGAGCAACGATACGGTTACTGGTCCTGCCCTTGTAGGCTTTCTGCTAATAATCTGGAAGAAGACCTGGATATTGTCTGTCCCTGCTATTATAGAGATCCCGATCTCAACGACTACGGAGCCTGTTACTGTGCACTTTACGTTTCGGATGAGGTTATCCGGGGAGAGAGAAGCGTAGAATCAATTCCTGAAAGGCGACCTCCTAAAGCACAGAGAGACGCCGAAAGAGAGGAAGAAAAGAAGAGAGCCGAGATGATGGAAACTATGGAGTTTACTGGAAAACTTTCAAAACCGGTATGGAGATGCAAGGTTTGCGGATATCTTTGTGCAATGGATGAACCGCCTGGTGTCTGTCCTATCTGTAAAGCGAGAAAAGAACGATTTGAGCGGTTTATGTAAGTTCGGTAAATTTCTTCTTTACTATTTTCATTATTTACTTATTTATTTATTTATTTATTTATTTATTTTCTTCTAGTCTATTTATGCTTTCTAATTTCAGGTTTTTTTATATGATGTAATATTGGCGTGAGCTTAGGAGAGATGCCAAAAGCGGCTTGGTACTATTAGCCGGAAATACTGTTGACTATATCGATTCTAAACTCGACACAACCGGAAGAGTGGAGGCTTTCCCATGAAGAATTTACCTTAAAAATCACCCGGTTAAACTTGTCAATATTTTGGAACAAATAGGAAAGTACTTGTATTAAACCGAAAGACTGAATGAAAAATGTACACACGCTAAGCTACAGGCAATAAGAACAACAGAAGCTTTGTTCTTTAGCCAGATAAATACCGATCTGTCAAGATTGGGCAGTTGAGGATGTGAAATAATATTCCTGAAGCTGGATGGTGCGAATCTTGTCGAAGGCGGGTAAAAAAAATCAAACCTTTACCTAAATGGCGGCTGTTGCATCTATTATCATAAACATTTCTTCAAATATATTGTTTTTATAATATTTCTGAATCCAGGTATGTCCATTTTGTGAGATCTAACTAAATTATATGCATTAAAAATTATATCTATTAATCTGGAACTTATTGACAGGGAATTTTATCCACTATATAAAACACTAGCTGTTGAGGGAACTTTATGGAAACAATGGACGCGATTTTAACCAGAAGAAGTATCCGTAAATATTTACCAGATCCGGTAAACAGGGATGTAATTGAAAACATTTTAAAAGCCGGAATGAATGCACCGTCCGCAGGAGATGAGCAGCCCTGGCATTTTATTATAATTGATCGGCATGACCTGCTCAAAAAGATCTCAGAAATTCATCCGTACGCAAAAATGCTGAAAGATACACCTGCTGCCATACTTGTCTGCGGAGACCAGAACGTGCCTAAATTCAAAGACTTCTGGATTCAGGACTGTTCAGCTGCAAGTGAAAATATGTTGCTTGCTGCCCATGATCTCGGGCTTGGAGCCGTCTGGATCGGGATTTATCCCGCTGAAAAGATGGTACAGGAGATCAGGCGTTTGTTAAATATTCTGGACCATATAGCTCCATTTTCGATTATTGCGATGGGTTATCCAGCAGAAGAAAAATCTGGCAGGCTGAGGTACGATACTTCAAGAGTCCATAGTAATTATTGGTAAAATTATAGGAATAAATGTAAAGCCTTAAAGCTTCCAGAATCTGAGTACATTCTTATGCTTGATGAAATTAGGCCGTCTTCCAGTGAAGTTAAATTAAGCAGTAATTAGTTAAGCAGTATAAAGTCAAGCAGTAATTAGTTAAGCAGTTGTTTATAAAGAGGGCTGGTTTATGAGAAAGAAACTGGTATCAGGTCTTATTTTAGGTCTTATTTTTCTTTTAATGTTTTTTACTGCACTGCCCTATTCAGCAGGAGCTGCCGATGAAAATTTATTAAAGCACACGAGCTCAGGAAACGCTTTTGGGGGTGGAGAAAATCTTCAGATTGATCAGAATATTCAGGGAGACCTTGTGCTTGCAGGGTCCCGTCTTGAAATAAACGGGAACATCGGAGACGATTTTATAGGGGCAGGCGGAGAGTTAATTGTTAATGGGGATGTTTCAGGAAATATTATCGCAGCCGGGGGCTCGATCAGGGTAAACGGAAATGTGGGTGGAGACGTGGTAGCAGTCGGTGGCAAGATTATTCTTTCCCAGGACAGTGTGGTCAAAGGGGATATCCTACTGGCTGGAGGAGAAGTAACGCTTGATGGTACTGTTAACGGAAATGGGGAGGTCTCAACAGGCACCCTCAAAACCGGAAATGACTTTGAGCTTAAAGGCAATCTTGCACTTCAGGCCGATAATTACCCATCTAATCTGCAAGAAAAGGTTGGAGGAAACCTGAATATTACGCAGGTAAATGCAAAGGAGGAGCAGTACGAAAGTGCTTCTAAAGGGTTTGGCATTTTCTCCTTCATCCTCGGGCTGCTTGCAGCTCTTACTCTGGGTTTAATCCTGATTTACCTTTTCCCGGATTTCGTAGGCGGGCTTGCAGAACTTATAAAAGACTCACCTTTAAAAACGGGGTTACTGGGCTTTCTGGCTCTGTTTTTCCTTCCGGTACTCTCGATAATCCTGCTTATTACTATTTTTGGGTGGAGCCTTTCAGTTCTGATTTTCCTGCTCTTTGCACTTGCACTTCTTATCGCTACAGTACCTGTGAAGTTGCTTGCAGGTGAGATAATCTATAATAAAATCTTAAATAAGAATGCAGGAAAAATGATGTACTATCTTGTTGGAGCTGTTATATTTGCAATTGTATATGAAATTCCCTTTGTAGGAGGACTAGTACGTTTTATTGCACTTCTTATTGGGTTAGGGGCGATAGTAGCCTGGCTTGGAATTCGAGCAAGACCCACAGGTTAACAGAAGAGAAAAGTTAAGAAGAAAGAATTTCAAAGTTTATTTTTCAGCCATGCAGTTTCTCAAGAGACAAGGAAATATAGCGAAATCCGGAAAATAAAAGGAAGTTTCAGGAAAGAACTTCCTCCCTGTATTTCTCGAATCCCAATCTTTCAAGAAGTTCTCCGAACCTCTCTCCATCAAGGCCTTCTTTCCTGTAATACTCAAAGGTTTTTTCAAGGACTGAGAAAAGCTGCTCCTCGTCTGCAAGTTCAAGAAGTTTTATTCCTTGCATGGGCTGGCGCCCTGCCTTGCCTCCGACAAAGATCGTGCATCCAGTTTTCTCTACCCTAAGTGCATCTTTCCGGCAGGCTGCAATACAGGCTCCGCAGAGTATGCATTTTTCTGTATCTATACAGGCTTTATCTTCCAGGACTTTTATTGCTCCCACCTTACATGCCTTTTCACAGCGCTTGCAGCCCACACAATTTTCTTCAATGGTTTCAGGCCTTACATTACCCATGATCCCAAAATCGTTTTCCTGAGGCCTTACGCAGGCTGAAGGGCAACCTGTTACTGCAATCTTAAGTTTTTTAGGAACAGCCTCCCCAAAGTATTTCTCATCGATCTTGCATGCTATGCTCTCGCAGTCGATCAACCCGTTTCTACAGACCCTATCACCCTGACAGGCAACCACAGCTCTTACCCTTTTTCCGGCAGAGCCTCCTGAAATACCCTGCTTTTCAAGTTCGTTGTTTGCTGCTTCCGCATCTTCAAGTTTAACAAAAGGAACCTCAATCTGCTGCCTTGAGGTTATGTGAACATAGCCAGATCCGTATTTCTCGGCTGCATCTGCAATTGCCCGCAACTTTTCGGCATTCAGGTTCCCACTCACAACCTTCAGCCTCATTGAAAACATATTTTCCTGTCTCTGAGGAAGAAATCCTTTGCTTTTAAGTAAAGCCACATCTATTTTTTTTTCGTTCATATAAGATCACTTGTTTCGCAACTATTCTTGATATATATAAAACTATTGAATATTATCTATTTTTTTAATAGATTACATCATTTACCCGACTTCGGTAATCTGAGAAACTTGGAATTACATCTATACCTGAGAGAACAAGAGATTTAGATCAGATAAGACAAGATAACTTGATCACTGAATATAGGAGAAAAAAATCAAAGGAAAGAAAAGATGTTGAACTGCACGAGTACCATATAAAGCGCAGTCCCTGTAAAGATGCTGAGCATGGCATTTCGTTTCCAGAGGTGCAGCCCGGCAACAATACATATGGTAAAGAGCTCAGGGACCCCGTATGGAGCTGTAAGCCACTGTACATCCTTTAAGCAGTAAATGACAAGAAGTAGGAGGATCATAGGAGGCAAATTTTTCTCAATAACCGAGAGTATGGCAGGCGGTTCCCTTGAGCCAAAACAAATGAACGGAAGAGCCCTTGTTGCAAAAGTGGCAAGAGCTATAACCGTAATTGTTACAAGCATTTGAAGGGGGTCTATCATCAGCTTTTCTCCTTTCTTTTGTCTTCAAGAGGTTGTACTGCAGAATTAATCAGCCTGTTTTCCTTCCTTGTTTGTGAATTTTCCCGTGCTCCCAGCACTATCTGTGTTCTCTGCGCCTTTTGCATTGACTTTTCCCTAGCCATCAGAATTAAGGTTCCGAGGATAATTGAAGCAAGCAGCATATTGTCAGGGCTAAAAATGATAAGAGAGAAGGCTCCTGCGCCTAGTGCGGCTATAAAGGGAAAACGCGCTTCTGAACTAAAATATTGCTCTATGGTCAGCACCACGAATAGTGCAGTCAAGACAAAACTCATGCCCTCAAGATTAATCTTAAGCATGGAACCAAGTACAGCCCCGAGTACCGAGCCTGAGATCCAGTAGAAATGGTCAAGGGCTGCAATATAAAAGTAAAACCTCGACTTTGAACTGGCCTGTGGGACATCGGTTGTGGTCAGGAGAGCATATGTCTCGTCGGTTAACGCAAAGATCAGATAAGGTTTGACCCTTCCAACCCCTGAGAACTTCTCCAATAAGGACAGCCCGTAAAAAGCGTGCCTGAGATTCAGGAGCAGCGTAGCTATAACAAACTCAGTTAATCCTGCACCGGCAGCAAGGAAAGCTACTGCCAGAAATTGGCCCGAGCCTGCATAGACAAAAAGGCTCATAAGGAAAGCGTAGATCCAGTGATATCCAGCACCGACAAGCAGAAACCCGAAAGCCATTCCAAGAGGTATGTATCCGAGAAGAACAGGAATTGTAGTTTTCAAAGCACTGATGAAAAGATCTTCATTTCTCTCGCCTGCTTTCCTTTCGTTTTCCCTGTCTCTGATCATACTATCTTCTACTGCTCTTGCTGTAATTTCTACGGTCTTTGCTGTAATTCCTTTTGAAGAATGAAAATCAGGAATTATATTTATTATATATATTTTTTGCCAATATAGAGTTACCTTCGAATATAATAATTATAATCTTCAGCCTGCTCAGGGGTAGAATGAAACCTATCAAAAAATTTCCGGAAAATAGCCTTCAGAAAAAGCCTTCCATGAAAGAAATTTTCTGGACAAAGCAAAATTCTGCTGAACTTATAAATATTTATAATAAATTATAGAGTCTAAAATTTATTCTTTAGAATTTACTTCCAGATAATTTCCTGATAATTGCCCCATAATTTTCCATAACTTATAACATTCATACATTATCTAACATCGTTTCGACCTCATTGACATCAATCTAATTGTTTGGCACAAATTTTCACTTGAACTCTCATTGACTTATTCATAAACCCCAACCCTTTTTGGAGAAATAACCGTGGATGACTGGATGACTTCAACTCTTGTCCTTTTCTTTGCCCTGCTTGCACTTTACTTGCTCATGAAATATATCCAGCTAAGAGGACAAATTGAGTCCCGTGCCAGAAATTTGTATGAAGCCTGGCAGGCAAGGGAAATGGATCGACAGGTTTCAGAAAAAGCCGAGAACCTCTTTAGAGCCTGGAAACTTGACGAGGAGAAAAAGATTCGCCAAGATGCCATAAAGAAAAGTGAAGCCGTTATTCGGGGCAAGGTTACTGAACATCTTATCCCTTATTTCCCGGATTTCGAATACAATCCCAAGGATGCACGCTTCCTTGGCACCCCGGTAGATTTCATTATTTTTGACGGCCTTTCCGAAGGGGAAATGAATAAGGTAGTCTTTGTCGAAGTCAAATCCGGAAAATCTGGAGCTCTTTCTCCGAGAGAAAAACTTGTCAGGGACTGCATAGGCAGAGGAAAAGTAAGCTATGAAATTATTCATAACAGAGAAAACCATTAACAGTGTATACTTTCCATAAATATTATAAAAATATTATAAAAATATTAAAAAATAATACAAAATTAAAAGAAAAAAGAATATAGTCAACTCATTAATCAACTTCACTTTTAATCTTATTTTTGGTTGGCTGAAAGTTACTCATTCTCTTGTAGTCTAATAATCCTTCTTTATTATCAAGAATTTATCGGAAATACGTATCAAATTTGGATATCCTAATATTATGTGTATTCGAGCAGAGTGTGACAAAATAGAAATATCTTGGCGTATTTTTAATTATCGGGGGTATTATAATAGTAGTAGATCCTGTCTGCAAGATGGAACTAGAAGAAAGGGAAGCTAGGTTCAAAAGTGAGTACAAAGGAAAGACGTATTATTTCTGCGCTCTCTCCGATAAAAAGAAGTTTGATGAAAACCCAGAGAAATATATCGAGCCTTAAGGAAAGAAATACCAAGACCTTCTAGATTTTCGATGCCGACAAAGTGTAAATCGATGCCGACAAAGTGTAAAGCTGAAACTGTTGAATTAAAATAAAAATATTAAGGCAGCGCGCACTGTTTTTTTCAATAATATCAAGATTTTAAAGAGAACCACAAGCAAAAATTGGAGTTCCGGGGTATATGAAGATAGTAGTAGCAGATCCAATATTCCTAACTGAAGAATATATAAAAAAGCTGGAAACATTGGGTGAACTCAAAATATACTACAGTGTGCCCGCGTCTCATGACGAGTTCATTGAGAGAATAAAGGGCGTAGAAGTCGTAATAGTAGGAAGATACGGAGTAAACGCTAAGGCTCTGCATTCTGCGCCCAGGTTAAAAATGATTTCCCTGTGGCAGACAGGTTTCGACAATGTAGATTTGGAGGCAGCCACCAAGCACGGAGTGATTGTATCGAACGTTCCCAGCTATGCCTTTGATTCGGTAGCGGAGTTTGTCTTTGCCTTGTCTCTGAACCTTCTAAGAAGAATCCACCTAGCAGATATGAACCTACGAAAAGGATTATTCGATTGGAAATACTATGTGGGCAATCAGCTCATGAGCAAAACCATAGGTGTGCTTGGAACGGGAGAAATAGGTAAGCGAGTTATACAGATCGCACATGGATTCAATATGAATGTGCTCTCTGTTACAGCTCATCCCAGTCCTGAGAGAGCAAAAGCCCTGGGGATAAAATTCGTGGATCTGGATACTCTGCTTTCAGAGAGTGATATAGTTACATTACATGTGCCACTGACTCCTGAAACAGAGCATATGATAGGTGCGCGAGAACTGGCAAAGATGAAGCCTAGTGCTATATTGATCAACACTGCTAGGGGAAAAGTGGTTGATGAAGCCGCTCTCATAAAAGCTCTTAAGGAGAAAAAGATTGCCGGGGCAGGGCTGGATGTCTTTGAAAAGGAGCCGCTGCCCATGGATAGCCCACTATTGGAAATGAATAATGTGGTGCTGACTCCACATATTGCCTTTTTATCTGAAGAATCTTTAGATGAGTGCACTTATGTGAGTATTGAGAATGTGGAGATGTTTACGAAAGGCAAACCCCAGAATGTAGTGAATCGCGCAGTGTTAAAGGGCTAAGGATGTCAGTAATGTCTAAACAACTCAAGCTCCAGATCCTTAATATCTCACTTTTTCTTCTGCTCGTGTTACACAAACCTTTTCAGAAAAGGTTTGATCGAAAACCCTAGTAGCAGTATGATCAGCGCGCAACGCTTGTGATAATGGGCTCAGTCTGGTTGTGCTTGTGCATCTCTCTATGAATTGGTGGTGGGTGAAATTCCAATTCAGAGTATCAAAATAAATAGAAATAGAAATAGAAAAAAACCTTGTTAGAGGCTTTACTCTAGGAGAAGATGCCTTAATGCAATTCTCTACGCAAAGAATTTGTGGCAAACCGGAACTATATTATTTCCTAGTATTCCACAAATTATGTCAATTATTATGTCAAATTGTTACGTCAAATTATTCAGTTAAAATTAGACGGAGGGAGAAACGATAGTCCAAGAGATTATAAAAGTTGAAGGCATGTCCTGTATGCACTGCCAGTTGAGGGTTAAAAAAGCGGTTGAAGCTGTAGAAGGGGTACAGAGAGCGGATGTTAATCTTCAGACTAAACAGGTAACTGTTGATTATGAAAAAGGGAAGGCAGATCTTGAAAAGGTCAAGTCTGCAATCCGAGAAACCGGATATGAGCCATTGTAAAAATTCCATGTAGATTTTTCAGAGAATTAATTATATACTTAAAGTACAAATTTTTACTATATAGGTAGTAGATGGTGCGTCTGTTTGAAAACAGCTGTACTGCGGGGGTGAACACATCGGAGAGACAACATTCATAGTAGACGATCTAGTATGCAGGTACTGCAAGGATATGGTTACAAGACTTATTATATCTATAAATGGGGTTTCCAGAGTAAGTATTAATATTCCTGAAAAAACAATAAATATAGCCTATGACAGCCGGATAACTGATGCGTATGTCATACAGATGGCGTTGCTTAAAGCTGGCTATAAAACTATAGAGGAGCCCGGAAAAATTTATTAAATACTTGGTAATCCTGAAAAATTTGGATAGGCGGCATATCCATGGAAGTTACTATTGGAGTCTATGGCATGACGTGTGGTCACTGCCAGAAAAGAGTAGCGGATGCTGTTTATTTTTCTAATTGGGTGGATACTGCACAGATTCTACATAATTTTTAAAATAACAAAGTTTATGGGAAAGATTCCTTCCTTATGATTAAGTAGTTATCGTTTTCTCTTACAGTTTATTTTTGAGAATAACTTGTGCTATTGCAGGTAGAATTATACATTTCCTGACATAGATCGTCTCGCTTCTCTGCCCATTTTATTAAAGGAATAATTGCTTCACAAAGCTGTTTACCATCATCCGTTAAAAAATATTCGACTCTTGGAGGCACTTCGGGAAATGCTTCTCGTCTGACAAGGCCTTTCTTTTGGAGCTCTTTTAACAGGTCCGTAAGTGACTTGGGACTGATACCTTCAAGAGTACTCATTAGATCATTGAATCTCAATCTGTCGTGATGTCCGAGGGCACTGATAACCTGTGTGGCCCATTTTTTGGATATTGTGGTAATAATTCCTTCAAGAGGACACAAACAAACTCCATTACTTTCTTTTTTCATAGTCACTTTCTCACTATATACTTCATATTATTAATACTATAGGAAGTATTGTGATTGTTAATATATGTTATTATTTTTTGATTTTTTAATATTTATTATCTCTAAATGGAGTTGAAAAGATGAAAGTTCTTGTATGTGGAAAAGGAGGTAGTGGCAAGAGCACGATTACTGCTCTACTTGCAAAATCCATGGCTAAAAGAGGTTACAATGTACTTGTAGTGGACAGTGATGAGTCAAACTTCGGGCTTCATAGGCAGCTTGGTATTGGAATGCCGGAAGACTTCATGAACTACCTAGGAGGAAAAAAAACCCTGGGTGAAAAATTGATGCAGGCGTATCAGAGCGGAGACAACACCATTATTCTTGAAAACAAATGGAAAATCTCGGACATTCCTGAAGCTTACACTGTAAAGAAAGGAAACATACAGATGATGGCTATAGGCAAAATTCATGACTTCGGGGAAGGATGCGCCTGTCCAATGGGAGCACTTGCAAAAAATTTGCTAAATAATATGGAGACAACATCTGAAGATATAATATTCGTGGATACTGAAGCTGGTATTGAACATTTTGGTAGAGGAGTGGAAGAAGGATGTGACCTTATATTAATGATACTTGATCCGTCTTATGAATCTATCCGGCTTTCTGAAAAAATAAAAGAGCTTTCGGAAAAAGCCGGAAAAACTCTGTATTTTATTCTCAATCGTGCGGATAAAACTGGAATCCAGTTCATGCTGGAAACCGTGGATAAGACCCACATTCTGGCTTCAGTGCCCTCGGATGCGGACATTTTCCGAGCAGGGCTTGTAGGAGAAGAGCTAAGTGTGGAGCTTCCGGAAATCGAGTCAGTCGCTGATTCTTTAGTTTCGGGTAACTATCTCTAAAATAAAACAGGAAGATAGTTGTAACTGATGTAGTGGTAATATGATATTAGAAAATTTTAAAAGAGAGTCACTGATACCATTACCAGTGGTGTTTATATCAACGATCAGTGACGATGGAGTTAGAAATATAGCCCCATATTCTTGCTTAATGCCTGTTTTACGATCACTTGATTTAGTTTGTGTGGCTTCAGCAAAAAGGAGAGATACATTAGTTAATATAAAAAATACAAAAGAATTTGTCCTTAACCTGCCCGGTACTGATATGCTGGATAAAGTAATACCAACGGCTTTACATGTTCCTTCTAATGTCGATGAATTCGAACTGGCGGATCTAAAAGAAAAACCTTCAAAAAAGGTCAAGGTACCAGGAATTGAAGGGTGCTATGCATGGATGGAGTGTGAGTTGCATGATACATATGAGGAAGTATATGGGGGCTTTCCTTATGCATTGATTTTTGGTAAAGTTGTACATCTGGAGGTAGAAGATAATATCTACGACAAGGAAAGCGGCTCTTGGGATATAGAAAATGCTAAACCACTGATGATGACAGGGTCGGATAGTGGCATGCATTTCTGCACTGTCAACGATACAGGAAAATTCGAGCCTTATGGAGCTATGTTCAAGAATGGTAAAGATCCACTTGAAAGGATGTATAAAAAGGGGAGGGTTGAAAATGCAAGTAACTAGTATGGAAGACTTTAATAAACTAGAAAAACCACTAGTTCAAAGAATTCCAGGATTTTAGTATGGTAAAAGTTGCATTATACCACTACAGAGCAGATTCACCCACTTACAGAGTTCTTAACGAAATCTTTATGGGTGAAAAATATCCCCGTACAGTTTATATTCCCCCAGGAGTTTCTCATGGCACAAAAATGTTGGAAGTGGGATCTCTGTGGTGATAGGAATGCCTTCCCTATTTTATAATCCAGAGGATGTAGATGAAAGGCGGGTTAATCCTATTGACAATGATATCATTCCTTATGATTGGAACTGTAAAATGGAAATGAAACAGAGGATTTAGGAAATAACCATATTAATATTAATTTTTTACTTTTTTTACAACTAAGACTTACGTGCTTGAAGTTCGAAATGAACTGTAAACGGTAGTGTTTTAAAGAATATATAGTAAAAGGTACAATTTTATATAAACTCTAATTATTTGTGAAGCTCCTGTTTGAATAAAGCCGGTTAGAATATTATAATGGAGTCCTGAAGAATTCTATAACCTTCGAGTATTCCTGAAAATCTGGATAGGCGGCACATCTAATGGAAGTTTATGTAAGAGTTTATGACATGACCTGTGGTCATTGCCAGAAAAAAGTGGCAGATGCCATTTCTTCTCTTGAGGGGGTTGAGTCTGTTGAAGTTGATCTTGAATCCGAAAGCGCGACGGTTAGCTTTGACCCTCAAAAAGTAAGCCTGAATGATATAAAGGCAGCTATTCGGAAGGCAGGATACTCAACAGAAAGCGAAAACGAAGCTCAGGAAGAGGTCGGGGCAGAAGTTCCTGACACAACAGAGGTCGAAGGGATGACCTCAAAGACAAAGACCGAGGAGCAGGCTCTAAAGGAATCAAAAGAGCCTGAAGATACTTTTCAAACTTGTCCTCTAACTGAAATATGTGAACTGCCAGAAGAAAAGAAAGATGAGGGTGAAGAAAAAACGCAGATCTCAAGCTCGAAAGCAGGGCTAAAAGAAATCACGCTTGGTGTTTCTGGTATGACCTGTTCGGCCTGCGCCGCAAATATTGAGAGAGTCTTGAAGAGAAAAGCAGGCGTGGACTCAGTAGTTGTCAACCTTGAGCTTGGAAGAGCAAAAGTTGGTTTTGATCCCTCACTGATCTCTACAAAGGAAATCGAGGAAGCTATAGAATCCATCGGATATAAGGTAGAAAAAGATACCGTAACTCTAAATCTTGAAGGTATGAGCTGTGCCTCCTGTGCTGCAAATATCGAGAAAGTTCTTAACAAGACCGAGGGCGTAATTTCAGCCTCAGTAAATTTCCCACTTGAAAGAGCAGTTGTAGAATTTGATTCAGCCCGAATTTCCGTAAGGGAGATTATTGCTGCAGTCCAGGAAATTGGCTATGGAGCATCAGTCTGGGCTGAGACTGTCGAATATGAGGACAGAGAGCAAATATCCAGGGATGCCGAGATCAGAAGGCAGAGAAATAACCTGATAATTGCTCTTATTCTGGGAATTCCAATCGGTCTTGGAAACATGAGCATGATGTTTCCTTTCCTGTCATTTGTACCTGCTTTCTTTTCCAATCATCTCGTGCTTTTTGTACTTTCCACGCTAGTCCTGCTTTTCCCGGGAAGACAATTTTTTGCTGGAACTATCAAGGGCTTCAAGTACGGCGTAACTGACATGAACTTGCTGATTGCAGCAGGGACAGGGTCAGCCTACCTTATCAGTGTAGCAGCCACATTTCTTGATCTTGGTCCCGGATATAACAGCCTTTATTATGACACTGTAGCTTTCCTGATTATTTTTATTGTCCTTGGCAGATACCTAGAGGCAAGGGCAAGAGGCCAGACCTCTGAAGCGATCAGAAAACTGATGGGGTTGAGGGCAAAAACTTCTAGAATACTTGTAAATGACATTGAAAAAGAAGTTCCTGTTGAAGAAGTAGTAGTTGGTGACATTGTTATTGTCAGGCCCGGAGAAAAAATTCCAGTTGATGGAATTGTAGTTGAAGGGCATTCTGCAGTAGATGAATCCATGCTCACTGGAGAAAGTATCCCTGTAGAAAAGGGTCCAGGAGATACCGTAATAGGAGCTACTCTTAATAGGACAGGGGCTTTTAACTTTCGGGCTACAAAAGTCGGAGCTGACACTGCCCTTGCCCAGATAATCCGGCTTGTGGAAACTGCCCAGACCACAAAAGCTCCCATCCAGAGGGTTGCCGACGTTTTTGCCGGAAACTTCATAGTAGCCGTGCATATTATTGCGCTTCTGGCATTCTTTTTCTGGTTTTTCATAGGTTACTGGCGCTATGGAGTAGGAGAGTCCACTGCTCTCGGAGGGATCAGCCCATTCCTCTTTTCCCTGCTTATCGCCATTACCATTCTTGTAATCTCATGTCCGTGTGCAGTCGGACTTGCAACTCCTGCTGCTATTATGGTTGGCACAGGTAGAGGTGCAGAAAACGGAGTTCTTATAAAAGGCGGGGAAGCCCTTGAGAGGGCGCATAAACTTGACATCATTGTCTTTGACAAAACAGGCACTCTTACAGAAGGCGCTCCAAGACTCACAGATGTACTTGCAGCGACAGGTCACGAAGAAAAAGAGGTGCTTTTTATTGCAACAACAGCTGAGCGAGGATCCGAGCATCCTCTTGGGGAAGCTATAGTAAAAGGGGCTGAAGAGAGGGGGATTAGCCCTGAAAAAGCTGAGAAATTCCGCTCCATACCAGGAAAAGGAGTGGAAGCTTATTTCAAAGAAAAAAAGATTTTGCTTGGCACACGCAAACTTATGGAAGAAAACGGAATTTCTTTTAAAGAGCTGGAAGCTGAAATGCGAACCTTTGAGGAAAACGGTAAGACTGCAATGCTTGTAGCTATCGGGGCAGAAACCATAGGTCTTGTTGCAGTTGCCGATACCCTTAAGGAAAACTCTAGGGAGGCAATTGAGACTCTTAAGAAAATGGATATAGAAGTAGCTATGATCACCGGCGACAACGCTATTACAGCTGGCGCAATAGCAAAAGAAGTCGGGATTTCCAGAGTGCTTGCCGAGGTTCTTCCTGAAGAGAAAGCAAATGAAATTAAGAAACTTCAGGAAGAGGGAAAACTTGTAGGAATGGTGGGTGACGGCATTAATGACGCTCCTGCGTTGATTCAGTCAGATGTTGGAATTGCAATGGGAGCAGGTACGGATGTGGCAATGGAATCCGCAAAAATCGTGCTTATAAAAAATGATCCACGAGATGTAGTCGTAGCCGTTAAGCTGAGCCGACTTACCATAAATAAAATCAAACAGAACCTGATCTGGGCTTTTGGGTATAATACTATAGGTATTCCTATCGCAGCCGGGATTCTTTATCCTTTCTTTCATAGGATCCTGATTACGCCTGAACTTGCTGCCGCTTTTATGGCATTGAGTTCGGTATCAGTAACTGCCAATTCCCTGTTAATGAAAAGAAGCAAGCTTTAAGTGAACGATGCAGATAGTTTTAGTTTTAATGTTTATAAAATTAAATTGGAACATTGAATTGAAAAGTTAAATTGGAACATTGAATTGAAAAGTTAAATTGGAGAGTTGTATGGTAAAAATCGGATCAACAGACAACAGACCCAGAATAGTGTTTCTGTTAAGCCTTGCCACCTCGATAGTGCTTGTTATCCTTTTTTTTTCCGGGGCTCTTTTAACCAACATATCAAGAGGAGAGATGGCCTACACCAGGGTAGATATGGCTGCGGGTTCGATTTTTGTTTTTGTAATTACCATGATAATCTCGCTGTCGCTCTGGCCCAGAGCTGCAGACTGGCTTGAAAACAGGGAAAAAAACAATAAAATACCAGAGTAATCTTACATTCCAGAATAATCTTTCTTGCAGTCGGGTTCAGAGCAGTCTCAGGATGTTTTTCATAAGCGCCTTTCAAAGCGTCTTTCAAGCACTCATTTAAACGCAGTAAAGTTGTCTTTTAATGCCCCACATACTGGACATATGTCGGGCGCTTCCCCTTCGAGGGTATATCCGCATACTTCACAAACCTGGATAGGGCCAAGTTCAACGTCTTTTCCAGAATTTACCGATTCCAATGCTCTTTCAAAAAGCTGTTTGTGCAGTTTCTCACTTGCATATGACCATTCAAAGCTTCTCTGTGCCCCCTTTTCTCCCTGGAATTTTGCTACTTCTATGTAAACAGGATACATTTCTTCAATTTCGAAGGTCTCGCCGGCAATAGCCAGTTTAAGGTTTTTCTTGGAATCACCAGGGCCAAAAGTTGCCATGCTATTTGCCACAAATCCCCCATCAAGATGTCTTAACTCCCGGTAATGGTCGCCTGCATGTACATATTCAGCGTGGGCGATTGCTCGAAATAAGCGGGCTACGTTGCTATATTTTTCTTTTTCAGCCTGGTTTCCAAAATGTAAATACCTCATATGCGCCTGACTTTCCCCTCCAAAAGCATTGATAAGATGCTGTTCTGTCATCTTCTTCATTCAAAAACCTCTTTTCTAACAGGATTCTAACAGGATTAATTTATATAATAACGACTTACGCAGTTGAAAAAAATAAAAAGTCCAGTTAGATTACTCAATTTTTACATCCACGGCTTCTTCAAAAGGCTCCTGATAAGGTACTGTAACTTTAAGTACACCATTTGAGTACTTAGCGACGGCTTTTTCCGGAACTACAGGGCAGCAGATTGCATAACTGTCTGCATACTCAACCCCTTCTTTGGCGGCCTTTATATAAAAACCGTCCTCGGCAATCTTAAAAGAAATATCTTTCTTTTCCACTCCAGGAAGAACTACTTCAATTTCAAGATTCTCATATTTGTCGTCAGGATATGCACATATAGTTGGTGAAACTTTTAAAGTGTCTGCCATAAAATTACCCCCAATTAACATCACCAATTAATATATTTATATATTTTCTTTCGGATAAGTAATCTGTTAACGTTAAAATGACTACTTAAGTGATTTATTTATCTTTACTTATTTTGATTTATCTCGGTTCATCTAGGTTTAGCTTAATCTCAGTTCATCTAGGTAAGATTCCAGTTGAATCAAGTTAATCTAGGTTTATATCTACAGGCTGATTTAATTTCAATACTATTGGAGAAGTAATAAAAGACAGGTTTCTTATATAGAAAAATAGCCATATAAAATAGATTACACAAGAATATCATACAAAAGCAGGAAAGATAAGGAAATATAGTTACTCTCCCACACAGAGGAAGTTTTAATACATCCCTGACGATCATAAAAATTAATTATTTACCTGTAAGAATTTAATGCAAGTACCTCACATAAATTCTTCATATAACTACTTCAGATAAGTTCTTTATGTAATTACTTCATATAAGAACTTCATTTAAGTAATCATGTAAGGTTTTCAAGATTGATAAATCAAAAGCGAGTGTTTGTACATGAGAGAATCCGTTAGAAAACTCGGACTTATAGGAGCCGGTCTCTGGGCAATAACCGAAGATAAGGTAAATGACCTTGTAAAGGAGCTTGTAGATAAAGGAGACATCAGTAAGGAAGAAGGCAAGAAAGTTATCCAAGATATGTTAGAAGAAAGAAAAAAACAGAAGATTGATCTTGAAAAGAAAATCTCAGAGAAGATTCAGGAATCTATCTCGAAAGCCGAGATCTTTACTAAAAAAGATGTCCATGAACTTGAATCCAGAATAGAGGCGCTGGAAGAAGAAATTCAGAGAATCAAAAACAAAGAGAAAATGTTTTTTAAGTGAAAGCTATTTTTTAGCTGATTTTCACTTAATTTCTTTCCATTTCATAATTCTTCAATTATTATCTCATCTTCAAGGTTTGCATCTTCAAGCATGCCCTTGAGTTCTTCCATTTCAGAATTAAGCTCCTGAATTTCGGCCTGCAATAATCTGGTATCCAGATCTTCGTCCGGGGATCCATTCTCGACCTCGACGGAATTTGGACCTACCTCCATTTTTTCAATATCAGGTGTATCATTTTCGACACAGCCAGATCCTGCAAGCAAGACAATTAAAGCTGATAATACGAGCAGGTGAGCAAATTTAATCATTTTCTGCCTCCTCAATATTTAATTATAAGTAATTTTTCAAGTCTCATACTCTGAGCTACTATTTTCCCTATTTAATTAACCTTCGTTTTATTGATGGGAGGGATACTTACAAACTCTTAACTTTTAATTCTGCTTATTGTATTTTCAGTACTGTTGATTGCAGTATTATATTTTCAGTACTGTTTAGTGCAATTATATTTTGTCAGTATGGTTGACTGCAGTTCTCAGGTTGCTTTGGACTTAATCTCAGTTATATCACTGGCTTCAGTGCTGTATGTTACTGGCTTCAGTGATGTTATATTTTTCAAATTCGTGTTTCTTCAATTCGCCGAAAATTTCTCTGAGTATCTTATTTGCTTTGCTAACATCATTGAGAGACTGACGAAGATAATTATTAGCCTTCTGCACGTCATTCCGAGTGACATTCTCATCATTGTAGATAGAATCTGCCGTTTCTCTCTTTTCCTGTGCGGATTTAATATAAGAAGTATAACTAGCAAGTTTGGTCTCAAGCCCAGCCGTATTAATGCCGGTTTCTTTCAGGCTCTCAACTCTTACTCCAAGGACCTCAGAGAGATTTTCGGATTTTTCAAGATATTCTCCCATTTTCTCACTGACAGTCTGTCCTGCGCTTGCAAGGCTGGTTTTCTCGGCATTGTTCCATACTCCACGTACGGAACTGACCATGACCACAAGCTCTTCCTGGCTTGATGCATTTGTAATGTTTGCCTTCTCAACTTCAAGCAGTTTGATCTTTTCATCCAAGGCAACAATTTTATCTTTTGTTCCGTTCCCACTCGAGTGTGCTATGTTGCTCTTTACATTTGAAAGGTGAGCTACCATATAATTAATACTTGAGCTAATGTAGAGTCTTGTGGTATTTAGAGCCTCTTCGGAATTTGGGTCAAGTTTTCCTTCCCTGATACGATTCCTGATCTTGAGGAAGTCTTCTTTTGCTTCCCAGTATTCTTGCTTATGAGACTTGAATTCTTCCTCTAATTGCTTTTTTTCCTGTTTATATTCGTAGACTTCACTTCGGTTTTTTACGCTAAGATTCTTCTCCTGTTGTTTCTCCTGTTGTTTCGAATCGGATCCAATATCGCTGACCTCACCCACATTTTCAGTTTCGTTCTCGTATGAATTGCGGGCACCTTCACGAATATCCTGATTCAGATTGCCGTTTCCATATTCAGAAGAGTCTTTGACAGCAAAGGAACATGCTGGTAGCAAACTCAGCAATGTTAGTAAGACAGTAACACAAGCCAGATATCGCACAACTTTTGATTTTTTCATCTGACTGCCTCCCTTTATAAGTTATTGCACTGTTATATGAGTCAAGGTAAATATAAGCATTCTTTTTTGAATTAGCTTCATTGATAGATCGATATGGGATTTCAAGCATTATAAAGCTCTTATTTCCTTGATAAATCTTTAATAAATGGTCTTTTTCATTGTGATTCTCTATCAAAAAAGCAAAAGATTTATATTAAAAAATCATTTAACTCTGTGTGAATTTTAGAAAGCTCTATAGATTCGCACTTGTATTCCTTTTAATTATAGTTTTTCAAGGAAATGCAATCGCGTCTACGATTCACGGGACAGCTTACGAGTGGCATACTTTCAAGCCTCTTAATAACACTATTATAGAAGTTAATTCTACTCCTAAGCAGTACTTTATTGCAACTGACTCAGAGTATTCTTTCAATCTAACTCCTGGAACCTATACGATAAACGCCAGTTGTTTTGAAGGAGATCGGCTTATTTACAAAGCCCAAGAAGTTGTTGTTATTTCAGGTGAGGGAGAGTACGTACATGATCTTCTCCTGTTCCCACCTTATGATGATGAGCTTTTGAACCAAGATGAAATTGAAATTCTTGACCTGGATTATGAAAGTACAGTCCCTATATCTCAACCAGGCTCTCAATATACCTTTTTAACTCCTACTTTTCTGGCTCTAGTAATTCTGCTGCTGGCTGGATACTTATTTAAAAAGAGACATGAAAAATCAAAAACTATCTTTTATTCAGAAGGAAAAAAAGAGCCATACTTGCAGCAGCCTGAAAGTCCGATAAATGACACAGTTTTTTCTGATGAGGCTGAAGCCCGTTCAGCAGAAAATTTAATTGGAAGCTCGGAAATTTCCTCTGAGCAATTTTATCAAAGGTCAGAAACGACACCGGACACTAACGAATCTTTAAAACAGATAAGCAAGCCTGAAGAAGAGATTCAGAAACAAAAAAGAGAGGCTCAGAAGCCTAAAGAAGAGACTCAGGATACTCAGAATTCTTCTTTTCATGATGAGGCCCCGAATAAGCCGAGTCCTAAAGCTCCGGAACACTCAAAGCTCAATCTCCCTGATGATCTAAAGGAAATTCTGGAGTTGATCCGAGCTAACGGAAATCGAATCACACAGAGAGAACTGAGAAAAAAATCGCCCTATTCAGAGTCAAAAGTCAGTCTTATGCTATCTGACCTTGAGGAGCGCGGACTCATCGAGAAATTCAAAAAAGGGAGGGGAAATATAATCCGCATTCCGGACGAGCATATATTAAAGCAAAGAGAACAAGAAAGCAAGAAAAAGTGAGCTGACCCACCTTATAAATATCTTTTAAAGAGTTATAAACAGTAAACTATATAACTTAATTCATCTACTAATCAGCAGAAAAGGTTAACAGTGTCTTGAGTACGCGGTATATTTGAATACCTTTTTGATCTCTTAAATTCCAAGACTGCTTGCTGGAATGATTGCTTGC
>DALS01000005.1 GCA_002499445.1 Methanosarcina sp. UBA293
GAAAAGTAAACCGGCCTTGACAGAAGTTGACTGCCTCTGCATTATTTTCATCATTTTTTCACAATTTTTTGACCTATCAGGCTTGGTATAAATGGGAAAATAATCGCTAGAAGGAGATTCTTTTTCAGGAATTCTTCCCTTACAGAAAAAATTCATTTTGTAAATTTCCTTCATATTGTTTCTAGCTCTACAAATAGGACATTCTATGATAATATCTTCTAGAGAACTTCCATTTGCTTTCCAGCGGAAGTAGTCTGGTTTACATGACGAGTTTTTATGGACAGCATAATTCCAGTTTACTTCATCGAGGTGACCATCTGGACATGCTGCAACAAATCTAACTGCAGAAGATTCATCGTTAGTTTCACATAGAGGGCATTTAGATCCGTTATACAAAATGGGGGCATGATTTCCTCTTCTTCCATAGCAGACTTTCCACACCGGGAAAACATATGTTGAGTAAACACGATAATTGCTTTGCTTTCCCAGCCCAGCGTTTGTAGGCAAAGCTAATATGCGAATATTTATTTTTTCTTCCGATGTGCTTTTAATGTACTTGGAAATCCTTGTCTCTGCGATTTCAAATCTTCGAAAAGTATCCGGATTAAAGTTCTCACCAAGTCCTTTTTCCAGTGAGGGAATAATCCGAGGTCCTTTTTTAGTTTCGATTACGGAACCCGGACCATAAGTAAGAACAAACTGCGATCTGCTTATATGCTGAAATTCCCTTGTCATATTTACACCTCAAACGCAGTAGTTTCTTCTATTTCACGAAGAGATTGTGGTGCGTTTTTGTAAACAACACATAAACCAACCTTTTCATGTGCTGGATCCCCAAGTATTACATTTTTTTCAGGAGGCCTATATAGAGTATACTCATTATAAACCAAATTTTTAGTGAAACCAAGCTTTTGTGAGATTCCAAGCCATCGATCATACTGAGAACGGAAACACTGGATCACTTTTTTAGAAACGTCACCAGGTAAGCAAGTACGCAAAAAAATTTCAAAGTCTTTCAATGACTCCTCATTTTGAATAGTATGACCTGATTCAGCAAACCATCTAGAACTGGGATCAGGCATATTTCTTAGAAAAGAAACAATTGCAGGACCGGCTGCTTTCTCTAAACATCCGTCTGAAAAAGGAGAAACCGAAGCAGGTTCTACCTCGATGTTTATTCTATGATGGTACCCTGTAAATATTTCATAATGGCTAAGATCTCTTGCTCTCCCAGCTTTATAAAATGTGACAACCAGAGCTCCGTGATCTCTTCCCACTCGACCAGTTGCCTGAATGTACTGAGATGTTGTTTTGGGCTGCCCGTTTACAACCATCAAGGATAAGTGAGGAATATCTACACCAGTTCCAAACATTGATGTAGTGAATATAGCATCAGGGTTTTCATTTATAGTGCGATTCTTTCCCTGTTCCAGTTCTTCAAGTAGCTGTGGAATATCAGTAGAGTTTATCCGGCTTGAAAGTTCAACCACTTTTTCTGCATCCAAATTTCGAACTGAATCTTTGGAAATATTGTTTAATCTTTCAACAATGTCTTCTCTAAAAAGTGATCTATTTCCTCCTAACTCCCTAATAGAATTAAAATAGCCTACAAGAGTCCAGAAATTTACAATACCCTTTTCAGAACAATTCTCTCCACCAGTTTGCAGCACCCTTGACCAGATTCTTATAATCGGTGTTAACGGACCTCTTCCTGGTGCATAGATTCCCATGTAAACTCTCCCAGGTCTATTTTCATCCCATCCAGATGACCACGCAGGCATTCTAACAAAAAAACTGTCTTTGAAAGTTAAACCATATGCAGGAAATTGGGATAAAGGTCTATTAAAAAGACTTTTAACTTGAATCGCTGCATCATTAACAGTTGCAGAAGATGCAATATATTTTGGAGATCCACCTGATTCGCGGATAAGACCATCGACAATACACTCATAAATACCAAACATACTACCCAAAGGCCCATCCATTAAATGAAGTTCATCCTGTACTATCATATCAGGCGGAAGAAATGGACTTACATTAGAGGAATACTTTGAAATTGCATTTTTGGTGTAATTTTTTGGCAATAATTCTTCTGAGTCATCACGATAATAACCATAAAAACCATTATAATTTCGTATGTTTCCAAATATAGAACCGCATCTGGGCTCAAAAGCCAACCTCGCTATTTTATCTGCAGTACTTACAATAATAGTTGGACATCTATGGTATATCTGTTCATCAACAGTATATGCTGGAATAGGAATATGTGAATATTCAGCAAACGGGGAGGCATTGTCTTTCACAAATAGACCGTCTGGTAATTTCTTTTTTGAATTTCCAGAAACATTGGAGGGTACGCCTTCCTTATGATTAACATTACTGTTAAGATCACATTCAGGATTCGGACAAAAAATTTCAAAATCAACAGGTGAATCTTTTCTTCTTCCAACTTCATTGTATGAAGGGAAATAACCAGATCGTGAAGGTCTGAAAGAGGCAACTTTGATGTTAAGCTCTTTTTCAAGTTTCGATATAATATCATCAAATTCTTTTTCGTCAACTTTTCTGGAGCTGTCAAGTTTAGTATACATTATGAAATAGTTGTTAAGGCATCTATCATCTAAAACTTGAATTTCCGTAATCAAATCAGATACTGATGTGAGCTTTGAAATATGATTCTTCAATTCAGAGAGAGTTTTTTCACATTTAATTACGAAATATATTTTATTAACCCCGGCTGGTAAACCCGAACTGGGGACAGCAAGCCAAGTACCACATACTGGGCATTTTACGATCTGAGCAGGTTCACCTTCTGACGATGAACTGTTTTGTAATGCTTTAATAGCTCCTTGTTCACCGCGAAGATGGTTAGGAGATACTCCTCCTCCTACCCACATTCCTACAGAAAATCTTACAGTTCCGTATAGCCAATCTTCAGATGTAGAATACTTTTGTGGCCTCCATCCAGAAAGTCCCTGATTATTGAAAACACGCAGGTATTCTGCTGCCGTGATCATAATAAGTGTTCTTCTAAATTGTTGGACGGTTAAAAGACGTAATGTATACCTAGAAATTACAGAAGTTCCTGCCCCAGTTATATCTTTGTTATCTTTATCTCCATTCCGAATTCTTGCCTGTGCATTCCTTCGTCTTAAAACCATAACAAATGCCATCATTGCAAGATAAGACTCTGTTTTTCCTCCTCCTGTAGGCACCCACAGTAAATCAACGTAATCTCTGAATTCCGAGTTTTTATTGGATAGAGATTCCAGATTCATTAAGAAAAATGCAAGCTGGAACGGTCTCCAAACAAAGTCAATATCACTTCCCCCCAGTTTGCCGCCCCTTTTCCAGAGATTTTGTAACCATATAACTTTATTAGCAAAACAAAATGACAGAAGAATATCTTTATTATTGTGAAGGCATTCTATTCCTCTATTAATCCTTTTAAGGCAAATTTTTTGCTTATCTACAAGCTTTTTTGCGAGAATTTTATCTTTCTCAGAAAAATCCTCAAGTGATGTTTCATTTTTCAGAATCCATTGTTCATAACTTTTTAGGATAGGATTTAAATAATCTTTGATTTCTGTTTCATCCCACATTTCGGATAACTTTTGAGCTGAGAAAACTGGAGAATTCGAGATTTCAGAATTTGTCCATTCAAAAATAGGTGCTGGATTTGGATAAAGGGGAACAAATTCACTTCTTATATCACAAATTATGAATTCACAACATTTATCAAAATGAATACCATCAGGCCATAATACTTTAATGTCAAATTTATCTTGATAATCTACATCCTTCCATATAGAGGAACACATATGGCCTCTTGCTAGAACAGGATTGTCTCTGTAAATAAAGTTAAGCTCATCATTTTCTTCAGAATCAATAGACTCTAATTTGCAATCATTTCCAAGAATGACACGTATAGAAGGCTGATAAAGAGACGATTCAATCACTTTGTCTCCATAACAATCTCCGATCTTTAACTCATTTATAAGACTAAGAATAATATGAAGTGAATTATTGACCTTTATCCCCCTGCTATTCAATACAATTTTTCCGTCTATTCCCTCGTAAACCGTTATTTCTTTAGAGGATTCTCCAGATATATTGAAATTAAAAATTTTACAGTAAGGTTTTCGTTTCCAAAAAAACTTCTTTTCGGTAATTTTCTCTCTATTAGAATTTTCTGAGATAAGTTCTTCTTTGAAATATCTTCCCCAAGTTACGCAGACTTTCAAATAAGGATCTTTACCTCTAACTAAGAAAGATATTCCAAACGATTTGGATCTTATACGAGGATCAAGCTCGGATGGGATAATTGAAAATGTGTTTTCCTGTGAATCAGTACCTTCTGCCCCTTTATCATCCCCCTCAACATTGAGAGTTTCAGAATCTGGACTAAGTTCTCTTTGTTTGCAATCCTTTGAAATAATAACTCCAGTAATATATTCTGTATAGGGATCTGCTCCAATTATTGTTTCCTCAGACCCATTTCTTGGTCCTAAGACTTCTTTTATCAATTCTTCAATATATTTTTCCCGCACAGTCTCGCTCCATAAAATCCAATAAATATTCAATCCGATATATTTATAAAAGAAGTAATCTGTTAAATATTCGACAATATTATACTAAGTTGATATTCTAAAGTGCGTTTAAATATTTTTCGATAAAATTGGTTCTCTAGAATTCTATTATCATAATTAAATTTTACATTTGTTTTGGAGTAATGATATTCAAAAAAGAATTCAAATAAAAGAGTATTAAGAATTGTAATTGTAAATTTTTTACAATTCTAAGTAATATATACAGATGTCTCTAAGACTGCAAATCTCACATCTGGGTTTTTCTCCCGGAATACAAACAGCATTTGCAAAATCGATTAATGCGAAAGAAACGGTTCTGGGATTCCAGAAATTAACAAGATCATGCATAATCCCGTAGAAAAGCTTGCTTCTCCTTGATGAATCAGTAATTTTCAGCCCAAAAATCCTTCCAAGAACACGAACAGTATTTGTATCGAGTACTGGCTCAGGAAGATTATATCCAAAACATAGAATCGCCGCTGAGATATAATTCCCTACTCCTGGCATTTCCATCAATTTTTCCCTGTCCAGAGGCAGTTTTCCACTATATTTATCTACAACTTCGACAGCCATATCGTAAAGTAGATCTGAACGCCAGAAAAGTCCAAGAGATTTCAAATCAGCTTTAATTGCTTCACGACCAGCTTTAACAATCGACTCAAAATCAGGATACTTAAGAATAAATTGTTCATAAACGTCTTTTACCTGATCAGCTTTCGTTCTATGAAGCATTACTTCAGCAACTGCAACTTTATATGGATCAGAAGTTTCTCTCCAAGGGAACTGCCTGAGATTTTCCTTTGCCCAGACAAGAAGTTCAGTACGTATTATTTTTATTTTTGTGAAATACTCTTTATCTCTGGTAATTGTATTCATCAAATCTCTTCAAGCATCTTTTCGATTTCAACTGCTATCCCTTTAGCCATAAGAGGAGGCACAGCATTACCAATCTGTGCATACTGCGCGATTCGAGGGCCTTCAAATTTATAATTATCAGGAAATGACTGTATTCTTGCCACTTCTCTAACCGTCAGAGACCTTGCCTGTTTGATATCAGGATGAATGAAATAGTGACCATCCTTTGAGATGTGAGCAAGTACAGCATGGGAGTAACCATACTGATTGACCACCTTAAATCTATCCAGAAAAGACGTTTTATTTTTGTGTGTCTGGAGTTCCGGTGATAGTTCATTATATTTGAGCCGTTTTCTTTCGTTATCCCATTTTTCAATTGCAAGTCTGTATATAGTACGATCTCTGGAATTATGTATTCTTGCGTTGTGTTGAATGAGTATATCTTTTTTTTCTCGAATCTTAAATCTTTGAAGGTATTCAGACGACCATGAAAACGGCTTTGTATATTTTGCAGGACCTTCAGTACCTTCGCCAGCTTGCAAGGGGGGAAGGTCATTTAAAAGGGAAGAAACATGGAACCTGCTTGGAGGGGTTTTAAAAAAGTCAGGATATGAAAGATCATACTCGTTTTTCCAGCCAATAAATATTATCCGATTTCTTTCCTGAAGCACAGAAAAATTTTTGGCATTAAGTATATGAGCCTCAGTCTTATATCCCAGTTTATCTACCTCCTCATGTAAATTTGAGTAGATAGTTCCCTCTTTTGCACTTCTGATACCTGGAACATTCTCAAAAACGAAAATCTTTGGCTCAAAATGCTTCAGGAAAGATAGGTAATGCCTGTATAGATAGTTACGGGGATCATCTTTCATTTCTTTTGGCTTCCTGCCTCTCCCAGCAACAGAATAAGCCTGACATGGTGGTCCTCCTATGACTACATCAACTGAATCGCTATCAATGATTTTCAAATGTTCTTGAATTTCTTTTATCATAGTAGTTTCTTTTGATTCAGTCACTTCTCCCTGCAATAAGCCAGCTTGTGGTAGTTCCAGCTCTTTGAATTTCTGGATAAATTCATCTCTATTAAGTTTTCCAGAAATGTAATCTCTATATATTCTTTCATTCCCTGAATTTTTCAGAGCATGGTAAATTGCTCTGGTTTCAATAGAATTCCTGGCATGGCCATTTTTTTCAATATGAGAAACAAATTTGAATCCCTGCTGAAAGAATCCCTCTGAAAGCCCTCCTGCCCCAGAAAAGATATCAAGAACTGTGTATTTTGATTTCATCCAGAAATTCACCGAAACTGTTTTTCTTTTTGATTTTGTTTAGTATTCAAAAAATGACTAACATCAGATGAAACTGGAATATATTAATATGTTGATATGAACCATCTGATTTTAAAATTTTGAATCTTTCTTTCTTCAAAACTACATCTTTAAATCCCTCCTTACCCTTTTCTATCCCATAATATAACTTTCATAACTTTATTCGGTGACACTTTTATGAAGAACAGACTTTACAAGTATTACCCTGAAGATTTCGGGGAACTTACTGTTGACGTTTTGCATATGAATCTTCTATTTGACGTATATGATGATAGGACAAATGTGAAATCCATGCTCAGGATGAGGACAAAGGATGCCCCTATTGAGAAGCTGGAATTGAACTGCAGGGACCTTGAGATACGGGCTGTGAGCTGCATACAATGTGAGGTTTCTTACAGATACCGGAAGGATGATGCAATTCTTGAGATTTATTTCAGGGAAGAGATTCCGCCGCATACCGAGGTTGCAGTTATTACGGACACGGTTTGCAGGCCAACCAAAAATATCCTTGAAGGATTATACTATGACGAAACACCTGCAGGAGCTCCCCCGCAGCAGATTACGCAGTGTCAGCAATGGGGTTTCCAGAGAATTGTGCCGTGTATTGACGACATGACTGCAAAATGCACTTATACAACTACCATTATTGCGGATTCGCGGTACACGAATCTCATTACTAATGGGGATGTTGTGGTTGAGAGGCATACTATAAAGCCGGGGAGAGACAAAATCGTCTATGACAACTCAGTCACGCCAATGGCGCCCTATCTTTTTTTCCTTGGGGTTGGGACTTATGCAACCTTCAAGAGGGAGTTTGAGTATCCTGATGGGGGCACTTTCATGCTGGAACTTCTCGTGCCACCAGAGTCAAACGCAGCCGCAGCCGAAAAAGCGCTCGATATCCTGCACGACTCCATTATGTGGGTTTATCTTTTCACTGGACCCGAACAATTTGATGAAGAGAAGCTGCCTGTCAGGAAGGAAATCTGGGATCTTGTCCGTATGCGAGAGCTGATGAAACTTGAAGCAAAGCCTGAATTTACGCTGGAAGAGCTTGAAAAGGTAAGGAACAGGCTTGCCGAGCTTGACAGCACCATTAGTCCGGGGTACAGGTACACAGGCACGGTATACAGAGAAATCGGGATGCAGAACTCGGATTTTGGAGGCATGGAAAATGTGGGAAATACCACGATTACCACAAACCGGATAATGCCTTTCCCGCAGACAACAGACCCAGCTTATGAATATATGGTCCGGGTCAAGGTACACGAATATCATCACAACCAGAACGGATCCGAGGTCACTGGAAGAAGCCCGTTTGAGATCTGGCTGAATGAAGCCGTAACCGTGCATGTTGAAGAACAGCATCATGCCTTTTTCTTTGGCGAAGATTACCAGAGGCTCTCCAGAGTGCTTGAGCTGCTTGCGCCTGCCTCGGGAACGTTTGCCCTGGATTCGGGAGCAGCTTCCATGCCAATCATTCCTGACGGCTTTAATGACCCAAATGATCTGATTACTGCAGTTACTTACGTAAAAGCCCCGGAATATGCGCGCATGATCGAGTCTCTTATAGGAAAGGACACCTTTGTCAGGGGCCTTGACAGGTATTTCAAAAAGTTCAAGCATTCCAATGCAAGCACTCAGGACTGGATTGAAGCTATGGAAGAAGAAAGCGGGCAGCCTTTAAAGGAAATGTCCGAGACCTGGCTGAGACAGAAAAAGTTCCCTGTAGTTGAGGTTTCAGCTGAATATGACAGAGTTGCCAGGAAATTTACCCTCTTCCTCAACCAAAAATATCCTGATGGCGGAAAACCCTGGGAATTCCCATTCAGGGCAGCCCTTGTTGACGAAAACGGAGATGACCTTGCCGAAGTCCTGGAAAGGGTTAGTGGGGAAGCTACCGAGATTACAATTGAAAACGTGGACATTCCAGCCTTCCTATCCCTTAATAGAGGTTATTCTTTCTACGGAAAACTTGTATACAGGGCAAGCCAGGACGAGCTCCTGATGCAGGTTAGAAAGGACACGGATACCATAGGAAGGTTTACAGCATTTTATACCCTGGTTGATAGGGAAAAACTCAGACTCCTCAAGAATCCTGAAGCAAGACCCTCTGAAGACTTTGTCGAACTTTACTACAGGCTACTGAATGACCGGCAGCTTCTCGAAAAGGCAGGCGGACAGTTCTTGACCATTTTTGAGTCTGTAGAAGATGAAGAATTTGCTCACAGGTATCAGGCACTTTATGAGGTTAGACAGGAACTTCTGAAGGCAGTTGCCTGGAAATATAAGAATTCCATGATCTCTGCCTACCACTTCTTTGAAAATGCCTCGTCTCCATGGGATCCCACTCTTGAAGAGACAGCAAGAACAATCAAGAGTAGGCAGGCTAAAAATATCTGTCTTGGCATCCTCGCAACCCTTGATACTCCAGATATTCATGACATGATAAAACAGCAGTTTGAGACAGCAACCTGTGCAACGGACCGATTGAGCGCATTTGCCGCATACCTGAACAGTTCAGCACCCGATAAATTTGAAGTCCTGAGAGCCTTTGAAGCGGAATCAAAACAAAATCTCGTTGCCTGGGAAGCTTTCCTTTCTGTAATAGGAAGCAACAGCAGCGCTGACGCAGTTGAACTCGTCAGGGAAATGGAAAGGTCAGATGCTTTCAGGATTGAGCAGGCAAACGACCAGCGTGCTCTTTACGGCAGCTTTGCCCGCAACCGGAAAAAATCACTTCAAACTAAAGAAGGACGGGCTCTCTTTGAAGAAATTCTGAGAAAACTTGCTCCTGTAAACGAGTATAGTACGGTCAATATGCTCAATGCCTTTGCAAACATAGACCAGATGGAATCAAAGTATCACATCCCGTTGGTAAAGATCTTGGCAAATCTTCTCGCAGAGCTTGATCCCCTGAAGTTCCCAAGCGTGTACAATAGAATCCGAAAACTTCTGTTGGGAGCTCCGAAAGCTGTCAAAACATACGGGATAGAGCACGGAGAAATTCCTGGGTTGCAGCCGGCAAAGGCTGAGAAAAAGTAAAGATAAAAAGCTAAGATAATAAGTAGACTCGTAACTGGACTTTTTGTTCCGGTGTTTATCATCGGAACAGAGATCTTTATCGAATTCTTAGTCAAATTCTCAATTTTTCCTGTGGCCCTGATATTTTGTTGTAAATCTGGAGAAAATGATTTCGGAGAAAGCGATTTTAGAGTATTAATGCTATTATTTTTAGATAGATATTGCTGTTGCATCCGATGATTAAAAGTTAAAAGATCATTTTTTATATTAAAATTAATCTTACATGTAGTAAATCATACACAATTATTATACAGTTCGTATTATATATTTATTATATTATATAATATGCTTAGCTACTGCGGTAGTGTTAAAAGGGGGTATAATATGCATGGAAAAGCTATTAAATTTTCAAGCCTATTCTTAATTTTATTGTTATGCATGTCGATATTAGGGGGGGCTTCAGCAAAAATACCTGACAAAGAGAATGTAAGTGCCTCCGATTACTGGAAGCCTGTGGAAAAGGCTATGGCTGAAAAGGGCAAGATCAGCCCGGATGGTGCAATAAAGTTTACAATACCGATGACTTTGAATGTAACACTTGACGGCATAAAACTTAATCCGGCTACTGAACGTTCTCATGATTTCGATTTCATGAGAGCAGGAAATAAGGCAATGATGGTCGGCGAAATTGGGGTTACGGAGAAGGAAGCAAAAAATGTATCTAAGATGGTTCTCCAGTCAGGGTTTGAGGTAACGGCTCTACATAATCATTTGCTCCACCTGTCACCTAATGTAATGTGGGTGCACATATACGGTTATGGCGATCCTGTAGATATGGCTAAGAAGATACGCAATATCACCGATTATGTCAACGTCAACTCATCTTCCATTGAAGGTGAGAAGTTCCAGAGTAAGGGGATTAATACTACCGAACTTGATAGGATTATTGGAGATAAGGGCACTGTCGAGGGAGGAGATTATAATTACGATATACCCAGAGCTGATAAAATACGGATGAACGGTTACGTGCTGTCTCCAACTCTGGATGTTTCAACCATGATAAACTTCCAGCCTTTAGATAACGGCAGCGCTCTAGTTGTCGGGGAATTCGCGCTTGAATCAAATGAAGTGGAGCCCGTAGTAAGGATACTGACAGCTAATGGCGTGGAAGTTACAGCTCTTCACAGCCACATGCTAACCGAGCAGCCACGTTTGTTCTATGTGCATTGCTGGGCTACAGGAGACGCTACAGAGCTTGCAGGCATGATGCGTGAAGCTCTTAATGAAACAAATAACAAGATAGGAATCGAGAGTTCTTAAACTTCCTGTCCGTAGATAATACAGCATGTTTAATCCTGGGTGTAACTAACGCCCTCTTTTTATTAACTCAGATTTCTATTTTTTATGAAAGCCATTATTTACTTTTCGAAATCCAGTATAGTTGAAACTTACTGATCTTAGTCCTCTGGCTTAGTAGATGAAACTCGAACATAACTACACAAGATACATCTGAGGAATATTGCAAACAAAACTGCAGTTAAAAGCAAAATCTAAACCGATTTTTAAATTAATTTCTCTAGGATCTTATTAGGTACTACCGCAAGATATTACGGTCAATACCCTCTCATTCATATTAAGCTCGTTTTCTATTCTTCTTTCATCGCTCTCCCAAATCCAATTTTTAGATTCATCTCCGAGAGTAATAAGACATAAAACTGAATTTTTCACCTGAAGATTATTTTTTTCAAGTAGCGCAATGAAATTTTTATCCTGAACAGCTTGTTCCGTTACTGTAATTATATAATGATTTCCTTTTTTGATATCATGGTTAAAATATATAGGATCAGTCCAATTCTCATCTTTTCTCAATTCATTTCTTACATCCATTCTTTTATCTGTGTCTACCATCAGGTAGTACCTTTCCGGCTGAAGGTCAGAATCGTATTCTATGGTGTTTATAGTCGTGTTGTAGTTTTCAAGAATGGCTTTAACTTCCGACTCAGTAGTTCCATCTTCAAATTCAATTAATAAATGATATACTTTCGTATCTGGAGATGCAGTCAGCACCTTTTCATTCCTTTCAAGTTCATTTGCAATTTGGTATGCATCTTTCTGCGGAATACTACCATTATTAAATTCATCTTCTAAACGAATATAACAATAGACGGATTTTTTCACTGGAAGATTGTTTTTTTCAAGTATTGCAATGAAATTTTTATCCTGAATAGCTTGTTCCGTTACCGTCAATATATAATTACTTCCTTTTCTTACAGGGCCAGTCAAGTTTATATCATCTACCAATTCCTCTATATCTATTGTTTTATCTCTATCTAATATCATGTAGTACCTACTTGGCATAATATCAGAATTGTAATCTACGATGTTTATAGTCATGTTGTAGTTTTCAAGAATGGCTTTAACTTCAGGCTCAGTAGTCCCCTCTTCAAATTCGATAAAAAAGCCGGCTACTTGTTTCTCTTGAACTGGCGTTTTCGTATCAGCTGGTGTTTTTGTATCAACTGGCGTTTTTATAAACAGTCCCACAAGCAATACGAGAATTAGAAAAACGATAAAAATAGTGATTTGACTGTTGATTTTGCTCATATCAGCCCCTCAAAAAGATGAGAAGTTTTAACTCCTCATGCGTACACACCCATATTCTGAACCAAATGTTCCCATTTAAGATTATTTAGGGATAAGATCAGATAAACTTTGAAAATCTGCGAAGTTAATAATTCCCGACTTTCGGGCATGTGGAGTTCAAATCGAGTTTTGCAAGTTAATATTTACTTTATAATTTAATTTCACCTGAAACTATTAAACTTTTCCGTTAAGTTATTTTCATTTTTGTTCCGTTCATTCAGATTAACTTCTAAAAATTCAAAGAAATTTAATAAAATTGTGAATAAAAAAGTTTTGAAGCTATATTTTTCGGAATAAATTGGATATAAATGTATTATGTTAAATCTTATAAGATAAGAAAAATAAGAGTATTTGGGGAAATAACTCAAAATAATTCTGTACCGCATCAAAAGCTTTAGTTTCGAGACTTAAAGTTTTAGTTTTAAAACATCTTTGCTTTATACGTGAAGTTTTTTGAAGGGGGTAAGAATGGTACTTGAGTTTACTAATACGATCCTGGAGCTTTTCACGATATTCTTTGAGGTTGTAAGTGCACTTCTGATAGTATACGCAGGATTAAAAGCTGCAGCTAAAATTCTATTTCTGGAAGCCTTCAAAAAGTCTTACAGGTATGAAAATATAAGGAAAGAGTTTACAAATAAGATACTCTTCACTCTTGAATTGTTAATAGTTGGTGATATACTCGGAACGGTAAGAAATCCTACAGTAAATGACCTGATACTTGTTGGAACTATTGTAGTAATCAGGACCGTTCTTGGCTACTTCCTGAGTAAAGAAGTCAAAGAATACCATTTTGACTGAAAGTTTAAGCAAATTCAGTATTTACTTCCCGGGGGCGGTAAAAGGTGTTTTCTGGATTGTTTGAGAACTTTTTGCAGTATTTTGAATGGATTTTCGAGACAATAGGAACAACTATTATTATTTATGGAGGAGTACGGGCAACAGTTCAGATTTTTCTCTCTGAAGTTTTAAAAAAGCCTCAAAATCTCGAAAAAATAAGGAAAGAGCTTACAAATAGGATACTCTTTGGACTTGAATTCTATATCGTAGTTGCTATCCTTGGAACTCTTAGAAATCCGAATATACAGGATCTGACAGTACTGGGCACGGTTGTACTGATCCGAACCGTTCTTGGTTATTTCCTGAGTAAAGAAGTCAAAGAATATCAGTTCGACTGATTAAAAATATTTTAAAATATTTTGACCTCTAAGAGAATATCAATTAAGTTTTGATCTACCTCTTTGTTTTCTGCTATTTTTTCTCTGTTATCTGTTATTATTGATTTTAAACATACATCTTCTAGCTACTAAAATCATGGTACTATTTTAGAGTTTGATTTTTCATTTTTAAGTTTGAGTTTGATTCTTATTTTTAGGTTTTATCTCCTGTTCTTAAAACTGTTCGTTTACAGGAGCGAATAAACTAAAAACAGTATGATTTAAAAGCAAGTAGAGTGTTAAGGATACAAAATATTATTAAACTCTAATATTATACTAATCCAAAATCCAGATTGCACGGGCGATTTGTATCAACTATTAATATTGACTATTAATATTGACTAAATTTCAGATTATACTTACCTGAAACGGGCACAACGTAAAGCCCGACATCCAAACTATTCAAAATTATCAGACACAGAAAATTATCAGACACAGGAGCAATTCAATGTATCACCTGAAATGTATCGAATGCGGTGCAGAGTACTCCAAAGATGAAGTAATCTATACATGCAGCAAATGTGATGGCCTACTTGACGTTGTTTATGATTATTCCTCAATTAAACTTGACATGGAAAAACTGAAGACTGAATGCCCTTCAGTCTGGAAGTACGGAAAACTTCTTCCTGTAGAAAGAGAACCTGTAACTATCAGGGAAGGCGGGACTCCCCTCTATAAATGCGACCGTCTGGCTGAGAAAATAGGGATCAAAGAACTCTACGTAAAGCATGAAGGCATGAACCCTACAGGCTCTTTTAAAGACAGGGGTATGACTGTAGGGGTTACAAAAGCGCTTGAGTTGGGCATGAATACCGTTGCCTGTGCGTCAACCGGAAACACCTCGGCAGCCCTTGCAATCTATGGGGCAAAAGCGGGAATTCCCGTGGTGGTACTTTTGCCTGCAGGAAAAGTTGCTCTTGGAAAAGTAGCTCAGGCTCTTATGCACGGAGCAAAGGTTCTCAGCATTCGTGGAAACTTTGATGAGGCACTTGCCCTTGTGCGCACCCTCTGCTCCCAGGAGAAAATTTATCTCTTAAACTCAATAAATCCTTACAGGCTGGAAGGTCAGAAAACTATTGGTTTTGAGATTGCAGATCAGCTTGGTTTCAGGGTACCTGACAGGGTTGTCCTGCCCGTAGGAAATGCAGGGAATATTACAGCTATCTGGAAGGGCTTCAGGGAATTTAAGAAACTCGGCATAACGGATTCGCTCCCGAAGATGACAGGGATTCAGGCTGAAGGCTCCTGTCCCATTGTAAGAGCCATAAAAAGCGGAGCCCTGGAAATCACTCCAGAGGAAAACCCTGAAACCGTTGCAACCGCAATCAGGATCGGGAATCCTGTTAACGCGAAAAAAGCCCTGAGTGCGATCCGGGAATCTGGTGGGACAGCAGAAGCCGTTACCGACGACGAAATTCTTACAGCCCAGAAAGATCTTGCAAGGCTTGAAGGCATAGGCGTCGAACCAGCAAGTGCAGCCTCGGTTGCAGGGCTCAAGAAACTTGTTGATATGGGTATTATAGGCAAAGACGAAACCGTTGTCTGTATCACCACAGGGCACCTGCTTAAAGACCCGCAGACTGTAATTGATATCTGCGAAGAGCCGATTGTTGTGGATGCCAGTATAGAAGCCATCCGGGAAGCTATCTTTGGAAAGGCAGAATAATACCTGCAAAACAGATTATAGTCAATCGATGGGCGTGAACACGAATGGAACAGGATTATAAGCCTCACGAGATAGAAAAGAAATGGCAGAAAAAGTGGGATGAAAGCAAGATTTTCCAGGCCGAGCCTGATAAGCGAGAAAAGTTTTTCATAACCATTCCCTATCCTTATCTTAACGGGAACCTGCATGCAGGACATACCCGGACTTTTACTATAGGTGATGTGGTTGCACGGCACAAACGGATGCTAGGGTACAATGTGCTTTACCCTATGGGCTTTCATGTGACAGGCACACCCATTATGGGGCTTGCCGAACTGATTGCAAATCGGGACCCCCAAACCATGGATGTTTATGAACGCCTCCATGGAATTCCCGGAGATATTCTGCCAACGCTCGATACCCCTGAAAAAATTGTTGATTATTTCAAGCTTGAGTCCGAGAAAGCCATGCGGAATATCGGATACTCCATTGACTGGAGACGCAAGTTTACTACCACTGACCCGACCTATAAAAAGTTCATTGAATGGCAGTATATCCGGCTTGAAGAAAAGGGTCTGATCGTAAAAGGTTCCCATCCTGTAAAATGGTGCCCGAATGACAATAATCCTGTAGAGGACCACGACATCCTGTACGGGGAAGAAGCTACCATTGTCGAATATACGCTGATTAAGTTCCGATATAATGACCTGGTCCTGCCCTGTGCAACTCTAAGGCCGGAAACCACATACGGAGTGACTAACCTGTGGGTTAATCCTGATGTGACTTATGTAAAAATAAAGGTCATGCAGGACAGTAGCGAAGAGTTCTGGGTTGTCAGCAAGGAAGCTTTCAGAAAACTGACTTTTACGGACCGGACTGTAGAGTATATTGAAGACGTACCTGCAAAATCCATAATAGGAATTAAACTCACAAACCCGGTTACAGGTGACGAAGTAATCTCTCTTCCTGCATCCTTTGTCAAGCCTGAGAATGGAAGCGGAATAGTAATGAGTGTGCCCGCCCATGCACCTTTTGACTACCTGGCTCTTCGCGATCTTTGTGATGCTGACCTGAGTGAGTACGGGATAACTGAAGACCTCAGGAATATAAAATTAATTTCACTTATCAAGGTACCTGATTTCGGAGAGTTCCCTGCAAAGGAAATCGTTGAAAATATGGGAATTACAAGCCAGAACGATCCGAGAGCCGAAGAAGCCACAAAGATCGTCTACAGGAGAGAGTTCCACGGCGGTGTACTTAAGGAGATTACAGGAAAATACGAAGGACATGCTGTCTCCAAAATCAAGGATATCCTTACCAGGGACTTCATCAGTTCAAACACAGGAGAGGTTTTTTACGAATTCAGTGAACCTGTTGTTTGCCGCTGTGGCACGCCCTGTGTCGTGAATATGGTAAAAGGACAGTGGTTCCTTAATTATTCAAATCCTGAATGGAAAGCAAAGGTTTACAAATGCCTCAACGAGATGCGGATTATTCCTGAAGAGTACAGGGTCGAGTTTGAAAACAAGGTTGACTGGCTTAAGGATAAAGCTTGTGCCCGCAGGAAAGGCCTTGGAACACTACTTCCCTTTGATAAGGAGTGGCTAATTGAGTCTCTTGGAGATTCGACAATTTATATGAGTTATTATATTATTGCCAGGTTTATCGAAGAGGGTGAACTGAAGCTCGAACAGCTTACTCTTTCGTTCTTCGACTACGTCCTGCTTGGAAAGGGCGATTCCGCAGCAGTCAGCGCGGAAACTGGTCTTAGTCCAGAGCTTCTTGAGGAAATCCGCAGGCACTTCAATTACTGGTATCCTGTTGACCTGCGCTCTTCAGGCAAAGACCTTGTTCCAAACCACCTGCTCTTTTTCCTTTTCCACCATGTGGCCCTCTTTGAGGAGGAAAATTGGCCGAAAGCTCTTGCAGTAAACGGCTTTGTCTCCCTCGAGGGACAGAAAATGAGCAAGTCCAAAGGCCCTATCCTGACCATGGAAAGCGCAGTCAGCAGTTATGGTGCGGATATTACAAGGATGTATATCCTTTCCACAGCCGAGCAGACGCAGGATGCAGACTGGCAGAGGACAGGAATCGAATCTGCCAGAAGGCAGGTGGACAGGCTCTATTCCTTTGCAAAAGGTGTTATAGAGAGCGGAAAACGTGCAAACCTGAGCATTGAGCTAAAGCAGATCGACCGCTGGATACTTTCAAGGCTGCAGAATTATATCCGGGAAACGAATTCAGCCCTTTACTCTATCCAGACAAGGGAAGCAATTCAAAATTCTTTCTTCCTGCTGCTAAATGATGTCAGGTGGTACCAGAGAAGAGGCGGAGAGACTCTGCTCTACTATGTGCTGGACAACTGGGTCAGGCTTATGACTCCTTTTACCCCGCACCTCTGTGAGGAAATCTGGGGAGCAATGGGGCATGAAGATCCGGTTTCCCTTGCCCAGTACCCGCTTTATAATGAAGACCTGATAGATGAAGGCGCGGAGCTTGCTGAAGAAATGATAAAGGGAACCCTTGAGGATGTTGAGGAGATTGTAAGGGTAACAAAGATGACTCCAAAAGCAGTTCACCTCTACACGGCTCCTGCCTGGAAAGCCGAAGCCATTAAGTGTGCCTGCGAGATGCAGCTTGAAGGTTCCCTTGAGATAGGCATGCTTATAAAAACTCTGATGGCAAACCCCGACCTCAAACGCTTTGGCAAAGAGATCCCGAAGTTCGTGCAGAAGCTCGTTCCGGAGTTCAAAAGCGGAGGCGGAGACCGGTACGAAATCTTTGCAGGCCCTGGCCTTGATGAACAGGCTCTCCTGATAGAATCAGCTTCCTTCCTTGCAAAAGAAATCGGCTGCCCTGTTGAAATTCACAGTGCCGATTCTCCTGCCTTTGACCCTGAGAAGAGATCAAGGTTTGCCGAGCCTCTGAGACCCGCAATTTACATTGAGGGAAAGAAGGCAGAATAAAAAACGACGAATGGGTAAGTTTGTCCAATCCTGTATAAACTTCGAGAGTTTGAAATATCTCTATAGCAGGGAGATGCGGAAAAAATAAGAAACTCTGTTCCGCATCTCTTTTTTCTTTTTTTCAGAGATTTTTAAAATTGAGTTCAATCTAAAAATTTAGAATTTGCTTCTCTAGTTCAGTTGTCGGAGCTAGATTAGGCTTTTCTGCATGTTGTGATTCTTGTGCAGATACTTTTTCTGATGTAATTGGTTCTTGTCTGTATATCCGGTTGCAATATTTTGAGTTTTGAGATAGGCTCGATATAAACGCACAATATATTTTTCAGACAGCTTTTTCATTGACACGATTTTTTTTTGATGACAGTAATAATTGTAATTCTTTTAAAGACAAGACTTTATCCTTCCTTCTATGAATCATACGATGACAATTAGGACAAACGCAAATTAAATCTGTAGCAGCATTTACTTTTACAGGCCCTTCTCCTTCATATAGGGGCTTTATATGGTGGACTTCAATGTAATCTTTCCCTATTTCACCATATGTTTTTTCAAAATCGAACCCACATGCCTGACATACAGTTCCATGTATTTTAACAGCATCTCTTCTGTTTTTTGGATTTCTCTCATAGAGAGTAGTATACCGCCTTCTTTTTTTACCTTCATCTCTTTCTTCTCCATCGTAACTTGTAAGTTCTTCTTCTTCAGATGGAAACTTTTTTTCATCTACTATACCAAGCTCTTCTCCAAGCTCTTCTATTGCCTGGACTAGCTCATCTCTAACCTTCCATACAAAATGGTTACCCTCTTTGTAGTCTTCATACCACCCTTCAAATGGTACGCTGAAATATGATTTTTTACCTGTAGTGCCGATTACTTCAAACCGATTAAGATGCTTTAGAATTCCGTTAGTTAAACCTTTGACATATCCGTTATACGGTGTACCCTTCAAATCAGATGGATACTTTGCCATTATCGCGTGGTTTGTAGCTCGATGGTCAATTTCATAGTACCATTTCAAAACCATGTCCAAATATTCAGGTTTAAAAATTTCAGGGTTCTGAAGCATTGTTTTCCATTCTTCCACAGTAATATCAATCTCAACTTCGTATCGACCATCAATGTACTTCAATTGACGCCTTTCCATAATAGAACACCTCAATGGTAGATATTAGCTTCTTAGGAACGTTAAATTTTTTGATTCTGTTGTGAAAAAAAATCAGAACATTTTACAAAATCATTGAAAATCTTCACAATAAGACAATTTTGAGTGATTAAAATTGGGTTCATGCGTCTTCGGTTAAATGAGGAATCGTGACAAATTGCGTCCATTTCCACAACATTTGTCAAATATTTTAATAAATTATGAGATGGAACAGGGTATCGATTTCATGTAAACAGGTCTAAATTTAAGGCCGGTTTCTAATGCAAAATCGATAGCCTTCAGGCAAGAAAATTCCTTAACCGATGACCAATGAATAATCTTTTAATCTCCAGAATAAAGTTCAGTTCTCCTATCCTCAAAAACAGGAATAGACTTTCGAATTTCATCTTTTTCGGATAGGTCAAGGTCGCAGACAATTACACACTCCCGGTCGCCTGCGTCGGCTTTCACGTTACCCCAGGCATCGATTATCATTGAGTTTCCGAAGTAAGTACAGTCAGGAGTCGAACCTGTGCGGTTGCAGGCAATGTGTGGGATCTGATTTTCGATTGCTCTTGCCCTTGCCAGGGTCTTCCAGTGCTCAGACCTTGGCTCTGGAAAAGCTGCGATTGTTACAAGGAGATTGGAACCAGCAAGGGTAAGTTTTCTTGCAACCTCGGGAAAACGAAGCTCGTAACAGATCTCAAAACCGATTATTAGGCCCTGTTTTTTTAGAGTTATTGGCTCGATTGAATCTCCCCTGGAAAAATACCGGTTCTCATCCTTAAAGGGGTGAGTTTTCCGGTAAGTGCCTGCAAGAGCTCCTGATTCAAAGCAAAAACCGAGATTGTAGTAAAGTGTGGAATTACTAGAGTCAGAATTAGTAGAGTTAGTAGAATTAGTAGAGTTAGTAGAATTAGTAGAACTAGTAGTAGTAGAATTAGTAGAACTAGTAGTATTAGTATAGCCTATAGGATCCTTACGTTTCCCGATGCCAGGAATTTCTTCCAAATCAGCTTTTTCAATTATGGAGCCCATGATAATACAGTCACTGGCTTCGGAAAAATGCGCCAGTTTTTCAAGGAGGGGGGAAGGCAGGGTTTCTGCTGCATTGTCAAAGTGCTCGTAGCAAAAGCCTGTTAAAAAGACTTCGGGAAAAACGATAATTTTGGCTCCTCGTTTTACGGCTTCTAGAGCCATATGGAAAGCTTTTTCAAGGTTTTCCTGTTTCCTGCAATGCAGTACATCCATCTGGATACAAGCGACTTTCATGTTTAAACCACCAGTAACCGCCAGTAACTATCAGTAAAAGGTTTCAGTTCTGCTAAAGTAAGATCTTGAATACTAAATGGAATAAGCTTAAAGGAGATAAATTTAGAGGAAATTAACTTGAATAAAGTTAGTTTTAAGGGAAACGAGCTTGAAGAAAACCAGTTTAAAGGAATGAATTTTTCAATAGAGAAGGATAACTTGCTTACTCTTCGCTACCAGACCTTCATTTCAAGTAATTCCAGGAGTTTATACTTCTTATGAGAGAGTCTGTAAGGGTAAAGTCTAGAGAATTTGGAAAGAGAATCTCAAACTTCATAAAAAGATTCGTTGAGTATTATAGATAAAATCTAAGAAAGTTTAATTTGGGGAGGATAAACTAAGAATCCTGTAAAAAGAAAACGCCTAGTTTGACAGAACGAAATATTTCCTGGAAAGAGAACTCTTAATGTATATAATTAATGTAACCTTTTTATGTTCTAAATTAGCTAAATATGTATTAAGTACGCGTTTTTCCAGCAGAGATAAAGGGCAACACTTAAAAATGAGAATTGCTATCTAAGTTAAGCTCTAAATCAACTATTTGACAAGGATGTAAAGATGATTACAAAGTTAATTCCCAAAAAAGTATTTTTTACAAGTGGAGTTGGTACACACCCCGAACATCTTGAATCATTTGAAGTTGCACTCCGAGACGCTGGCATTGAGAAATTTAATCTTGTAACTGTAAGTTCTATTCTACCTCCTAACTGTGAAATTATATCCAGAGAGGAAGGTCTGAAAGATTTAAGTCCAGGAGAAATCGTATTTTGCGTAATGTCTAGGATATCTTCCAATGAGCCAAGAAGGACACTCAGCACATCAGTGGGTTGTGCATTTCCACAAAATGTAAACAAGCATGGTTATCTTTCTGAGTATCATGCTTATGGAAAGACCGCGCAAGAGGTAGGGGATCATTCAGAAAAACTTGCCAAAAGCATGTACAGCACTTGGACAAATGAAGCGCCTCTCAGGACTCTCAGTTTCCCGAGATCATCTTCCGTAGGTGAACAAGGAGACTGGATGACTGTGATATCCGCAGCAGTTTTTACTATCTGAAAATTAACAAGGTAGACTTGCAATTATTGTGAGATTATTTACAAGCGTTGTTTTGGAGCCTTAATATACCAATCGTGCTGTCAATCTCACATTTATTGCTCGTGATTAAACTTGGCAAATTTACTTTCCTTAATAAGATTTATCTCTATTGGATACCATCCAGTGGAAGAGTCAGAATAATCTGTGCTTAATAAATATAATAATATAGCACACTTTGCATTTCTTACCACTTGTTACAAAACACCGCTGGTTTTAGAATCACATGCAAAACTATCATTATCTGATTATTAGGAGAATGGTATGCGTCTTAATGTATTAACAGATACCCCAACCGTCCCTATAGATGTAAAGGATAGGTCTGTAAGCGAATTGATGGATGGCATGCTCAAAACAGGTTTCCAGGGAAGGAAGCTGGCTGAATCCTTCCAGGCCTGGCACAATATGCTAAAAGAAAAGAATATGACTGTGCTGATGGGCCTGTCCGGAGCTATGGTTCCTGCTGGCATGCGCAGGATTATTTCCTATATGATCCAAGAGAGAATGATAGACTGCCTTGTAAGCACAGGGGCAAACCTGTTTCATGACTCACACGAAGCGCTCGGCAAGAAACATTATGTAGGCTCACATCTGGCTGACGACGAAAAACTCTTCGAGCATGGTGTGGACAGAATTTACGATATTTTCGCAGTTGAGGAAGAGTTCAGGACAGCAGATAACCTGATTGCGGACTTTGCAGAAAATATCGGGAAAATTTCTTGTTCATCAAGGGAGTTCATGTACCTGCTTGGAAAGGAACTTGTAAAGCGTGGGGCTGCAGAGGATTCTATTGTTGTAAGTGCATACAGGCACAATGTCCCTATCTTTGTACCTGCACTTTCTGATAGTTCAATAGGGATCGGGCTTACCATTGCAAGGAGAAGAGGATCGAAGCTAAAAATTGACCAGATAAAAGATGTTGATGAAATCACGCAGATTGTGGAAAAATCAGAAAAAACCGGAGTTGTCTATGTTGGAGGTGGAGTTCCTAAGAATTTCATCCAGCAGACTGAAGTAATAGCTTCTATTCTTGGAATGGATGTTGGAGGACATGATTATGCAATTCAGTACACTACGGATGCTCCGCATTGGGGAGGACTTTCAGGGTGTACTTTTGATGAAGCCGTTTCTTGGGGAAAGATCGCAGCTCAGGCAAAAAAAGTGCAGGTCTTCGTAGATGCTACTATCGCTCTCCCTATCGTTGCCCATGCACTTAATGAAAAATGCCGTGGATTGAAGCGAAGCACTCCATTTTTTGACTGGGAAAGCCCTGAAGGGCTTGATATCAATTACAAAGAATAACCAAATTACGAATGTTTATTATATTTGAAAGCTTATAACGTAAGACGAGAAGGAGAGGAGTAGATGGGTAGAAGAACTCGAATAATTAACGATCCTTCCTATTTAGTACCATTACTCAGGACATTTGGGTCAAGAACTCATAAAAAAATATTCGATGCACTTTCAAACAGATGGATGACCAAAACTGAAATTGACGAGTTTATAGGTTCAGACTCGTCAAAAAGCCTTCACATTCTAAAAAAAGCTGGACTTCTTGAGAGTCAGTGGAGAGTTCCAGAGGCAGGGCAAAAGCCCTCCAAGGAGTACCACAGTTCATATTCCAAAGTTCAGGTTAATTTCCAGTGTTCTTTTGAGGATTTGAGTGATATCATTATGCTGACCTTCAAGCCATATGAAGAAGTCAAAGATGCAATAGAAAATCTGGAAATGCTGGTAGAAGAAGGCAACACTTCCATGAGCAACCTCACGAGGACACTTAATAAAAATCCGTTTTATATCTGTGCTGTTGCTCGTAGATCTGAAAGGCTCTCAGTAATGGGACAAAGGTTAAAACTAATTGAGGATGTAGAGGAGAACTACGATTGATGATCAAAATCCTCCAGACTAAAAGCGGAGTAACCAAGTTTCAGGTCCTTATCGAAATTGCAGCCCGCCAGCCCAATGTAAGACAAAAAGAAATAGCCGCAAAGATTGGAATCACTCCCCAGGCAGTCTCGGAATATATTAAAGAACTTGTAAGCGATGGGCTGATTGTTACTGAGGGTCGCGTCCGGTACAGGATTACAAAAGAGGGTGTAGAATGGGTTCTTGAAAATGCCACTGAAATGAAGCGGTATGCTCGTTTTGTCATGGAGGATATAATCAGCCATGTCTCAACTTGGACAGCCATAACAAAAGAGGATGTAAAAGAGGGGCAGCAGGTATACCTGAAAATGGAAAAGGGGCTCCTGTACGTAAGCAGCATTGAAAAAACAGGTGCTTCAGGCAATGTAATCTCCGATGCAGCTGCAGGAGAAGATGTAGGAGTAACAAGCCTTAAAGGTCTGATTGACCTGGAAAATGCTACAATTACAATCTGCAAGGTTCCCAGGGTTGAGCGCGGAGGGTCAAGAAAAGTGGATATCGAACGGTTGAGAACCCTGGCAAGCTCAAAACCCTATATAGCAGCTATCGGCGTGGAAGCGCTCATTTCTCTGCGAAAGCTTGGCGTAACCCCTAATGTTATGTTCGGAACCAACGAGTCAGTTATTGAGGCTGCATATCATGGTCTATCGTCCCTCGTAGTCTCAGTGGATGAACAAGTTTCTTCCCTTCTTAATAGACTAGAGACCGAAAACCTTGAGTACGAGCTCGTAGACCTGACGCTCGAGTAACCCCTCCTAACTTTTAAATAGGTTCCACAGACCTGTGGGTTTGGGTAAAAAACTTTTATCTTTCCAGATAGTCAGCAACCGCTGAGCCGCAACCGTTGCGCCGGTTGA
>DALS01000051.1 GCA_002499445.1 Methanosarcina sp. UBA293
TATCTTTCTGTTTTTTCTCTCTTTTCTGCTCTTTTCTGTATTCTCTCTTATCTTTCTGTATTCTCTCTTATCTTTCTGTTTTCTCTTACTTTTCTACCAAGCTTATACTTCAGTAAAAGAGTCAGAAATCTCAAATTCAGTAAAATACAATTTTCGAAAATCCCTGGGATAGTTCTTCCCCCAGGAACTTTTCCATTTCCTCTTTCAGGTTTTCAATGGCTTCTTCAATAGTGTTTCCCTTGCAAATTATATCAGCTTCAGGGCAGATTGAGACATAGAAACCTTCTTCCTGACTGATAGTTGCAGAAAAAGGAAACCAGATTGCCATATTTGAATATCTATCAGTCTACGTTTAAGGATTTTTTGCTATCCATATCCTTAAAGTTGTTTCTTGCAAAAATCTTCCCACAAGCAGAGGAATTTTATACTTAAACTGGAATCACATTCTAAATTTATATTCTCAAGTTTGTGGGTTCCATGGTATCTGAGTTTATACTATCTTCTCCTGTATCTTTACCTGACCTTTCAGTGCTTGTTCTTCTGGGCGTCTTTGTACTTACTGCTCTCAGACAGATTGGGTCTTTAAGGCTGCAGATCTGGCAGATCATGACTTTTGGAGCTATACTTGTGCTGTTACTGGGCGAGATTTCGCCTGATGAAGCCCTTGCGGCAATTAATATGGACGTGCTCCTCTTCCTTTTCGGGGCGTTTTGCGTGGGAGAGGCACTTAACAGGAGCGGGTATCTTGCCTGGCTCGGGAACCGGATAGTTTCCAGAGCAAAGTCTACGGACCAGCTTGTTTTGCTTATACTCTTTTCTACAGGAATTCTTTCTGCAATCCTTATGAATGATACCCTGGCTATTATGGGGACCCCACTCGTTCTAGGTTTTTCCAGAAAGTACAAGATCTCTCCCAAACTTATGCTCTTTTCCCTGGCATTTGCGGTAACTACAGGAAGCGTTATGAGCCCTATCGGAAACCCGCAGAACCTTCTCATAGCAGTTGATGGAAACCTGAATTCTCCTTTTATAACATTCCTGAGTTCACTTGCTCTGCCAACCCTTATATGCCTTTTAATTGCATATGTTGTGCTCCGACTCTTTTTCCGGGAAGAATTCGGAAAATCAACCCTAATCCATTCCGAAGAAGCAGTTACTGACCCTGAGCTTGCCCGCACCTCTAAAATTGCTCTTTCCCTTTTACTAGTTCTAATAGGCTGTAAAATTTTCCTGGTGGAGTTTTTACCTGCCTGGGACTTCAATCTGAGCTGGATTGCACTTTTCTCCGCAACGCCTGTCCTGCTAAGCAAAAAGCGGGTTGAGATCCTGAAAAATATTGACTGGGCAACTCTGGTTTTTTTCGTTTCAATGTTTGTGCTAATGCAAAGTGTATGGCTTTCCGGAACATGTCAGGCATTGCTCGCCAGGATGTCTCCGCAGCTAGGCTCGGTGTCAATGATCCTGGTTCTCAGTATTGGGCTTAGCCAGCTTATTTCCAATGTTCCCTTTGTTGCGCTCTATTTGCCTGCCTTGGACAGTACAGTTTCTCAAGGGCAGTTGATGGCGCTTGCTGCTGGAAGCACAATTGCGGGAAACCTTTTGATTCTTGGGGCGGCAAGCAACGTTATAATTATTCAAAACGCAGAAAAAGAAGGCAGCACTCTATCATTTACTGAATTCTTCAAAATTGGATTCTTAATTACTTTTTTAGATGCCGCTGTTTACTTTGTTTTCCTTTAACTCTTAAAAGCTATATGTTACCATAGAATTTACTTCTTAATATTTGGCTTTAATTTCATCTAGAGGCCTATAGTCTCTTAATTGTTGTTTTTCCTCCATTTTATGGTATACTAAGATTCTAAGTAAGACTCACTGAGATTCTAAGTAAGATTCAACTTTCTGATAAACTTGATATATCCAAAACACATACTCTTTTTTCTGGAAGATACAAGATCATGACTCAGAATAACACTGATCAAAATATCAGGCGCAAGCGCGCCAGGTGCACCGTACAGAAGAAAACCTTTGGGCCTGTTGAAGATCTTGAAACTCATGTCAAGCCCGATTGGTGGCAGACTCTTTTTAACTCACTTTACCTTAAGACCGATGCCGATCTTCTGGATGATATGGAGGTTACTAGAAAAGAAGTCGATCTAATTGTTTCTATTTTGGGGTTAGCTCCTGAAGAAAAAATTCTTGATCTTTGTTGTGGACAGGGAAGACACGTACTTGAACTGGCAAGAAGAGGATTTTCAAATGTTGAGGGGTACGATAGGTCCCAGTATCTTATAAGGAAAGCCAGAACAAGGGCACAGAAAGAAAACCTGCAAGTCAGGTTCAGGGAGGGAGATGCACGAAAGCTTCCCTACCCATCTGATACTTTTGATGTGGTCACTATCCTGGGCAACAGCTTTGGCTACTTCGATTCAACGCTCCAGGACCAAAAGGTTCTTGAAGAAATCTTTAGAGCTTTGAAGCCTGGGGGCAGAGTTTTCATTGATGCCATGGACGGGGATCATATGAAAAAGAGTTTCCAGCCCAGGTCATGGGAATGGCTGGATAGGAAGTATTTTGTCTGTAGGGAAAGGGCTCTCTCAGCCGATGGTGACCGGCTAATTTGCAGGGAAGTGATAAGCCGCATTGACAGGGGAGTAATTGCAGATCAATTTTATGCTGAGAGATTATACAACAAAGAAAGCCTTTTTGAGCTACTTACTGCCTCAGGGTTTAGTAGTCCTGCTTTTCATACCACTTTCAGCCCGGTATCCGAAAGCACTCAGGACGCAGGTCTGATGGAACAAAGAATCCTAGTTTCGGCTTCTGTTGAAAAACCATGGTCTCCTTTCCTTCAGTCAACAGGAAATAAAAAGCCGATGAACATTGCAGTCGTGCTTGGAGATCCAAGAAAAGAAGATCTGGTCAAACCTGCCTGTGTATTCGATGATGACGATTTCGATACGCTTGAGAAAATGAAAAAGGCGCTTGCTGAGATTCCTTTCATGAGGTTTACTTTCCTTGACAGGCATGAAACCCTGCTGGATGACCTGAAAAAGAAGGCAGCAAAAATTGATCTTGTACTTAATCTCTGTGACGAAGGATTTTGCAATGATCCTACAAAAGAGCTTCATGTTCCGTCTTTGCTTGAACAGCTCAATATTCCATATACAGGAGCAGGTCCTCAATGTCTTTCCTTCTGTTATGACAAGTCCATTATAAGGGGCGTTGCCAGAGAGATGGGGATTCCTGTAGCAAAAGGAATGCTTGTAATGGAAGATTCAGATCTTTCAAAGCTTTCTCTTTCTTTCCCTCTGCTTGTAAAGCCTAATTCAGGGGACTCAAGTTTTGGGATCACGCAGAAAAGCATTGCCTACAGCCGCGAGGGGCTTCTTGAGATTCTTGAGGCAACCCGTGAAAAAATAGGGTCTGACAGACCTTTCCTGCTGGAAGAGTTCCTCCCCGGAAAAGACATAAGTGTTGGCATTATTGGAAATCCACCTGCGTGTACTGTGTTGCCTATCACGGAAGAAGATTATTCGGCAGTGCCAGACGAACTTCCAAAAATTTGCGGCTATGAAGCCAAATGGCTTCCGGATTCTCCGTACTGGAACATAAGGTCAGTGCGTGCCGATCCCCCCGAAAAAACCAGAAATGAAATCGTTAAATATTGTCTTGCTCTCTTCACCAGACTTGACTGCCGGGATTATGCCCGCTTTGATTGGAGGCTTGATGCCAAAGGTAAACCCAGGCTCCTTGAAGTAAACCCCAATCCTGGCTGGTGCTGGGACGGTCACCTGGCAAAGATGGCAGCTTATGCTGATATCTCTTATTCTGGAATGCTTGCTGCAGTTATCGAAGCTGCAAAGGAAAGATATGGTCTCAAAGCTGCCGGAAAAGCTGAAGTTTCCGTAAAAATGCCTGAAACCACTCCCAGAAAAAGCCCGGCTGAATGTACTGCCGAGTTTGAGGAAGAAATTGAAGCCAGCAACTCTACGGTTTCCAAAAATAACCAGGAGGAATCTGTTTTTTCAGACACTTCTGAAACAATACAGGTCTTTGAGAGCATATAAATTCAAAAAAAGTGCGGGATGCGAGAGGAGCGCTTTTCCTTTTTCGCGTCTCAGCTTTTTTTATTTCTGGGTGATTATTGTAAGGATATCTTCATCATGCATTTTATGGTCAAGGCCTACTCTTTGCCCAGGATGTTTTGCAGAGGTGCCCCAGACCTGAGCATAGCGGAATTTCCTACGGAAATCTCGGTGCAAGCGGTCACAAATCTGACCTATATTGGTTCCGTTCATAACTATCAGGGGTTCTTCCATATCTGCGGACTGACCCTGTGGTTTTAAGTAAACTCGAATGAAGCCCAGTTTGTCGTAAATAGAATCTTTGAATATCCCTATGTTAATGCCTTCATGGGCTGAAATGAAGATTGAGTTTGGATATAGTTCTCTGCAGTCCTCAATCAACTGAGGATAAGCCAGGTCAACCTTGTTAATGGCTATAAGGGATCTGACATAGCTGCGGTTGTCCAGGACAACGTCAATAAGCTGATCAACCGTTATGTTTTCTCTTATAAGCACGCTGGCGTTATGGATTTTGTACTCATCAAGCACAGCCTTGATAGTCTCCTCATCCAGATCAAGGTCGATGGTTGAGTTGATCTCTATTCCGCCCCTTTCTTTTTTCCTTATTATCACATCAGGGGGTTCTTCATCTATGCGAATACCGGCCTGGTAGAGTTCATCCCTAAGTACTTCATAATGCTTGGGCTGGAAGACATCGAGCAAAAATACAATCATATCCGAGTTCCTGATTACGGATATGACTTCTTTTCCGCGCCCACGTCCTGAAGACGCGCCTTTTACAAGTCCTGGAACATCAAGAAATTGAATTGTCGCCCCTTTGTGCTCAAGCACACCTGGCACAACTGTAAGGGTAGTGAACTCGTAAGCTCCCACTTCGGAATTGGCACCTGTGACTTTATTCAGAAGTGTGGATTTTCCTACTGATGGAAAACCTACAAGAGTTACGGTTCCGTCTCCTGATTTTCTGACTGAGTACCCTTCCCCTCCTCCTTTTGCCGAAGCTTTCTTTTCTACCTCGTCTCTCAGACGGGCTATCTTGGCTTTGAGACGGCCTATGTGATGGGAAGTTGCCTTATTGTACTGGGTCTTTCGAATTTCGTCTTCGATTTCCTGTATTTGCTCCTGTATGCTGCTCATCTGGTACCTGCCGATTTCGGGACTGAAGAAATGATTTTCTTATTATCTTTAAAAAGAAACCGTGTCTAAACGGTCTCCACAAACCTTTTTTGATACAAAACAGATCCGTATCTGGATATTTATTCTGAATAGTTGAATGCAATATATATACCTATGGAATGCTTTTATTTGCTGATTCTTAATAGTAAGGCTATTGGGGGCAATTTATATTTCTTGAGATTTATTCTATTTTATATCTTATCTTTTATATTTATATTTTATTGAGCTTTGCTTTTGATAAATACTTCTTACACAGGAGCTTATTCAAAGGATACGGTCTTTCTGAGGCTACTTCTCAGAGACTAATTCTTTATTAAAAAATTATTCAAAGGAGATTACCTCTCCTGTTCTCTCATACACGTGCAGTCCTTCAGGAAGCTTTGAAGCGAATTCTGCGGATTTGAGAGTTTTCAGGAACCTATGGACTTCGGGAGTTTCCAGCATTTCCTTCCTTATAAGGAAATCATATTCTTCTTCGGCAAATTTTATAAATTTAAGGCGATCCTTCTCGGCACAATTTCTTATTCCCACGCCTGCATCAGCCTTTTCTGAGGCAACCGCCTCACAGATAGCTGCCTCCGATTTTGCTCCGGATGTATATCCAGGGATCGAACCCGTGAATTCCCTCTTACTAATTCCATTTTCAGCTGCGAATTCTGCAACTTTTATGTCAAGAAGAGCTCTGGTGCCTGAACCCAGATTTCGGTTAATCAGGCGTTTTCCTGGGAGGTCCCAAAGTCCGGAAATCGAGCTGTCCTGCCTGACAAGAAGCCCAACTTCTCGCCTGTACCCTTTGACAAGCACAACGCCTGAGAGTTCCATATTCTCGATTGTTGCGGTATTGTAGAGTATTCCGTTCTGTCCTCTGGGATCTCTGGACGGCATATTCACACCTGCAATATCAGCTGTATCTGCGGCAATTGCGCTAAAGCCTCCACTTGATCCTGTGTAAAGAATCCTGAAGCGAAGTCCGCTAAGGTCTTCAAGCAGATCAAGACCAGGGCAGAAACCGCCTGCTATCAGGAGGTCAGGTTTTTCGACTTCCCCGAAAAGGGTTACCTCTATAGGGGTTCCTGCCTCAAGAAATTCAACAGTAGATGGGATTTCGATAAAACCATCAGCTCCGGAAAGAGAGGTTATTGCACCTGAGCCTCTATCTGCAGGATAAACCCTTCCCCTTATCAGACCTACAGGAAGAAGCTGCTGCCGTCCTTCGGAACGGATGCCAGTACTTATTATTCCGTTTTCTACTTTTTTAAGTTCAGTTTCAGCTCCAAGAACTTCCCGGAGGAGAGGAGCTACGAACTCATTAAAAATAATTAAAGCAGATGTCGGATTTCCAGGCAGCCCTATGATAGGAATATCTTTTATTACGCCAATAACTACGGGTTTTCCAGGCTTTATATTAATGCCGTGAGCTAGAGTATCCCCGATTTCATCTATAAGCCGGTACATTATATCCCCTGCTCCTGATGATGTGCTGCCTGACGTCAGGATTAGAGAGCATTCCGAAACCGCGGTCTCAAGTGCTTCTCTCATAACTTTTTCATTGTCCTCTACAATTCCGTAAAGTTTGGGGAAGGCTCCACATTCCTGCACCCCAGCATATAAGGTGTAGGAATTTGCGTCGTATATCTGCCCGAGAGCAAGTTTTTCTCCGGGACGTACAAGCTCGTCTCCTGTTGAGATTATTCCAACCTGCAGTTTAAGGACAGAGACCTCTTTTTTTCCGACTGATGCCAGCACCCCAATTTCCCTGGTTCCGAGCTTTTGCCCTGCTCTAAGCACACGTTCTCCTTTCTGGATGTCCGAACCGGCTTTCATTATATTCTCCCCTACGGTTACGGGTCTGTAAATAAATACAGTTCCGTTTTCCTCAGAGCTGTATTCGACCATAACTACTGAATCAGCTCCTTCTGGAATAGGGGCTCCAGTTGCAATTTCCACAGCTTCTCCTGACGAAACTGTGAATTTGGTGTCCGAGCCTGCAGGAATATTTCCGAGTACCTTTAGCTTTGCTGGTTCAGTTTCACTGCAGGCATACGTATCTTCTGCTCTTACGGCATACCCGTCCATTATCGCTCTTGCAAAGGGAGGCACATTAATTTCGGCGACAACATCCTCTGCAAGGATTTTACCGTGAGCATTTTCAAGGGCCAAGCTTTCCTGTCTGGGAAGGACCTGCAGGCTGTTTATTATTTCCCTTGCCTTCTCCACAGAGATAAGTTTCCGAAATTCTTTGCGCTTCATAGAGATTCAATCCTGATTTTTCAGCCTTCAGATAAGTTTTTTAGTTTAATAGTATTTCCAGATATGTTTTTATACTTACTTTTTCCTGAAGAAAATACAGAAGCATAATAGAAGTGAATCGTTAAGGAGATATTCAAATATAAGTTAATTATAAGTTTAAAAAAGCTCAAAGAGTAATCCAGACAGAATCTCAAAAGGAAATCAAAACCGAAGTTTAAAAACTCAAAATAGAAACTTAAATACAAATTTAGGCAGACCTTGAAAAAGGGCTTAAAAGGAGCTTAAACAGGAATTAAAAAAGTTTAGAAAACTAGAAAACTGCTCCAGGCGCCACCCAAAAAGAACCAGGGCGGGAAAACCCCGCACGATTTTATTATTTTTCTTTGCTTTAAGAACTTATTTATTTATTTATTTATTTAGTTATTTATTTGTATATGTGGGTACCCGTAGTCTGGGTTATTTTCTCAAAAGCTTCAACCATCTTCTTTGTAAGTGGTCCGGGTTTGCCTGTGCCTATGAGCCTTCCATCAAGTCTGGTGAGAGGAGCGGATTCTGCAGCGGTTCCAGTAACAAAGATCTCATCTGCTGTATATAGATCAAATAATCCTAGGTTTGCTTCGATGGTTTTGTATCCCATTTCATCAAGGAGTTCTATGGCTGTAGCTCTGGTAATCCCCTTCAGGTTGCTGATCGTGTGGGGAGTAAAGACCTGGTTGTTCTTGACTATGAAGATGTTATCTCCCGAGCCTTCACATACAAAACCATTTTGATCCAGGAAAATAGCTTCGTCTCCTCCTTTTTCGTTGGCTTCAATCTTTGCAAGGATGTTGTTCAGATAGTTCAGGGATTTGATATTCGGGGATAAGGCATCTGGTGCATTTCTCCGGACACAGACACTGACTCCTGTGAGCCCGACTTCGTACAGATCTCCATACATAGCTCCCCAGCCCTGGGCTATAACAACCACGCTGGGTTTCTCGCACTTGCGGGGATCAAGCCCAAGATCTCCGACTCCTCTTGAGACAATAGGACGGATGTATGCATCTCTGAGGTTGTTTTTCCTCAGGGTCTCAAGAATTATCTCGCTCATCTCTTCTTTTGTAATAGGGATGTCCATTGCAATTGCTTTTGCTGAATCGTAGAGTCTGTCAACATGCTCTTTTAATTTAAAAACACGCCCGTTGTATGCCCTTATTCCTTCAAAAACACCGTCACCGTAGAGAAATCCATGGTCATAGACCGAAACTTTGGCTTCGGATTTGGGAACAAAATTCCCATCCACATAAATCAGTAACTCACTCATTTGCGAACAATCCTCTGCAATTTTAAATTTTTAGAGTTTACCTCTTTATTTGATTTTTAATCTATTATGATCTTTAATCTAGAAATCTAAGTATGTTATTAACTTTTTCATTTATTGGCAGTATGTGAGCCCTAGGCAGGATTCTTAACAGAACTCAAAGCTTTAAGGGGTAGTTTTTTCCATACTGTCATTCTTAAATGAAACGTTATAATACAGCGGATATATACTGAATATATATTATAATTCCGGTTCTATATAAAAAATTTAAGATATTACAGCTCTGATTAAGACATTCATACAAAAGGCTTTTATGCTAGATGCGCATTTCGTATTCCGTAATAGGAAATACAAAAAGGGCTCGTGGCTTAGCCAGGATATAGCGCTGGGCTTCTAACCCAGACGCCGGGGGTTCAAATCCCTTCGGGCCCGCTTAATTTTTACTTACTTCTAATTAATTCATCAAATTCTCTTTTACTGTTTTTGCATTCTTATTTCTTTTCTACAAAACTCTTTATTTTCTGTTACGCGGCCTTCTACTCCGGATTTCAAAACAGAATGACTCTAAAATAGCTAAAATACGCTTAAATTCAGAGAAATAATCAAAAAAGATTAACCGGAAAAAGCTTGAAATTATTCCTGCAATCTGTTATTTTTCCGGCTTAGTTAAGAAGTCTCATCACTGATATTTGCTGCCCTGGATGCTGGAAGCCATCTCAAAACTCTCTTCCGAGGGCATAACTATTGCCAGGATAATATACAGAACAATACCAATTCCTCCTTGCAGAGCAAGGGCTGCAAAAGCAAGCCGTATAAAGGTCGGGTCAATACCAAAGTATACTCCCAATCCGCCGCAGACTCCAAAGACCATACGCTCTTTTTTGCTTTTAGTAAGGCGCTTCTTAAGGGTATAGGTGGTGCGTTTTTCTTCCTTTTCTTCCCTAGCTTCCTCTATGACTTCTTCTCTAGCCTCTTCTGCGGCTTTCTCTTCTCTTTTTTCCTTTGGCTCTAAAGTGGTTTCTTCTTCCACCTTTCTCTCAGGTTTTGCCCATGATTTCTCTGTATAGCCAGTTTCAAGTTCCCCTTCAGGTTTGAAATCCTTTATTTTTGGTTCTTTTCGTTCTAGGGGCGCGGTGCTTTTACTGGTTTCTTTTGTTTTTCCCTCTGATCTTGCGCCTAGTTCCTCTTTAGATTCAGCTTTAGGTACCCCCGGCGCTTCAAAAAAGTTTCCTTTAGTTTCCTTTTTTTCTTGAGATTCGAGATTTTCCTGCATATTGGTAATTCTATTTTTGAGGATTTATATTATGCTGGTATTTTTCTATCCTCTTTTACTATTTTTCATTTCTTTATTCTATTTCAGTGATATTCGTGACAGCCGCATTCTTTTTCCCTGCGGAATGTTCCGTATAACATCAAAGGGAGAAGGAAAACCGCAAAACCCAGCTTCAGATCTTCAGGAAGTAGTTCTTTTGCAGTTCCCATGGTTGCAACTGCACTGATCCCAAGTTTTAGATAAAACCAGTCTAGCAGGAATCCTGCCCCAAGGGCACAGAGAGAAATGACTCCCAGATAAAGAGCAGCCGAACGTTTTCCAAGGAAACGGGCGACCATAGTTATGGTTGCTGCATTGGTTGCCGGACCCGCAAGGAGGAAAACAAAAGCTGTTCCCTGACTCATTCCCTTGGATATCAGGCTTGCAGCAAGAGGGGTAGAAGCTGTAGCACAGATATAAAGGGGAATACCCACTGAAAGCATGACTAGCATTGATCCAAGCCCACCGCCGCCAAGGTAGTTTTGAATAAGGTTTTCTGGGATTGCGTAAGAGATTATTCCTGCAAACAGGATTCCGACAAGCATCCACTTTGAAATCTCTCCAGGCAGTTCGAGATTGCTGGCTTATTGCAACTGCAGGACGAGAGGCTGCAAGAGGAAGGGTTGTACGTATTTCCCTGAACCGAAGTTCCAATCAAGGTCGAGACTGCAAGAACTCCTGCATTTTTCCCGGGGGTTTCCTGTTTTTTGAAATTCTGCTTTCCCGACTCTTCACCTATCAAAAAATTGTCTGCAAGCCCTGCAAGGATAGCAGTTATAAGGGCAGCAAGCGGGCGGAAAACTGCCATCAGAGGATTCAGAAGAGCGTAAATGACCGCGATTGAGTCTACTCCTGTCTCTGGAGTCGAGATCAGGAAGGAAATGGTCGCGCCCCGGTTTGCTCCCCTTTTTTTATCGACATGGCTGCAGGAATGACTCCACAGGAGCATAATGGTAAGGGAAGACCTTCCAGGGAGGCATTGATAACAGAACGGATTTTTCCTGCGGAAGTTCCAAGGTATTCCACTATTTTCTGGTCAGGCACAAGGATATTGAGAAGACCTGCAATCCCCAGGCCGAAAATAAGGTAGGGAGCCGCCTCTACAAAGATTTCCCAGGATTCCAGGAGAATGCCTGAAAAAAGGGATATGTAGGCGTTGAGAAAATCAAAGCTCATGTTTTTCCTCCACATGTTCGAGGCACATCTCAATCAGCGTGCGGAAATGTTCGTCTGCAATATAATAAATCGTAAACTTTCCCTCTCTCCTGACCCTCACGAGGTCAAGCTGACTGAGGGTGCGAAGGCCATGTGAGATTGCGGACTGAGTGACACTAAGCACCTGTTCGAATTCGCAGACACACATCTCCTTTTGTCTTAACAAGAAAAGTATCTTAAGGCGAGTCTCGGATTGAAGTGCCTGAAAAACTGCAGCCATCCGCATGATACTGTCTGAATCAGGAATATTTTGTAGCAAGTTTCCTATCTGTTTTGAATCCACTCTTTCACATTCATCCGGTATGAATATATGAACAAACGTTCACATATCAATACTTACTTAATGACCCTGATAGTTGAGAAAGTTATTTGAATCTGATTAAGAGATCGCCAGAGCCTGGGTTCAGAGAACCAAAATAAAAATGATGAAAAGTGCAAGAATTAAAAGGGCTTTCCAGTCGTTTTTCTGCATGGAAAGCTCATGTATCGAGGTCCGCCTACTTCCCTGGTATCCTCTACTTTCCATTGCGAGAGCCAGTTCTTCGGCATCCCTGATCACACCTCTGAGCAGGGGAATTGCAAGGGCTGGAACCGAACGGAAAGGATTTTTTACGAAATCCATTCCTCTTGCAGCCTGGGCTGCTTTTGTCCGCTCAACTCTCTCGAACAGAAGAGGGAGAAAAGCTATAGAGATGTTCATCATCGTAGCAAGTTCAAAAGAGCTGATTCCCAACAGGCGTAATGGTAAAGGTCTTAGCATTCTTTCGATGCCGCAGGTAATTGCAGATGGATCGGTACTGGCTGTCAGGAGAGCTGCAAAAAGCAAAAGGAGTATAAACCGGGCAGCAAGTTTGAGCCCTATTTCCAGTCCTTCCAGGCTCGGTTGAAGGATCCAGTACGAGACAAGTGCTCTTCCGTCTGTGAAAAATAATTGTGCAAGAAAAATGAAAATTATAAACAGCCTCATAGGCTTTACTGCTCTGAAAAACACTCTCATTGGCAACCCTGAGAGCAAAGCAAGGGCAAAGAAAAACGCGAAAAGAACTCCTATTTCTGCAAAATTTTCAATCCTGAACGTCAGAAATCCAAGCAGCATTACTGCTACAATTTTTGTCCTGGGATCCAGCCTGTGAAGAAGGGAAGCCCCGGGCACGTAACTGAAGACAGGCTCCTGCATATTTCCTCTATTTTGTTTTTAAAACGTCTTCCAGGAATTTTTTCCTGTTTTTGTAATTTTTTCCGGTATTTTCCGCTATTATTTTCTTTACTCTTTAATTTTTATTGTTTCTCAAGAGCAATTTTCATTATTTCTCTCTTTCAAAAACAATTCTCATTGTTTCTCTTTTTCAAGAGCAAATTTCACTCTCAGGATCTCTTCAAGAGCGTCTTCAACCGTGAATACTTCAGGGTTTACGGGGATTCCTCTTGCTCTGAGTTCTTTCATTATAGAAGCTATAGGCGGAAGCGGTACGCAATCTTTCCGAAGGTAGTTTTCCCGGCTGCCTTGAAAAACTATTCTTCCTTCTTTTATTAGCACGATTTTTTCCAGCAAAGGAAAAAACCCTTTAAGATTATGGGTTACTGTTACAACTGCAGTTCCCATGTCTTTCACCTTTTTGAGAGCATCAAGAATTTCCTTTTTTCCAACCGGGTCAAGCCCTGTTATAGGTTCGTCTAACACCAGGTAATCTGGTCTGAGGGCAAGAGCGCTTGCAATGGCGACTCTTTGCATTTCACCCCCACTCAGGCTGAAAGGGTCTCGAGAAAGTATAGAATGGTCAAGAGAAACAGCTTTAATTGCCTCATATACTCTTTCCTCGGTTTCTTTTTTTGAGTACCCAAAGTTCTGAGGTCCAAAAGCTATTTCCTCATACACGCTCTTACAAAAGAGCTGGTCTGCAGCCTGTTGAAAAACCATCCCTATCCTGCGTTTTGCTTCCCTTAAGGAAGGATCAAGCCCATCCACGCGGACGGTTCCAGTTTCAGGCTTCAAAAGTCCGTTTAAAAGTTTTGTTAGAGTGGATTTTCCTGCGCCTTTTTCTCCAAGTATTCCAACGAACTCTCCTTTCTCTATCCGCAGGTTGATATCTCTTAAAGCAAGCGTTTCAAGAGGGGTTTTTCTGGAATAGGAGAAACTTACGTTTTCAAGAATAATCGGCATAATTCCTCTGCAAAGCTTTTGGGAGAAAAGGTTTTTTCCCAGGGAATTACCATTCCATGAGTTTTTAGGAGCTCTGCCAGTTCAATCACAGAAGGTAGAGCAAGCCCAAGGGCTTGAAGGGAGGGGTTAGAAAAAACGCTCTCAGGCTCTCCTTCAAGCCTTATTTTCCCTTTTTCCATAACAATGATTCTATCTGCATCATAGAGTTCTTCGAGATTGTGTGTAATATATACGACGGTCTTTCCTTTTTTATGTAGTTTTTTTATGGTTTCGAGGACAGCTTTTCCCGATTCCGGGTCAAGCATGGAAGTTATCTCATCAAAGATAAGGCACTCAGGACTCATTGCAAGGATTCCTGCCAAAGCTACACATTGACCCTGTCCTCCGCTCAACGTTTTTGGTGAACGATATTTGTACTTCTGAAGCCCTGTTTCGGCAAGAGCCATATCCACACATTTCTTGATTTCTACGGGAGGAAGACAGAGATTCTCTGGACCGAAAGCCAGGTCCTCCTCAATTGTCCTGCCCACAAATTGAGTTTCCGGATTCTGGAATACAACACCAACAAGTTTCCGGATTCCTGGAAGTTTTGAAGGGTCACGGGTGTCCATTCCCCTTATCTTTACCCTGCCGGTCTGGGGCTTCAGGAGCCCGTTGAGTTGAAGGGCAAGTGTGGATTTTCCGCTGCCGTTTTTCCCAATTATCCCCAAGAATTCCCCCTTTTTTACAGTTAGGTTTATGTTCTCAAGTGCAGGGGTTCCATCAGGATAACTGTAACTTACTTCTTCGAGCCTGATCATACTTAATCAAACTTTTATTTCTTCACTTTATATTTTTAATTCTGTGAAGCATTCCTTATTTAAATTCAACTTATTTTTTCTAGAAAAGTCAGAAGTAAAGAAGTATTAGAGCTCATGGGTTGAAGCAATGTATGCGGCAACTGCAACTTTTATGATTTCTCCAGGCAGAAATGGAATGACACCAAAAGCAAGAGCTGTTCCAAGTCCTACCTCAGCTACGAGCATCAATTGAATAAACCCGCAGGCATAGATCACTAGGATTCCTGCGCTCATATTAAGGGCATTAATGAAGAGACCAGATTTGTTAGTGTTTTCAGCCTTCTCGGAAAGCTTTCCTATAGTATAAGCTGCCAGAATGAATCCGATTATGTACCCACCTGTGGGGCCAAGCAACACTCCCATTCCAGAGCTGCCTCCTGCAAATACAGGAAGCCCTGCTATGCCAAGCAAGGTATATACTATCATACTCAGGCTTCCCCATTTTCTTTTTAACATGCTTCCGGCAAGCAGGACAAAGAAAACCTGTAATGTGACAGGGACAGGGGAGAAAGGTATGGGAACCTGTATGTAAGCTCCTACGGCAGTCAGAGCCGCAAAAAGGGATGCAAAAACCATCATCCTCAGTTCAGGAGTATGATTGGAATATGATTTGTTGTTTTTTATGCGCATACATCTCCTCTTATTAATTTTAGCTGAATCTTTCATTCTTTTGCTTTCTTCAGATTTGTCAAAACTTCATGTGCCCTGAAGGCAGGCATAAATAATCCAGTGCAAAGTAAAGCTGTAATTGGGTTTAGGATTAATAATAAAGAGTTAGATTAACTTAAGAGTTAGATTAACTTAAGAGTTAGATTAACGTAAGAGTTAGATTAACGTAAGAGTTAGATTAACGTAAGAGATTGAAGTTAATTGATTGAAGTTGATTAATACTGAATTAATTGATAAAGAATGAATGTATTTGATCGAGATCTGATCTGTTTAATTATCATTAAACTTAACTTATTAAGGTAAAGCCCGGCTAACAAACATTTTAGTCAATTAATTATAATTAACTCTGCTTAATGGTGACTTGGATATAGGCAGCCTGGTATCATTATATCGATAACTTCATAAGGATTAATTTACAAGCTCTGAAAGATAGTAGTCAAGTGGAAATCTAAGGTATTGTTAACCTCTCTAGGGTCAATGGTTTACATTAGATTTAAAACTTTCCTGAAAAACCGATTCTTGTTTACAAGCATAAATTCACAGCTATGGAGCGATAATTAAATATATATCTTATGCCGGTATTATGGATACTTCACATGAAATACAAATTCAGCAGGCAGCTGCAATATATTTTTGAGAACACATTTCATGGGCGCGTGGCCTAGCCAGGATATGGCGGCAGCCTCCTAAGCTGTAAACCGGGGGTTCAAATCCCTTCGCGCCCGCTAATTTCCTTCATCATGTTTTATCAGTTTTATAGGAAGAAGTGTAAAACCTCTAAGTCTTTAGTCTAGTGATAGTTCTTTAGCTTAGTGGTAGTTCACCTGGAGATAAAGTCTATTTTTGAATTCTGGTATTTTTTGAATGCTCTATCAATTTAGAGGAAGATAATGAAAAATTAGATTTTCTTGAATTACGGGATACATTGTATCGACTATGGTAAATTTTTTATATAGAGAATGAGTATTCCCATACTCGATATACAGCATGATTTTATATATTATAAGCCAGTGCAGTCAATTCTATTAGAAATAAAATGTCACCTAAGAGGAAGCACCAATTGATCAGGAAAGCTAGGGTAGATGACGTTGTTGTGATGAAGCAGATCATCAACACTTATTCGAAGGAAGAGCTAATGCTCGCCCGTTCACTTAGTGAAATGTATGAGAACATCAGGGATTATTACGTTTGCGAGATTGATGGAGAGGTTGTGGGCTGCTGTGCCCTGCATGTTGTATGGGAAGACCTCGCAGAGATACTTGCTCTTGCCGTAAATCCTACATATGCTAGAAAAGGAATAGGTACAAAACTTGTCACGGCCTGTCTTGAGGATGCTAAAAACCTTAACATGAAGGAAGTTTTCGCACTTACTTACGTACCTGGGTTTTTCAAGTCTCTTGGATTTAAAATTGTGGATAAGAACAGCCTTCCCAGGAAAATCTGGTCTGGCTGTCTGAAATGCCCCAAGTTTCCAGACTGTAACGAAATTGCTGTTCTTAAATCAATTGAGTAATTAAATACTCCTGAACTCTTTTTTCTATTTTTTCTATATTAAACAGTTTAAATCAGAATTCCTAGAAATCAGATTTCTGAGAAATTAAAATTCTCAAGATTTTTATTTATATAGTTAGAACAAATTTAGTCAAAAAACGAAAATTATTTATTCAGGCGGTTGCTTTTTTAGGCTGCCCTAATATATGATCTCAAAGTCAGGCATGTATTGGTGGGATGATGTTATGCATATAGATCGATTTGAAGAGTATCTTGAGACAATTCTCTACCTAATTAGAAAGAATCAGGGCCCTGCAAAGACCAAACAGATCTCTGAAGAACTCAATGTATCTCCGCCGAGTGTGACGGAAATGATAAAGAAGTTACATTCTTCAGGACTTGTAGAGTATACACCTTATCAGGGAGTCGAATTAACTGAAAAAGGAATTGATCAGGCTATAAAGATAAAGAGAAAGCACCAAGTGCTTGAGACTTTCTTGGTTGATGTCCTTCACTTTGATAGGAGGAGCGCCCATAAAGAAGCCTGTGAACTTGAACATGCAGTATCTGATGCCGTACTCGAAAAGCTCTACGAATTTCTTGGAAGTCCTGAATACTGCCCTGACGGGAACCCTATCAATCTTGATAAGGATAATATCAGCAGAGATGAGAAATTCATCCCTCTTGATGAAATGGAAGAGGGAAGTTCTGGCAAAATTGCTAGGGTAACTCTTTCCAGGGATACTAAAGAACGCCTGAGTTCTCTTGGAATTCTTACTGGAGAAGATATCAAAGTCAGGCGTAAGCAGAAACAGGGTAGTATCTCGGTTATAGCAGTAGGATCGGAAGTTGCTCTCGGAAGGGACGTCGCAAAGAAAATTTTCATAGTTCCAAAACGTAAAACCGTCTGAATTGGAGAAAAGACGCATAACTGGCATGAAGCCGAAAAACTGGAGACGTGATAAAAATTCCCAGCTCATGCTGCACTTCCAGAAGCGGAGGTAAGAGCAAAACCCCTTATGACTTAACAATTGCTTTTATAGGTAACCCAAGCGTTGGAAAAAGTGCCTTCTTCAGCAGGCTTACCGGAGTAGGTGTTGAAGTTTCAAATTATCCTGGCACAACAGTTGAGCTTAAAAGGGGAATTGTAAAGGCTCGGGGAAAAACTATTGAAGTAGTTGACCTGCCAGGCATTTATTCCCTTGGAGTTACAAACGAAGATGAGAAGGTAACCAAGAGATTTCTGATTGAAGACCAGCCAGATATTATAATCAACGTTCTTGATGCAAGCAGGCTTGAGAGAAATCTGTATCTAACTCTGCAGCTTCTGGAACTCGATATCCCAATGGTTGTTGCGTTAAATCAGGTGGACCTGGCTGCAGACCTTGGTATTCTCATTGACGCGGATGGACTCTCAGAACTGCTTGGCCTGCCTGTAGTGCCAACGGTTGTGACCTGGGGAGTAGGGCTCGATGACGTAATACTCGTAGCCCTTGAAGAACAGGGTAAAACTCAGGAGCATCACAGGGTAAGATACAGCCAGTGGATCTGGGAGGCGCTTTCCAGCCTGGACTATGCTTTTCCTAATATTCCTCCAAGCGTAAAAACTGCAGCTCTGCTGAACGATGCCGAGTTTGTAGAACTCTACTGCATGCCGCCTGAGGCAAATGCCCTGCTCTCTTCTGCCAGGAGGTTAAGGCAGAATCTGGAGATTGAACGCGGGATTTCGGTAGCAGATACAGTTGCAAGAGATCTCTATGGGGAAGCCGGATATATCGTGGACAGCGTGGTTTCAAGGTTCGAGCCTAAAAAAAGTTTGAGGGAAAAGATCGATGCCGTCCTTACATCCCCTAAATTTGGGATTACAGTGCTTGTATCTGCCCTGCTCCTTACTTTCCTTCTTGTTTTTCGGGTAGGAGGTTTCCTTGAGACTTGGATTGTAGATGATATCTTTGAGCCTCATGTCATCCTGCCTGCCAAAGCGATAACTTCAGGTATGCCACCTATCCTGAGAAACCTGATTGTGTATTCTCTTCTGGGAGTAGAAGCCGGATTTGCAATTGCAATTCCTTATATTGCAGTCTTTTATGCCATTCTTTCTTTATTCGAGGATTCGGGATATCTTACCAGGGCCGCTTTCTTGCTGGACAACTTCACGCATAAACTTGGACTTCATGGAAGAGCCGTCATACCGCTGGTTCTTGGGTTTGGCTGCAATGTCCCTGCAATTATGGCGGTGCATGCCCTTGGCACGCGGCGAGAAAAGAGGATAGCTTCTTTCCTTATATCTCTCATTCCCTGCTCTGCCAGGACCGTTATCATCCTGGGGCTTGTGGGAACCTTCGTAGGTTTCTGGCCTGCAGTTTCAATCTATATTCTGGAGATCTTTATCATTATTGGCATGGGCTGGATTCTGGGAAAGAGTCTGCCGGGTCAGAAAAGTGGCTTTATTATGGAAATGACCCCTCTAAGAAAACCAGAGTTGAGATCTACTCTAAGAAAGACCTGGATGAAAAGTCGAGAATTCCTTTACATTGCTTTTCCGCTTCTACTTGCTGGAAGTGCTTTTCTCGGGGTTGCCGATGCTCTGGGCCTCCTTTCAATCTTCCAGGATTTTGTTGAGCCTATATCCGTGGGACTGCTAGGTCTTCCAGCATTTGCGGCAACAGCTCTAGTTTTTGGTATTCTCCGAAAAGAAATGGCTCTTCAGATCCTTGCCGTACTTGCAGGCACAGCCAACTTTGCAGCCGTAATGACTCCTGTTCAGATGTACCAGTTTGCTGTAATTACGACCATTTATGTCCCATGTGTGGCAACGATTGCAGTACTTAAACACGAACTTGGAATAAAAGATACGGCTTTAATAGTTCTCTTCACCATAGTCCTTGCTCTAGGAATAGGCGTCCTGATTAGGGGGTTTGCGCCTTCTTTCCTTTAATTTTTCTATTATTTTTTCGACAGACCTATAAATCTTCCTGCAATACCGAGTACGAAAAAAATATCCCTATTTTAAATCACTGAAGCCGCAAATTAAAAATTAAAGATTATTATTTTTTTACTTACAGTGGATTATTTTTTAAAACACAGATATCATTAAAAGGGACATAACAGTTATATATTAATAAACTTGTTATTGTCTTTCTAAACTTTTCTCCGTTTGCCGCAAATTATTAATATTTAGTGCATCGTGTTTATTTCCGATGACCCGAATCACCACTTATTCACACAAAAACGTGTTGAGTGTTATTATGGATATAATTGAAATGGATCATTTCCGGGAGCCTGAACTTGACGAGGTTCAATTTTTCCTTGAGAGCACTGGAACTCATGGCTCCGTTATTTATGAAAATGCTGCGGAAATGGACTGTACCTCCTCAAAAGTCCAATCAAGGGAGAATGTACTCATCGATTTCAAGGACACTTTTTCATCCATTAATTAACACTTCCTCTTAAATATTTTCATCCCCTTACTGAAATCCAACCCTTTAACTCCTTTTTTAATGTTAAGCTTGGATTTCATTCCTTTTTTCCAGTATTAATTAACCAATGAACCTTCTTCTCTGGACCTTATTTCTTAAAAGACTTTTTAGGTTTTGAAATATCTTTTATATCTCTTTCCTGCACTTTCAGCAGGTTTTTGCAAAAGATTTACGCAAAGACAATTTTCGGATAAATTAATAAAACAGTTTTTATTTTTCTTTAATGGAGAGCTCTATAAGACCGGAAAATACTATCGATTACCATATATATAATAAAGTAAGATTACATGTACTTTGTACATATTATTTAAATTCCTATAGTGTAATCAATTAAATTATAATTATGCTGATCTGCCCTACCGCAAAGGATTTCAGGTAATCAGGATATCGGAACCAAATCTATTATAAGAGGTATTTCAATGAGAACTGGACAGAGGGATGTACATAATACACCGTTTAAAAGGCGGCTGTCGATAACCTATGAGGAGCTCGAGACTCTCAAGAAATCGATCAAGGTTTCGGTTCTCAATGAACTGCGGGCCGAAATGGAAAATGTTTCCGATCAGGATTCTATAAAGGATCATGTTCTTTCCGAAATCAGAACTGAGCTTATGGGAATTCCCGACCCTGCCTTGCTCAAGGCTTCAATCCTCAATGAGTTAAGAGTGGAGTTGAAAGCTTCTAGGGAAAAAGACTCGGGATCAGCTGATCGTAAGCTGAGGGAACTTGCAGGCATTCAGGATGGACTTGTCCGCGAATTGCTCGACCAGAAAACGCTTATCAAGAAACTGGAAGCTCAGCTAGGAAATCTAATTAAACAGCTTGAGGATGCGAAAAAGGCAGCTCCAGTTATTTCCTCTCCTTCTTCTATTACCGTTTCCCATCCTGAAGATCCTCTTGACCTTCCTCCTCTTCCCAGAATACCCAAACAAAGACCTGAATCCCGAAAAGAAAACTCAACATACAGACTTGGTGAGTTCAAAGAAGCGCCTGCCTCCCTGCCAGGCACAGGTGCAAAAGTTCAGCTTAAGTTCAGAGAGGTTGAGCCCGCGGAACTTGACAGAGAAAATGTAGAAGTTAAATGTGAATATATTATTGCAGAAAGTGGAGATAGAAGACGGCTTAAAGGCACATCGAGACAGCAGCCGTTGATGAGGACAGAACCTGCCAGGCAGCAATTTCCAAGGCCGTTATCCCCTGTAAGACAGCCTTCTGCAGTTAGGCCGCCTCCTGAAAGAACCCAATCTGCAGATGACTATAAATGTGAATACATAATCGCTGAGAAATCTTCTAAAAAGCATTTTATAGAAGAATCCGTTGATGTGCGGGAAGATGAAGACGCTGAGATTATAACCTGCAACCGGAGAATTCTCGAGCGTAATAAGGCTTAAAAAACAGAAACTTCCTCAAAAACGTAAAATTACAGAGGCATTCTGTGTATATAAAAGAGATCGAATTTGTTAATTTTAAGTCCTTTGGAAAAAAAGTAAAGATCCCTTTTTATAATGACTTTACTACAATTTCCGGTCCTAATGGAAGTGGAAAGTCTAACATAATAGACGGTATTCTTTTTGCACTTGGGCTTACCAGTTCAAGGACTCTTAGAGCTGAAAAACTTACTGATCTGATTTATAATGGCGATACGGCAAAAAAACCTAATTTTGCTCAGGTTACGATTCGTTTTGATAATTCTGACCGTAAGTTACCTATCGAACTTGACGAGATTGAAGTCTCAAGAAAGGTTCGGCGGACAAAAAGCGGGTATTACAGCTATTTTTATCTCAATGGGAAATCCGTAAATCTTGGAGAAATCCATTCTCAGCTTGCAAAAGCCGGAGTAACTCCTGAAGGTTACAATGTAGTTATGCAGGGAGATGTTACACAGATCATCTCCATGAGTTCTGTAGAAAGAAGAAAAATTATTGATGAGATCGCGGGGGTTGCAGAATTTGACGAGCGCAGGCAAAAGGCGCTTGGGGAACTGGAAATTGTAAGACAGCAAATCGAGCGTGTAGATATAATTCTTGAAGAGGTGCGTACCCAGCTAGGAAAACTTGCAGGGGAACGCGATCAGGCCTTAAAATATCAGGCGCTTAAGGCTGAAAAAATTAAATTTGAAGGATATGTCTTGCTCTCCAAACTCAAAGACGCAAGGGCTGAACTAAAGAATGTAGAAAAGGAGCTTGCAGGAAAGGAAGTACATCTTGAAAAAGTCCAGCTCCTCCTGGACGAGAGAACAAATGAACTTCAGATCCTTGAGGATGCCCTGGAAAAGCTCTCCCTTGAAATTCGGAAGAAAGGGGAGGATGAACAGCTTCAGATTAAGAGGGAAATCGAAGAGATTAAGGGAGATATTTCACGCTGCGTAGATAGTATTGAGCTTTCGGAATCCGAGCTTGAGGAAGCAGATTCGCGACGCAGAAAAGCCTTTGTAGAAATTGATTCTACCAAGGGTAAAGTCAGGGAACTTGATGGGAAAATCGAAGCTGAAAACCTGAGAAGAGATAGCATTTCTTCCGAGCTTTCCGAGCGTAAAACCGAACGCATGCTGCTCCAGAGTAAGATTGCGGATGTAGACGCAAAATTTGCAGCTACTCGGGATGAGCTCATGGCTGCCAAAAAGAATCTTGAGGATGTAAAAAATGAGAAAAACGAGCTCATCCGAACCGAGGATCGGCTTCTTGATTCTCTCAGGAGAAAATCTTCGGAGCTCCGAGAAATTGAAAACCAGATCAGGGATGCCGAAACCGCGGTTGCTACTTCTGACAGTGACACCCTTTCTGTCAGGTATGAGCTTGAAAAACTCTCCGAAAACCTGGAATCTCTAATTCGAGACCGTGATGATATCGAAAGCAGCCATTTCAGGATAAAGGAAGATATCAGGAAGCTTGAGAACAGGCTTCACAGCCTCCAGCAGGAATATGCAGTTACGGAAGCAAGAGTGAGGGCCTCAGAACAGGGAGGAGGCTATTCCAGGGCTGTGGAGATGGTAATAGGGGCTGCAAGGCAGGAAGACCTTTTCGGAATTCATGGGACTATTGCCCAGCTTGGAAAAGTGGACAGACAATACTCAACAGCTCTGGAGATTGCGGCAGGAAACCGGATGCAGGCGATTGTTGTAGATACGGATGCCGACGCTGCCGAAGCAATTGAATATCTGAAACGCAGAAAAGGAGGACGAGCTACCTTCCTTCCCCTCAACAAATTGAGAGAACCCAGGCGGCTTGAAAACCTGAGTTATGAGAACGGAGTGATAGGGTATGCAATTGACCTTATTGAATTTGATTCCGATTTTGAGCCTGCTTTCTGGTATGTTTTTCAGGATACTCTTGTTATGGAAAACCTTGCAAGTGCTCGCCGCCTTATGGGCAGAGCAAGAATGGTCACTCTTGAAGGTGAACTTCTTGAAAAGAGCGGAGCAATGGTAGGAGGGTCAATCTCGTCTAAATCGGGAATTTCCTTTGCGGCTGCAGAAAAAGATAAACTGCTCGAACTTGCAGAGGAGATAAAGTCTCTAGATGCAAGCCGGAATGCAGCCATAAGCAAACAGGACAGTATTGAAAGCCATCTTTTCGAGTTAAGCCGGAAAATCCGGGACAACGAGGCAACAGTCTCAAGAAAGGAACATCAGCTTGAGGAAATCGCAGGTAGGGAAACAAAACTTGCTGAACTTCTTGAGGCTAAACAGGCCGATCTCAAAGCAATTGAGGAGTCCAAAACCGAACTCAGGGCTGAGATGGACAGAGTAATTGCTGAAAAAGCTGATAAGGAGGAGGTAGTTTCCGAACTTGAGATACAGATCTCTGGACTTGAAGAAAAGCTTGCAGATTCTCCTCTGCCTGAAATCAATAAAAAGATAGAATTTGTTGACGAGGAACTCCGCAGGCTGGATAGCCGAATCCGAGATATTGAAGCTACCCAGAACGCCCTGCAGCTTGAAAAAGAATATATTGAACAGAAAATTATTGAAGTTAAGGAACTCATCCGGGAGCTCGATGAGAAGAAAGCCTCAAGACTGGAGAAAGTTAACTCTCTGAAGGTAAAAATAAAGGAATTTGAGGAAAAACTCGAGGTAAAGAAAGCAAGGGAGTTTGAACTTTCGGATGAACTTATAGGACTTCAACAAGAGCGGGAAAAAGTTCAAGCTGAGCACAGTGCTGTCAAGCGCAGAGTAAGTATTGCTTCAACCACACTTGAAAAGGCAAGGCAGCAGGTGCTTACGCTCACAGCTACGAAGAATGCACTTTTTGACCAGGAAAAACAGCTTGTCGAAGAAATCCACAAAAGAGGGCTGGAAGAGACTGATGAGGTCCCGAATTATGAAACCGTTTATATGCGGATTCAGGCAATCGATGAAGCCCTCAGGCGGCTTGAGCCCGTAAACATGCGGGCAATTGACGAGTACAATGAGGTAGAACTCAGGCTTTCGGATTTACAGGGGAAAAGGGATACTCTGTTTACTGAGAGAGAGCAGCTCCTTGAGCGCATCGACCAGTATGAGCAGTTAAAGCGAGATGCCTTTATGGAATCCTATACAGGCATTAATGCCAATTTCAAGGAGATTTTCCATGAGCTTTCCGACGGCACGGGTGAGCTCTTGCTTGACGATCCTGATGATCCTTTTGCAGGAGGGATGACTATTCAGGCGCAGCCAAAGGAAAAAACTCTCCAGCGGATAGAAGCAATGTCAGGTGGGGAAAAAAGTCTTACTGCGCTTGCTTTTATATTTGCGATCCAGCAATACCGTCCTGCTCCCTTCTATGCTTTTGATGAAATTGATATGTTTCTGGACGGCTGGAATGTGGAAAGGGTCTCAAGGCGTGTTAAAGCCTCAGGATCAAAAGTCCAGTTTATTGTTGTTTCCTTAAGAAAACCTATGATTCAGGCCGCATCCAGGACAATAGGGGTTACAATGCAGGAAAATAATCTCACGAGCATTACTGGGGTGAAGCTTAATGGCTGAACTTTTGGATAACACGAATGTAGTGCTTGAGATTCCTCGACCTCAAGCCCGTAAAGTTCATGAACCCGGGAAAAATGATTCTTTTTTTGCAGATCCCGAAACTTATGGGCTGTCAGGCACGCTATCATGCCTTGGAATTGACTGGGATCTGCTTGATATCTCGGAATTTAAGACTTACGAACCTCTGGGTATTCTGGTTGAGCTTGCGCGGGATGGAAAAATCGATCCCTGGGATATAGATATTGTGCAGCTTACTGACAGCTTTCTGGGAAGGGTGGAAGAACTCAAACAGATGGACCTTAGAATTTCCTCAAGGACCCTTCTTTATTCTGCTATTCTCCTTCGCATGAAATCCTCGGGAATTTTGGGGGAAGAGGAGGAAGAGGTCGATTCATTCGATCCAGATTTTCTTGACGATCCCGATTTCCCTGAGCCCGAGGAATTTCCTGTTCCGAAATTTCCTGTCCGCAGGATTTCCACGAGACCGGTTACACTCAATGAATTGATTCTTGAACTCAAAAAAGCCGAAAAAAGCTTATCCAGGAAAAACAAAAAAAAGGCAAGCCAGATTTCAGAAAAATCCGAGCTTCGACCCCAGTTTACTACCGGTGATGTCCTGGGCATTGCACATGAAGAAACCATTAGCTCACGTCTGACAGTGATATGGGCGAGCCTTGCCAAACAATTTGCGAAGCAGCCTGTAGTAGTTTTTTCCAGCTTTCTGGAAAAAAGTGAAGACAGAATAATGGATTACCTGTCTCTTCTTTTCCTTGCTTCAACCAGAAAGATCTGGCTTTTCCAGAACGAACTTTTCGATGAACTATATATTTATCCGGGAGAGGAATCCGGTTTTTCCACTGAGAACAATCCTCCTCTGTTTCATGAAACTATGAACCCAAAAGCCGAGCTTTTGAAGCCTGAAACTAAATCAGGGAGTAAGATTCATGAGTGAGTTTGAGATTATCGAAGCCGTACTTTTTGCTGCTGGCAGGGCAGTAAGCCTTGAAAAACTTGAGAAAATCACTGGAAAACCCCAAAAAGTTGTCCTTTCGGCAGTACAGAAACTGACAGAAGCTTATTTTTCCAGGGGCTCAGGAATTGAGATCCTTGACCTTGGGGAACGATATGTCATGCAGGTCAAGCCTGAATACTCCGAACTTATGCGGGAGGTTGCTCCAAAAGAGCTTTCAGCCCCTAAACTCCGTACCCTTTCTATGATTGCTTATTACCAGCCCTTGCTTCAGTCCGAACTTGTTGATATGAGAGGAAGCGGGGCTTACGATCATATAAAAGATCTTATAGAACGAGGTTTTGTAGAATCTGTGCCTTACGGGAGAAGCAGGCAACTTTCTACAACCCCGCTTTTTGCAGATTATTTTGGGCTTAAAAGAAATGATCCTAAAGCCATAAAAGAGAAAATTCTTGAGCTTTTAAAATCCCAGGGTGGCCAGAGTGAGATCAACCTCTGGATAGGAAAGAAGATCGTTGTCGTGACTCCAATGTATGAATCTCTTATGGGTATGTGCGGGATCAGGGAATACTTTGTTGTCAATGCTTACTCACCTTCGAAGGAAGAAATTTCCCGCCTGCTTGAGGCAGATGTTGTCGTGATCTCGGCTGGTTACTCTGATACTGTACGGCAGTATTGCGACGGAGAAATTCTTGAGATGCATTCTACAACTTTTGAAGACCTTATCGAAGCAATTGCTTTACTTACTGAAGAACTTCCCGATGAAGTTGACTTCAAAATAGTGGAAAATAATATTAAGAAAATTCGGGAAACCAGAGAAAGATACGTTTCTTCTGCTGTCCTTATCGAGAAAAAGGTAAAACCGGCAACTGAAATGGTTTCAAAAATCGTAAACGATCTTTCTCTTGGAATCTCAGCAGACGGAGTGCTTATTGCACCTGATTATGGAATTTCAAAAAGCGGGGTTAAAATTGAAAAAGGGGCTCAAATTTTGATACCCACGCATCGTAGTGTTGAGGGCGATCTTCTCCAGAGAGTCTGTACTAAGTATGATTCTGTTCTTGAAGGTCTTAGGAAATTTGAAAAATGACGGATCTATAAAATGATCTAACTGTTTGCATCTCTATTAATTTCTTTGAGGTCACGGGCGCCTTAAATTTAAGTTTTTCCGTCGCATTTATATTGATATATAAAGCATTTATATAGTATGTATGGTATTTAACTATAGCTTTATATACTGGTTAGAGGATATTACTTTTGCTTTATATACTGAGGGTTGACTAATGAGCGAATCTAGCATCAAGATCGAAAATGTGGTTGCATCTACCAAACTCGCTGAAGAATTCGACTTAATTGTTATCGAATCCCAATTCGAAGGAGCCGAGTACAACAAGCAGAAGTTCCCCGGGCTCGTTTACAGGGTTTCAGATCCTAAAGCTGCTTTTCTGGTATTTACTTCCGGTAAGGTTGTCTGTACAGGGGCGAAAAACGTTGCCGATGTACACACAGTTATTGGCAATATGGCTAAAAAGTTGAACAGTATAGGGATTAAGACCATTGAGAACCCCCAGATTACTGTCCAGAATATTGTTGCTTCGGCAGACTTGCATGCTATTTTAAACCTGAATGCAATTGCAATAGGGCTTGGACTTGAAAACATTGAATATGAACCTGAACAGTTCCCTGGGCTTGTGTACAGAATTGATGAGCCCAAAGTAGTTGTGCTTATCTTCAGCTCCGGAAAACTGGTAGTTGCAGGCGGCAAGACCCCTGAAGATTGCGAGAGGGGCGTCGAAGTAGTCCGCAAGCAGCTCGACAGCATGGGGCTTTTATAAGAACCCTTAATTTATTAGTTATATACCATTTTTCTGGAAATAAGGTGTTTATATAATTTTACAACAAAACGGATTCTGCGGCACGCGTAGAGATTCCGACAAAGGATATGTGTGAAACGTGAACAACGCAGACGTTTGCATTCTTATTCCTACCTTGAACGAAGCTTCAACAATAGGACAGCTTATCAAGGATTTTAGGCAGGAAGGTTTTTCCAATATTCTGGTAATTGATGGGAATAGCAAGGACGGCACAGATCAAATCGCAGAAACCGAAGGCGCAAGAGTTGTCATTCAGACCGGAAAAGGTAAAGGACAGGCAATGATTCAGGCTTTCGGGATTATAGAGAGCTCTTATGTAGTAATGGTTGATGGTGACGGAACGTATCTTGCCCGAGAAGCTCGTTCCCTCCTCAAGCCTATTCTGGAAGGCAAAGCCGACCACGTCATAGGCAACAGGCTTGAGAATTACTCCCCTGGCGCTTTTACAAAACTTAACCTTGTAGGCAACCGCATAATAAATCTGTTTTTTGACGTTGCATATGGAGCGGATCTTAAAGATATTCTTTCCGGCTATCGTGCATTTACGCTTGAAAGCGTAAGGGAACTTGAGCTTAATAAAACAGGTTTTGAGATTGAGACTGAGATCTCTGTAGAGTGTATTCTTAAAAAACAAAGAGTTGAAGAAGTTCCAATCACATATCTCCCAAGAAATGAAAAAGGCGCAACCAAGCTAAATCCTCTTAAAGATGGGTTTAGAATAGGGTCTACAATTTACAGGCTTGCAAAAGTTTATAATCCGATGTTTTATTTCGGAATCATAGGTCTTCTTTTTATTATTGCAGGTTTGTTTACGGGAACCTATGTGGTAGTCGAGTGGTTCAATGATATCACCCATGTTCTCCTTTCAGTTCTCACGACCCTGTTTATTATATTCGGACTTCAGATGTTCATCTTCGGGATGCTGAGCGATCTTATAGTAACCCTGCACAGGCAAACCGTTAAGCTTATCCAGGAAAATAATAAAAGGGAGAAATAAAAACTTCTATTTTTTTTAGCCTGTATTTTTAATTTGAACTAGTAACTTTTTTAGAGTTTAGATATTATTACACTAGCCTATAGCATCAATTATACTAATGTTTTTTAAATTACTTTCTTAAAAATTTGATATCCATTAACCTAGCTTCAAGATAATTTTTTAGTCTATATATTATGTGATTTATAAATTAGCTTCCTGTTTCCCTCTTTTAGAACGTGCACAGCTTACACTTTCAATAGATTAACTCAAAATTTAAAGCTCAAGTAAGAAACAGCCAACAGCGATTACCTTATAAGTAAGGTCTGTCTAAAAATTCTAATTAACCTTTGTTTTTCTATTTCAGGTCTGTAAATTTCCCTTTCTCTAATATTATTAGAAGACCTAGTCAAAAAATTCATAAAAGTTAAACCAAATTAGTTTATGGAGTCCATAACTAGCCTTTTAGAGCTAATCTGAACTCAATATGCACGGAGGCAAAAAAATTATAGATCTGTAAATACTTAAGGTTGATTCTGCCTCTGGAGTAAAGATTTTATTAGAGTATGAGGAGGCGAGTAAAAGTGAGAAGAAAAAATCTACTGCATATTCCTATCTTTTTCACTCTTTTTGTTGTAGGCATACTATTTTTATATGCCATCTATGCCATAAATACGGGTATGTACCTTAATAGGGAGCCGGTTCAGAGATATCACTTTAACTATGATGTTGAAGTGACAGGACTTTCCGGAAAGGAAGTGAATGGAACGACTGTGATAATGGTTCCTATCCCCGCATCTAAGGAAGGAAAATTTTTTACTCCCTTCACTCAGAAACCTAATTTATTCCAGAAGTTTCTGCTTAAAGCCACGCGTAAGCCTGAACGAGATTATATAGGTCCCTATTTTAGAAATATGAGTGAAACACTTGAGAATAAAGAGATAATAGGGAACTGGGTAACTTTCATTGCAGAAACTGATAAGGGTTATATGCTTGGATTCAGAACAAACAATACTAGGCTTGAAGATATTCATGATGGTGCCTGGTTTGTTGCAAACTATTTTGATATTTTTGATCCAATAAATAATGGAAGCCCGATGTTGTTTCCTGTTGAAAATGTATCTAATATTTCTTCTGTCCCTTATGGAGACTACACTAAATATGCCTCAAATCCAACATATGATACCTACGTCTACTTAAGCGATAATCTAAAAGGAGAAGAAAATGTGTCTTTCTTTGTCTTTTTGAGTGCAAATAACGACCCAACGGAATGGCCTGAAAAATACAGAGGTAGGTACAATAATCTACTCGCGGCAAATGTTAATGACACAGGCTATGTAAAAGTCATCGCTATTCTGGGACAGGAAGTGCCGTTTGGGAATCGCAGTCTTGGTGTGTTGGGTAGTCAATATGCTTTTGATTATTATGAGAATAAAACGTCTCACGTTGTAAATAGAACCACCCATTACCCAAAAATTATTGCATGAAGTTCTTAAATTGGTCAGATTTTATGAAATCTTTGTTATCTGCCATTTTAATAGTTTTACTTTATTTTAGTTGCCAACGTAAAAGGCAATGAGGACTTCATCGAAAAATAATATTTTGAACTTAATATAAAATTAACCTGGTCTTTGAAGTTAATTATTTTACCTTTTAATATCTCCAAAAAAATTATACTTCATTTATTAAGGGCAAAAATATTATATAGAAAAATGAGTTTGTTTTCTCTTGTTAGGCTACCTATTTTCTATATCTGATTTTGCTATATACCAAATCTTTTCTTTTTTCAATTTCCCGTCCAGAACAAGTTTACTTGCTTTCTACTCAAAAAAGGTTTGCGATTAAATTATAAAATGTTTATTTTAATCGAGTTTCTTATATTTTCAACACCGACAGGCATCTAAGTAAAGTAAACTTGATTATGGTTAAAGTTAATTTTTTAAAAAGTGTTATATATAATTACTTGCCTTTTATGTTCTAACTCAACCTTGCCTTAATTACAGCTTAATCATATAGATAAATCCTATTGACAAATCTTACAGATGATAGAACGCTTGAGGTTAATAATATGACAATCGTGGAAGATGCACAAAAAGGGATCATTACCGAAGAAATGAAGATCGTTGCAAAGGATGAAGGGCTTGACCCAGAATTCATCCGCCGTGGGGTTGCAGCTGGAAGAATTGTTATTCCAATCTCTCCTTACAGGCAGGTTAAAATCTGCGGTATAGGTGAAGGGCTCAGGACCAAGGTCAATGCCTCTATCGGAGTATCCTCGGACATCGTTGATCCAGATATGGAAGTCAAAAAAGCAATCGCTGCAGAAAAAGCAGGTGCTGACACTCTTATGGAGCTCGGAACCGGCGGAGACTTCCTCGGAATCAGGAAAAAGGTCATTGACAGCATCTCCCTTTCAGTCGGATCAGTGCCTCTTTATCAGGCTTTCATTGAAGCTGCAAGGAAATACGGCTCAATCGTGCACATGACCGAAGACGAACTCTTCAACGCAACCGAAGCACAGGCAAAGCTCGGAACCAACTTCATGGCAATCCACACCGGGATCAACAACATCACCCTTGACAGGCTTAAAGCCCACGGCAGATACGGCGGACTCTGCTCCCGCGGCGGCGCTTTCATGAGCTCCTGGATGCTACACAACGAAAAAGAAAATCCGCTTTATGAAAACTTCGACTACCTCGTTGAAATCCTCAAGGAACACGAAGTCGTTCTTTCCACTGGCAACGGAATGCGTGCAGGAGCAGTCCACGACGCAACCGACCGCGCTCAGATTCAGGAACTCATTATTAACTCCGAAGTGGCTGACAAGGCACACAAACAGGGATTACAGGTAATTGTCGAAGGTCCTGGCCACGTACCACTTGACCAGATCTCAACCAACGTCAAGCTCATGAAGGAAATGAGCGGTCACAAGCCCTTCTACATGCTCGGTCCTCTCGTTACCGACGTCGCTCCAGGATATGACCACATCGTAACCGCAATAGGTGCATCCGTATCCGCATCATACGGCTGTGACTTCCTCTGTTACGTAACTCCTGCAGAACACCTCGCCCTTCCAAACCTCGAAGACGTCATCACCGGAGTCAAGACCTCCAGGATTGCAGCTCACGTTGGAGACATGATAAAGTACCCTGACAGGGCAAGACAGTGGGACCTTGACATGGGCAGAGCTAGAAGGGAACTCGACTGGGAAAAGATGTACTCCCTTTCAATCGATCCTGAACACGCAAGAGCAGTCAGGAACAGCAGGGCACCCGAAGACACCGATGCATGCACAATGTGCGGCAACTTCTGCGCTCTTAAGATCGTCAACCAGAACTACAACCTTGCAAAATAAGAGGCACTGGTTAAATTACAGAGTAAAGCCTTCGAGCTTTACTTTCTTCATCTTTTCTTTCATCCTAATTCTTATTTTTACTGTTTTTTTTTCCTGCTTTAATTTGGTGCTTTTTCGTGATTGTTCCCGCATTTTTTCCATTGTTTGCTCCCGTTAATTTGCCGCCCGGTATATGCAGAATTTATGCTTCTGATGCAGAATTTATGCTTCTGAAATTGACTCTGCAATTTTCAATAGTTCATCTTTTTCGATGTACGCCAGAAGATTCAGTTCAACGTCCCCTATTTTCCAGCTTAATCGCTTCGTCCCCCTCTCCGGGTCTCCCGGTTCTTCAAAATATTTTCCTTCTTTTCCGTTGATAATGATGTCTTCTGCCCCTTCCATAATTGAGGATTCGCTGAGATCTCCTTCATATACCTTTTCCGTAAGTACCATGACATTATTTTCTTTTTTATTGATATATGCCAGGCTGACCGTTTCGTAAATCTGTCCATCAGGTGCTGCTTTCTCTGTATTCATTGACATTGAGTGGCTGAAAGCATAGCCCTCGGGAAGGTATTCCGGGACCAGCGGCTCAAAACCGGCATGCTCTTTGATATCTTCCACAGGGACTTTTCCAGGGCTTTTCGGATCTCCCGTAAACACTATCGGGGCCGATTCTACAGTAATTATTTCTGCTCCTTCAGGAACCTCAAACTCAAATTCGGAGTCCGGAATCCCTGTATTGATTTTCAGGTCAAGGATTTCTGTTTTCTGCACAAGGTTTCCGTTACTGTCATACGTTTCATATTTTAGAGGCATGAATGTTTCTTTTTCGATCCAGATTTTTGTCGGGCCAGGAGAGAACTCTTCCTTGTCATCTTCCTCGTCATTTTCATTTTCACTTTCATTTTCAGCTGCCTCTCCAACCCCCATTTTCGGGATTGTTTCAAGCAGGTACGCAGGCCTGCCGGCAACTTCCTCTTCCCCCAGCAGCGTAACATCTGTTTGATTCAGGAAATACTCTATGCCGCTTATGTAGTCGGATTTTGTTTGCTCTTTATACTCCGGGAGTTTTACTTTTGAAAACGTGTTTGTCCCCGGCATATAACTCCAGCTGAATTCCCCATCCGAAACCGTAATATGTTCATCGTTTTCTCCACCAATATTTTTTGAATGGGTCTTCATCATCCCCGGTTTTTTATACATAATCTTGATCTGACCTTCCCATTGGCCTTCCAATACCCCTTCTCCGGCGCATGATGTGATGTACATGGTATACGAGTAATCCTCAATGGCAGCATTTTTCTCCTGCATCTGTTTCGCAATATCTTCTATATTGAGTTCCCGTTCCTGGCATCCGGACACAAAAAGGGCCAGAGTTACAAGGAGCAGTACAGCCAATGCTTTTTTCCCTCTCATTTTCTTCATCACCCAAATTATATTTTCCCGAAATTATTTTCATTTTTCAGGCATTTTCCCGTATGGACTCCGCAATTCTCAGAAGCTCATCTTTCTCCAGAAAAACAGTCATGCCCAGGTTAACACTTCCGAGCTTCCACTTCAACACGTTAATACCCCCCAGCGAAAGATACCTTCCTTCTGCCCCATTAATCGAAACATCTTCGGCAGTATCCATGATTGCAGATTCGGGAGCCTGGCCTTCATATACGGCTTCTGTGATCGATATGCTCTCTTCCCCTTTTGTGTATTTCAGGATTACCGCCTCATAAGCCTGGCCTTCGGGGGCCGTTTCACTGGTATTATAAACCGCCGCGTGGCTGAATTCATAACCTTCGGGCAGATACTCTGGGGTCAGGATTTCAAAACCGACCCGTTCCTTAGCTTCTTCGAGGCTTAATTCTTCAGGAGGTTCAATACTTCCGGGCTCCCTAGTCTTTATGGTTGCTCCTTCCGGGATTTTAAACTCAAACTCAGAATCCGGAATCCCGATATTTACTTTAAGGTTCCTGATTTCTACTTTTGATACTGGTTTCCCGTTATCGTCGTACATCTCATACCCAAGGCACATCCAGGATTCTTTGTCTATCCAGACTTTCATACTGTATGCAGGGGCCTGTTCTCCTGTCTCTTTTGGGGTAGCCATCAGCAGATAGGCTTCCCTTCCTTCAATCTTCTCTGTTCCGAGCAGGGATAGGTCTGTATCGTTAAGAGAAATTTTTATGATTGAGAGATAGTCATTTTCGGTTAATTCCTGACTTTCAGGAATTCTTGTTTTCATGACCGTGTTTGTCCCTGGATCATAGGTCCACCTGAATTCTCCATCAGAGAGCACAAGCGTTTCTGCTTCCTTTCCCGGTTCTTCTATGAAGTTTTTTATCATGTGTGGTTTTTTGTATATTGTCTTAAGCTCGTTTTCCACGACCTTTTTCCCTATGTAAGAGGTCATGTGCATAGTGTACGAATAATCTTCAATGCTGTCCTGTTTTTCCAGCATTTGAGCTGCAATCTCTTCGGCACTCAGTTCTTTTCCCGTGCAGCCCGATGCGAAGATGGCTAGAATTACGAGAGCCAGCAGGAGTACGTTCTTTGTTGCCATATTCCTCATCTTTTTCCGGTTTTAATTGCTATAAAATGAGCTTTTCAGACATTTTCCCGTATGGACTCCGCAATCTTCAACAGTTCATCTTTTTTCAGCGAAGCGGTAAGGCTCATATCAATGTCTCCTATCTTCCAGCTCAGGATTTTCATGTTCCCCAGATCAAGGTACTTCCCTTCCATCCCGTTAATAGAAACTTCTTCTGCAGAATTCATGATTGGAGCTTCCTGAGCCTCGTGAGCTTTCTGGGCCTTGTTTTCGTATACGGTTTCCGAAAGGAAAATGTAATCTCCCTCCTCGTTTTCGTATTTCAGGGAAACCGTCTCAAAGGCCTGCCCTTCAGGAGCTATCCAGCTGTTGTTAGAGACTGTAGAATAGTTGAAGGCATACTCTTCGGGGAGGTATTCCGGAACCAGGATTTCAAATCCTGCAGCTTCTCTGGCTTCTTCGAGGGTCATTTCTTCGGGAATTAATGAGTCAAAATTCACGGTCTTTACCGTTGCCCCTTCTGGCACCTCAAATACAAACTCGGAGTCCGGGATCCCCTGATCGATTTTGAGGTCTCGGATCTCGAATTTTATACTCAGGTCTCCGCTACTGTCATACATTTCATACCTGAGAAACATCCATGTCTCTTTGTCCACCCAGAATTTTATCCGGCCTATAAGGAGTCCCTCTTCTTTCTCTTTCGGTTTTGTCTCCAGCAGGTATGTGGGCCTTCCGTCTATTTCTTCCATGCCAAGCAGAGAGACATCCCTTTTGTTCAGGAACTCGTCAATAATTCCTGCGTAATCTATCTCTCCCAATATAGGGGTATCCGGCATTTCCATTTTTATGACCGTATTTGTTTTCGGGTCATAAGTCCACATAAATTCTCCATCCACAACCGCAATTGAGCCTGCTTCTTCTTCAGGTTTTATTGAAACGGTTTTTGTCTTGTCTGGTTTCTTCTGCAGGGTCTGGATTTCAATTTCCTTTGTCTGATTTCCAAAGTATGAGGTTATTTGCATAGTATACGAATAATCCTGAATACTGGCTTCTTTTTCCTGCATCTGTTCTACGATTTCCTCCGCACTGAGTTCCCCAGTACAGCCTGATATAAAAAGGGCTGGAACCAGCAGGACGGTTACCGCAAGTATTGTAAGCTTTTTCTGGTTTGTCATCGTCTCACTCCCTTCTTTCCAGGGATTTTCTGATTTTCCTCTTGAAGGTTGAATCCTGCCTCTTTCATCAAGATCAAAGTCCGGTGATGAGCTCTGAGGCAATTTTTTGCGTTTTTAGACTCGTGCTTCAAAGTTTAAACTTTGTTTAATATAACACTTCCGGAAAAAAAATAGTAATATTTGTCTTAATTATAAAACGTGTTCATTAGAATACTTTATTGAATAATCCAAGCTCTCTGAATGTTAAACTCAATTTATGCAAAATTCGACTATCTTGTTGAAAATGCTCAAGAAAAAAGAATTCGTCCTCTTCACTGAAAATTTGTCATTCTGACAGTTTAAAATCGATAGCTTTTTACATAATTATTCTAAAAGCATTCAAAGTTATTCTTAGTTTGTTGAGATATCTGGAAGTCTTCTTATACGACCTGGATATATACGACTTGATAATATATGATCTGATAATATACGATCTGGATGATGTCTTTTGTTAGCCTGTCAGGGGTATTGCTTTTATGAGACGATTTATCGGTTTTATGAGACGAATATCAGTTAAAAAGCTTATCGCTTTTGGAATAGTTAAAGGACTTATCACTCTTGGGATATTTCTACTCATATCAGTTTCTTCAGAAAGTGGGGCTCCTGAAGAACTAGGGAGTCCTTCTGAAACCGTAAGCGAGGAGTATATATTTGAAAAGCTTAGTCCCGTTGAGGTCCCGACTGAATGGAATGATTCATATCCCTTCAGCAGCAAGGGAGATGCTTTAGAAGAGCCTGGATCTTAAAAAGAAGCCAGAGAAAATAAACGAAACTTTCAGTCCGGAATTCGAAAATTTATCGGGATCTGTTTTCACGAAGCTCTTCCCCTCAGTTCTCGCCTCAGTTTTTGCCTCATTTCTCCCCTCTTCAGCGAATTCCTTTTACTAGGTCATTGAATAAACATTTCTATCAGAAGCGATACATTACCTGCGACTGTGCTATAGGAGATGAACAAAATGTATTATGACATAATCGAATCTCCAATCTGTCCCATTCTTCTGGCAGGAAATGAAGAAGGACTGAAACGCCTTGTTTTCCTGAAAGGCAAGAAGAAAATGGAAATTCTTGGAGGCTGGGTAAAAAACGAAGAGTTTTTCAGGGAGGCTGCCAGGCAACTTGAAGCTTATTTTTCCGGAAAACTCGAGTCCTTTGACCTTAAGCTGGCTCCTGAAGGAACGGATTTTCAAAAGTTAATCTGGAAAGCTTTGTGCGAAATTCCTTATGGGGAAACCCGATCTTATAAAGAGATAGCTGTATCTGTCGGAAAGCCCAGGGCATATAGGGCGGTGGGGCTTGCAAATAATCGAAATCCGATTGCGATAATTATCCCCTGTCATAGAGTTATTGGGGCAGATGGAAAGCTTACGGGTTATGCCAGTGGACTGGATATAAAGGAATTTTTATTAAGGCTTGAAGGCGGTTGTTGAGAGATTTTTAGTATTACAATATATTACAAATAAAGAAAGATTTAATACCAACAACGTTTATAAAATCTAATATTATTTGCTGAAAGAATACATATAGTTAATTTTCGGTTGCGATGTAGGCCAATTTTATTTGTTTTTGAAAGAGTTCAAGGATCCAGATTCTAAATCTTACCCAGCTCCTAAATCTTATGAGACTCGATATACTTTACCAGCTTAATTAAAAAGAGTGATAAGTTGGTACGGAATTAACAATAAGTATGCGAATATTCTGAAATGGCTGACGATACCATGGATAAAGCGATAGTTACTGAGAATTTATCTAAAAAATATAGTGATTTCGAAGCTGTGAAGAGTATTTCGTTCAGTATCAAAGAAGGAACTATATTCGGACTTCTGGGCCCAAACGGAGCAGGGAAATCCACTACAATTAAAATTCTTACCTGCCAGTTTCCTCCTACCTCGGGTACTGTATATATTGGAGGATTAAACACCGTAGTGGATGCATTAGAGATAAAAAAGAAAATCGGCGTTGTTTTTGAGTCTCAAAACCTGTATGAAGAATTATCGGTTTATGAAAATCTCAACTTTTTCCGCCGGTTGTACAATTCTCCAAAAGAGAGAATAAGTGAAGTATTAAAGGCCGTAGGAATGGAAAAGTATCAGAAAAACAAGGTAAAGACTCTTTCAAAAGGTATGAAACAAAAAATAATGATTTCTCGGGCCCTGCTCAATGATCCCGAGGTTTTATTTCTGGATGAGCCCGGAAGTGGATTGGACCCGCATTCTGCAAGGGAAATAAGACAAATAATTCTTGGTCTTAAAGAACAGGGCAAAACAATCCTCATAACGACACATAATATGGAAGAAGCGGATTTCTTATGCGATTGTCTGGCTATCATACATAAAGGCTCTATAATAGCTATGGACACACCTGCAAATCTGAAAAAAAAGTATGGGGAGGATGTTTTGATAATTAAGACTGTAATAGGAGATATTTACGAATTGTCGCTAAATACAAACGCCAGTAGCGACATTTTTAAGAAACTCTCCGAAAATAATCAGATATCCCTTGTACATTCAAAAGAGGCTACAATTGAAGATGTTTTCATAAAATTAACCGGGAAGAAACTAACTGATGAATCTTAATGTTGTGCTGGCTATCTTTAGAAAGGACTTGATATCTTCCGTGAAAAGCAAGAACTTATTGATAATACTATTAACTCCAGTTTTTTTGTCTCTTCTTTTTAACTCTACGATTTCATTGGCTGATAATACCTTAGTACCCATTGCAGTTTATGATGAAGGTTCCAGTGCCGATTTTATTGGATATCTAAGTTCGAGAGATAATTATGACGTAACTATTGCAGACTCCGTTGATAAATCCAAAGAGTTACTTTATAATCAAAAAGTTGCAGCCATTGTGCTTGTGCCGAAAGGCTTCAGTGCCGATATAAAAAATGGATTAACTCCTTCCCTGAATATTATTGTCAACCCTTATGAGGCAAGATCAGCTGTATTTTTACAAACTTATAAAGATATCATCATGAACTTTGCAGGACAGAAGTATCCAGTGAATATTACCTTAAATACGCTTCCTGGAGACCTGCAGTCCAGGTTCAACATTCCTATATGGATTATGTTTACTGTAATATTTGTTGGAATGATGGTTTTACCCAATACGCTGACTACAGAGAAAGAGAAGAAAACCCTTGATGCAATACTTGTGTCACCAGCTTCGGAAAAAGACGTGATTTATGGCAAGTCGTTTTTTGGACTATTCCTGACAATACTCATATCCCTGGTTATAATTATTATAAACAGAGGTTTTATCGGAAACTTCCTATCGGTTACAGTTTTTATAATTCTCGGTTCTGCGGTATTCACAGGCCTTGGGCTTCTGATTGCCAGTTACGCTGATAATTACTCTTCGGCATCTTTACTTTCCACTGTTTGCATGGCACCCCTGATTTTACTTGCCCTGCTGGCTGATTTATCCCGAGAGATTGGGTATATCTCTTATCTCGTACCAAGCACCTACGTGTTTTACGGCATAAAAAATGCTATGTTGAATAACTCTGGAATCTCTGATCTTTATCCGGAGGTTGGAACCCTTATTATATTTAATGTTCTCGTATATTTGCTTACATTTCGTGTTCTCAAGAGGAAAAAGTATATATGAACTTATGAACTTTCGATCATATGAACTTTCGATGAGGTTTTGCAGGCTCTGTAGAAATCCTCTAAAATAATGAATTTTCATAAATTTAAACTGAGCAGCAAGATCTGAATGTACTTATCTTTTTTCAGCCTCTTTCATCTGATGTAGATAGGTTTTCTACAGAGCCGTTTTGCATAAAGGTTTTGTAGTCATGCCTGAAATTCCACTTTTTGAATTACGTTAAGATCAACTCACAAAAATAAGTTTATGGAAAAGTCAGTACCGAATTTTAATACAAGCTCAAGAATCTGATACATAGACCAATACAGGAATCTTATTGCCTGGGCAAAACTCCCTTTCATTTTTTCCTGCTGAGGAACTTTCCGCTATAAAAAAGGAGAAAATGCATTATCTGTATAACAGATGCCCGATTTTATAAAAAATTTGATAAAGAAAAAGGTTTCAGGCTGCTTCAGGAAAATGAAAAAGCTTTTCCCGAAATCATCAGCCTGCCGAGGGGAATATGCAACAGAGCCCTGCGCACTCAGATCCCACTGAAACAGAGAAAATTTCTAAATTTATAGAATTACGTAATTTTAATTATTTCAGCTTTTTTGAGAAGGCAGAGTTCGGTGCTGAATCTCAGCTCAGTTATTTATGTTGAGGTTAACGGAGTTGAAACGTTTTCTGAGTAATTCTGCGATACATTTATCCGCAAATTAAGGTTTCTATAAGGCAGGTAGATATCCTCTTCAAGCACTTCTTTCTTGTCTTCATTGTAGAGGAAAAATGTAAGTATCATATCTGTTCCCTCAAAGGGTGGGGTTATAGTAACTGTTTTTTCCCAGGTCTCGTTGTCCCCGAGAATTATATTCTGTTGATCAGGGAGTAAAGGCAGAGACGTGTTTTCAAGCTTGACTTCCATTGTATAATTGACGGGCTTTTGCTCATGGTTTATAATTCCCACTATTACGGTCCCGTTCTCCCCGAGTATGTATTCTGTAGGATAGTTGTCAGCGTTCCCTTCAGGCCCAAGGATATAGAATTCGGTATAAGGTTCCTGGAGAGGCTTTTCTATCGGTTCAGCGTTTAGTTTTTCTTCGCACCCTGATGCCAGAAGAATAAGGCTTATTAAAACCAATATGAATAATATTTTTATGTATTTCATTTTCTATTTACTTCCCTATCTTTTTCTTTTTAATTTCTATGACACTCTCTCACGTATTAATTTATTTTATCAAATCTGCATAATATAATATAGATTAAATCCGAGTCATATTTATGCCCTTAATCTCCCTGACTACCGATTTTGGAGACCTCTATCCTGCAGCCATGAAAGCCGTGATTCTGGGAATCAACCCAGATGTGCGAATTGTCGATATAACCCATTCCATCCGGCGAGCCGGAATTCGGGAAGGAGCTTTTGCTCTCTATTCCCTTGTTCGATATTTCCCGCAGGGAACTGTGCATATTGGGGTTGTCGACCCTGGAGTCGGGACTTCCCGTCGCGCTCTTGCTGTAAAAGCCGGCAGCACAGGAAAAAAACAGTTTTTTGTTTGTCCTGATAACGGGCTCCTGATCCCTGCAGCGCGTCGCCTTGGGGAAATGGAAGTATATGAAATAACAAACTCTGAACTTATGCTTAAATCAGGAGTTTCTGCAACTTTCCACGGCAGGGATATTTTTGCACCCGTAGGAGCCTACCTTTCAAAAGGCATACCAATCGAGACTGTCGGACCCAGAATTTCGAATTTTGTTGACCTTGACTTCGGAAATTTCGGAATTGATGGGCCTTTTCTTATCGGCGAGGTTATTTTTGCAGATAGCTTTGGAAATGTAATTACCAATATTCCGGAAGACACAATTTTGAAATTCTCTTCCTTCGGCTCGCAGGTCGAGGTAAACGGCAGAAGAGTGCCCTTTGTTCAAACCTACGCTTTTGTCAGGCAGGAAGAACCTCTTATCCTTGTAGGCAGTCACGGTTTTCTGGAAATTGCGGTAAACAAAGGAAATGCTTCGCTTCAGTTCGGGCTTAAAAGCGGAGATCAGGTTGTAATAAAAATCATGTGAAAAGCTGCATGTTACGCTTGGATTATATAGATGTCTTCGCGTTTTTATCTCAGGCTGTGAATACTAACAATTTCTTGATCTGTCATTTATTAGTGAATTGACTATAAAAAGCAGAAAAGAAAAAGAAATAGAGGATTCAATATGGTTGACTGGATTGGAAAACTGGTATACGTAGACCTTGGCTCTGAATCGGTAAATTCCGTCAGGACGGATGGAAACTTAATCAGAAAGTATCTGGGTGGCAGGGGGCTTGGGGTAAGATTGCTTTCCGAGCTTTCAGATGCTGATATTGACCCTCTTGGTCCGGAAAATCCCTTAATTTTTACTTCCGGGCCTCTTTCAGGGCTTGCTCCGATGGCTTCAGGAGCAGTCCTAACATCGAAGTCACCTCTAACAGGCACAATATTTAGCTGGAATATGGGTGGGAGCTTTGGGAAAGAGCTCAAGAAAACCGGAATTGACGCTCTGATCATTACTGGAAAGGCAAAAAGGCCTTCTTATGTTGAAGTAGGAGAAGGAAAAGTTGAAGTCGTGGCAGCAGAACAACTCTGGGGGATGAATGTCAGAGCCTGTACTGAAGTTCTAAAGAAAAAAGACAGCAAAGTCAGCGTTGCCTGTATTGGCAGGGCAGGAGAAAAACAGGCTCTTATTTCCTCTTTTGTTGTTGATTTTATCCACAATGGGAGAGGAGGCCTTGGAGCAGTTGCAGGCTCAAAAATGCTTAAAGCTGTGGTCGTGAAAGGAGAAAAAGAGCTTTTACCTTCTGATAAAGAGAAATTCCGGAATCTTGAGACAAGGATATTGAAGCTTTTTGAGGCAAGCCCTGTGCTTTCCAAAGGACTTGCAAATTACGGCACATCTGTGCTTGTAAAATTGCTGGAATACATGAATCTTATCCCTACTAGGAACTTTTCCGGAAGGAGGACTTCTTTTGCGAATACACTTTCAGCAGAGTGTATCAAATCCGCTTTCGAGCTTGAAAATGAGAGATGCCCTGGTTGTCCTCTGGGCTGCAAGAAAAGGATTAAAGAAACAGGCCAGATTGTACCTGATTACGATTCTCTCTGGGCTTTCGGGTTTAATCTTGAGAATTCTGACTTGATTTCTGTGCTCAAAGCTGACAGGATATGCAGGGATTATGGGCTTGATCCAATCTCAGTAGGTTCCTTGCTTGGGGCGTGCGCTGAACTCAAACCCGGGGTAATTAAAGCTGATGAGCTTGAATCCCTGATTTCAGAAGTCGGAGAAGGAGGAAAACTCGGAAGTGGAGCCAGAAATTATCTTTCAGGCCTTGGGAGAGAAGATTTGAGCATGGATGTAAAGGGACTTGAACTTGGAGGTTTTGATCCGCGAGGGGTCAGGGGACAGGCTCTGGCATATGCCACATCCAGTCATGGGGGAGACTACCGGACTGCTTTCATGGTCGGGCCTGAGGTACTTGGAAAGCCCCTCTGTCTTGACCGTTTAAGCCTTAAAGGAAAGGCAGGTATCCTCCAGGTCTTTGAAAACCTTACTGCCATGCTGGACTCTTTCGTTTTCTGTCCCTTTTCGGGCTTTGCTCTTAATGAAGAGCTCTGTTCAGCTCTTCTGTTTTCGGCAACTGGTATTGAAATCTCACCTGCAGAACTCCTGAATATTGGAGAAAGAATCTATAATCTTGAGAGAAATTATAACCTTAAAGCAGGATTTTCTCGGAAAGATGATACACTTCCTGAAAGGCTGTTTGAAAACGAGGCTGAGAGTGAAGGATATGAGGGACTCCCAAGGCAAGAGTTTGAAGCTGCACTTCAGGAATATTACCATTATCGTGGCTGGGATGAAAAAGGCGTGCCAAAGCCAGAAAAATTGAAGAAACTTGGGCTCAGTTGAAAGTTGAATTTTTTCTATATCACAGACTCTAAAACAATAATTTTTATAGGTTAAAAGGTTTCCCTCTTTGTAGTATAATATCCTCTGTAAAGTAATAATTACTCTCGCTTATGGCCTTCTTTCGGGTACTTCTGGCAGTTTTTACTGAAACATGGTCTAAAGACATAAAACTCACACAAGCATTATATAGTCAAGGATAATTTATCGTATTAGTTTTCAATGTAGATTTGTTCTACAGGCGCCCCCAAGCTAGGAATATTTCTCAGTTTTTCCATACAGGAGTAAGCAATGTACGGACCAAATAAGAGACAGGCTTAAAAATTAGAAAAGCCTTCTTATACTACTTAACCGGACCCATGGAGACTTTCCGACAAACCCTGTATGGCGTTTACAGCTTATTTATAGATGTTTTAAAAACGTACGGGAGAATCATTATGAAACAGCAGGTAGAAGTAAAGGATCTCAAAGAAGGAAAATATGTAATTATTGATGACGAAGCATGCGTCATAAAAAGTATTGTCAAGTCCAAGCCAGGAAAACATGGAGCTGCAAAGGCAAGGGTAGAGGTCATAGGTCTCTTTGACGGCCAGAAACGCTCCTACATAGGTTCCGTTGCAAGCAAAATCTATATCCCGATTGTGGAAAGAAAGACAGCCCAAGTAATCTCGATTACCGGTGAAATTGCCCAACTCATGGACATGGGAGACTTTTCAACTTTTGAGATTGTAATTCCTGATGAGTATAAGGACAGAGTCAAAGAGGGTGAAGAGGTTTCTTATATTACAGCCCTTGGCAAAATCAAACTCGATATACGAATGTAAATTTCCAAATAATGTCAAAACTCAGGTCAACAACCTGAGTAGTTCTTTTTTAAGCAAATAACTTCATATCAGGTTAGAGTATGTTTTTACCTAATTCCTTTATAGATGCTCTTGCAGACTATGAATCTGCACGTTATGTTATTTTCGGCGTGCCTTTTGACAACACCTCTTCTTTCAGGGCAGGCAGCCGCTGGGCTCCAGATGCCATGCGACAGGTCTCAGCAAACTTCGAAAGTTATAACCCGACTTTCGACATAGATCTTGTGGACCTTCCTATTTATGATGCTGGAAATCTGGAAACTTCAGCCTCGGTTGACGAGACCTTGCAGAATCTCTACGAAGCAACAAAAGACCTCCTGAACGATGGAAAGCTTCCCATTATGCTTGGAGGAGAGCATTCCCTGACCTTTGCTATGGTCAAGGCCTGTGCTGAACTCGCTGGAGAGGATTTCGGGGTTCTTGTTTTAGATGCTCATTTTGATCTCAGGGAAGAATATAGGGGTTTTCAAAATAACCATGCCTGCGTATCCCGAAATATACTAAATCAGGTTACAAAGAATCTGGTTTCCATAGGCATAAGAAGCGGTCCTGAAGAAGAGTGGATTTTTGCTAAGGAAAATAATCTGAAGTATTATACAGCCGATGACGTGGAATCCACAGGTATTGTAGGGATCCTCAAAGAAGCTCTCGAGTGGCTTGACTGCAGTCAGATATACTTTTCTCTTGATATGGATGCCATAGATCCGGCTTATGCCCCTGGGCTCGGCACGCCTGAACCTTTTGGTCTCAGTGCACGAGATGTAAGGACTGCAATAAGGACGCTTGCTCCCTTCTCAATGGCATTTGATGTTGTAGAAATTGCTCCTGAATATGATTCCGGACAAACAGCCATGCTCGGGGCAAAACTGATGAGAGAATTTATCGCTTCCCATGCAAAGGCTGAAGAAAAGCATAAGCTATGAGAACAGGAAGTAACAGTATATACTACTCGTATATACGATACTCTCAACTAAGAGATTAGTTCAAATCTTTAGTATACTCAATGTTTTTATGGATGTTATTGCGCGCGCCATATAGCTATGATCTTATCAATTGCTATGTACGTGCGCTTTTCATTCTGTTCAAGAGTGAGCACATTGTTTGCGCAGCTTTCTACCCTTCCGCTAAATACATCAGGGCCCCCACAGTAAACGTCTACTCCTTCGCCTCGAAGCTGTTCCACTATAAAAGATTCCATTTCTTCGCACCCCAGATATTCTCCCATATATCGAACTTTGACCTGCTAGTTAGGATAAGTTTTCTTTTTCCCGGTATTAAGGCTTTTTTGTTTCTAACTAGGAGATATATTTTTTCTGCTCCTTGATTTGAAATCAAGGCTTATTAGTTTGTGTGTGTTTCTAGCAGGTTTCCGGCTGTCTCTACCCTCCCATTTACTCTTGCCGGAAAATGGAACTCCCAACTGGCCATCCAATGATTATCAAAATATAAAATGAATGAGAAGGGAATCAGTAGTGATCCTTTCCCAGTTTTTTATCGTTTTAATATAACACTTTACGTAAGATTTTGGGCTTATTGGCCCCATAGGGCTATTATTTTATCGATAGCTATATGGGTAAGTTTCCCTTCATTATTAAGCGTCAGAACATTGTCTGCACAGGCTTCTACACTTCCCCTGAAAACGTCAGGTCCACCGCAATAGACATCCACATCTTTGTTAAGATAGTGTTCAACTATAAAGGATTGCATCATTGATCTTCCTCCTGCTTATTTCCTTTGCAACTTGCTTATTTTTTTGTTTGTTTGATGGGATAAACTCACGGGCTTTACATCCGGAGTTTCCGTTAATTGTAACTATCCCTTCATTTAATATAAATATATTTAAAAACTAAAATTGATTTTCGAGATGCAGCGCCATTAATTTCCTGAAGGAAAATTAGCTTTACTAACCCAGTAGCCTGTATAGTTCACATGTTCTCGCTTTTTCCGGATATAAAAAAATGAATATATAACCTATTTTCACCGTATTTACTTGTTTTAGGAATCCGGGAAAGTTAAGTTTATCTGGAAATATCTTATAAATCCTGATTTTCGTAAAAAAAAGATTAATTTGAGTCTTTCTGAAGGACTCGAAGAGGCTCAGTCCCGTTGTCCTCATAGAAGAAGATATCCTCAATACGGACACCAAAAAGCCTTGCAAGCTTGAATGCTAGCTCAAGAGAAGGATCATATTTACACTTTTCAATCGCATGTATGGTTTGCCGTGTCACCCCTACCTTTTCGGCCAGGCTCTCCTGGGTAAGATCATGTATTGCTCTGTAAACTTTAATTTTATTTTTCATTGCAGGCTCCGTATTTTTTAAGTAGATTTGAAGGGTGTCATCACGAGAACATTCAACTTTAATAATCAAGTTTAGGATTGTACCTGAAATTTTTTAAGACATGAGAATCCGGCTTTCTGCTCAGCCGCCATATTCCCTGTTGTAATGCATATAAAGCAAGCCATAAAGCACCATAACCGCACAACTTACATACGCCATGAAAAAACCAAGATTGGTGTAGCTTGGATAAGTGTTCCTCATTGCTATGAGGGCTGCTCCTCCAAGGGCAAAACTAATTACTATTATCTGGAAAATAATCCAGGAGGCTTTCTGGCTGATCTGGTAAATGCGCTCGTCTTCCACAATGCCTTCCTGTCTATTTTTTATAATATATATCGCAGCCCCCCCTGCTAAAAAGACACCTATAGCAAGTACTGGACTTCCTATCGAAAAAGCAAAACTTAGAACCATTCCCATCACCATTATAATTAGAAATAAAATTACTTCAAATTGTTTCTGCTTCATCTATACAACTCCATATACTCTTTCAATATAAGTCAAAGTTCTATATTTATAACATTTTTATGTATAGTTTTAAAAGCAAATAAGCTAATTTTCTATAAAAATGTAATGCATCCTTTACATATAGTATACAATTATTTACATTATTTATACTTTTGGGAATATGGATAAGAATAATATGGCTCAGAGTAAAAAGCCACAATCTGACTTAAAATGGAGAAAAATAAAATTAAAGATTTGATGGATAGAAAACCGGGAATCAGAATTCATATATTAATATATAAATCAGGTTTTTAAACAAAATCTACATATCCGTTTCAGTGAGCTAATAAATTATTATTTAATATATGGCGTCGTGTATATGTAATGATCTAATTATTTAAGACGCAGATTGAAGTTTGAAGGCTTACCTTCCTTTTTGGGATTTCTTATACTTCTTAAAAAAGAACTGGAAAACTAATTTATAAGTGTTTGGTGTATATATTGTAACTATGAAAGATAATTTTTTAAGATATGTTGAATTTGCATTCTGTATTTGCCTTTTTATACTCTTTCTGATTTCCTGTTGTAATACTTAATAAAGAACAATTTGAAATTTTACCTTTTTCAACGATAGAGATGATTTGAGGGCTAATTTTTACAACAGCTAGGCTCTTTTGTAAATCCAAAACGATTAAGAAAAAGAGTTTCGGTATAAAAACCGTTAAGAAAAGGAATTTTGGAATAGAATTTATCAGAAAAAATTACAAGTTCTGAATCCAAAATCCTTTAAAGCTTACATTCCTTTTTCGGGACATTTCATTTCATAAAATGGATGACAGATTCCAAATATTTTATCCAGAGAAACTACAAATCCTATTCCCATTCCGGGTTCATTAAGATTTACTGCTTCAATAATACTATTCTGAATATTGTCCGCAATACTTGATTTGGCTATGGTAAGGATGATCTCCTTCTCTGGCTCAATCATCAAGCCTAGAATACTTTTATTTTCATGGACTCCTGTGCCACGGCCAAATAAGATTGTTCCACCGTGGGCACCGGCTTTTCTTGAAGCCTTGATTACCTCATCGCCCCAGCCTTTCTTTACAATTGTTACTATTAACACAAATTCACTCTTCTCATTGCACATTATTTCTACCTCCGTTAAATCTTATATAAACACCCAGCAACATAACAAAAAGAATAGGTGCGAGTGCTATCATTGCAATCAGACCGAAGCCATCTGCTACAGGGTCTGCACCCTCATATGCTGTAGCTACTCCCACAGCCATAGACATGAGAAAAGATACAGCCATCGGACCTGTTACAGCTCCTCCTGCATCGAAAGCTATACCTATAAAATCTTTGTCACAAAGCCATAATAGAACAAGGGCAAATAAATAACCTGGGATTATTATATACAGGAATGGAATTCTATAGACAATTTTTGCCATTGTAATAGCAGCAAACAGGGCAACTGCTAGGGAAAGCGTGTAAAGCATAAGATTTGATTTTATATAACCATTGGAAGACACCTCAACCTGATAACATAATACTCTTACAGAAGGTTCTGCAAGAGTAGCAAGTAAACCGAGGATAAAACCTATGGGAATCAAAAAATTTCTTTTAGAACCACCAAAGAATTCCCCTATTTTCGTTCCCGCAGGAAGAAAGCCATTATAGACCCCATAAAGAAACAAAACCAGACCGAATGCAGTGAAAGCTAATCCTGTATAAAGTTTTACTAACTGTGATGATGGCAATTTTAAATATAATATCTGGAATACTGTGAAGAAAATTACTAGAGGAGCAATTGACTGAATAACTTCTAGGACTACAGGCAAAATTTCTATACCCGAACTCATGAAGACAGGACCCCCATTAGCATGAGACTCAGTATGGGACCTGTAGTCGCCAAGCCTACAAGCCCAAATCCATCCAGTTCAGATCTATCCTGCAATACTGAAGCTACCCCGATTCCAAGCCCCATAAGCACAGGCACAAATATAGCCCCGGTAGTTACGCTTCCAGAATCAAAGGCAATTGCTAGGAAATCAGCAGGTACGAAGAAGGACAGCACGAGTATAAATGAATAAATTGCAGCAAATAAATATCTGACCGGAGTTCCATAGATTATCCTCAGGATGGCAATAATCATAATGAAACCTACTCCAAAGGCTATGGAGAATAACAGTAAACTGCTATCTATGCCACCCTGCAGAGCTGAATCAATCAAGTTAATTAAAACAATTACATTGGGTTCCGCAATGGTTACAAAGAATGAGAATAAAAACACTATTAATGCAATGAACCCTAGTGAGTTATGCTTAGGCAAGTCACCTCCAATTGCCTCTCCCATCGGGAGCATACTCACCTTAACCCCCGTTAGAAAAAAAGTCATTCCTATTGCAGTTATTGCTGTAGCTATTAAAAAGGAAATAAGATCGTTCCAGCTTATACCGACGAACAGAAGCAACAGCAACACTATTGCCAGTGCTAAGGGAAAGACAGCTTGGATTACTTCCTGGAAAGTTTCTTTAATGTTATGCATCATAAAAGTTCCACCAGATGAATATGTAATTCATCGAAATACGTGTTCAAAGCTTTAGTTTTCATAAATTTTTGTAAGTAGTTTGTAGGACTAATCTGTTGGCAGAGTGGAGTCTTCTGTGTCATTTACTCTTATCGTTTTTTATTATCATTCTTTTATAAAATTCTGGATGCTACTTAATTTATTTGTTTTGATATAAGTAAATATTTGTCTGTAAGATTGACCAGTTTTGTTGAGATAGTTGATTCTAATATCTAAATCTTTTGACAGTTTTCTCATGCCAAATAATGTGCAAGTCCACAGGTCCTTTCCCTTACTCAAAAAGCTTTCTAACCTCATCGAGTTTTTCTGGTGGGCTGATTACAAGCAGAATGTCATTCGCTAATATCTCAGTCTCAGCTTCTGGGGTGGAAATAATCCTATGATTACGGGAGATTGCAAGCACAGATACTCTGTAATTTCTCCTGAGATTGAGTTCTCCAAAAGTCATTCCTGCAATTTTTGAGGATTTTCCGACCCTGATGCTGCGAATTTCCACATCTGCAAAATCAAGAGCCAGATCACAAAGTTTCTTCCTGGGAATGTCAGGACTTCGCAGCATCTTATAGTGGTCTGCACGCAGTGTTGAACCCAGGGAATTGATTTCGCTGCTGGGAACTAAATATCTATGAAGTACCCTTGTAAAAAGCTCTATTGAGCTTTCAAATTCATCAGAAATTACCTCGTTTGCTCCAAAGGCATAAAACTTATCCAGTTCACTCAGGAAATGTGTTCTGGCAATTATATGGACTTGAGGGTTTAATCTTCGTGCAACTTCAATTATCCTTTTGGCGCTTGTAGGATCACCTGCGGTCACAACAACGGATTTTGCAGTCTGGATGCCTGCATGTTCCAGCACAGCAGCCTGAGCAGCATCCCCGTAAAAAATATGCTCTTCATTTAGTTTCTCTATGCGTACGACTTCAGGATTCATGTCAATTACTATATAGGGAATTGAAGCTGCCTTTGCGGCAGTTACGACATTTTTACCATTTATTCCAAACCCGATTATAATTACATGGTTTTCAGGTTTCTCTTCTGATTTATTTTCTTTAAATTTACTGTACCAGCCTTGCTTCAATATTGGGGGTAGAGGTAATAACTCAGCAAAAGCCGTGGTTCTATACCCTATACTCATAATAAGTGGGGTGAGTACCATAGAAAGCACAGCCATGTCCAGAAATTCTTGATACACAATAGAGGACATCAATCCGCTTGCAAAACCTACCTTTGCAAGAATAAAGGAAAATTCCCCAACCTGTGAAAGGGAAAATCCAACTAGGATCATTGTATTCAAAGGAAAACCTATGAGAAAGGTGCTCAAGCTATTTGCCAGAACTTTCAGGAGCAGCACTATCAGAGTAGCAGTCAGGATCAGGAAAAGATGTTCTTTTAATATATCGAGATTTAGCAGCATCCCTATTGAAATGAAAAAAATACTCACGAACATGTCCCTGAACGGGATTAAATTTCCAAGAGCTTGAACTGAATAATCGGATTCTGAGATGATGAGGCCAGCAAGAAAAGCTCCTAAAGCAAGAGACAGACCAACCATGGAAGTTAACCAGGCAACAGAAAGCCCTATTGCTATAATACTCAGAAGAAAAAGCTCATTATTCCGAGTCTTTGTCACTTGGTACATGATAAAAGGAACTACATACCTTGCGCTTAAGAATGTAAACACGATGAGCCCAGCGCCTTCCAGGATAAACATTGAGAATGACTTTTCCATCCCTGGAATACCTGCGAGGGCTGGAATCAAGAGAATAATTATTACTGCGGCTATATCCTGAAAAATTAGTATTCCTAGCGAAGTTCGGCCATGAAGGCTATAGATTTCTCCTTTTTCCTGTAACAGTTTAAGGACAATTGCAGTGCTACTTAATGCCACTAGGAGCCCAAGGAAAATTGAAGATTCTCTGGAATTGCCAAACCAAACAAATATAAGAGCGATTATAACTGAAGTTATGGAAAGCTGTAATCCGCCTCCAAAAATTACGATCCTGCGAAGCTGTAAAAGGTCACGCAGCGAAAACTCCATGCCTATGGTAAAAAGCAGGAGTACAACCCCTATCTCGGCTAGAAGTTCAATGTTTTCTATATCTTGAATCAGTCCAAGACCGAAAGGTCCTGCAAGAATACCTGCAAGTAGAAAACCAATCAGTGGAGCTATTTTTAATCTTGAGAAAGTAAAAACTACAGGAATAGAAAGTCCGAAGATGATAAGAAGGTCGGTTAGGAGATTCGTTGTCACCAATATAATTGGATTTTTATATAATATAAGTGTTATTATATTGCAAACTGTCAGAAAGTATCGATACTGACAGCACAGCTGAGTAAAGTTAAAGATTGAAAGATCCGATTTTAGATAACCTTAAAAAAGATTTATGAAATATTTTAGAAAAATGCAGTAAGTTCTAGATAGTAAAAGTTAGAACCTGAATTGATAATTCAGGGTGAAAGCTTGTTCGAGTGAAACGTTGCATAAGATCCAGATACAGACTGCTACAAAGAGGTCTGATGTCGGCGGTTTCAAAGAAATCATACATAAACTGCTGCAAAAAGGCGTAAGAATTAAAAAAATAATCTATGAGTCTATCCCAAAAGTAATATTATGTTGAAATTATAAATCCACATTCTGCAGATATACACAGAAATAGAATTTATTTTCTATTTGCCCAAAATTATCCATCAAAGGATGGATAAATCTTTTAAATGACTGCCATATTGAGAAAATGGATGGCATTTTTGTGTGCAGCTGTGGAAAGTAAGCTCTTAATTATGTTTTGAAAATTAAAATCGGGTTTTCTCCTTTGTTTTATGATAAATATTCTTTTTAAAGAGCGAAAATGACATAAAATTACATTAAACGGATTTTAAATTGGTCTAAACAATTTTTGTAAAATATGCAGTCTTATCGAACATTATTAAAAATAAAGGAATTTAATGAAGAATAATAAAATGTCGTCTAAACATAGACTTAAATAATTATTTTTTTTTAAATTTTGCCTTTTTATGATCGGAGTTGAATATGAGTTAAGGCTATGTGCTTATATATAAGTTTTCCCTCCAGATCATCAAACAATCGAAGAACAAGGATAATTACAGACTCGAAAGAACTATGAAAAAGAGATAGTTTGAAAGTTTACAATAAAACATATAAAGAGTCTGGTGAAATAAATACATAGAGTTCAGAAGTAATTTCCAAGATGCTCAGAACTCCATAGAATACGCCCTATGAGGCATGATTTAGGTTAGCTTTGCGTTTACTTAAGCTTGCCTAATCCTGCCTCCTAGGGTAAAAATAAATAGGAGGAAGTAGAATGGTTAAGAATAAAACTACATTAGGGATACTTCTTTTGGCAATGCTGGTTGGTATGGCGTTAGTACCAGCTGTAAGCGCACAGGAAGAATTAACAGTAAGTGATAAGCCTTTTCTGAGCTACAGCAAGGTCTAATAGCTGCGCTAAAATCTAATACAAAAATGCCCGTAGACGAGATAGTTTCTAATTATTGTAAAGCAAACAAAGATATAATTTCAAAAAATAGCTTTGTAAGTGACAATTCAAGTGTATATCGACTAAAAGATGGATCAAACATAACTTTCACAAATGAAGGCTATATAGTAATTGGTAGTTTGAAAGAAGAAGCAAATAATAAGACGATGCAACCAGACAATGAAAAAGGTGAAGTAAATTCAATGTCTTTGGTTGATCCGGTTTATACTGACACTATAACGTATTCCGTGAGTTGGTATAATTATCTCGGCGGGAAAATATTTACTGTCTACACAAAAGGATATTTTGGGTATGATTTCATTTCTGTAGAGCCTCATCACGTAGACTCATGGTATCAAAAACATATTATTTTCAATCCTTGGCAGGTTTCTGACTGGCAAGAAGGTGGGCAAACAACTTCTAGTACCACTGCAGAAGTTTATGGTAGTGGACGTTTTAGTTGGGGATATACAATCGCTAATAACTACTTCGCGATACAGGATAAGTATATCAAAGTTTATATAACGTGTAATAAGTTTGGACAGACCAGTGGCGGATGGATAGATAATTAATGAAACGATTACAAAAAGACAGTTATGAAGTAAGAGCATTGAATTTTTAAGTAGAGTTACTGAAAGTTTTTAGCGCACAGTTGTAATGTTTGAAAAAAATATTATAACTGTGCTTATTTTTTTAGATATAAATCAATGATACTGAAGTTATTATTGTAGAGAACGGTTCAGATTTAAACTGAGACTTATATCGAAAGATACATGACTGTATTAATTATAATTTAAGTGACAGCGATATTACAACTGTGATCGAAAAGTATGCGCAGAATCTATGGCGCATAAGTCCTAAAAATCAATAAATCCAAACTAGAATTTATTATAGGGATGAGTTCTCTCATGATAAAGAGATTAATTTATAAAATATTGTTTATTGCTTTTTTTATTGTTTTTCTGATTTTCGTTGTATCCTTGGTACTGTTTACACCAACACACGTTGAGTCAGAAATGTCAGTTGAGACTGAAACGCTCGTTCAAGAATTGCAAGTAAGTGGCTTAGTCATGAAATTTGAAGAGGGGATTACTGAACCCGAAGTTAAAACTATTCTCGAAAACTGCAACTTGACTATGAGCTTATCCTAAAACTAAGGATTTGCTTCTCAAATCCTATATCCCGAATTATCGATCATGTTCTTGATCTTGAAAATGATTGTGAAATTTGTTAATGAGTGAGAGTTAAATGGCTTTGGGGATAAGCTCTATATGAATAAAATCTTGAAAAAAAGAAACGACGAGAGGGGGACTCGAACCCCCGGGATGCGGAGCATCACGGGATTAGCAATCCCGCGCCATACCGGGCTTGGCTATCTCGTCACAAAGGACTTTAAGAAGCGCGTTCCCTTAGATGCATTTCATATATTTAATCTTTTCCAGAGAAAAGGTTTTACATAGATCACTTTAAGATTATTTTGTAAAGGTAAATCAATCGTACTATAAATCTAATATGCTCAGTGTGTTAAAGTGATGAGCACGCCTAAGGTTGCTGTGTCTTAGAGATACCAGGAGACTGGAGCCTCTCCTCCACCCCGCGGCCCCGCAAGCGACAGTTGCCCACAGTGAGTCTGCTCCCTTCCGGGCCTCGACCGGTTTCCGCAGTTAGGGTATGAAGACCTGTTCTCCAACAGGCCCGCATACCTGCACCATCCAAGCAGGACGGGGTTTCTCCGTTGAGATTCCAGGCTGGAGTCTCTTCGACGCATCTTCCTTTGGCTTCGTCCCCCGCGTATCGGCGATTTCGGGTTACAGGTAACGCCGAGCTACCCAGACTAGCTCATCAGCTATACAAAGACATTTGTAGTATATAAATATTTTCTAGTCATATCCCTCCCGATATCTATTTCTAATAATGAATGGGATACAATCGTTCTATCTGCCTCCAAAAAAACAAAGTTAGGTTAGAGTATTATTTTTTCTAAAAATCGAGATAAAATAAATAAAACTAAATTCGGCTCTGTAGAAATCCTCTGAAATAATGAATTTCCATAAATTTAAACTGAGCAACCGGATCTGGATATACTTATCTTTTTTCAGCCTCTTTCATCTGATATAGATAGGTTTTCTACAGAGCCCTAAATTCAGCAATTAATAAAACTAAATTCAGTGGTTCTAAAAAATGCAGAGGGGGAACAAATCACCCTACTCATTTATAAGTTATTTTTCAGAATAATATATAGATAAATCTTAAACAGCTTGTATAGCAAATTAAAGTACCCGACAAAATAGGGGAGAATCAGGGGAGTTTCTATGAGATATGGAGTTGCAGTTGACCTTGGAACAAGCGGGTATCGAGCTCAAAAAATCGATCTTGATAAGGAAGAAATCCGAAGGACAGTAATAACTTTGAGAAATCCTCTTCCCGGAGCGAATGTGATGGATCATATGGATTTCGCAATCCATTATGGGCAAGATCTTGCACATGGACTTTCTATAAATGCAGTAAAGAACCTGTTCCAGGCTCTTGATTTGAAAAACGAAGAGCTTGAAAGGCTTTCAATTTGTGGGAATCCAATTCAGTTATCTATCTTCCAGGGGATAAACATCGAAGACCTGGCTTATGCAGGAGAACGGAAGAAAAAAAAGTATAATATACAGGAACAGGACAGGAGCGCAAGAATTATACATAGCAGCGAAATTCCTGGGCTTGATGAATATAGCTGTGAGGTTGTAGTTCCTCCTGCAATAAAGCATGAAGTCGGGGCTGATGCTCTTGCCCTGATAGTAAAATCCGGGATGCTTGACAGCGACGAAATTTCGATTGCCACTGACTATGGAACAAATGCAGAAATGGCCCTCAAAGTAAATAATATCATATATACAGGGTCTGCAGCTGCCGGTCCTGCTCTTGAAGGACAGCAAATAAAACATGGTAACCTTGCATCTCCATACACTATATCAGATTTTGAATTCGAGGATGGGGCATTAAGGAATTACATTCTGGATGAAGAAATGAAACCTGTCCCCGGAGATCTCGTAGATCCTGCAACTGGGAAAGTTCTTGATGAAGGTCAAATCAAAGCCAAAGGAATCACAGGTACCGGGGTCATAGCTCTTATAGAAAAAGGAATTGAACGCGGCCTTATAGAACTTCCAAGGATTAAGACTCCGGATGGATTTATTCATCTGCAGAACCGGATGGATTTCTCTGAAAAAGATTTGAAAGAAGCTGGAAAAGCCATAGGTGCTATTCGTGCAGGGCACATTACGCTCTGTTCGACTGCAGGTATCGAAATGACAGACATTGATATTGCTTATATGGCAGGCGCTGCCGGTACCTATATGGATGCAGCAAAAGCCCAGAAGATTGGTTTAATTCCATACGCAGCAGAAAAAATCTGCCAGCTTGGAAATACTTCACTTGCAGTAGCCCGTGAAATCTTGCTTTCGGAAAAGAGGTTATGGGAACTGCAGGATATTGCAAGCCAGATAATAGGCACACATATAATGTTTGCGACTGCTCCTGAATTTAGGGATGCTTATGTTCTCGAACTTGCGTACTGGGAAGAAGGTATGCCATTTAAAATGTTTAAGAAATATCTCAAAAAGAAGAAACTTCCCGCACTTGGCGACCCTATCGAAAATCCCATAATCGAGAAACGCGTGGAAAGAGACATCCCGGTTCTTGGAGAAGAAGGGCTTCATGTACTTGAAAGGGTCGGGACCTACATGACTATGGTTGTCGATTGTCCAGAGTGTAAAAAATGTATTAAAGTCTGCCCAACTGGCGCCATATCAATCGATGAAGAAAACAGGGTTCTGATAAGCACCGATCTTTGTGAAGGGGCCCACTGTCAGCGGTGTATACGAGCCTGTCCTCCAGACAAATTTGACTGGAAAAATCTTGAGGTATTCAAACAATAACTGCAGGCATGAAAAGTATAATCTGGATTTTGGTCGGATTGCTTGGATGCCCCAGTCGTCCGGTGAAAAAAGAAAATTGAAAGAGAAAAAGGTTAGAGGGAGTAAGCCTCACGAAGCTTTGCAACAAGCACTTCAACCTGCTCCACTGCAGTTCCTATATACTTGTCGGGATTTACAAGATTCTCAATATCTTTGGCAGTTAAGTATTTTGCAACTTCAGGAGTTTCCAGAAGTACATTTTTGAAATGCTGTCCTGTATCATGGGCTTTCATTGCTGAAGTCCGGACAAGCTCGTGGGCTTCCTGCCTACCTACTCCTCGCTTTGCAAGTTCGATCATTACAGCTTCGCCCATATTAAGGCCCCTGAGCAGTTCCAGATTTCTCCGGATATTTTCAGGATAAAACCTTAGATTTTCAATCACGCTTATCCCGAGCTTAAGGATGTGATCCGTAAGCACGCAGGCTTCAGGGAAAACTATCCGTTCACAGGAAGAGTTGGTCAGGTCCCTTTCATCCCACAGAGTATTGTTAAGGAGTTCAGGCTCCACCATAGCTCTTACAATCCTTGCAAGCCCACATATCTGTTCGGATTTTATAGGATTGCGCTTATGAGGCATGGTAGATGAGCCAACCTGTTTTTTTCCAAAACTTTCCTCAATCTCGGCAATTTCACTGCGCTGGAGAGTCCTGATTTCTATACCGATCTTATCCAGTGTCGTGACCGTATTTGCCATCCACATTACAAATTCGGCGTGCCTATCTCTCTGAATAATCTGGTTAGAAACATCCACTGCCCCGATTCCAAGGTGCTTCATGGTAAGTTCCTGGATAAGAATTCCGGATTTTCCAAACGCGGCCTGAGTCCCAACAGCTCCGGTCATCTGCCCAACTGTCGCTCTAGGAGTTAGTTCGTGAAGACGGTCCAGATGCCTTGAAATCTCCGAAGCCCAGATAGCAAAACGCAGTCCGTATGTTGTTGGAACCCCTATTTGTCCGTGAGTTCTTCCGCAGCAGACAGTCTGTTTGTGGGCTTCAGTCTGGTTAACCAGAACCCTGAGCAGAATTTTGAGTTTATCCTCCAGAATATCGATTGCATCTTTTATCTGGAGAGCAGTTGCCGTGTCCAGGATATCGTTTGAAGTGGCTCCGAAATGTACCCATTTTCCGGCGTCATTTCTGCATTGCTCAGAAATAGCAACGACCACAGCCATCATGTCATGGTGGATCTCGGCTTCAATTTCGTCAACCCTCTCGGGTTTTACCAAAGAGATACTCTGAGATATAATTTCAGCTGCGTCTGTGGGAATCAAACCCACATCTGCCTCGGCGCGGGCAAGGGCAGCTTCAGTTTGCATGATTTTAGCGAGTCTATTCTCCTGGCTCCACACATGTTTCATTTCTTCTGTACCATACCGATAGTCTATAGGATGAATCGCCACGTAAATCACCATCAAATATAATGAATTAAATTAACCTTAAGGAATTTAATAAATTTAATAAGTCGTGGAATGGAATATACTTAGGACTCAACGATTTAGTTTTTAATAACAACTTTAGCTTTAAACGCTTTTTAGTATTATACAATCCCAATGATACAATTTCAATGTTAACTTTGCCACAATTTCAATGTCAATTTAATTACAGCTTCAGTGCTGGTTTAAACATATAGGGCAGGGAATAAACAACGTAACCAATAAATAAACTTTGAGTCGGCAGGACAGAGAAAACTGTGGGTATATTAAAAGTAAAAGAAAAAGAGATTACAAACTCAATAAATGACGAATTTTTTGATGAAAAGCATTATATCCCTTAACATCCATTAAGCGGGCTATATACCTTATCAATATTGAAAAATAATAGCAGGTGACAAAAAAATGGCTCGTTTTCCAGAAGCAGAAGAAAGGTTACTAAATAAAAAAATCTGCATGAAATGCAATGCAAGGAATGCAATAAGAGCAACTCGCTGCAGAAAATGTGGCTACGATGTTCTTCGGGTGAAATCCAAGGAATCCAAAGGAGCATGATCTTTTTTGCAGGTGGAAGCACACCTTCAGAGAATCATCGATCAGGAAGGAAAAGTTCATCTTACTCTTATCGATCCTGCTTCCCAAACGCCTGAACGAGCCGGTGAAATCGCCCTTGCGGCAGTTAAGGGAGGCACCGATGCCATCATGATAGGGGGCTCAACCGGAGCGTCGGGAACCCTACTTGATGAAACTGTCGTGAAGATAAAAGAAAAGGTAGATGTCCCAACCATCCTTTTTCCGGGAAGTTCAGCCGGGCTTAGCAAGTATGCAGATGCCGTATTTTTCATGAGCCTTCTGAACTCAAGAGATTTAGGGTATGTGATCACAAACCAGGTGTTAGGAGCTCCGCTTGTATATAAAAACCAGATTGAGCCTATCTCCATGGCATACCTTATAGTTGAACCCGGAGGGACGGTTGGTTGGGTAGGGGACGCAAAATTAATTCCCAGGAAGAAACCTGAAATTGCTGTGGTATATGCCCTTGCAGGCAAGTACCTTGGCATGCATTACACCTATCTTGAGGCTGGATCCGGAGCCGACATGCCTGTCAGTCCTGAAATGATAGGGGCTGTCAAACAAGTGCTCGGAGATAACAAACTCATAGTTGGCGGTGGGATCAGGGATGCAAGAGCTGCAAAACTCTGTGCTTCTGCAGGTGCGGATATGATAGTTACTGGCACCGTTGTTGAAGAGGTAAAGGATGTCACCGCAAAGGTGGCTGAGCTCGTATCAGCTATAAAAAGTTGAACCCTAAAACGAATAATTCAGGGTGTGCTGCCTGCTCTTAAAAAAATAATATCTAATTCTATTCTTTATTTAATTCTACTCTTTTTGATATATTATTTTATAGAGTGTTTTTCCCGTAAGCATGTTTTTTCACTGCCCGAAGGAGAAAATTTACTTAATAGGACTTATTTAGAATTGGGGTCTATTATGATCGAGCACTGAGTAGCTTTATCTGATCAGAAATCCTTTCTCTCAACTGTAAATTTTATACGAGCGCGCCCCGAAAAGTTTTGAATATAATTGAAGATTTTTGGTTGTTATCTTCAAATCACAGTAGCCGATTATAATAAATAGTTATAAGGTAATATTTCAATCCTATTTTAGTATAAAACTATACTGGCGCAAAAAGATCCGAAAAATACAGCCAAGAGGATAAATTGCCACATCAGATTGGCAGAATTGCAGAACGGATTTCGGGTCAGGCGTTAACTTGCGATCAGCACTAAGAGGTAATGATTAATGCTCAGAGTTTCCAACCTGGTTAAAGATTATGAGGTACGTTCCGAAAAGATAAGAGTGCTGGACCATATTGACTTCACGGTGGAGGATGGAGAAATCCTCGGGATTACGGGTCGAAGCGGAAGTGGAAAATCAACATTGTTGCGCATCATTCGGGGAGTGGAACCCTTTCAGCAGGGAACGGTGGAGGTAGATGGAGAAATTATAACTCCTACTTCAGGGATTGAAGGGGAAAAGTTTCTCAAAAGCGTAAGCGCAATACATCTCCAGCGAAATTTCGGACTCTGGAACGGGCCTGCGATTGAAAATATTATAAGAAAACTAAACTACCTTCGAGTAGGACATGAAGCTCTACCAAAGAAGGAGCATCTTCCTCATGATATAAAAAATGATTATGACGAGCTCTTTGAAGAAGCAATGGAGTATCTGAAGCTTGTGGGCCTAGAACATAAGGCTCTTCATTCCACCAATCTTCTGAGCGGAGGGGAAAAACAGAGAGTTGTAATGGCAAGACAGCTCGCCGCAAAGCCAAAACTTCTTCTCCTCGATGAGCCTGTTACAATGACCGGGCCGGACACAAAACAGGAAGTCCTGGATGTAATAAAGAGCCTAAAAAAGAAGTTGAATATCCCAATTATAGTAGTTTCTCACCTTCCAGAAATTCATGCCTATCTTGCCGACAGGCTGATTTTCCTTGAAGATGGAAAAATCGCAGCCGAAGGAGAACCTTCCTGGGTGCTTAAAAGTTTCCTCAGGGATATGAAGCCAAGGGAAGAGCTTGTAGAGCCTGAAAATAAAGAGGTCTGCATCAAAGTTAAGGATATCTCAAAACGGTATTCTATTATCCGGATGGGGGAAGTCCTTAATATAAAAGATTTTTCTCTCGATGTTTACAGGGGAGAAATTCTTGCTTTTATCGGCTCATCCGGAGCTGGAAAAACAACTCTCATGAAGCTTATGGAAGGGTCTGTCAAACCGAAAAGTGGAACTGTAGAGTACCTCTGCAACGGGGACTGGGTAAGCGTAATCGAGTACAGCGAAAAGCGTATGGAACTAAGGCGAATTATGAGCATCATGAATCAAGAGTTTTCGATGTCTGTTAACTCTACGGTAAGGGACCAGATTCGGTTCAGGCTAAGTATGAAAAAGCAAGGCGCAATTGGATACGCAAGGACTAAAGCCAGGGAACTGGGACTTTCGGCTGAGACCCTTGATATGATATATCACCTACCTGATATGTCAGAAGAAGAGAAGACAGCTGCACTGCGGGATCTGAACCTGAATGATGCCATCTATTTCGAACTTTTCCCTACAATCCCACTAACTGACGTTGATACTTATGCAAAACCTGTCTTTGAAGCTCTTGACTTGCCAATGGAGGTCCTTGACAAAACGCCTTATCAGATAAGTGGAGGTGAACATGTCAGAGCTTTCATTGCCTTAAGCCTTGCAACTTCTCCAGAGTACCTCATGCTTGACGAGCCCTTTGGAGACCTTGACCCTGTGACCTTGAGGGGTGTCACGAATTCCTTAAAAAGAATCAATGAGCGCTTTGGCACAACCATTGTGCTTGTGAGTCACCATATGGATTTTGTCCGGGAGGTTGCTCACAGGGCTATATTAATTGAAGACGGTGCTCTCGTAATGGATGGGAAGCCGGTTGGTGTTTGCCAGGAACTAATTATCAGAAGCAATGCCCCTTACATGGAGCACAATCTGGAAACCCTTCTAGAAGGCAGTTTAGAGGGTAATTAAACAACAGCTAAATAGTTTCATGAGGAAAAGAAATCCTTTTCCTCCTTCAATCAATTATAGAAAGGTTCAGGTCTGCTAGACCTGCTTTCAGTCAACTTTATCTTCCTCGCACAGCCGATCCCATTCTTCATTCCCGAATTTTATGTACAGGCTTGCAGGCACAATTGGTTTTTCGAGTTCTTTGATTGTCTTTTCCGAAAGCTTCTGGTTTTCAACAAGCTCTCTTCCTGCACATCTGAGTAATTTCTTATATTTTCCAAGGAGAGGTTTTAGTATTATGTTGCTTTTGCCCCTGAAAATTTCCCCTTCTCCTCTGTAAATCTCGGCAATGAGTTCAGTGTGAAAAGTTCTTGCAAGCCGCTTGAAAAAAAGGCTTTCAACCTCAAAGTTTGTCTGGCCCGGTAGCCCAGCGTTTGATATTACGACAATTTTAGGAAACTTTTCATAACGCTTTGCGTGCCTATATTCTCCCATTTCGTCTTCCTCAAAATGAGGTAAAAGGACAGGAGCAAGCCTGTCTATGAAGTTTTTCATAATAGCCGGAACATTATCAAAGTATACTGGAAATGCGAATACCACAATATCCGAAGCCATAAATCTGGGAAGTAAATCATCCATGTCGTCCCGAATTGTACACGCTCCAGGTGTTTTCAGCCAGCATTCAAATTTTCCCTTGCAATACCCAATATTTTTTTCTATTAGAAAAATGTTTTCTGTTTCTGCGCCGGCTTCTTCTGCTCCTTTCAGAAATTCCTCAACCATAATGAGAGTATTTCCTTCTCGGCCTTTATGGCTCCCGCTGATTATCATTACTTTCATATAATCCCCTTTCCCCGTGAATAAAGAACCTATGAACTGAAAAAAATGTTCATAACAGCCTTCCGACAAAAGGCAAATTTTACGTTGTGTGTTTTTATGTGTTTTTACTATCTCCTTCCAATTATACATGCGATGAGATTTATTTTCCTTTCGCTTACTGATTTTAGCTTTTTTTTGGATATGCCGCAGTACCGAACTTCCTCATGTAGCGGGAAAGAACATTTACTGATATACTATTTCTCTAGGTTTATTAATTAGAATCCAGACTAGCAGTGTGAATAGCACAAATTAGTATATTTCTTATATTTGTTAGGGATAATATATAGAGAAAGTGGAGCACATTTACTAAATCGAAGGCCGAGAATAGTTATGTTGCTCCAGGTTTCCATAGTTGTTTTAAAATAATCGAGTTACTCTGGAACTGTTAAGATAACAAATATACCTTTGCAGATTCGATTTCATGCCTTACTCAAACCCGGCTACATGCAAAAACATACTTATCAGAACACGTGCAGGAGAAAAGTTTTGACAGAATATTTTTATGAAAACCCTGAACATTTTTCAAACGCTTCGCAAAACCTCAATACTTTTGCTGTTTATGACGGTGCCAAAGAATTGACAGAACTGCTTACTATCTATTTTAAGGAAGGAATTGAAAGAGGGGAGTACTGCTTATGGTTTTCTCCGAATATACTTACTGTAGAAAAAATAAAAAATAAACTTAGGGAAGCAGGAGTGGATGCCGAGCACTCTCTTGACTCTTCTCAATTGGAAATTCTGCCAGCTAATCTCTTTCCAGAAAACACTACCCTTTTTGCGTCAGCAATAAAAGAACTCATAGGGGAAAAATATAAAAAAGCCCTCTTCGGAGGTTTTTCCGGGTTTAGAACAAGTTTTGATCTTAAAAACACTGGGGATTCTCTTCAGCCTCATCTTGAGATGTGTGAGAAGGCTATTGAAACTGCGGCTTTTGAGCACAACAAAAGGTTTACATTTCTTTGTACCTTTCCACTTGAAGACCTTTCAGGTAGAACAATGCTTGAGTTAATGGAAGAAAACGGTGTTTTAATCAAAAGAAATGGAATATGGAAGCGTTTAAGAAATCTGAATGAGGAGCTGGAGACAGAAAACATTTTTATCAATGTTGAAGAGAGTATAGAAGCTGCAAATAGGACTAGAGACGGGTTAATAACAAATATTAGTCATGAGCTTCGGACTCCTCTTAACTCGGTTATAGGTTTTTCCGATCTGCTGCTAGAAGGAGCTTTCGGATCTTTGAATACTAGACAATCAAAATATGTAAATAATATTCTTATAAGCGGAAAGAACCTTCTTGAAATCATCAATAATCTCCTTGACATCACAAGGCTAGAAGCCGGTGAGAGATGCCTTAACTATGAAGATGTAGATATTGCCAGCCTTATAGGAGAAGTGAGGACGAATCTCCTCTCCATTGCTTCAAATAAGAGAATTAGTATCGAAGTAAAGGTTGACACTTCCCTTGAGTGTATCAGGGCTGACAGGATAAAGCTGAGACAGATCCTTTACAATCTGATAAATAGCGCTGTAAAATTCACTCCTGAAAAGGGAAAAGTCGATGTAAGTGCCTACAAAAAAGAGGGAATACTCGAAATTAAAGTTTCGGATTACAGAATGGAATTGTCAAAAGAGAATCATGAAAGGATATTTATACCTTTTACTCGGGCAGATTCTTCTATAGCTATAGGATACAATGGAGCGGAAATTGGACTATATGCTGCTAAAACCTTTGTAGAACTTCACGGAGGAAAGATCTGGATAGACTCCAAGGTAGGAAAAGGTGGCGCGTTTATCTTTACTCTTCCGATAGATTAAAAAGAGAAACCTGAAAGAAAATTGACTAACGCCAGGATTGAGAACTTTCCACTCTTTTTTTGAGAATATAATCAAAAAGATGGAGCACAGTCTGAGGTGGTAATCCTTATATTTTCAAGATATCTTCTCAAACTGTGCTACCCTTACTTGGAGACAGTTTTCAAGGTCTTTATCCCTAAAATACTCATCTTTTATTTTGTTTTCATCTTTTTGTAAAGTAGTACACCTACACCGGCAATGGCTATGAACATTAAACCTAGAACAACTATATTCGCACTGCCTCCCTGAGTTTCCTCAATGGGTTGAATAAATAGGTTGCTTACTATGTTTTCGTGCTTATTTATTCCATTTCCGTAATTTGCTGAAAGTGTTAGGTTTATAGGTTCTGAGGTCCTTCTAGCACTCGACGAATCGTCTGCCATTGCATTAAACTCGTTTGGGTGGGTATTTGCCACATCAAACTCAACTGTAGCTTTCCCATTGATCATTG
>DALS01000036.1 GCA_002499445.1 Methanosarcina sp. UBA293
GAGGATTTCTACAGAGCCGATTTTTATATAATTTTTATAACTCCAGGTTGGGGGGAGTAGAGTTCTCCTGTCTCCAGAAGGTTTTTGAGGAGCGATTCGAATCTATCTTGAGTTATTCCTTTTTCGAGAACTTTTTGTTGAAGTTCTTCTTTATCTATTTTCCCGCCAGTGGCTTTCAGAATCTCAAAAAGAATTGCTTTTGAGTCTTTCTTAGTAGAGAGGTTGCTAGAAGGGTCTTTTCCAGGAAGTTTAAATATTTTTTCCAGAATTTCGGTTTCGGAGGTCTGATGTTCAGGCCCTCTGGAGGCAGAGGTCAGCGAAAAAGTTTCGTTGCCTTTTCTGGAGATTTCAGCTTGCAGGCGCGTCCTGAAAAGCACTGCATCTTCGAGTTCTTCAGAGAAGTGAAATATCCTCAGTTTTCGGGTTTGCAGGAGAGCGCCGCAGTTTTGGCATCTCAGGGTTTTTTTTCCGGTTTCTGTGATCTGGGCATGCTGTCGGCATTTCGGGCACACAAATACCGCATAACGGAAATTTTTACATTTTACTCCAAATTCCAGTTCAAATCACCTTCCGTATCTTCTCTGCCTTTTCTGGAAATCCCTTATCACTCTCAGCAGGTCAACCTTTCGCACATCCTTCCAGTTGACATCTGTAAAATAAAGTTCCGAATAGACTGCCTGCCAGACAAGAAAATCTGATAGATTCTGTCCTCCTGAACGTATCATGATATCAGGTTCGTGGTTCACAAGGAGATGGGATTCGAGCATTTTTTCATCCACTTCCTCAGGCCTGACCGCTCCTGCCTTTACTTCGTCAAGGATGGTCAATACAGCCCTGGTAATCTCATTTCTTCCTCCAAATCCCAGTGACACATAAACAAAAAAATCCCTTCCAGGGACAGTGCAATTTACTTCTCCGTCAACTCCATATATTCTATAACCTGTACCGGCAGGAAAGTCAGAAAAGCTTTCCTCTAGCCTGGTTCTGAGGGTTGATGCAATTTCGGCTTTCAAAGACGGATCAGTTTTTAAGATGTCTACATAGATGCTAACGAATTCGACTCTGAATTTTCTAAAAATTCCAAGTGCGAATAGAAGTTTCTCCATTCCTTTAAGATCAAAGAGGTCAGTTTCCTTGAGTATAATAGCCACATGTCTGGGAATACTCGAAGATTCCCTGGCTATTTGCCAAGCTAAGAATTTCTCATAAAACGGATAGACAAAAGAAAGTAAATCCATCTGGAAAATATCCTCCCTGACAAGCTAAAACAATCCACTATTTCATCTTTTCCGTTATTTATACCAGCCTCAGTTTTTTCCAGATGACAAATTTTTAGGTCTATTTACTTTGCAGTGGATACAATCTTAATTACGTCTCCATTTTTCATTTCATGTTTTTCCCCAAGCCTCAGCCTTGTCCTTGCATCTACTGCGTACAAAAACCGGTTCCCGATTTCAGTATGGATCTGGTAAGCAAGACCGCGGCAGGTAGAACCCCTTTTCATAAGATAGGCATCAGGAAGCATATTCCCACTTTTATCGGACCATTTTCCTTCGTCTTCTACAGGATACACGACAATAAGATCCAGAAGCTCGAAGACTGTCCTGTTTATGCACTCCTGGACACCTGTACCGCCAAGCCTCTCAGTCACTTTCTGAATCGCTTCGAGTCCTTTTTTCTGAGCTTTTGTTAAGTCTCCACCAAGTACCTCAAACTTCCTGTCTCCAGGGCTGTACTTGATAAGACCGCTTTTTGCCGCAGACTTAAGTGCCAGTTCAGCTGCTGCACTTGTAGGTACCACTACTCTGTCAAGATCTCTAAGCCGGTCCAGATTTTCTCTTGGAGCAATATCAGCCTTGTTTGCGGCGATAAGCAGAGGCTTGCTAGTTTCTCTCATTGCGTCACAGAGCCGGATCATATCTTCTTCGTTCCATTTAATGGGGTCCAGCCTTGAAAGTCCTGTTTCCATCAAAGCTTCGTTTACATGGGTTTCTCTTATTCCTGCTCCAGCGAGCTGTTCTGCAATCACAACTTCAAGCTTGAGCCCCTCGGCTTGAATCTTCCTGGCGAGTTTTAACCAGTTTCTTTCCAGAATGCCATAGAGCCACATCGTAATCTCCCTGTTCAGGAAGGCTACATCTTCAAGAGGGTTATGATCTCCGATATCTACAGGATTGCCCTCAGCATCAGTCCCGCCTGAGGCGTCTACTACATGGATAATTGCCTGAGCCTGCCGCAGTTCATCCAGAAAAGTATTCCCAAGCCCCCTTCCTTTATGTGCATCAGGGACGAGCCCTGCAACATCAATTATATCAATTGGGACGAGCCTGATTCCGTCCACGCATTTCCCACATCTCTTTTCCTTTTCTTTGCAGGGACATTCAGCCCGCACATAGGTAACTCCATGATTAGCATTGATAGTTGTGAAAGGATAATTTGCAATTTCAACGTCTGCAAGGGTAGCAGCTTTGAAAAAAGTGGATTTTCCCGCATTGGGTTTTCCTGCGAGTCCTATAGTCATTGACATGGTGTATAAAAATGAACTCGTTGCATTTAATCTTTATTGATAGTGATGTCAGGGATGCAGGTTTTTCCCTCAACTTTCGGGGAAATCAGAGATTAAAACTCGGAACCAAGCTTATTCTTGAGGAATAAAGTTTATATCCTTGGATGTGCTTATCAATGGTGTTCGCCTGCGTCCCGATAGGGTAGTGGATATCCTTGAGGCCTGCGGAGCCTTAGACCTGAGTTCAAGTCTCAGTCGGGACGTAATTCTTATCCTACTTTATCCTATTTTTCTGTGATTACTCAGTCTGAACAAAGCAGTATTTGCAGTTATGCTTGTTAATTATATTTATTAAAATTCGAGGGATGAGCATATCGCGAAACCTTTTTTAGTTAAATAAGACTTTTAATCATACAGAGCTCACAAAAATTTCCAGAAGAATAAGTTTTCAGAATAGTTTTTATTCTTTGAAACTTGGCTGACTATTAAAAATTTAATAGAAAAAGGAAATTTTGAGTTTTCGTATTGGGTCGTTAATATTGGGTCGTTAAAAGATTTCTTAAGCTTGTAAAAATTAAAAGAACTTTTAGGTTTATTAAATGAGTCTTTATAGACCACATTAAAAATTAGTAATTAGAAGCCCGAGAGCATTCAGTCCTTTTACAGTATCCCCCAATACCGCCGCTTTCGGAGTATGCTCCCATCAAACATATCCTGAAGCCAAGAACCCCAGCTCTCGGGCAATTCTGTCACAACCTGCTACTTCGCTATTCAATCGTACTCTTTCTCTTCCAACTCCATTACTATAGTAATGAAATAAATTATTTTAAATTAATTATTTGAAAAATTGCCTGCAAACGAAAAACAATTCCGTAGAAAATATTTCAAACCCAAAAAAGAACTGCAGATAGAATTATAAAGAGAAACGGGGTCTAGTCTATAAAATAGCGTAATTTAGTCAAAAGCTGGCACAAAAATTAAGTACATGAATTAATCTATAGGTAAAAGCTTTAACATGCAGTCCTAACATGCAGTCCTGTAGGGTAGTGGTCAAGCCTTCGGGCCTTTGGAGCCCGCGACAGCGGTTCGAATCCGCTCAGGACTATAAAAATATTTTATTGATAATTCTAAGCAAATACTATTTTTCAAATCTCTTTTTATGCATATCTGCCTTTGTAATAGCAGATAGTAGCCAGAAACTTTCCTTAAAAACCAAGCCAACTCCTTATAGGAAGGCATGACCGGAGTTAAAGCAAATATACTACAGATGTAAAAATAACTCCTGGTTTGATGGCAATCGTCTTAGCTTAAAATTTATTGAGCAGACTTTTAAGATAGATAAAATATCTGATTGAAGCAAACTTTCAAAGGTGGCATTTTATTTGAAGCTCGTATTGTTTCCCTTCTAACTTTTACATAAAGCCCTAGACAGCAAAGAATAGGTATTTATTATCTAGACATTATGTTTCTATTTGTCATCTGTACTAATAGAGAGCCACGCTTTAAATTGCACAACAGGCGTGAACCACATGATGATAACACAAAGTGTAACCATGGATGGTTTAATGCTCATCCTCTTTTTGGTCATTGTCACCGGGGTGGCATTACCTTTAAGCAATTTCTTTTTCCGGGTCTTTTCAGGAGATATGTCCCGCGGAATTCTGAGCCATATTGAAAAGACGATATATCGACTGATTGAGACAGATTCTGATAGAGAAGAAGGATGGCGAGGATACGCCCAGGATATGTTAATCTTCAATTGTATAGGTTTTGTAATTCTTTTCATACTGCTTCTTCTTCAGGGCTTTCTTCCTTTCAACCCACAAAACTTCGGAGCTTTTGATCTTCTTACTGCAATTAACACGGCTACCAGTTTTGTCACTAATACAAACTGGCAGGTCTACAGCGGTGAAACAGCAGCAAGCTATCTTACTCAGATGGCTGGTTTTACAGTTCAGAACTTTCTCTCCTCTGCTACAGGCATATGCATAGCTATTGCAGTGATGAGAGGAATAACCCGCCAGTCTACCGACAAAATAGGAAATTTCTGGGTGGACATGACTCGCTGTACCCTTTACATTCTTCTTCCGATAGCTTTCGTTTTTGCTCTCATTCTAGCCTCTCAAGGTGTTATCCAGAATCTTGATCCATATGTCCAAGCCACAGGGCACGGACTGCATGAGCAGCAGACAATCGCAATGGGGCCAGTAGCTTCCCAAGAAGCGGTAAAAGAACTGGGTACCAATGGAGGAGGATTTTTCAATGCAAACAGTGCACATCCCTTTGAAAACCCGACATCTCTGACCAACCTGATAGAAGTTTTTCTTATTCTTCTGATACCCGTAACCCTGCCTTTTGTTTTTGGAAGAATGACCGGTAGGATGTGGCAAGGATGGATGATCTACACTGTTATGCTAATACTATTCTTAGGTGGGGTTTGTACACTCTACGCTGCAGAACTGGCAGGCAACCCGCTGGTAAAAGAACTTGGAGTCTCCGGAATATCCATGGAAGGAAAAGAAGTCAGGTTCGGACTTTGGGAATCGTCACTCTTTGCTACGTCTACCACAGCAACTTCCTGCGGTGCAGTTAACTCCATGCACGATTCACTCACTCCTCTTGGAGGCCTGGTACCTTTGTTCATGATGCTTCTCGGTGAGGTCGCCTTTGGAGGAGTAGGTTCTGGGTTCTATACCATGATTGGATTTGTGGTACTTTCAGTCTTCATTGCAGGATTAATGATAGGACGAACCCCCGAATATCTCGGGAAAAAGATAGAGATACTTGAGATGAGAGCTGCTGTCATAACTGTCCTTGTTCCTGGCGTCCTTGTTCTACTGTTTTCGGGCATTGCACTGGTTCTACCAAATGTCTCAGAGCTAATGAAGAATCCAGGGCCTCACGGTCTTTCTGAACTGATATATGCCTTTGCCTCAATGTCTCAAAATAATGGTAGCGCTTTTGCCGGATTTGACGCCTCAAATGCTTTCTATACACTGATAGGCGCCTTAGCAATGGCAATAGGCAGGTTCGTTCCTGCGGTCGCGATGCTGGCAATGGCAGGATCGCTGGCGCAGAAGAAAAAAGTACCACCCAGCTCAGGGACTCTTCCCACTGCCTCCATTACATTTTCTATCTGGACAATTTTGGTAATCCTGATTATCGGTGCTCTCACATTTTTCCCGCTCTTTGCAATGGGGCCTATTGTCGAACATCTGATTATGACAGGAGGGGTCTGAAGCAATGCCAAGAAAGCGATATCCCAGTTTAGGTGCTTTTGAATCGAAACTTCTTCGTGAAGCACTGATCAGTGCGGTGTTCAAACTGGATCTGCGTCAGCAGGTTGGAAATCCGGTTATGCTGATGGTGGAAATAGGAGGCATCCTGACTACTATTAGTTTTGTTATCAATATTTTTTCTGCTACCGCTAGAACCTCTTTCTTTACTGGCTTTGTTTCCTTTTGGCTGTGGCTGACAGTGCTTTTTTCCAACTTTGCGGAATCGGTATCTGAAGGACGTGGAAAAGCCAGGGCAGCGTCCCTTCGCCAATCAAGAACCAGCGTTCCAGCCCGAAAACTCAATGCAGAATTTTTTGATGCTTCTTCCGTCGAGATCTCTTCCTCTGATCTCCGGAAAGGCGATCTTGTCCTGGTAAAAGCAAACGAAGTAATCCCTGGAGACGGGGAAGTCGTAAAAGGGGCAGCATTGGTCAATGAAGCTGCAATTACAGGAGAATCTGCCCCAGTTGTGCGTGAGTCTGGAGGTGACCGGAGTGCTGTTACAGGAGGAACTACGGTCATCGCAAATGAGATAATTATCAGAATCACCACTGATCCGGGGCAGACTTTCCTGGACCGCATGATCTCAATGGTGGAGGGGGCCGAGCGGCGGAAGACTCCTAACGAAATAGCTCTCGAAATTTTGCTCATTGCGCTCACTGGCGTATTTCTCGCGGTTGTGGCCAGCACTTACTCTGTTTCTGCATACAGCGCTGCCTCAAGCGGGAGAGGAACTTCTGCCAGTCTCACAGTCCTGATTGCGCTTTTCGTCTGTTTAGCCCCCACAACCATTGCAGCCCTGCTTCCGGCAATCGGGATAGCCGGAATGGATCGTTTATTCCGGTTAAATGTCGTTGCTCTTTCAGGAAGGGCGATAGAGGCTGCAGGAGATGTAAATGTCCTGCTGCTGGACAAAACGGGCACTATCACTTTAGGTAACCGACAGGCAGCTGATCTTTTGCCAGTGGATGACCAGTCACTTGATGACCTGATGGAGGCTGCTCTGCTTTCGTCTTTAGCAGATGAAACTCCTGAAGGCAAGAGCATTCTTGCTTTAATTCAGAAAAAAACAGGAAAAGCTCCAGTTTCTCCAGAAAATGTCACTTTCATACCTTTCTCTGCTGCAACCCGAGTTAGTGGTGCACAGTGCAGCAAAATTACCTATCTGAAAGGTGCCTCGGATGCAATAACAAAAGCTGTTCTGGCACGCGGAGGTTTCATTCCGTCGGATCTGAAGGCAAAAGTAAATGGAGTAGCATCCGCAGGCGGCACACCCCTTGTAGTTGCTCGCAACGAGACAATTCTCGGTGTTATATTCCTCAAGGATATCTTGAAAACGGGTATTAAGGAAAGGTTTGCAGACCTGCGCCGGATAGGAATAATGACAATTATGATCACAGGAGATAATCATCTCACTGCTGCCACTATTGCAGCAGAAGCCGGGGTAGATGATTACCTGGCAGAAGCAAAACCTGACGACAAGCTCAGAATGATCAGGGACTATCAGAATGAAGGATATATGGTCGCCATGACTGGAGATGGAACAAATGATGCTCCTGCTCTTGCCCAATCCGATGTAGCTGTGGCAATGAATAACGGCACACAGCCTGCAAGAGAGGCTGCAAATATAATTGATCTAGATAGCGACCCGACAAAACTGCTAGACATTGTTGAGATAGGTAAGCAAATCCTGATGACTCGCGGGGCCCTGACAACTTTTTCTATTGCCAATGATATTGCCAAGTACTTTGCAATCATTCCCGCTGCTCTTATAGGAATCTATCCGCAGCTTAAAGTATTGAATATAATGGGTCTTGCAACTCCCCAATCTGCCATCCTTTCAGCAGTCATATTTAATGCTCTGGTAATTCCAATGCTGATCCCACTTGCACTCGCCGGAGTAAAGTTCAAGACTATGCCAGCATCGCAACTTTTTGCCTACAATCTGACCATCTTTGGTCTTGGAGGAGTTATTGCTCCGTTTATTGGAATCAAGATAATTGATCTGGTACTTGCCAGATTACTGCATATATGAGGAGGTACTGGCATGACATCTCTCAAAAAAGCTATGTTATTATTCACAGTGTTATTCATCATTACAGGGCTCGTTTATCCTATGACAGTAACACTTATTGCCGGATTCCTTTTCCCGAATCAAGCTCACGGAAGCCTTATTGTCGATAATGAAAATCGGGTTATCGGTTCAGCACTCATTGGTCAGAATTTCACCGCACCTCAGTATTTCCAGAGCAGGCCATCAGCTAGCGGTTATAATGCAACTTCTTCCGGAGGGTCAAATCTCGGTCCGACAAATCCCATTCTTCTTGAACTTGTTGACAAACGAACAAACGCACTCTGGAAAGCCGGGATTACCGACCCGATACCTTCAGATCTGGTTATGGCTTCCTCTAGTGGGCTTGATCCGCACATCAGTTTGGAATCAGCACTTATACAGGTGCCAGTCGTAGCAAAGGCAAGAAATCTTCCGGAAGAAAAACTCAAAGCGCTCGTACTTACGGAATCTGTCAAATCCCCATTCACCGGAGCTTATGTCAATGTGCTTTCTCTTAATAGGGCGCTTGATGAGATGAATCAGTCTAATGAATGAGGGGACTATGGAAAGCGATCAGTATGGTGAGACGGAAGGCAGACCTCGAGCTGAAGATTTACTCTTCATTGCTCGCCGTGATGAGAAAAAAGCAAATGAAGGAATGTTGACAGTTTACCTTGGCTACTCCGCAGGCGTTGGGAAAACATATTCAATGCTTGAGGATGCCCTTCAGCGGAAAAGGGAAGGAAAAGATGTTGTAATTGGCTACATAGAGACTCATGATAGACCTGAAACTAACGCCCTTGTTGAGAATTTTGAGGTCATTCCTGCAATCTCCATCAAATATCAGAATCTCATTCTCAGGGAGGTAGATCTCGATGCAGTTATCCGGCGCCATCCCCAGATAGTCCTGATCGATGAATTAGCCCATACTAATGCCCCAGGTAGCAGACATGTGAAGCGGTATCAAGATATTGAAGAACTTCTGCAAGCAGGAATATCAGTCTATACAACTGTCAATATTCAGCACATTGAGAGCCAGAATGATGTCGTTGCCCAGATAACTGGTGTTAGAGTGTCTGAGACTGTACCGGATACTTTCTTTTCTGATGCTGACGAGATTCGGTTAATCGATATCACCCCGGAAGAACTAAATATTCGCCTCAAAGCCGGAAAAGTCTATGTAAAAGATATGGCTGAAGCCGCTGTCCAGAGTTTCTTCAGGACCGGAAACCTCCTTGCACTCCGCCAGCTTGCTCTGAGATATATGGCAGAGTATACCGATAAAAGGATGATAGACTATATGAGAACACGGGCTATCCCGGGTCCGTGGCCAGCGGCAGAAAGGCTTCTTGTCTGTATTCGTCCCGGTCCGATAGCTGAACAAATGGTCAGGGCAGCATCAAGGCTTGCAGCCAGATTTGATGCGGATTTAATTGTGTTTTCAGTGGATATCGGGGGTGATAGAGCTTTATCTTCTCAGGAACGTGCCTGGCTAAATCAGGCTCTTGAGGCAGGTAGAAGACTTGGTGGGAGGATAGTGCGTTATCGTGGAAGCGATGTAGCTGAAGAGGTTGTACGCTACGCTCGGCGGAGCAATGTCAGCATGATCATGCTTGGAAAACCACACGGGCTGGATATAATTTCCTCTCCGGTATACAGGGTTATAAGACAGTCACACGGTATTGATGTTCATTTGTACGAGCCAAAAGGAAAAAGCGCTCATATATCTTTTAAACGACAAATCTCACTCTATTTTACAGCGGAATATATAATCAGCATCATCCTGATTACAGCTGTAGCTGGCGTCAATTTCATCCTTCGAGAAGTTATTGGACCTTCAAACCTGCTGATAATCCAGCTTTTCCCAGTCATTGTATCTGCTTTCTTTTTCAGGCGCAGAGTAGCCCTGTTTACGGCATTTGTAAGTGTTCTTGTCTTCGATTTCCTTTTTGTCCACCCTTACTACACGATTTCTGTCCATGATTGGGAATACTTCATCGCTTTTATTGGATATGCTGTTATCGCTCTTATAATCAGCAGCCTTGCTACCCGGTTACGCCATCTTCTGCCTCAGATCTGGCAGAGCGAAGCTGAGGTGGAAGCAACTTCAGCCCTTTCCCGCGTGCTCGTGGAAGCAAAAACACGGCAAGAAGTTTTCGAAATCCTCGCTGATCAAATGCATAATTTTGCACCAGGTATCTTTTCAGTACTTATACCCAGCCCATCTGGGCTCCAGATAGGAGCAGGCGACACTTTGTATCCCTTAGACGACAAAGAAAAGACCATTGCCCTATGGGCTTATGATAATGGTCAGCCAGCCGGCTACGGAACAGATAATCTTCCTGCAGGAAGGGGATATTACATTCCTCTTAAGACTCGCAGGATGATTTTTGGCGTTATGGCGTTTACCTTTGAAAAACCTGAAGAGGTGCTAACTCCTGAGAATAAAGAGATATTTGAGACAATGACATTCCTTGGAGCTCTTGCACTCGAACGATTATAATATAAAAATTATTGGAACTGGATGGAGCTAGCTTCACCTATAAACTTACTTATCTAAGAAAAGATGTAACTAACATGAGTCTGCTCAGGATTATTATCTAATTTTATGTATTCATTTAAAATTGACGACTAACTTAAAAATGAGTTTATTTTCTTAGTTCAGCCATTTCCTTTCGCATTTTCCTCTCCACTATCTGTTCGGAGATCTAGCCGATAAATCTGTGGAAAATTTCAATAATATAAATAAAGAATAATTAGGCTCTGTAGAAATCCTTAATTTGATGTAAATAATCTCTATTACTTTTTTGTTTATGTTATAGACTCTCAGTTTAATTTTTATTTCTTTTACTTG
>DALS01000039.1 GCA_002499445.1 Methanosarcina sp. UBA293
AAGCTTAGAAATCAAGTAAAGGAAGTAAAAGTTAAACTAATAGTCTATAACATAAACAAAAAAGTAATAGAGATTATTTACATCAAATTAAGGATTTCTACAGAGCCATTTATTTATTTATTTATTTTTTAATTTTTATTTATTAAAAATCTAATAACGGCTTTTTCTTATTATCATGACAGCCACACTTTAGATAATTACTTACAGTTAGTGTTAATTATAAATATTTTTATTCTCTATTGTACCCTACAATAAACCAGATATTGAGTTAAAGCTGATAATCATAAAAAATTTAATAATTTCATAGATAACCCGAACTTGGAGCAAATTTATTATAATTTCAACATATTTCAGAACCGTTCCATAAATATGGAATTTGATGTAAGTTGAGATGAATAAGATGAATAACTTCATCCAATTACAACTTAATTCATAGGATAAAAGCTGAGGTAGTTTAGGGTATGAAAAAATACGATGTAATTGTTGTCGGAGCAGGTATAAGCGGACTTCTAGCAGCTCTGACGCTTTCAAAACATGGAAAAAAAGTCCTTGTTCTCGAGAAAAAACGGCATCTTGGTGGGAACTGCAATAGCTATATGGTAGATGGCTACCAGGTAGATACAGGAGCACACGCCATAACTCATCTTGTTGAGGGTCCTTTGAGAAGACTAATGGAGAATTATTTTGATTACCTGCCTGTATTTGAGGACTATGGGCGCTATTATGTCAGGACTGAAAATACCCTTGTCAAAGTTCCTTCCAATCTGAAAGATTTTGTGACTTTTGACGTGCTTCCTAGAAAAGACAGGGTTTTACTTTCGCAAACTTTGACAAAGGCTTTTACCCTTTCTTCATTCGGAATAGATCTTTCTGACAAATCAGTATACGATTTCTTGCCGAAAGGTCTTTCAAAGGAAACCTATGACTTTGTAGATACGATTTCAGCTTTTTTATCGGGCAGGTCAATGAAAGAAACTTCTGCCCAGCGCGTCCTGTCAGGAAGTAGTTTTGTCAGAGATAGTATCACCCAGGAACAGTTTGATGCAATGATTGGGAGATTTGAGCCTAAAAAAAACCAATCCGCGGAGTCTATCCTTGCCTCAATCCTTCCATATCATCTCCATGCTTCCCTTCAAGCCAGGATGACCAGAGTCACCCAGCCCTTTACCTCCCTTGAAAGGCTTGCAACAAACGACGTAAATTACTCTCAAGGCTATCCAAGAAAAGGCTTAATAGCTCTGCTCAATTCCATCCTTTACTCCCTTCCTGAGACCGTTGAAATCAAAAAGGAGTGTGAGGTAAAATCTATTCTTGTACAGGATGGAAAGGTTTCAGGTGTGGAAACCGACGAGATTTATACCTCTGATCTTGTTATCTACACAGGCTTTGCAACCGAGCTCCCCAAGCTTATAAAAAATCTTCCCAGGGAATACACGGCACATCTGGGAGGTATAGTACACAGCAAAAGCTTGACCATCTGGCTTGGCTTGGAAAGAGAACTTCCCGAGTTCAATTATACAGGCTCTGAGATCTGGTTTAAGGATTTTGCCTACTGGGCAATGCCTATAAGTAACTATGACCCCTCACTTGCCCCAAAAGATAAACAGCTTATTGGTTTCTCCTTCGTGATTGACGAAAATAAAAGTGAGGAGCATGAGCTTAAGAAAGCCTACAATATGATTTTCCATACCCATCCAAAGCTCGAAAAATATGTAGATATGCAGCACGAACAGATAATGATCCCCGAAAAAGCTGCAGTCACAATTAATGGGAAATTTGCAGATATCCGAACCCCTGTTCAAAATCTATATGTGGCAGGTACAGATACAGATAAACGCAGCATGGGGATCACTCGAGCTTCATATTCAATTATCGAGCTTTTAAAGATTCTTAACGAGGATGGGAATCTCCATTAAAGTTTCTACTTTGTGCTAGAATAGGTAAAAGAATAAGAATAAGTAAAACTTAGTCACCTGGCAAAAACTGAAGGAAAAGCCGATATTTATTAAAATATTTTACAGGAGGAGATAAAATAAGCGGACTTTCGAAGCTTAAGGGAATTCTCAGCCTTATTTCAGGAGTGACAGGTGTACTTATTTCCCTTTCTTTCTGGCTTGGTACAGAAAGTCTGTTCTTAACCTCTTTTGCAATACCGTTTTCCATCCTTGGAATTATCCTGGCCAGATCCCGGCTAAAAGAATCCGAAGATACAATTGCGAAAACAGGGCTAATAGCAAGTGTTTTTGGCTTTTTGCTCAATATTGTATCTTTTATCTTTTTTTTCATCTTTTTCAGGTAAGTGTGGAGCTTATCAAATATTTTTATTGAATATTTTTTTCTGGATATTTTTAGTCAAACGCTTCTCAAATTTTCCTTATCCCTAAGGTAAGAAAAATTCCTTAATAGTGTTTTTACTCATGATAAAGCTCATATTCTCACATATCCATATTTACTTGTGATGAATCTGGGGGCATGAAAGATTCTACCGCTTGATGAAAACGAAGCTCTGGAACTAGGACTTAATTTGGTTGATGAAAAGAATGAAGCTGAGATTAACGAAGTCCTTAACTACCTCTCCGAACTTGCATTGAGATATGCAGAAGAAGGACAGGAAAGCGACACAAAGAGGTTAATTGAATATATAAAAATGATAGGAAAAAAGGCAGCTCTTGCTGGACTTGAACCTATCGTTATCAAAACGCTTCTGCTTATTCCTCCAGTTGCCAGAGAGGCATGCAGGCAGCATATGGAAAATGCTCTTGTGAGCATAATACTCGCACTTGGAGTAATTGGAAAAGAGGCAGCAGGAAAAAAAATGGAGGTTCCAGCAAGGATTGCAGCCTTCTGCCTTGGCGAGATGGGAAATACCGCGACATCTAAAAGATCCAAAAAAGAAACAATTGCAGTTATTTTTGCTCTTGGGGAAATTGGAAAAAGCGTTACATGGCAGAAATTGGGCGATGTCGCAAGCAGCACAGTAGCCCTTCTTGGGGAGACTGGGAAGGTTGCAGCTACCCAGAAATTCGAGGATGCAGCGTTAAATGCCGAGCTATTGTTGCAGGAGATCGGAACTGGAGCTATTGAAAAAAACCTGAAAGAAACCGCGGATATAAGCGTCCGTTCTATTCATGATATAGGAAAAACTGCAGACATGCAGGGGCTTGATAAAGCTTTGCTCCAGGCAGCCTATTCGCTTGAAACAATTAAACTTAATGCCGAAGACCGATATCTAATGAGTGCATCAATTATTGCCGAAGTAGCTCTTATGCATTTCGAGAGAATCGAGGTTGAGAAACTGGAAGACAAATTGAGTAAAACTTCTAGGGGAAAGAAGAAATTTCTAAGTATGGATCTGTGAGGTATTTTTCGCTCAGGTCAATCATTATTTATATTAAGCTAATCAATTCGGAATCAAGTCTCAATACTTGCCTCTTTACAGGAAAAGTAATTCAGGCGGATTGTCTGGCTTTAAGATGCCTTTTCCGGATATAGGAACTTTTAGTGGGGTGTTCTGAATGTCCATTTTAAACGAAACCGGGGCAACTGACCTCGGGATAACTTCAGTTAAAGATAATGATGAGCTTGGCGTACTACGATCCATAGATTTCCTTATGGAACGGGGGACAGAATATATAAATAAAAGACTTGAGCCCGATGCAAAAAAGGCCGTTATCAGCATAAGAGACATAGGTAGCGCTGCGGTTTCTCAAAGAATGGAGATTGGGGTATTCTTATCGCTTTTTTCGCTTGGGAAAATGGCTGAAATTGCAAGAGAGCAGAAAATGACTGATACCGGTTTAAGCATCCTTTACTCTCTCTGTGCTATCGGAAAAGCAGCAGTTGGGCAAAATATGGAGTCAGCGGTCAGGATAGCGGTCGCATATCTAGGGGAAATTTCAAACTCCGCGTCGCTTCAGAAATCAGAGAGAGAGACACTGGCTGCGGCTCTAGCTATAGGATCCATAGGAAAAGAGACTTTTGGGCATCAGAGTATCAGGGTTCCTGAAAACGGAGGATTTCTCCCTCCAAAGTCATATGTCATCTTATCTCAACCTAATGGAAAAGAAACGATTATCTTCTCCGGAGAATTTCCGGGGATCTTCAGCCTGCTTGTTCAGCAAGGAGAAGAAAACAATTTCCTTCAATGCATTCCTGCTTCCTCTGAAGATGAATCTTCTTATATGGATATTAATGATTTTGAAAACCTAATCATAAAAGCTACTAATTCTCTAGGAACGATGATTTTCGAAGTTAAAGAAAAGTTTTTAATAAGCCACATACTTATGACAAAGCTTGCCCTTGACACCTTCAATGGCTCGGAATATATACACGAAGCCGAATCTCTTGATTGAAAACTTCAGAATTTTCACCTGCACATGACTGCATCTACGAAATATCGAAGTGAGTACTAATTCTTGCTATTCCTGAGAATATTGATTAACTAAGGAATTTAAACTTAAGGTTTACTTTTCAGAACATATATTTCAAAATGGTTTTATCACTCAAAATTACTATTCTTATGGGTTGTTATAAAAGCAGATTTTATGTTTTGCTTGGATAACTTTAGTATTTAGGAGGATTGTTGGTTCATGAAAGGGGAGCTGGTTCAGGCGATTCTCATACTTTTCCTTATTTTGCTTGGGACAGCGATAACTCAGGCTGAAGCTGCGGTTATCACCGTAGATAGCAATGCAGGAGGAAACTATACTTCGATCCAGGAAGCTATCAATAATGCACAGAATGGAGATACAATCCTTGTAAGCCCTGGAGTATACAGGGAAAATGCAAAAGTAAACAAGGAACTCAAGATTCTCTCACATTCTACTTTCTCAAGCAGCCAGACTAACTGTACTTATGTTATAGGCGTGGTTCCGACAGATGGCGTCTTCAGCATAAGCTCAGATAACGTGACAATAGACGGTTTCCATATTGCAGGAGATCCCACACGGAATACGTATGGAGAGGTTGGAGTTTACCTTGATGGCGTGAGGAATTGTTCATTAAGTAACAATACATTGATATTAAATGATCTGGGCCTTGTTCTCAATAATTCGCAGAGCAACTATGTTAATGGAAACCTTATAAGCCTTGGAAGTAAGGGAATTACACTTAACAATTCTGAGGAAAATGTACTTTCAAATAATCTGGTAGTGAAAAACAGCCAGGGAATTTTATTTAATAATTCCTTTAATAATACTCTAATTAATAATTCTGTAAGTTCAAACAAAATCGGCATTATCCTTCGAATGTCTCAGGGGAATAAGCTTGCTCATAATCTAATTTTGAGAAACGGATATGGGATCCAAAACCAGGCAGCAGGATCCAACATCTTAACCAATAATAATCTTTACCTTAACAGTATTGGAGCGTATCTTAGCGACTCGTCAAACAACTCACTCTATGAAAATGAATTTATTAACTTCTTAGATGCCGTAGACGAAGGAAAGAACACTTGGAACAGGAGTCAGGCAGGAAACTTCTGGGATAAACATACCGGAGGAGACGCTGATAGGAATGGGATAATAGATACTCCGTATATAATCAACCAGACGACCGGGGCTGTGGATTACATGCCTCTTGTAAATAGGATTTCCTCAGGCAATATTTTAGAAGCTTTTAGTGCTATCAACAATACTTTTTTAACTCTATTTAATAAAAAACCTGTAGATTCCCCGAGTACTAGGGAAAAAGGCGTTGTTGTCGAGGCAACTGAACTTGAGCAGATAAACACATCTCTTGAGGAAGGACCGGTCTTTTTGAGACTAGGAGCTGAATGGTGCAGAGCCTGCCAATCCATGAAACCTATTCTTGAGGAGCTTGCTGCCGAATATGGAGAAAAAATTACGATTATGTCCATGAATATAAACAAAAATCCTCAGCTTGCAACATATTTTGAGGTCGGTTATATCCCTGACTCTTTCGTAATTGTAGGCATTGAGAATGGAAAATATGTTTACATACAGCAGGATGGAAATGTTACTACAGATAGGACCAGAGCAAGGATTGTCGGACTAGAGGATAAAGAAGCGTTTGAAAAAGTTCTGAAACATGCTCTTGCTTATGAAGAAAAAGAAAAATCAAGATAAAAATAACTATTTTACTGTTAGACTTAACTTTAACTTAATCCTGACATAACTTCAAAACTTTTTGGTAAAAACGGATGATACTTTTTTTGAATAAATCGCCTCGGTTACAAAATAGTAACACTAATAATCTCGTAACCTCATAGAGTAAGCCAAAGTCTATTTCCTGCTTGTGCTCCATGTTTTACATAAGAATCTGAAATTAATAACACGCCAATGAAACATATAGACAAATATAGATAAAAATTAAAAAACAACAATTAAAAAACGGCTCTGTAGAAATCCTCAAAATAATAAATCTTAACTAGTTTGAACTGAATAGCCGGATATGTTTTTACTTATTTAATTTTATCCTCTTGTAAATGATTTAGATAGGTTTTCTACAGAGCCTAAAAACAACAATTAAAAAACAACAATTAAAAAACAACAATCAAAAAGTCTGTAAAAAGCCTGCAGGAAAGTTTAAGCTTATCATATTATCAACAAAAAGGGGAAAAAAGAATGATTACACTAAACGAGGCAGAAGCAGTTGAAGTAAGTATATCCGCAGTTGAAGAGGGGGATGAGGATAGAGCTTTCCAGGCCCTGGATTCCCTTACAGGAATTGCGGCAGATTTTCTTTCTGAAAATGAAGAGGCAGATGCCAAAAGAGTTATTCAATCAATTGAGAGTGCTGCACAGGCAGCTGCAGAAAGAGAAATGGAACTTGTTACCATTAATTCTATTCTGTCCCTCGGGAAACTGGCAAGATCAGCTGCAGATAAGGGATTTGAGTCTGCCTTGGGCAAGGCCTTTATAGCAATAGGAAAACTTGGAGAAGCCTCGGCTGCAAATTCGCTTGAAGCTGGCTCAAAGGTAGCTGCTACAACCTTAATGGAGATCTGGAACTTTTTCCCTGAGCAGTGGGATCAAGAGAAAATAATTGCCTTTTCTTTACTCTATAAAGAGATAGGAATATCTGCTGCCAAAAATGATATGGAGGATGTAGTGCTCAGTGCAGTAACTGGCTTGGGAGAAATTGGAAAAAAGATCGCAGCAAGAAAACTTGAAATTGAGACTGTCAGCAGCCTTCTTCTACTTGAAGAAATAGGTAAACGTGTAGCGGAGAGTTATTTTGATGGAGCCCTAAGCTCAACAGCTCTTTCCATAGAAGAGATAGGAAAACTTTCTGCAAGGAACGGGCTCAGTGATGCAGTTTTGCAGTGTCAGTGGGCACTTGAGACCCTGCGAGTCCAGGCTGAAGAAAAGCTTCTACATAACTCATCAATTGTTATAGAACTGGCTCTAGACAGTTTTACAGACACAAATTATGCGGATTCAGAGGAAAATATAGAGAAAATCCAGGAAATAAAAACCCTTCTGGAAAAAATTCAGTCAACTCTATAAATTCAGAAAAGAGAGAATATAACTAATACAATCCACTCATCGCATAATCTAGATCATTAACTATTCAGCTCATCAAAGTATGTCAACTGACAATGATTCTACAAAATAGAAATTCTGTAATTTTCCCACTTTATTTCAATAAAATTATCGTTAAAATTATTTTTTTCAGGCTGAATAATTACGATTTAATTTATTTTTCCCAGGTTATTATTTTTAATAGGCATTTTTTCAATATTCAATTCCTACCAGTTTGCAAGGCTCCCTATTAATAGGCTTAGATTTCATGCAAAAACCGAGAATGCTTAATAAAACAAATGTACAGTTAATATATAAAGATACAGTTAATATATAAATCATTAGTTTAATCTCTATATTTACAAATTATATTTATTATAAACAACATTTATCGGTTTAAATATATCTATTATGAGTCAATGGGCTAATGTAAGTTTCTGGGTGATCTGGTTGTGAAAATTATGCTTATCGGAGACTGTCACAACAAACGGGGATTCGGCGCCATATTTTCCATTGCCATATTTTCCATTATATTATTTCTTTTTTCGTCAGGTATTGGAAGTGCAGAGATTATTTACGTAGAACCAGGGAATTCGATCCAGGATGCAGTAAATAATTCTACGTCCGGAGATATCGTAATCGTTAAAGCCGGAGAATATCAAGAGAATATTGTTGTAAATATATCAGAATTAACAATAAGTTCAGAGTTTGAGGATTCTGAGGAGGTGCTTGTAAGAGCAGGAGGTAAAAATTCCAGCGTATTTAAGATTAAAGCCGATAACGTAACTATAAGCGGTTTCAATATAATCGGGTTAGGGGAAACTTCCAGCGCTCTTGAGGCTTCAGATTTCTTAAATTCCTCTAGTAAGGGCAGTAATTTTAGTAATTCCAGCAATTCAAGTAACTCCAGTGACTCCAGTGACTCCAGTGACTCCAGCAATCCCAGTAATTCAAAGGTGGGACAGGCTTCAAATTCAAGACCAGATATGCCCACTTCCCAATGGAATGGGATAAGCTGTCCTTCAGCAGGGATTTGCCTTGAACAGGTTAACAACTGCACAATTGAGAAGAACAAGTTTTTCGAAAACAAGTATGGGGTTTACCTGCAAAATACCAGAAACAGCACCCTCTTAAATAATACATTTTTCCGCAATGGCATCTGGCTTGATGAAGGGTGCGGCGAGAACTTACTGATAAATAATACTATTGAAGAGAGTAACCTCGTGCTTGGGGCTCACTGCTGGGATAATATAATGTTCCAGAACAGGCTCTCAAACGGCGAAGGGATAAGTATTGCCTGCTGCGGTGGAAACAATCTCGTTTCGAGGAACGAAATCCTGAACTGCAGCACAGGCATCGACATTTATGATGTTCAGGCAAAGACCGTCCTACGTGACAACCAGATTACAGACTGCAAGAACGGGATTTATCTAACCTTAGTCTTCGATTCCAAAGTTTATAATAACACAATTTCAAAAGGTAATACAGGCATTTTTCTGAGGGAAGACTGCCATGAAAACGAACTGTCCAACAATACAATAATAGCGAGTAATGAATCCGGGATTTACCTACTAGACTACAGTGCAGGTAACCGTATCTATAATAATTACTTCAATAATAGCTTAAATGTGAAGGCAGAAAATACTGACGGAAATATCTGGAACATTACACAGTCACAAGGGACGAATATTGCAGGAGGGAAAAACCTTGGAGGGAACTACTGGGCGAATCCAGAAGGAACTGGCTTTTCTCAGATCACGAGTGATTCAGATTCAGATGGGATCTGCGACTTCCCTTTCAACGTCAATGGAAGTGACTTCGACTATCTTCCACTTGCCAAACCTCCTTGTATAGCCAAAGTAGATCTTACGGCAACAGCAGGGATGTCTGAAATAAAAAATAACTCTTACTTTTCACTGGAATTGACAGAAACCCTTTAACTTTAGGACCTTATTTTTCAGACAATCAACCCTGCATTCAAGTAAACCGCAAGCTTGAAAGATCTACCTTTTGTTTATCCTTTTTGTATTCTTTCATTTTTTATTCATAAATCTTCCATAAATCTTTATATGTGCATTTGCTCCCAAACTTTACAAAAAATTCATGAAGTAGAAACACCTAAATAATAATTACTATGAGACAGTCATCGGGAATATGGTTATTTATGGCACTGAGTCTGCTCTTCTGCTTGTTTGCAGATATTGGGGCTGCAGACTCTGGTACTCAGGACAATGGGGACGTTAACCTTTCAGAACTCAGGGCTTTCAACCTGCTCTGCAAATGTGAAACTGGATGTATAGTTAATGCAGTCGCTCTTTCTTCCAGTGGGGATTATCTTGCACTCGGGAGCTTTGATCATAATGTTTCTCTTTTTAATTCCAAGGGGAAGAGACTCTGGAATTATACTACAGGAGATGTTGTTTACACAGTATCGATTTCTTCCGATGGGACGAGCATCGCTGCAGGGAGCAATGATAAAAAAGTATACTTTTTTAACCGGGAAGGAAATCTGCTCTGGAATTACAAAACCAAAGGCAGCCTGAATAGTGTAGTGGTCTCTTCTGATGGTTCGCATGTAGCAGCAGGCAGTGAGGACGGCAAGATTTATTTCTTTAATAGAGAAGGCAAGCTTCTATGGAGTTTTGACTCCGGAGATGCCATCCGTAGTATAGCAATCTCCAGAGATGGGGCTTATGTTACTGCCGGAAGTTCCAATAAATGCATTTACCTCTTTGACAGCAAAGGGAGTAAAAAATGGGAAAAAAGAACAGGCAGTATAATCAATAGTGTGTGTATGACTCCAAATGCCAGTTATGTGGCTGCTGGGGGGTCAAATTACAACGTCTATTTTCTGAACCACAAAGGGGAATTTTCCTGGATCCGTAACCCTGCTTATTGGATCAGTAGCGTTTCGTTAACAAATAACGGCTCATATCTGGCAGCAGGAAGCTTTGATGATAAAATTTATCTATTTAACAGCACAGGCACAAAACTCTGGGATTACAAAGCAAAAGACGATGTTTACAGTATTGCAATTTCGCCTGATGCATCGTTTATTGCAGCTGGAAGCTGGGATGACACACTTTACGTCCTCGATATGGAAGGAAATGAGTTCTGGAATTACAGTTGTGGAGGAAATGTTAACAGCGTATCTGTTTCTCGCGACAGCTCAGCCCTTGTTGCAGGGAGCGATGACGGAGCAGCATATCTATTTGAGCGGAACTCCACGATTTTTGCACAGCTCTTTGGAGATGAGCGATTCCCTTCCAGAGACACGACAACGACAGGTGGGATTGAAAATTTAGTTGATGTCGCTTCGGCTTCCTCAGGTAAGGTGTCGGGTGATATGAAAGGTAATGTCGATTCTGCTATAGAGAGCTCAGGCTTTGCAAAAAGTCTTCCAAAGCTTCCAGAATTACTTAATTTCTTTAAATCTCCTATAGTTCTTTTGCTCGCAGTTTTAATAGCAACACTCTACCTGAAAAACAAAACTTTTAACAAAAAAACCAGATATGAGGACTTTGACGACTTTGAAAACCTTGATGATAATAGATAATATCTGACAATCAATAAGAAAAATCAGAAACCTGAAAATTCAGTTCTGGAGGCTTAATCTTCCAGTTCTGTAATTTCAACTCTGTAAGTCTCCAAGTATCTGAATCTCTTAGATTTGAATCTCTGAAAACTCAATCTCCAAATATTTGGATCTTAAAAAACTTTTAGACTTCTTTACTTGCAGCTTCAGATAAAGCCCTGATGTGGAAGTCTGAGTCAAGATCATCTGCAAGCTTTTTACATTTTTCCAGGTTTATTTCTGGCACATTGACTACCGTAACTCTTGTACTGATCCCTGCCTTTCTTGCTTGCCTTATAAAATCGAGTACTGCACCATAAGCATTTTTGTGAACTGGCCTGCAGAGTTTGTTATATTTTTCTTCAGATTCAGCGTTCAGGCTTATGGAGATCGAGTCTATTCCTGCGGATTTCAGTTCCGAAATTATATCTCTTCCAGGATTAATCAGGGTGGCCTGTCCATTGGTATCAAGCCTAACTCGTATATTCTGGCTTTTTAGCCAGCTGGTTACTGCAAGTACCACGTCTAACCTGATGGTGGGCTCTCCAAGACCTGTAAACACAATTTCTCTGTATTTTGAAAGGTCCAGTCCTTCCAAAGCTCCAATTAACTCCTCAGTTGTCGGTTCCTTTGAAAGCCTCAGATTATATCCGTAAACCCCGTCTGCAAAATTGCGGATGCAAAAGACGCAATCTGCACTGCAGCGGTTGGTAAGGTTAATGTACAAATTTTTGTGGGCTTCATAGTAAATTGTGTCCATGCGATCAAAATTTCTTACATTCCTTATAACCATGATGTATTATATTCCTTATTAACTTGACATATTATTCCTTATTAACTTGATATTCCTTATTAACCTGACATCTGACAATTATTTCATATAGCTTGACATCTCAACTCATTTTTTACCCTGGAAAAGTGAAAATATTCTTATATGTGAGAAGTTCTTATTACTTTACTTCTGCTTTTCGCCTATTACTTGCGTTTTCAAGCAGAAAGTTTATAGGTGATCATGTACTTCTAAGGTTCGATCTGCAGCATTTAGCTAGCAGTAACTATCTTTCAACTCATTTACTCTCTGCATTGAAGTATCTAAGGCTTTAATTTAAGAATCTGGATCTCAATGTTGACAGATGTGTATTAAAAACCTATGATTGATGAAAAATTGCGGTACTCGCAATTTCGAAGGAGAATATTAAATGGCACAATTAGCTAAATTCGACGTTCCAGAAGAACTTACAAACAAAGCACTTGAAGCTCTGGAGCTTGCCAGAGACACTGGAAAGATTAAAAAAGGCACCAACGAAGCCACAAAAGCAATCGAGAGAGGAAATGCAAAGCTCGTTCTCATCGCAGAAGACATCGAGCCTGTGGAGATTGTTGCTCACATTGCTCCCCTTTCCGAGGAAAAGAAAGCACCTTACATCTTCATCAAAAACCAGAAGGAACTCGGTGCAGCCAGTGGACTTGGTGTGTCCTGCGCAACTGTCGCAATCGTAGATTCAGGAAAAGCAGCTGAAATGATTCAAGACATTGCCCAGAAGCTTGAAGCTCTTAAATAATCCAGATAACACGAGGTGCTAATTATGGCTGATGAAAGCACAACCGGCGGCTTTGCTGCTGAGGTTATTGATGTTATCGGGAATACAGGTATGCATGGTGAAGCCAGCCAGATCCAGTGCAGGGTTCTGGAAGGCAGGGATAAAGGTCGTGTAATTACAAGAAACTGTGTAGGACCTGTCCGCATCGGTGACGTCCTGATGCTTCTTGAGACCTCAAGAGAAGCAAAGAAACTGACCACCAGATAAGAAAGCGGTGAAATGGATGGAACAGAGGAAATGCTATTTTTGCGGAAAAATGCTGGAGCCCGGAACCGGTAAGCTCTACGTCAAGAAAGATGGTTCTACCTATTTCATGCACTCTTCTAAGTGCATGAGCAACTTCAACCTGGGTAGGCTTCCAAGGCGTACTGAGTGGACCGAGAAAGGCAGAATCCAGTTGAAGAAAGCATAAAGAATAGATTTGTTAATTTATTTGTTCGCATTGTTAAGGTGTGCACATGGAACAGACATATGTAATGGTAAAGCCTGACGGAGTCCAGCGCGGGCTGGTTGGAGAGATAATTTCCAGAATCGAGGAGCGAGGTCTGAAGCTCGTTGCCCTCAGGATGAATGTTATCAGCGAAGCTACTGCAAAAGAACACTACGGTGAACATGCAGCCAAGCCTTTCTTCCCCGGCCTTGTTGAATTCATCACTTCCGGCCCTTCAGTCTCAATGGTAGTTGCAGGAAAAGATGCAATCCGGGTCATGAGGGCTATAAACGGGGCTACAAACCCTGTGGATGCAGCTCCCGGAACAATCCGCGGGGATTTTGCTCTGGATGTAGGCAGAAATGTAGTTCATGCATCCGACTCCCCAGACGCTGCAGCAAGGGAAATCGCAATTCATTTTAAGGACTCCGAAATCGGGAAATATTCCAGGATCGATGAGGTCTGTCTGTACGAATAAAGCAGGTACACCAAAGCCATTTCGTGTTCCTGAGGCTCAGGGCACGATTCCAGGCTTTTGTTTATCCGATACCTGCAACATGGGTCCCATAAGGGAAACCCGGACCCTTCTGGACCTGCAGCGAATAAGACGCGGGAATGAGAGAGGTTTTGCATATGGCCGACAAGAAAAATTTAAGAACTCCTATAGTCTGCGTGATGGGGCACGTCGACCACGGAAAAACGTCTCTGCTGGACAAGATCAGGGGTACTGCAATTGTCAGCGGAGAAGCCGGAGCCATCACCCAGCATATCGGGGCAACTGAAGTCCCAATAGATGTGATTATCAACAAGCTTGGAGATCCAAGGCTTCGGGATAGATTCATAGTACCAGGTTTGCTCTTTATTGATACGCCTGGACACCATGCCTTTACAACCTTAAGAAGCAGGGGAGGAGCCCTTGCCGACCTTGCAATTGTTGTAGTAGATATAAACGAAGGATTCAAGCCCCAAACCTATGAAAGCTTACAGATCTTAAAGCGGTTTAAAACTCCTTTTGTTGTTGTTGCTAATAAAATTGACAGGATTGGCGGCTGGGTTTCACAAAAAGACCTGCCTTTTGCAGCCACTTTTAAAAAACAGTCCGAGGACGTCCAGGCCAGACTTGAGATGAAGCTCTACGAGGTAATAGGTGAATTATACAACCAGGGCTTTGCAGCAGAACGGTACGACAGGGTTACAAATTTCCAGAATACCCTTGGCGTAGTGCCTGTAAGTGCTATGACAGGCGAAGGAATTCCTGATGTCCTGATGGTACTCCTTGGCCTAGCTCAGAAATTCCTTGAAGCAAACCTGCAGTATAGCGCCAAAAGCCCCGGAGTAGGCACTGTACTTGAGATCAAGGAAGAAAAAGGCCTTGGTGCAACTCTTGACATTATTCTCTATGACGGTACTTTAAAGAAAGGCGATACTGTTGTTATAGGAAGCCTGGGAGAACCAATCCAGACAAAGGTACGGGCTCTCTTAAAGCCAAGAGAACTCACTGAAATCAAGTACGAGAGCAAGTTCAAGCAAGTGAATAAGGTCACTGCTGCGGCCGGTGTAAAAATTTCGGCTCCTGGTCTCGAAGGTGCTCTTGCAGGTGCTCCTATTAGGGTTGCTACCGAAGAAACTCTTGACGAGGTTGTAGCTCAGGTAAAATCCGAGATTGATGAGGTCAGGATTGATACAGATTCTATTGGGATCATGATCAAAGCCGATACCATCGGCTCCCTTGAAGCCCTTATCCATGAGTTCCAGAAAGAAGAAGTTTCTATCAGGAAAGCTGAAGTGGGGGATATCTCACACCGGGATGTAGTTGAGGCTTCAACGGTTGAGGACCCGCTTTATTCGGTGATTATCGGATTCAATGTCAAAGTTCACCCTGACGCCAGAGATACCTTGCAGGAAAGTACTGTAAAAGTATTCACAAACAATGTGATTTATCGCCTGGTTGAAGATTACCAGCAGTATGTAAAAGAGCAGCAGGAACTGGCTGAAAAGAAGATTTTTGAAACGATAATTCGTCCCGGAAAGTTCAAAATTCTTCCTGGCTGCGTATTCCGCCAGAGTAAACCTGCAGTTGTCGGGGTAAGAGTACTTGGTGGAGTCGTACGGACAAACGCAGACGTCATGCTTGAAAACGGAAACGTTGTAGGCAAGATCAAGGGTCTGCAGTCCGAAGGAGAAAATATCCCTTCTGCAAGAGTAGGCAAAGAAGTTGCAATGGCAATTGACGGCGCAACTGTAGGCAGACAGATCAAAGAAGAGGACGTGCTCTATATTAATGTGCCTGAGAGGCATGCCAAAGTTCTTGAGCATGAGATCTACGATTCCCTCTCAACTGATGAAAAGGAAACTCTTGACATTATCCTTTCCCTGAAAAGAAAAGACAATCCTTTCTGGGCAAAATAACGCTTATAAGTGCATAATTATATTCAGGATGCACATAATGTTCAGGTAAGAGTTCAGTAAATTAATACCAGATAAAATTTCGGATTGAAGACAAGACAAAGAAAGTATTAAAATAAATCTAATTTGGAGGATTTCATATGGCTAGTTTCAAAGTTGTAGTTTCTGACCCAAAGGAAGGGCGTGCTTACCAGATTGATGTAAAAGATGCTGAAGCAAACGCATTAATCGGGAAAGCAATAGGCGATGTTGTTGATGGTTCGATTTTTGGCCTGACCGGATACAAAGTCCAGATCACTGGCGGTAGTGACGGCAGCGGTTTTGTCATGAAACCCGACCTTCCGGGCCCCAGAAGGCAGAGAATTCTACTGGCAGTAGGTGTAGGCTATGTCCCCAAGCAGCCAGGGCAGCGTAGGAGAAAGATGATGCGCGGAAAGGAAATTGCCCACGACATTGTCCAGGTCAATGCAAAAATCGTTGAATATGGAAGCAAATCCATAAAAGCTCTTCTCGGACTCGAAGCCGCAGCAGAAGCACCAGCAGAGTGATTTTTCAAGTTCCGCCTGCGGGCGGGCTTAAATAATTTTTACTCTATTTTTAGTCTTGATTCGTTTTGCTTTGACTTATTTTGATACTGTTTTTACTTATTTGGTTTTGCTTTGACTTATTTCATTTGCTATTGATTTTAGTGTTTATTTCATTTGCTATTGATTTTAGTGTTTTTTCTACTTCTTGTTTCCTTCTCTTAGTCTTTTTCCTACGAGTATATTCCCTATAACGAACCCAATTCCAATGAATATCCCAGTGCGTATTCCATTCATTAAATCATGAGACAAGTATCCATATAATGTGCCTACAATAAGTGTGATAATGAAATACAAAAATCATTCTTTCACTAGAGATATTTCCATGTTTACCAACTCATGACTTTGCTTTTACAAACTGTGATATTTCGATTTTGAATTAATTCAAATGGTAAAGATTGAAAATTCTATAAAACCTTAAACCTCAAAACTTATTAAACCGAATATAATATAACATAATATTCAAAAATTTTACTTTTAGTTTACAGAACTTCTGTGCGTTATTGTTATTTTGGCTCTGTAGAAATCCT
>DALS01000023.1 GCA_002499445.1 Methanosarcina sp. UBA293
ATATGGGACGCTCCTCGTTTTTTGTGGGACAAAAAATAAGGAACATTTTTACAATTTTATTTTTATAAATTTTTGGGTAAAATCAGAACTTAGAGGATTTCTACAAAGCCGAAAATTGCTTGATATAAAAGAAGAAAGAAAAAATCTCTCAATAGAGGATGAAACAGGCATAGAGATTAAATCTGTATTTTAGACAGTTGAAGGTTTAATGCCATTGATTTTCAGTTCAACTGCGTAAGTCCTAGCCTTATTTAATTTAACAAATTAAAGAAGTTGTATTATAAAGCTTCTAATGAAAATTTTCTTTATTTTTAAGAATGATTTCATAAAATGTCAAATAATCATCTACCATTCGTTCCAAACTAAACCTTTTTATAGCATCTTCTGCAGCTTCACGCCCTATTTGCGTTTTGAGATTTTCATTTTCTAGAAGACAGATTATCTTTTCAGCCATTTTCTTTTCATCTCCTTCTGGAACAAGATAACCAGTTTTTCCTTCTATAATTTGTTCTGGAATACCCCCAACTTTGCTTGCTACAACAGGAGTACCACAAGCTAATGCTTCTAAAACTGTATTTGGAAATGTATCAGCTCTTGAAGGGTGAACATAAACATCAGCAGCTTGGTAGTAACGAGCAACGAGTCCAGGGTCTCGCTGATACGGAATGAATCTTATCTCTACTGAACCAATATTTATCGAAGGTGCATTTTCTCCAAGCGCGATACACAAAACTTTTTTATTATTGGCTGAAATTATAGTAAGAGACGACTTTAAGGTTTTATAATCTTTCCAGATGTTTTTCTGAATACCGTTAGCTGCAAAGAGAACAATTTTTTCATCAGGATGCAACCCCAGTTCTTCTCTTGCACTTACTTTACTGTATGGTTTGAAAATCTTTGTATTTACACCATTGGGAATTATGCAAGAATCTATGACTCCCGTTTTTAATATTGATTTGTTGACTTTCTCCATAAGCCATTGACAAGGTGTAACAACATAAAAACGGCTTTGTTCGAAAATTTCTTTTTTCCGTTGCCAGTTATATAACGTTGCATCTTTTGATATTCTAGGATATATTGTTAAGTCCGGACAGTTCCCACATCCAATCTTCCATTTTTCACATTCAAAAGAATGGGCACAGTGACCGCTGAGAAGCCAAGCATCGTGAAGCGTTAAAACAACAGGAACTCGTTTACTTAGTTCAATAAGAGCCCGTAGATCAAAGTAATTTCCATGAAGATTATGGCAATGAAGAATATCCGTTTTATCTTCAATTAAATCAAGGATATGCAAACTACCAGGATAATCAAAATCTTCATGGCCTTTTAACCTGTTAATTACTCTTTTAGGTTCACCGACAAGTTTAATTTTCTCGTTAAACCCTGCAATAGTAGAAATTTTCCCCATAGACGACTCGATATGAGAACTAATTGAAATAAAAAATCTTGCAATAGGATTGCGATATTCTGAATCCTGGATGCAAAAAACATTTGGATCATTAGATCTTTTAGTGTCAACTGCCAATGTTGACTGGTAACCAAGCTCCTTATACGATTGAAAGAGGTTCCATGCAATTTTTTCAGCGCCACCGCCTATATCAGAGGTGTTTACTTGAAGGATATGAAGGCTTGATTTACTCGTCCTACTTTCCGCAGTAAATTTTAGAATACTCATAATTTTTCCTGTTATTGATTTTCAATCTTAAAAGAATTTATTGAATTTCTGTGCAGAAGTTAAAAGCAACTAGATGGCGTATTTAGAGACCGAAAAAATATCACTTAATTTTCACCAAGTTCTATTTCAAGTATCAATTATTTTAAGATGTATTAAACACGCTAGCAGGGAAATATTGATTTTTGAAAAAATACTGCGGAATGCAGGCTCATCAAATCACCTTCCGCTTTGCGTAAAAATGGGTTCATATCTCACCTAAAGAGACCTTATAATTTATCAGGTTTTTGATAAACTACCGTAACAGAATGACCACGTGGTAAGAGACGATAATCATTTAAACTATTTTTATATAACCCCCTCAATAAAAAGCAACTTTACTTAAAAATCTTGCTTCCAAAGATCTGTCTATTAGAGAATGATTCCTACCTAAAAAATTATTTAGTGCTAACATTGCAATGGTCGATGCATACCAATCTTTATGTATCTCTTGTAAGTTTTCATGATAAATATTAATCAACTTCATGCCAAATAGATCACTTATATTAAAGAGTGCTTTATCAGACCACCAAGTAACATGATGAGGGGGGATATTTAAAATGCCATTTTGAACCAATGTCACAAAAGAATCAGCACTTGAAACAGAATAAATCAAATATCCTTTTGGATTTAAGCAGTTTAACGAAGACTCAATAAAAGAATGCACATCACTAACGTGTTCAAGTACTTGAAAGGAACATACTACATCGTATTTGTTAGAATTCTCGATGGCACGTTCCTGAATTGTTTGATTCAAAATATGAATTTTATGTCTGGCAGCCACTTTTATGGCTTTTTGGTTTAATTCAAGCCCTAAATAATTTATAGATTTTATTTTTTTGCAAAAACACCTTTTCCAGAGCCTATATCTAGTACTGAATCCTTTTCGTTAATATATTCTTTTGCGTAATCATACTCATCTTTTTCATCCATATAATACAAATCAAATTTCTGGAGTTTTTCATAAAAAGATTCTGAACCTGTTATAAAAGGATAAAAAATTTTAAATCACACATCGCAATGTACTAAAAAATTTCTTTTTGAGAATCGAATTCTTGAGTAACTGATTCTCTTAACAAACTTCTATATAGGGTACCCAAGTCTGCTACAATAATTTTTAGAACCTTTTCCAATTTCTGAGAATAACATGATGGACAAAGGAAAGTCATGGAGATATCTTCCTTGAAATATTATTAAAACTTTCACTTAATCTTATAATAAATGACTTACCTGAAAAATTATTTTTTTCAGTAAAATCGTCTGCTATACTATCACGGATTATTAATGAAGGATGAAGAAGGGGAAAATCAACAGGTTCAATATTCATTTCGGCAAAAATATTTGTTTCTCTTGTATGAGTACTATTTATTCCAAAACCGATGTTTGATACAAGATTTACATTCGGTATAATAGTTAAAGTATTTTGCATCCAACATGCAAAAACCCATTGATAGTCCCAAGTATTAATTTGTTCATGAAAAACGCTATTAAACACATTTGTCCAATATAGAAAACTTCTCTTATTACCAAGATAGTCGAGTAGCCATTTACCGTCCCGAATTTCAGGCCATTTTTCTATTTTCACATCGTAATTCCTCCAAGCCCTCCGCCAAGAAGCCCATCCCCATATGTGAGGATATCGAGAAAAGTAATAACTGTATTCTGTGCGCTTTCTTCCAAATTGGAAATTATCTCCACTAATCATACAAATCCTTTTATCTTCTCTGTACTTATCCAAAAGTTCTTCGCAGAATCTGAAAAAACTCGCATGAGGCAGGCAGTCATCTTCAAGAATAATACCTTCTTCCTCGTTTTCAAAAAACCAGTCGATGGCGCTACTTACTGCTATCTTACAACCTAAATTTTCATTACGAAAGAGTGTTTTGAGTTCACAATTCCAATCTACATTTGTAACTATAGCCTTTACTTGTTTGATATTTTGAGCATCAGTCTCATTATTCTCTCGTAGTCCATCTGCGGCTACATATAGCTTTGCCGGCCTTGCTTTTCTTATAGCTTCAAAGACCTGCTTTGTCGTGTCAGGACGATTAAATACAAGGAAAAGAACAGGAGTTTTAAGTTGATACGGTGGTACAAATTGATTGTCTGGCATCTAGACCACTTTCCAGTAACTCTCTAAAATATTTAATTGTTTTCTTTAATCCATCATCTAATTTTATTGTCGGATGCCACCCCAGTTCCTTCATAGCTAAATTAATGTTAGGATTACGTTTTAGAGGATCATCCTCTGGCAAAGGTTTATAAATAAGTTTACTATTTGAGTCGGTGAGCTCAATTACTTTCTGTACAAGTTCTAGAATTGTAAATTCGCCAGGGTTTCCAATATTTATTGGCCCTGTAAAGCCTTCACGAGAGTTCATCATAAGGACTATGCCTTCAATTAAGTCATCAACATAGCAAAAGCTTCTTGTTTGCGTTCCTTTTCCATAGATGGTTATATCTTCACCCTTAAGTGCCTGCACAATAAAATTACTTATCACTCTCCCATCATTTGGATGCATCCTTGGGCCATAGGTATTGAAAATTCGTACCACTTTTATATTCAAGTCATATTGACGCTTATAGTCAAAAAAGAGCGTTTCAGCACATCTTTTCCCTTCATCATAACATGCTCGCGGGCCAATGGAATTTACATTACCTCGATATTCCTCTGACTGAGGATGAACCTGTGGATCTCCATAAACTTCAGAAGTTGAAGCTTGCAGGATCTTTGCATCCAGTCTCTTTGCAAGATCTAGCATATTAATTGCACCCATTACTGAGGTTTTTGTGGTTTGCACAGGGTCGAATTGATAATGGACTGGACTCGCTGGACAAGCGAGATTATAGATTTCATCTACTTCCAGTGAAAGAGGGAAATTAATATCGTGTCGAATAACTTCAAAATAAGGGTTATCCATAAGGTGAACAATGTTTCTTTTTTTTCCGGTGAAAAAATTATCTACACATATAACTTCGTGCTCCTCATTTAATAAACGTTCACATAGATGTGATCCTAAAAACCCAGCTCCTCCAGTGACTAAAACTTGTTTTCTCATGTACACTCCTTCAAATCTATCTTTATCTGATATTTTGCTTTGAATTCGTGCGTTTTTAGTTAAGTGAAAAATCATGATAAATTATATTAGGGGATCTAAAAAGCTACCTAAAATTACCAAGCACATAAACGTTTTATTCGTTATAAATTGCTTAATTATGTTTTTTCTTTCAGAAATATATTTTATTTTGTCTAAAATTTTATTTTCTCCTATTTAAAGCCGTAAAATTAATGGGGAAATTCTATATCCTTTAGTATATTTACGGAACTTCTACTTATCCCAATAAGTGAAGATTACAAATTGAAATTACTTTCAAACATATTAAAATTTTTCTATTTGCAATCTACCAGGCAAATCTTTGCACAATATAAAACAAAAGAAAGCTTTATAAAAAACTGATAGAAAAATTAAAATCTTTAATCGAGAATTAGGAATAACTTAGACCATTTAGATCTCTTAGAAGACGTGTTTAAGTTGTCCAAAAAACATTCGATGTGGAAAATGATACGATATACGATTCAAAAACGAACACTACTACCGAATTTGGAAAAAATGTAGAAAATTTTTATCGATTCTAGTTTTTAACAATTCACACCCATGACCCAAAACTCTTAATAACTTGTTAATTCCTCTAACAGCAAGAGGTTCTTTACTATATTTTCTATAAAATTTCTCGAATTCCAGCATAACATCTTCACGTAACTTGATATCTTTTACAAAATTACAAGTCCTCTTTGCTTTTGATACATCATTTTCAAAAATATTTGTTACTCCGCAATGCGTTCCCGTTCCATCGATACCAATATTATCAACATAAGAATAGCGAGGATGAACAGAATACATTTGCTGCTTGAAATGAGCATAGCTAAATCGTATAGCCCAGGAATCAATTTTTCCCTCCATTTGGGCTTTGAGCATATCTGTTAAGTCATCTCCTCCTCGATTGAAGAGTTTTTGCTGTTTTGGATCGCCTATGAATTGTTTAAAGTCCTTGACATCCCAGTCGACAAGATTCCACCGGTTGGCCCATGTAGCCCATCCCCATGATGAATTTCGATAATTCAAGTAAACATCATCTGTAAAGTTTTTGGGGAATTTCATGCAGGTTGGCGGTAGATTATAACCGCTTATAGACATGATTTCCTGATTTTCTTGATAGAATTTCAGTCCATTATTCATATATTGTAAAAAATAAGGACTTGTCACAAGGTCATCTTCTAATACGATAGCCTTGCCATATCCATTTACTATCTTTGTTACTCCATTAATTATAGAATTCGCCAGCCCACAATTTTTTTCTCGCTCTATGACCATGACTTTTTTAAATCCTTCTATTTTTTTGATATACGCACGTACTTCAGCAACGTGTTCTATCGCTTGCTTATTTTTGGGAGCGTCACTGTAAATAAACAGTTCACTTTCGTTTGCTAGTTCATTCTTTTTTAGTGCTTCCACTGTCTGTTGTGTATGCCACGGTCGATTATAGACAAACAGGACGACCGGAGCTAGTTCAATTTCATTCATTAATTTTCAATCCCTTTTCGTAGGCTCAGAAGCCGTCACAGAACCACTTCACATTATTTCTGAAGGGGTCTTGATTTTCAATCTCTTATTAATCAAAATTAAAAATCGCAAATTGAATAGGTTATTTTGCTATGGCCTCATAGTTCATTATTCAATTTTTGATCACTCATCATACCTTTCCATTCCAAGAGTGGGGCGATAACACCTTGTCGTTTACTAGTCCAATAGGGACTGTCACTCAGTCCACCCTGGATATGGAGACTCAGTGTTGGTGCTTTTTTCCCTGGTTCTGTAATCCACGTTTGATAACGAAGGGAAGCACGTAATTCAATGGTGTAAATTCCTTCATTTAAAAATCTTTTTGGGATTTTCGTTCTTAGTATAATATTTCCTTGTGAAAATCGTGGCCACTTAGATTCTTCCTGGTCATTGAAATATGAAGTATATACTGTTATTCCATCTTCATTATAAATAGAATAACCAATTTCCAGTGCCGGATTCAACCTATCTATATTTCCTTCAATTTGAATCCAAATGTCTTGATTATTAGATATTGGATTGATTAATGTATTACCAAAAGAATCTGTAATAATAAATTTATATGGTTTAAACCAGGGATTTTCAAACTCATTTCCATCGTTAATCCATTCTGACAAGGGCACTCCTTCCCTATATGGCGATAAATAATCTTTAACAATTTGACTTACGTTAGAACCTTCTTGTTTAATATTGCCTTTTTCAAGTAATATACAGGATTTGCACATTTGTTCAATTGCATTCATATTATGACTCACAAAGAGGACGGTTCTTCCTCCTTCAGCTACCTCTTTCATCTTCCCTAAGCACTTCTTCTGAAATTCCGCATCGCCCACAGCAAGCACTTCGTCCACCACAAGAATTTCAGGGTCAAGATTCGCTGCAACCGAAAAGGCAAGCCGAACCTGCATCCCGCTTGAATACCGTTTAACTGGTGTATCCAGAAATTTTTCGACGCCTGAAAACTTCACGATTTCGTCAAACTTCTCATCTATCTCTCTCTTCTTCATGCCGAGAATAGAACCATTAAAATAGATATTCTCTCTACCAGAAAGCTCAGGATGGAAACCAGTACCCACCTCCAGAAGACTGCCTACCCTTCCACGCATCCTGACTTCACCTTCTGTCGGGTATGTGATACGTGAGAGAATCTTAAGAAGTGTACTCTTACCCGCACCATTTCTGCCAATGATGCCAAGAACCTCTCCTTTGTCTACCTCGAAATTCACATTTTTGAGAGCCCAGAATGTATTATTCGGCCTGCGGCTGTTCTTTAGCGTCTTTATCGGATGTCTCACAGCAGAAGTAACACTTTCACATAGAGTCTTGTAAGTCGTGTCAATACCGATGCTGTACTGCTTGGAGAGATGCTTTACCTCGATTATCGGTTTTTCCTTTTTTGACGCCGCCATTTAAATCAAATCCGCAAAGTACTTCTCTGTACGTTTCAGGTACAGTATTCCACTCACAAAAATCACTACCGTCAGCACTGCTGAAATTCCAAGGCCAAGAAAATCCACTGAAGTATGCCCGAGCAAGCATGCACGATGAGCACTTATTAAACCTGTCAAAGGGTTCAGATAAAGCAACCACTTTAGGTTCTCACCCATAATATTTGCAGGGTATATGACTGGTGATATAAACATCAGCAGCTGAATGAAGAAAGGAACAATGAATTTCACATCCCTGTATTTCACACAGATGGACGAGAGCCAGTAACCAACTCCAGATACAAGCATGAATGTCAGGAGTATAATGAATGGCAACAGAAGTATTGAAATTCCAGGCGTAAATCGGTAGTAAACCATCATCACTGCAAGAATACTCATAGCAATTACATAATCAAGAAGGCCTGAAATACATGGTGCAGTAGGTACGAATATTCGAGGCATGTAAACCTTTGAGAGAAGAGGGGCATTGTCAACAAGACTATTGCTTGATTGAGTAAGAGCATTCGAAAAATAAGTCCAGAGGAGAAGGCCGGAGTATGAAAATATTGGGTAAGGCACTCCATCTGAAGGCATATGTGCAAGCCTGCCAAATATAAGAGTGAATACTATCATTGTAAAAAAAGGCTGCAGTAATGCCCATGATGCTCCCATCACTGTTTGCTTATACCTGATCTTGACTTCTCTCAGAGCAAGAAAGAACAGAAGTTCTCTGTATTCCTTGAGTTCCTGCCAGTTCAGATCCAGAAGCCCATATTTCGGGCGAATCACCAGTTCGTAGTCAGTTGAATGTTCAGTCATAGAAGAACACATTTACCTGTTTTTAGCTGTGGATTCACTCAGCTTTATTACACAGCTAATAAATATTTCAAGCCATTTATTTATCTTGAGCTTTTCGTTTTTTTATACTACTTAAGCTCTTCATTTAATTTGACTTTGATACCACTCATAAGTTTGTTCAATCCCATCTTTCAATGAGATCTTAGCTTTCCACCCAAGTGAGCTCAGTTTTGTAATATCGAGCAGTTTCTGCGGAGTACCGTCAGGTTTTGAAAGGTCTCTTCTAATTTCACCTTTAAACCCGATAATTTCTTTAATCAATTCAGCTAGTTCACCTATCGTAATATCTTTCCCTACCCCGATATTGACAAATTCTCCAATTTCATCCGCATTAAAGTTTTCCATCAAAAATACACAAGCATCTGCCATATCATCAACATGCATAAACTCCCTGAGAGGCTTTCCTGTACCCCACACAACAACCTCAGGTTCGTTATTCACCCTGGCTTCATGGAATTTCCTTATCAATGCAGGCATCACATGCGAAGTTTCAAGATCAAAATTATCATTCGGACCGTACAAATTGGTCGGCATTACCGAAATGAAGTTGGTCCCATACTGCTGGTTATAATGCTTGCAGAGCCTGATTCCTGCGATCTTTGCGACTGCATAGGCTTCATTGGTTTCTTCTAGAGGACCGGTTAATAGATATTCTTCTTTTAAAGGTTGAGGAGCGAGTTTTGGATATATACAGGAAGAGCCGAGGAAAAGCAATTTTTTCACTCCATATTTGTAGACGGCGTGGATAATATTTGATTCGATCATCAGATTTTTGTAGATGAAGTCGGCAGGATGGGTGCTGTTAGCAAGAATTCCGCCTACCTTTGCTGCGGCTAAGAAGACATATTCTGGCTTTTCCTGTTTGAAGAATTCGTTTACCGCCTGCTGGTTTGTAAGGTCAAGTTCTTTGTGAGTGCGGAAAATAATATTGGTATAGCCTTTTGATTCAAGTTTTCTTTTAAGGGCTGAACCAACAAGTCCCCGGTGGCCGGCTACATAAATTTTAGAGTCTTTGTCCATCTGATCGCCTTTAGTTTGAAAAGAGAATCTTCTGAAGATTTTACTATTATAGTTTAGCTTATTATAAGCTTTTCAAATTTAATTTGGAGTTCTCAGTCAGTTTTTCTTCAGGTTTCTGACAGGCTGCTAATTTTTCATCGGGGTAGTTTTTCAGAATTTCTTCCTCGTCGGACTTTATCATTATTTTTACCAAATCTTCCATTTTGACTTTTGGTTTCCAGCCAAGTTTCTTTCTGGCTTTTGAGGAATCGCCGATAAGAAGTTCTACTTCAGTTGGCCTGTAGTATCCAGGGTCGACTTCAACTATAATATTACCTGTACGAGAATCAATTCCTACTTCTTCTGCCCCTTCTCCCTGCCAGATTATATCGATCCCGAGTTCTTTGAATGCCAGTTCGATAAATTCGCGGACTGAGTGAGTTTCGCCGGTTGCTATAACGTAATCATCGGGTTTTTCTTGCTGGAGCATGAGCCACATGGCCTCTACGTAATCTTTTGCAAAGCCCCAGTCTCTTTTTGCATCAAGATTTCCAAGGTAGAGCCTGTCCTGCATGCCGTATTTTATCTTTGCAGCGGCCATTGTGATTTTTCTGGTGACAAAAGTTTCACCGCGGATAGGGGATTCGTGGTTAAAGAGGATGCCGTTGCATGCAAAAATGCCGTAGGCTTCCCGGTAGTTGATTGTGATCCAGTAAGCATACAACTTGGCTGCTGCATACGGGCTTCTCGGATAAAAGGGAGTAGTCTCTTTCTGAGGAATTTCCTGAACTTTTCCGTAAAGTTCGCTGGTTGAAGCCTGGTAAAATTTAGTTTTTTTTTCAAGGCCGAGGATCCGGATTGCTTCAAGCAACCTTAAAGTCCCTAATGCATCCGAATTTGCCGTATACTCCGGGGTCTCAAAAGAAACCTGGACATGACTCTGAGCTGCCAGGTTATAGATTTCATCAGGCTGGACTTCCTGAATAATGCGGATAAGGTTTGTTGAATCTGTCAGGTCTCCATAGTGCATGAAGAAGTTTACGTTCCTCTCATGGGGATCTTTGTAGAGGTGATCAACTCTAGCTGTATTAAAAGAAGAGGACCTTCTTTTTATGCCGTGGACAATATATCCCTTATTCAGAAGAAATTCTGCAAGATAAGCCCCATCTTGGCCTGTGATTCCGGTAATTAAAGCAGTTTTATTCATGCAAAACCTCATATTGCATCAAATAACTAATTCCATTAGTTGTCTGCATTTTGAAATACTCAATTGTTTACCTCAGTCCTTCTCTTAATTAGCTTTCGGTTCCCATACAATCAGTTCCTTAGCCTTGCTGACATCTAGCCTTCTTACTTTTGAACATCTACCGGGAGATACAACCTATAAAATAACTCATATAGTATAAATAATTTTATTAAGATAAATCATTCGGAAGAACGTTAAATAGGGAAAACTTCTAGCATCACTTTCTCCTACACGCATCATCAAACCTGACATATCCCCTTCGTCCACAAGCTCTCCTTAAAAGAACCTCAATAATCTTAAGCAGTACTTTCCCAAGATTTCAATTACGAAAAGCTTCTGAGCTTCATTCGTTACAACAAAAATTTCGGATATATCAGAAATCTCAAGGCACCAGAGGGCGGTTTTCTGAAAAGATAGATATTTCCAAATTTTAAAAATTGTTTGGGATATTTTTCCTAGCACATATTTCCCGGTTAAGGGGCCGGAGTCTTGTTCCCAAGCTACCTGCAAGAATTCTCGTATTAAGTTCAGTGAAAATTGTATAAATATAAGTCATCACAGTCTAATTAGTATATAGAACATATCGAAACAACCTATTTTTAAAAAGTTTTTTAAGAATAAATAGATCGAGCCGATCATTGCACCTGAAGATATGATTATTCCAAGCAATATATTAAGAAAACTAGAAGTATATCAAGAAAACCATTAAATAAGCTTTCTCCGGAAAAATCATGACTAGCTGGAATACTTTACTTTCTCCAATTATGCGAATCGAACCTTTGCGCCGCCAGAGCCTTGTAACCCTTTTCACAACACTAGCTCTCACAACAGTCGGTTTTTTAAGTACAATGTATTTTGCCCACGCTGTTGGAGAATCAGTATTAGGAGCATATTTCCTATTTTTGGCTTACTTTAATACTTTAAACCTGATCTTTGATGGTGGTCTGGGAGGAGCAGCAGTTAAAAGAATTAGCGAAGGAAGAGAAATAGATGAACATTTCACAGCAGCTTTTGTGATGAGAATTCTTCTTGTAGGAATTTCTATAATTATAATTATTTTTGCCAGATCTATCCTTGTGAACATCGACCGGTATGGAGTATCTTCATGGCTTTTCATAGCTTTAATTATAGGCATATTCTGGAGTAGTGTGTCAAATGGGAACTACGGCTCAGGAAAAGTGGGATTAAATCAGACCTGTGGATTTATAAACAGTGCATCCTGTGTAGTTTTTCAGGTGATTGCCGTATACCTTGGCTACGGTGTAAATGGCCTTGCTGGGGGATTTATTTTTGGGATGATCGCAGCTACTATAATAGGATTTCGTTTTTTGGACCTCAGACTTAAAAGATTTAACGCCGGACATTTAAAAAGCATATTTTCATATTCTTTTTGGATTTTTTTAGCTTCAAGTGGAAGTCTCGTATTCAGCTATGCAGACACAATAATAATAGGGTATTTCCTTAAAACCGCAGATGTAGGGATATATAGAGTCTTATTCCAGTTTACAACGGCAGCAACCTTTACAACAACAGCTATGAGCACAGTCCTTTTCCCAAAAGTCAGCAGCTGGAATGCAAATGGGGAACTGGAAATGGCAGAAAACGCATTTTCAAAAGGTGTTACATACTCTTTGCTGCTTGCAGTGCCCGTTTTTGTGGGAGGAGTTTTACTTGGGGACAAAATGCTCTATTTCTTCTATGGAGAGAGTTTTGCACAGGGTGCTAAGACATTTTACGTACTGCTAGTAGTCCAGCTTGTGAATGTATTTATGTTTCTGCAAACAATGTATTTAAACGCTCTAAATCGGCCAAAGGAATCGTTTAAAGTTACAGCAGTCGCCGCTTCAGCGAATATTCTCCTAGACTTGATACTGATTCCAGTTCTTGGAATTATCGGTGCAGCTATTGCAACTCTCATTACCATGACCATGAATTCTTTTCTTGCGTACCTCGCACTGAGACGTATAATCAGCTTAAAGCTTGAATTCCAGGGAATAAGAAATATCCTTATAGCGTCTATAATAATGGGGCTGGGAGTTAGATGCTACCGCGTTTTAATACCCTTATCAAATATCTGGCTTACACTAATCCCAATAATGTTTGGTGCTATTTTGTACATTTTCCTGCTCTTAAAACTTGACACCAATATTCGTGATGAGTTGATACAAATAGGAAAACAGATAGGATTTCAGTAATATAAAAATAAAAAATCTAAAGAGTGAATCAGTTATTCTTTGATAAGAATCTCAGAAAGAAAAATATTACATAATTATTAGCCTTGTTAAAAGTTTATTGAAAGGATGGAACATGTAATTTCGATTTGAATGACGGAACACATGATCCTGATTTGTATAATTCACTTCCTTTCAACCCATCCGTCTTAAGACTTAGTTTATGCCTTCTGACACTTATTTTAGCGCCCTAACTTTGCCCACTCATTTTCTCCCGTAGACATCGTCAAACCTGACAATATCTTCTTCATCTACAAGCTCCCCTAGCTGCACTTCAATAATCTCAAGCGGCACCATTCCAGGATTAGAGAGCCTGTGCTTTTGTCCTGCCCTAATAAATGTGCTTTCCCCAGGCCTCAGGAAAAACTGTTGGCCATCCACTTCCACACACGCCATGCCTTTTACAACAACCCAGTGTTCACTCCTGTGGTAATGAAGCTGCAGGCTTAATTTGTGGCCCGGGTGTACAGTAATATTTTTTATCTTGTACCCTGGAGAAGCGTCAAGGAGTGTATATGAACCCCAGGGCCGGTAGACAGTTTGTCCAATAAACGCCCTTTCGTCCTTCCTTTCCTTCAAGTCGGAGACTATTTCTTTTACTTTCTGACTGCTGGATTTGGGGCATATTAATAGAGCATCACTTGTATCAACAACAACCATATCCTGAACATCAATCAGGGAGACAATTTTTCCGCATTTTGAGTACACCAGGTTTCCGTCGGAGTTGAGCAGAAGGGAATCACATTCATGAATGACGTTTCCTGCGGGATCCTTTTCCAGCTCATCATAGATTGCTGCAAAGTTTCCAAGATCACTCCATTTTTGATCCAGCTTTACAACTGCAACCCTTTCAGATTTTTCCATTATTCCATAGTCAATGGAAATATTGTCCACACACGCATAAATCTCATTAATGTCCTTTCCATTTTCAAAACATGCAAAAACCGAAGGTGCATATTTTTTAACTTCGTCAAAGAAAAGCCCCGTTTCAAAAAGGAACATTCCACTGTTCCAGAGGCAGCCTTCCTGAATGTATTTCTCTGCAGCTTCGAAGTCTGGTTTTTCCCTGAATTCTGAGACCTTATAACCTGGCCCACAGGCTTCTGAGGCTTTAATATAACCATATCCTGTATGAGGAAATGTGGGGACGATCCCGAAAGTAACCAGATAATCCGAAGCCAGCTCTTCAGCCGAAAAAATCGTTTGCATTGCTGCCCTATCAAGAATATGATCTGAAGAAAAAATTCCCACTACAGAAGGACCAAATTTTTTTTCAATTTCTTTCATTCCGAAAAAGATTGCAGGGAGAGTATTCTTGCCTTCAGGCTCAATTAAGACATTCTCTGAAGGAATTGAGTACCCGATTTCCTTAATCTGTCCGATTACGAAAAATTTCTGAGCTTCATTCGTTACGACAAAAACTTCAGATATGTCAGAAATCTCAAGGCACCGGAGGACGGTATCCTGAAAAAGAGAGGTGTTTCCAAATTTTAAAAACTGTTTGGGATACATTTCCCGGCTAAGGGGCCAGAGCCGCGTTCCTGAGCCGCCTGCAAGAATTATTGATTTTATACCTGTCATCTCCTTTAGATATCAGTCAAAACGGATGTATTCTTTAATAATCAAATTCAAGGTATAGATTAGTTTCTAGACAAAGCAGGATAATGAATCAAGGAAACAAAAAGGAAAGCAAATAGAAAACATATTTAAAAAGGAAGGAAAATAAAAAGATTTAATTAGATTCTAACTAGGAACTCTCTTTGAAATTTCTTTCCTAATCCTGATAATCCCTTTCAGACCCCGGAAAAGTTCAGGGTTCTTTTTCTTCCCCAAAAAGAGCCTTTCTTTCTTCCTCATCGTATTTGTCACAGCTTATGAGAGGCTTTTTTCTCATCTTGTGTTCTTTTTCCATTGTGTCCGGAGATTCTATATTAGCTTTCTGCGCCATAAGCGGCCCCTTCTATAAGTCTCAAATGTCCCAGCATTTTAATGCATATGGCAAAAAAGTAAAAAATAAGAGAGATTATTTGCAGGTATCAAGTAGCGATCTCTTTTTGCCACCCCGCGCTTCGGTAGGATGAATTGGATCGACATCAGCTACTTCTTCCCCTTCTTTTTCCTCTAACTTTTCTCCCTTCGTACCTTCCCTTCTTTCTTCAGGCATTTGTTTAACCCCCATTATATAAATTCATCTCAAGTGAGTTTTCTGTTAACCCACTTGCTAGGACGAAATTATCCAGTTTTCAATGCTTTCAATAATAACTTAGTGGATTAGTTTTCTCCTTCAGGCAAAGGCTTTAAGATATCAAGTCAAAATACCTGCCATAAAATTTGGATACGTAGACTATAGACTACTTATTCTATAGTTTCTTATTCTATAGTTTGTATAAGTTTATTTTATCCCCCTTCTCCTCTATTCACCTCCTGATCGAGCCTAATCAGGAATTACCCCTTAATTTATTATACCCATTAGATTTATTAAATTATTGCAACAATGGTCAAAAAGTTGAAGAATACTCAGACTCTTTTAAAAAAGGAAGTGTAGAAAGAGCTGGCACTTATATTTCAACAAAAAATGATTCAAGATAATCTAAAAATGATTCATAACAACAAAATAATCTAAAATTATTTGGGAGAATATATATCTAATTAATCAGTATAGGGAGAGCGTTCAGGCGGGAAAACTCGGAAGTAAAAAAGATCCGTAAGGAAACCCGTTATATCAAAATTCCAGATTCATTTGTTCAAAAATTGTTTTTACTCAGGAAAATGTGATCCTATGGCGTATGAAATACTGAAAAAGGAAGAAATCGCTCCGTCAGTGCACAGGATGGTAATAGACGCCCCTGACGTGGCAAAGGCTGCGAAAGCCGGACAGTTCATAATCCTCAGAATTGATGAAAAAGGGGAAAGGATTCCCCTCACGATTGCCGATTTTGAAGAAGACAAGGGCACTGTAACTGTAATATTTCAGGAGATGGGCAAGACTACAAAACAGCTTGCAAAACTTTCTGCAGGCGAGTTTCTGGAAGACTTTGTCGGACCACTCGGCACACCTGCTGATGTCAGGAAACTCGGCACTGTTATCCTTGTAGGAGGAGGGGTGGGAGTTGCCCCAGCTTATCCCCAAGCAAAGGCGTATAGCAAAGCTGGCAATAAGGTAATTTCGATAATTGGAGCCCGGAACAAGGATCTTCTTATTCTTGAAGACGAAATGAAAAGTGCCAGCTCCGAACTGTATATCGCGACTGATGACGGCTCAAAAGGACATCATGGGTTTGTGACCGATATAATGAAACAGATTCTAGATAGCGGTGAAGAGGTTGCAAGAGTTGTGATTATTGGACCCCCGATAATGATGAAAGTCGGAGCAGGAGTAGCTTCTCCTTATGACGTTGAAATCCTGGTCAGCCTTAACTCCATTATGGTGGACGGGACAGGGATGTGTGGCGGCTGCAGGGTTACAGTTGACGGAAAAACAAGGTTTACCTGTGTTGACGGGCCAGAATTTGATGCACGGAAAGTTGATTTTATAGAACTCATGAACAGGCTTGCAATGTACCGTGGCGAAGAGGCAAAAGCCGTGGAAAAATACGAAGAAGAATGCAGATGCGGACTGCACTGAGAAGGAGGGGATGAAAAATGCAAGAATTACATGGAGAAAAGGCAGCAAAAGCAAAAAAAGAAAGAACTCCGATGCCAGAACAGCCTGCCGAAGAGCGCAGAAAGAACTTTAATGAGGTAGCTCTTGGCTACACAAAAGAAGATGCTCTTGCCGAAGCTTCCCGATGCCTCTCCTGCAAAGACCCAAAATGCGTTGAAGGCTGCCCTGTGAATGTGGATATTCCAGGCTTTATCAAGCTGGTCTGCGAGGAAGATTTCTCAGGGGCGATCGAGAGGATTAAAGGCACAAACGCCCTTCCTGCCATCTGTGGCCGCGTCTGCCCCCAGGAAACTCAGTGCGAAGCCCTCTGCGTACTCGGAAAGAAAGGACAGCCAGTAGCTATCGGAAGGCTTGAACGTTTCTGCGCTGACTACGAGCGCCAGACAGGGGTAAAGGTACCTGAAGTGCCGGAGCTTACAGGAAAGAAAGTAGCTGTTGTCGGCTCAGGACCTGCCGGGCTTACTGCCGCAGCAGACCTTGCAAAGTTGGGACACAAAGTCACAATTTTTGAATCCCTGCACAAAGCCGGCGGAGTACTGAGTTACGGCATCCCCGAGTTCAGGCTGCCAAAGGAAATTGTACGACAGGAAGTTGAGTACATCAAGCAGCTCGGAGTCGAGCTCAGACCCAACTACATAATCGGCAGAATCAAGACTTTAGACGAGCTCTGTGACGAGTTCGATGCAGTCTTCCTGGGCACGGGCGCAGGTCTCCCAAGTTTCATGGGAATTCCGGGCGAAAACTTCAATGGCGTATATTCCGCAAACGAATTCCTGACCCGTGTAAACCTCATGAAAGCCTATGACCCTGAATATGACACCAAAGTCAGGGTCGGAAAACACGTTGTCGTGGTCGGAGGCGGAAACGTGGCAATGGATGCCGCCCGCTCAGCTCTTCGCCTTGGCGCTGACGAAGTCAGCATAGTCTACCGTCGCGGGGAAGACGAGATGCCAGCCCGCAGGGAAGAAATCGAGCACGCTAAAGAAGAAGGTATAATCTTCAGGCTCCTTACAAACCCTGTCCGCATTCTCGGCGACGAGAAGTTCAATGTTACTGCAGTCGAATGCATAAAAATGGAACTCGGCGAACCTGACAAGTCCGGCAGGAGAAGCCCTGTGCCTGTGGAAGGTTCGGAATTCACAATCCCTGCCGATGTCGTGGTTGTCGCAATCGGCACTTCTCCAAACCCTATTATCTTCAAAGGCTCGGAAGGCCTTGACCAAAACAGGAGAGGCACTGTAGTTGCAGACGAAGAAACCGGCGCAACCTCCAAGTGCGGAGTCTTTGCAGGCGGAGACGTTGTCACAGGCGCAGCAACCGTTATCAGTGCAATGGGCGCAGGTAAAAAGGCAGCAAGGGCGATTGACGAATTTTTGAAAGAAAAGTGAGACCAGAGAGATCTGGTTTCTTTTTTAGTGTCTGAAATCTATTAAATTTTATAATGTTCTATTTTTTGAGTGAGTAAAAACGCTAACAGGACAGATATAAAAAGTGTCTATGCTTTCTCATACTTATTTATATTTGATATCTGGGTTGATCGAAGGAAACTTCTATATTCCTATGGTCCCTGGAATAACTGAGTTTAGAAAAGCACACTTAAAGCAGATTACTAAAATTGAAAAAGTAAATGACACAATAACTTTATTATATTTTTTAATGGATTTTGGAAAGTTGATTTATAAATACTATAGCTGCTATAATGATGATTATGTCAGAGACAACAACTATTCAAGTAACCAAACAAACCAGGGACGAATTAAAAAGAATCGGTTCTATGGGCGATGACTACAACGCAGTAATTGAAAAGTTAATCAGAGAATACAAAGACCATGAATACAAATCGAGAATAGACAGGCTTGCAGAGGAAGCAGACGAATTCATCAAAGAACACAGAGACGAGTTTGTGAGCATTGATGGCCTTTAAAGTCCTGATTCATCCGAAAGCCCTTAATGACATTCCTTCGAGTCGGAGAGACCAAATTAAAGCAGCTCTAAAAGAGCTTAATGACCCCTTCCCTGGTGGGAATAAAAGCAAAATTGAAGGTTATAAAGAAGAGATTTACAGGTTACGAATTGGAAGTTTTAGGGCTATGTATAGGATTAATTCTGAAAAAAAAGAAGTTTATGTTTATGAATTTTTAACACAGGAGCAAGCGCACAAAAAATATGGCCGTCTTTAATTTTCACTTCCTGCTTTTCCTATTAAATACAGTCCTGCACTGGTTCCGTTGCAAAAAATCTATTCTAAGGATATAATGAAATAAAAAGGAAATTAAAGGTAGCGCCATGCTATCTAATTCCTTTAAATGGAAACACTTTGTAGGTGAAATTATCTGGTTGTGGTGCAAAAATTCTATTTCCGTAGTTTGATACTATAATTCTTGCTTTTGTGTACCTTTTTCCCGGTGATGAGATTAATTTTCCTAATTGTGAAGGTTTACACTGATTTTGTAACAAAGCCAGATTTTTTGCACCACCTTCCTTGAATCGATGGCCAATGAATTTGTTTCAAGTTAAAACTCAAAATTGGGTTCTCTAATAATAGAATTTAATAATTTCTTTGTAGATCTAATCTGTTCATCGTTTCCATCTACTGCAAGCCAGATAGCGCCCTCAGCTCCACTTACTCCACCACCTGCAACCTGTTCTGCACTTGCACCAGTAAGAAGTGAAATGGCTTCGATTTCAGTGACAATTTCACCAGCTACAGGTAATAAACGAGGCCCATGCGAACCTGGAGCATTTAATTTCCGTGCTAAATCATTTAAATCAGCGTAAACACGTTTTTCAAGTCCTGCAGGAAGTATCAGTCTGACGCGTCGGCCTACAACTGCCTGAATCGATGCACCAATAGTTCCACAGTGCGGATCTCCAATGTAAATGCCTGCCTGTCCTTTTGGAAGGTTCAACGCATTAACACCCTTTAAAATCACGTCTCCTTCCTTCAAATCATCTACAACGTTAAAAATTGTTTCCCCCTGCTTCCAGATACCATTTTTAATTACTACATCTCCTGGAAAAACAGTTTCATCTTTAATACGCCCGGAACTGGTTACAGGACCGTCAGGAGGCAGTACAACACCCCTGAAGAATCTTTTTTTTGAAAAATTTTCCACTTGACCTATAAAAGACAATATTTCTTCGGCCACGTAACCATTTGTGGTTCCAGCAATTATAACAATGGTTCCAGATGCAAGAGATTCATTTACTGCTGGATGTTTTGCCAGAGCTTTTGCGATTAATCTTTTCCCTGCTGCGGGGGTTATTAAAAACTGTTCCATTTATTTTTATCTCCAATCATTCCTAAATCTGTTTAAAAGCATTTATGTTAATTTATGGTTCCGTTGCAAAAAATCAGAACATTTTACAAAATCGTTGAAAACCTTTACAATAAGGTAATTTGAGTGATTAAATTGGGGTTAAAATAACATTTAAAGAAAATAATAATAGCCTCAAAGTACACAAAATATATTTTTGCAACGGAACCCTTGAAGCTCTTCAATCTGAGCTCTCAATTCTGGGGATATAAGCTATAATTCTCTCTAAATATTGCCTGTCGTTTCTCATAGTTTTTTTCTGTTGCCGTATACACTCATCGAAAGGGAAAAATTTCTACCCAAAAATGAAATAAGTCTCTTGATGTTTAATTTTCACTAAAATACACAAGTTATCTCATTAATAGGAGCTAATCTGTTTTTTCAATTATATAGATCTCGTAAAATGAGTACACAAGAATGTGACATAGTCAAGATATTTAGGTCATATAAAAATTCGTATCATTTCCTATTTATAAAACAGATAATATTTTCGGGGATACCCCGACACCTATGCTACCAGCCGCAATATACTCTTCGGAAAACTATCGTTATGCCGCATCATGCCGATTTCAATTAATATAAACATTCCGGTATTTATATATATTTTTGTTTTTATATATTTATATATATTTTTGTTTTTATATATATCCCTCTTTTCTAAAATTTATATAATGTATATATTTTTGAATTATTAAATATTACACTTAGTCTACATTCACTTTCTAAGAACCGGAAATTCTTTATATAGTGACACAACATCTAAAAACTTAGGATTTAAAAACGGTAATAATAGTATAAGCCCTTAATCCTGAGGTTACACTACTTTTATCACTAGATTTTGGATTTGAAGGAACTAAAAGGAATATAAAGAAATATGAAAACTTATTGTGTAATGTCAGGCCTGATAGTAGCACATAAATACCAAAAATATTAAAAGGTGATACATTGTGAAGAAATCAGCAACAGTTTTAATAACCATAATCCTAATTTTGGGTTTATTTTCAAATGTAGCTCTTGCTGCTAGTACAGGTACAGGCACGAAAACTGCAACAATAAAATCGAGTCATGGAGACCCAGCGAAAATAACAGTTAAATATAATTGGGGGACAAGGACTTACGGGACAACTTCAACAAAAATTTTCACCGGTTGTACTGGCATTAGTTCTGATGTATATTCATCGCTGTCTTCACCGATAGATATTATAAGTTGGAAACAATCAAACAGTTCATATAAAATACTTGATGGAGGAAGAACATTACATGTAAAAGTTACCGGAGTATCGAGAATGTGTACTGAGAATTTTTACACTTATGATTTAAAACAAACCTTAGATTATTATTTTTATAAGCCCTAATATTATTTACAATAACAAAATACGACTCAATTCCGTAATCTAGCGATTTTTCACTTTTTTCTTTCTCAAAACTGCAGTTTTCTCTATTGACCATTTTCAAGCTTGTTATAGAGGCTTACAGGTATCCAGGCGTTTATCTTGCGCTTCTCTTCGGGCATGTATCCAAATTACTCAATTTTAGGATATAGTTGTATCCTTTCATATCCGGAATGTATTCTAAAATATATTCAATGGTAGGTGGAGTAATGACGGTAGAATTTGAATTAGACACTATACTTCATCAGAGGATTATCGATAAATGCATGTCTCTTTACAAAGATGGTCATTTTTCCCATGCTGCATTTGAATCTATGAAACAGGTAGAACTTGCACTTAAAGAGAAATCCGGTACTTGTAAAAAACGGTGCTCCAGTTATATTTAGTT
>DALS01000019.1:0-44221 GCA_002499445.1 Methanosarcina sp. UBA293
TTAAGGATTTCTACAGAGCCTAAAAAAGGTAGACTTAAAAATAAATTTTGAATTAATAATTTTGATTTTCAACGCTTTGCAACAGGACTGGATGCCAATTAAAGGGAAAATTAGAATGGGAGAAGGAAATTACAGATGAAACCTTAAAGGTTCATGCGCATTTTTGAATTAATTTCATAGGATTTCCCTTTAATCGCTTCCTTTTCCTTTTCCTTTTATCTTATTTCACTTAAGCGTGCGCTCAGTAATTTCCCCGCTAAGGTCTTCTCTGAGCATTTCAATAACTTCACCGAAATTATCAGTCTGGCCAAGAACCCACATAAGTTTAACCAGAGCGGTTTCGGGCAGGATATCTTCTCCTTCGATTGCACCGGCTTTCAGCATATCACGGCCTGTATCATAAACTAAATCGCAGATTCTGCCGTTAAGGCACTGGGATGTTACTATGACAGGTATTTTTGCATCCGTAGCTTTCCGGATCATAGGAATCCACTTCGTGGAAACATGTCCTAGCCCGGTACCTTCAAGAACCAGTCCTCTGTACCCGCTGTTGATATAATAGTCAAGAATATCGGAGTCTGCGCCCGGCGTAAATTTAATAAGAGCACACTTCGGCTCCATACCAGGCTTGAATTTGAGAGACTTCTCTCCACGTCTAATATAATCAATTGAAGTTTTTATTTCCCCTGTATCGTAATCCACAACCCCAATCGGAAGGAAGTTTATGGATCTGAAAGCGTCTCTGCGGGAAGTATGCATTTTCCTGACTTTGGTTCCACGATGGATCTCGCAGAAGTCATCCGAAGTCGACCCATGCATGACAACTGAAACTTCAGCAATATCGCTTATAGCAACGAGGGCTGCGCAGATCATATTCATGGCATTATCGCTGCTGGGACGATCTGCACTTCTCTGGGAACCTACCAGAACAACGGGCACAGGTGTTTCGATCATGAAGGAAAGGGCTGCAGCCGTGTACATCATGGTATCGGTCCCATGGGTTATGATTATCCCATTGGCACCTGCTTCGATCTCCTCCACAACTGCACGGGCAAGGATTTGCCAGGTTTCTGGGTCCATGTTTTCCGAGAGGGTGCTTGAGATTACCCTGCCTTTAAATTCGGCTATCTCTTTGAGTTCAGGAATAGCTGCGAGGACATCGTCAGCAGTAAACTGGGAAGTTACTGCACCTGTCCTGTAGTCAATTTTGCTGGCAATAGTTCCGCCTGTGGAAAGAATTGTGACTTTTGGAAGCTTTTTCCCGGACTCTGGCAGCCCCTCTTCTGCTGTTTTATCTTCTTTCCAGCCATTTTGACTTTCGCCATTTCGGCCTCCATTGGTGATTCCTCCATTTTTTTCTAGAAGAGTTATCTTTACCTTATCCACGGAAAAACCGGCATTGTAGCCGCTGTTCATTTTTATTATAATACGTTCTTCTGTAGACGGCATCACTCTGCCTTCGTAGACAGTGCCGTCCTTTTCAATACGTACCCAGTCGCCCTGTTTTAATTCCATAAATAATCCCTTTTATAATAACTTTTTGAAGTATTAGATAAATAGTAAATGTTCCGGTGTGATCTCAAACCTACCTATATTCATCAACAACTGCAAGCAAGTTTTCAAAAGCTGAGTCTGTGAGATCTTTCAGGATTTCAATTTCCTGCCTGTTAAGTTCAAGCTCAGTCTGCCTTCTCGAGAGGTAATTTCGCATTTCTTCGGGAGCAGGTCCGCCAGCTATTTTTCTTCTCTTTATGTTTGAAACTGGATTAAGAGCTTCTTTTACAAGATTTTGAGTAAGTCCTAAGCTTGAAAGAGATTCTCCAAGCACAATTTCAGCTACGGAATCGATCTTTTCCAGAGTAGGTCTTTCCATTTCCCTTGCAAGCATCCCAACAATCTGATGAGCGGTCCTGAAAGGAATTCCGGTTTCCCGGACAAAGGTATCTGCAAGTTCGGTAGCTGTTGTAAAACCCGCAACTGACTGGGCAGCAAGCACCTCTGGGTGGACTTTCATAGTTTTTATCATTCCTTTCATGACCCTTACTGAAGCCCTTACTGTTTCTACTGATCGCCAGATGTTTGGAGTTGCTTCCTGCAGGTCCCGGTTATAACTCAGTGGGAGCCCTTTGCAAATTGTAATCAGGGATATAAGTGAGCCTACAGCTATTCCTGTCTTTCCGCGCATAAGTTCGGCGGTATCAGGATTTTTCTTCTGAGGCATAATCGAAGAGGTAGAAGCATACATATCATCCAGTTCTATGAAATTGAATTCGGAAGAAGACCAGATTACAAGTTCTTCGGCCACGCGGCTTAGGTTTATCATGAGATTTGTAAACCCTGCGGCGCATTCAACAAGAAAGTCCCTGCTGCTGACTGCATCCATAGAGTTTTCTAGCAAGCCTGCAAAGCCCAGGAGTTCCTGGGTTCTTTTCCTGTTTAGGTTAAAACCCGTAGAGGCAAAAGCCGCAGCTCCAAGCGGGCAGAGGTTTACCCTTGAATAAGCGTCCTGAATCCTGTCAAAATCCCTGCCAATAGCGGTTTCGTGGGCGCAGAGGTGATGAGCAAGTGTTGTCGGCTGGGCATGTTGCAGGTGAGTAAAGCCAGGCATGAGGGTTTCGGTATGTTTTCCTGCGAGGCTAAGAAGAGTCTGCCTGAGCTTGTGTATTTCTTCAAGCAGGCCGGTTAACTCTTCCCTGAGCACCAGCCTGATGCAGGTTGCAACCTCATCATTCCTGGAACGCCCTGAATGCATTCTGCCCCCAACATCTTCCCCAACCATATCGATGAGCTTCGACTCAAGGGAAATATGGATGTCTTCATAGCTGAAATCGAGCTTTTCCATCCCTTCCTCCTTGATTTTCAAAAGCCCACTAAGGATTTTGCTGCAGTCCTCCTTGTTTATAATGCCCTGCTCTTTCAGCATTACGGTGTGGGCAAGGTCCACTGCTATATCAGCATCAAAAATCCACCTGTCAGCTTCCATAGAGGACGTATAACGTAAGATTTCTTCATCCTGGGTAGCTTCCAGCCTACCTCTGCGTAAAATATTGCTCATCGGGTTTCCTCTTTACGATTTTTATGAAATGGGATCGGTATGAGTATAATTCCTGTTGAAGTAATAGTATTGATACGTCTGTGAGAGACTAATATAAAATCTAATATGAGATTTAAATGTAAAATTTGATTTGAAATTAATGAAGATTTTGTGAAGGTTTAACGTAAGATTTGTAGCGTGGTATTATTTCTAAGGCTTAAATATGAATCGGTTTTGGGGAATTTCCCTGTATGGATAACTGTATCAGGTAGAGCTTGTCTTTTTCAGAAAATTCTTGAAACTTTTCACGGTTTACTTACCTGTCCAGCTTCCTCCTGTATCTCAAAAGAGATAATCATAAGGAAAGCGTAAGTTCAATAATGTCCGTGGTTTTGAAGTATAACCGGATCTCAGCGATTTATAACATTATTAAATTGTCGATAGAGTTTTTCCTTTACGGCAGGTGAATAGGAAGAAGTCCTTTAAACCTTAGCGGAAAAACCCTTCAAGTCGGGGTGGGCACTGGAAGGAAAATGAAAATGCTGTCCGGCAGGCTGTCTGGTTGCAGGGGTCGATAAAATTTTGAAAAATTGCAAAGAATGAGAATAGCAAACGTAAAAATAGAATATTGGATAAGGCTTTTCAGTTACTGGATATCTCCCCCTATCTCAGCATATCTGGGATCGATTTCTACAGCCATCTTGTATGCTTCCTCAGCCTCTTCTTCTCGCCCAAGGAAACTCAGACAGATAGCTTTCCCAAACCATGAGTCTGCAGCTTCAGGATTAATCTTGAGTGCATGATCATAAATCTCAAGAGCTTCTTCGAAGCGTTTGAGCTGGGCGAGCACAAAACCTAGACTGGAATAGGCTTCGAAATACTCTGAGTCCAGTTGCGTGGCTTTTTTGTATGCTTCCACAGCTTCCTCAAATCTCTGCATCTGGCTGAGGGTAAAACCCTTATTATACCAGACATCGGCATTTTCAGCGTTGATCTCGATTGCCCTGTCAAAAGCTTTTATTGCTTCATCATACTTTTCAAGGTTTTCTAGGTCTATTCCCATATTATTCCAGGCATCATCGTTCTGAGGGTCCAACTCCACAGCTTTCTCATACGCTTTCAGAGCCTGCCTGTAATTGCCAAGCCCGTCCAGATCCACGCCTTTATAGTACCAGGCTTCGAGGAAGTTTGGATCAAGTTCAAGTGCCTTGTCGTATGCGAGAACTGCTTCGTCATAATTTCCCATCTGCCCGAGGGCTATGCCTTTTCCTACCCAGGCTTCTTTATAATTGGGATCTTCCTCAAGGACTTTTTCATATGCCTCGATAGCTTCCTCGTAGTCTCCAGCCTGACTAAGATTCAGAGCTTTTCCGTACCATGCATTTGGATAGTCTGGTCTGAGCTCAAGGGCTTTTTCGTAGGCTTTAACAGCTTCGTTATGCTTCCCAGCCTGGGAATAAGAAAAAGCCATGTTATTCCAGAGGTCTGGATCCTCAGAATCTATCTTGATAGCTTTGTCATAGAGCTCGAGTGCTTCTTCGTATCTTCCAAGGGTTTCAAGAACCGCGGCCTTATTGTTTAAAAGGTAGATATTTTTTGGGTCCTTGTCGATTGCCTTATCAAAAGCTACAATTGCTTCATTGAATTTGCCAAGCCTGAGAAAATCAAGTCCACATTCGTTAAGCTCAGCTGCAAGGACTTCATCGCTGACTTCCTGATTACTTATATCCCCCGAATCACTCAGAACGTACATATCTTCGGAAACCGGTACTTCTTCAGATTTTTCTTCCCCACCTTCTTTTCTGAAGGCCTTATCTTTTGGTTCGTCGGAACTCATATCAAAATTTCCTATTATGCCTTTTATATTAGACCCAGCGGATTCTCATATGCCCGCGTTCGTTATTTACTTAAGTCAGTTGTTTGTTTATAACTTATACATCTATCCTTTATGGCTTTTATAGCCTCTCCCCGAAAAGCCTTGGGGAATGTTCAGGCGAGCCCTAGTGAAAGTTCAGCAGAATAGAACAGAAATTGGAAAAACAAGATCTGTAGAGTTCAAAAATTGACAGATCCAGAGAGAAAATAGATAGACCTAGCAAAAATGAAAAAGATTGAGAATAACAGGAATGGAATTCAAGAAGATACGGAGCAGATTTATCCCGTAGCCTTGAAAGCCGTACTTTTTGATATGGATAATACTCTTTTTGATTTCGTCGCTGCAAAACTTGGAGCTTGTAGGGAGATTCTCTCTTTTATTGGGAGGGATAAGGGAGATAATGCTGAGGAACCTTCAGAGCTTTTCAGATATTTTCTGAGAGGTGTTTACGGTTTCGAAGATTGCGAAAATATTCGAGACTACATGCAGGAAAGAAACATTTTTACACTGCAGGATTACAGGAAGTGTTGTGAGATATATGAAAGGGAAAAACTGCAAAACCTCATACTCTATCCAGCTGTGACGGATACCCTGGATAAGCTGAAGGAGCTGGGCTTAAAGCTTGTAATTATAACCGATGCCAATAGGCATCATGCTCTGTCAAGGCTTACAAGAGTCAGGCTTCTGAATTATTTCGACTTTCTTGTGGCTGCGGACATGACAGGCACAAAAAAACCAGATCCCACACATTTTCTTTTTGCACTTGAGGCTCTAGGGACAAAACCTGAAGAAACTCTGGTAGTAGGAGACAGTATCAAAAGGGATATGGCACCTGCTCGCAAACTTGGAATGAAAACCGCATATGCTTCCTATGGAGACTGGAGACCTGGAGAAGAAACTGATCAGTGCTTTGACTTCAAGCTCAATACATTTTCGGATTTGCTTGAGATATCCGGGCTCTGAATAGGCATAAAATTAAATCTGAAGCCTTTAATCAGAGGAATCGAGAAAATCAGCAGAAAAGAAAACTTTTTGCCGTCAGTCTGGAATCTCCAAAAGGAATTTTCAGCTAACGGCCTTTTTCCGGCTCTGGGTCTTTTGGCTCTGAGTCTTTGACATCATGGAAAATCTGAGATCTGGCTACTCATCAAAGGATGTCAGAATATATTGGATTTATATCGACTGCCCTTTCGTAAGCTTCTATTGCCTTGTGGTGTTTTTTAATTCTGTCGTACACAATACCTTTACCAATCCAAGCTTTTATAAAACTAGGATTGATGTTGATAGCTCTATCAAAAGCTTGAAGTGCCTCTTCGTATTTTTCAAGGTCTCTCAGTGCAATTCCTTTATTATACCAGAACCGAGCATTTTCAGGATTCTTTTTTATCTTGGTGTCAAAGATCTCTACAGCTTTTTCGATATAAAGTCTAGCCTCATCATTATTCCCTAGCCAGCGGAGAGCCAAACCTTTGTTATAAAGGGCTTTCCCGTTCACAGGATTTAACTCAAGAGCCTTATTAAAAGCTCCAATGGCCTCTTCGTAGCTCTTTATATTGCAGAGGCCTATTCCTTTCTTGCACCATTCGCTTGCGCTCATAGAGCTCATATCGTAGTTCTTTTCATAAAGACGGATAGCCTTCTCAAAATCATCCATAGCTTCTTCATATGCCTTCATTTCCCTCAGACCCATTCCTCTTCTGTACCAGACTTCGGGGTCTTCTGGAGCGAGATATGTAGCCTGGCAGAATGCATCCAGTGCTTCTCTATACTGCATAAGGCCTAAAAGCAGTTCAGCTTTGGAGTACCAGGTCTTCGCATCTGTAGGATTGATCTCAAGGGATCTGTTAAAGGCATCGAGAGCTTCATTGTATCTGAAAAGGCTTTTCAGAACCATCCCTTTGCTAAACAGGATTTTTGCATTGTCAGGGCTTATTTCCAGAGCTCTGTTGTATGCATCCAGAGCTTCTGCAAATCGCCTAAGTTCATGGAGTACAACACCTTTACTATACCACTCGTTCGAGGTCATCACTCACCACACCTTTTTTCGATTACGTTTTCACCATTTATCGCATCTGCTCTAGCAATAAATAATATATGCCTTCAAAACGTTAAATCAGTTTTGTACTTTAGTTCCGTACTAAAAATAAGGAGATATCTATAGCTCTACATCATAACTTACTTTCAGAGGGCATATCTACAGTTACATACGTTTACTGTTGCATATACTAATTTGTCTTTTTCTTTTATAAGCATTTTGAAATATTTCTATCTAATATTATCATATAAATATATTTATTAAGTCGCAGACACTACTTAGAAAAAGTAAAACAAATTTTCTATTAGCTCTTTCAAATTATTATTGATTTCAATAAAAATATGATTATCCTAGTCTCACATTCTCCTGTCTTTCCTCTATTTAATCCCACAATTTTGCCCTGACCTATAAAACTGACATATAAAGAATTAATCCGTAAAACGAAACTGAAAAATGGTAAGCTTAATCTAGGGTAATGTTAGTTTTTAATCTGGGGTAAAGTTGATTTTCTGTTTTCTCATAGCGTATCAAAAGTCAAAGTATTAGTCTTGGATATTTAGAAATTCTGGTTTTTTCTAAGCTGCGGAGACTTAGGTTAGGGTAAGAGGCCTAAATTAATTACGAGATCTTTTTTTTCACATTTAGGAGACGATTCTTCTTTTATGTCTTTGCCTTCTAAAAGTCCATTTAAATGATCTTCAAAAGAATATTAAGTATGAATGGCCCGATGGTTACTTCAGATCCAGCAAATTAACCAACGAAGTTTAAGAGTCCGCGAGGGACAACAAAAACAGTTATTAAAATCACTCAATATATATATTTAAAATATTTCTGTGGGTATTAATCTTAAGAGATTATTGAATATTAGTTGGATACTAGAGGAGAGGTATATAATAAGTGAGTTTATTTAAATTATTTAATAAAGCTGTAATAAAAATTGGTTAATAAAATGTTTTATAAAAATGCTTAATAATAGCACTTAATTAAGGTATCTAAGAATGCTTCTGAGATGGCTAGAGTTATAAAATATTTTCAATTTGTATGTCTTAACATTTGACATTGAAAATCGTTTTTCTAGTTTGTAATGATTTAGAAAGAATAAGGACTTTTTTCTAGGACTTTTTTCTGGTTCTTCACTTGCTATTGTTTAGGCTCGAGTGCGCTTCAAGATCATTTCCACTTTGGCTCTGAGTTCCAGAGAGTTAAAAGGTGTAGTAACATAATCATCAGCTCCCGATTCAAAAGCTTCAACTTTATCTTTAACTACGTTACCTTCACTTAGCATCATTACTGGTATCCACCAGTATTTTTGGCTAGCTCTAAGCTGTTTACATATTTTAAAACCTTCAAGATTTGCAAGCTCGGTATCAAGCATAACAAGGTCGGGTTTTTCAGTTTTTACAGCCTCAAATACGGAAAAGCTGCCAGGAACTTTAACAATGTTATAATCTTCAGCTTTAAGCGCTACCTTAATATTGGAGATATTGCTACCATCACCCATAATAAGGATTTTCTGTCTTGTATCCTTAAGATTTGAAATGCGGATCTTTACCAGTTCCTCTGGAATTGAAAGAGTAGAGGCAATATCCACCTCACTTATTTCGGGTTGCCCTTCTATCAATTTCAAAATTTCATGATCAAGGTCTTTGTTATCCATCCCTCCATCACCATACAGTATAGATTTTCTTAGGTATTAAACATTTCCAAAATATTTGGAAACTTATGGTGTTGTAAAATTTGCAGAGTATGAAGAAAATGAGTTACTCATATATTTAGATGGATTTTTATGTATCGCCAGACTCAACGAATAAGGAGATAAGTATATAACCGTAAATAACAAGTTAATATTGGAAATAAGAATCACTTACGGAGAACAGCCACCTCTGAGATGATAACAATGGATCCACTAGAAAAAATATTCGGGAAAACCGCACAAATGACAGTATTAAAAAACTTGATTGAGCATCAGAACGAATCAACTTACCTTTCGGGGATAGCTGAAGAAACTGGTCTGTCTCACTCCAGTGTATCAAGGGTTATTACCCCTTTGATTGCATCAGGTATTGTCATAGAAAAACCCCTGGGAAAGCAAATTCGGACTTTCCAGCTTAACATGGACAGCGAGGCAACAAGGCTGATCATAGACTTCTATGATAAAATTAACCAGATGCTGGACTAAGCCTAATAAAACCAGACACAAGATATGAAAATAGGGGCAGGACAGGTTTTCTGTCCCAACTTTTAAAATATATGAATAAATAAGCTTTAAGGCTATCTATTTAGGCAGATCCTTGGCAGATCCTTATTTGGATAATTCTTCAGATAACCTGCTTTGGTAACCTGTTTCAGGCGGCTTCAGCCAGAAAATTCTGATTCTATCACATTTTATGTTGTTTCTTTTTTAAATTTTTCTATATAATCGTTTACAGCAGTAGTTGCGAGTGCTCCATCTCTAACGGCTGCCACAAGTTGCCAGAGAGGGGTATCACGGCAGTCCCCCACAGCATAAATTCCTTTCTTTGAGGTTTCAAGGAAGCGGTCAGTCCTGATGAAACCTTCTTCATTCTTTTCGACGTCAATAATTTCAGTGTTCGGATGAATCCCTATGTAAATAAAAACACCGTCAGTAGCCAGTTCCTGCAGTTCTCCACTTTTTAGATCCTTAACGACTATTTTTTCGACTCTTCGGATTCCTTCGGTGTTTCCTATAATTTCCAGGATACACGCGTTGAGTATGAATTCAATATTTGTAGCTTTAAAAGCCCTGTCCTGAAGGATTTTTACAGCTCTCAACTTGTCTCTCCTGTGGATAAGATAGACCTTCTTTGCAATCTTTGAAAGGAGAAGGGCGTCCGCAATCGCGGAATTACCGCCTCCGACTACTACAACGGTTTTATTTTTGAAGAAAGGTCCGTCACAAATGGCACAGTAGGAAACCCCTTTACTAATAAACTCTTTTTCTCCAGGCACGTTCAAATGTTTTGGATTTGCGCCTGTAGCAATTATAACAGCTTTTGATTCAAACTCTCCGCTGTCTGTAGAGACGATTTTCTTTTTTCCCTCATCGCGAATAGAGAGGACCTCTGTTATCTTTGTTTCTACCCCGATTTCCTGAGCATGACTTTTATATTTCTCCATCAATTCAAGCCCCGAAATCGCTGGAAATCCAGGGTAATTTTCCACCATATCTGCAAGCGCAATCTGGCCGCTGATTTCGCTTTTTTCAAGAATTATAGTGTTGAGCCCGAAGCGTACGGCATAGATCCCGGCCGTGAGCCCTGCTGGCCCCCCTCCTACAATTATCAGATCGTACATATTTGCCTCTTAATCCAGAAAACAATTTCAGAAAAATACACTTTTAAATATATATTTTTGGGATTAACTCAACTAATACGGGCTATAGCATCAGCTTTTTTCGGAAGACCTGTGAAAGCCACCTCTCCGTTAATAATGGTTGTAGGAATACCAGCTATGCCAAGTTTATCAATCAGTGCCTGACCCTCCGGAGTTTCCACATCTATTTCTTCGTAGTCAAAGTCATACTCAGATTTCAGTTCTTTCCAGAGCCTGCGAGTTGCCGGACAGGCAGTACACCAGCTAGCGTGAATAAGTGTAACTTTAACTATAATAATCACCCTAAAAACTGCATTCGTAAACCCATTGTACTATTAATTTCCACATATAATAAGTTAAGCGTATTTATATCTCAGGAAATAAGGACTTATTACTGCTTAAAAATAAAGGCATATTTTACTTAATATCTTGACAAAAAGCTTTAAGCCAACAGGGCTCCTAAAGCGGGTTATGCTTACATTTATAGGTCTGGGACTTTTTGACGAATATGACATTTCTTTAAAGGGACTCGAGGTGATCAGGGAAGCTGACCTGGTTTATGCAGAGTTCTATACATCCTGTCTTATGGGTACGAATCTTGAAAAAATGGAGAAACTCTATGGAAAGAAAATCTTTTTACTTTCAAGAGAGGACGTGGAGCAGTATCCTGACTGGCTTAATGAGGCAAGGGACAGGAAGCTTTGCTTTCTGACAGGCGGAGATACAATGGTCTCCACAACCCATGTAGATTTGCGCCTGAGAGCTGAAAAGCTGGGGATAGAGACCCGCCTGATTCATGGAGCATCCATCGCCTCGGCGGTCTCGGGACTTATAGGGTTGCAAAACTACCGCTTCGGAAAATCTGCAAGCATTCCTCATCCCTATGAAAGCAGGAGAGGCACAAGGGTAATTTCGGAAACTCCTTATGATATCATAAAGCAAAACTCGGAACTTGGCCTGCATACTCTGGTTTTTTTGGATATAGATCAAGAAAAAGGCTACATGACTGTAAATACTGCACTTGAACTTCTCCTTGAGGTTGAAGAAAGAAGAGAAGAAGGAGTAATTCGCGGTACTGCTGCAGTAGGAATAGCCAGGGCAGGTTCGGAAAATCCAGTAGTAAAAGCAGACTATATAGAAAACCTAAAGGACTTCGATTTTGGAGAGCCTCTCCATATCCTAGTAATTCCCGGAAAACTGCACTTTCTTGAAGCTGAAGCGCTTGTAAAACTTGCAGGAGGACCAATAGGATTTATGAGAGAAGTGGAGTGAAAAAGAATGGTATTACTAAAATGCCTTCAGGAAAACGCCTCCAGGTGATTACGATGCCTGCTGATTTGGATGAAAAAGTCAAAAGATACGAAGACATGTTAAAAAGAGCACTCCAGAAAGCTAAATATGCCCCTATTCAGGGCTCCCATATGTATGCTGTTGCAAAGGATTATTATACAATGGCAGAAGCCTATTATAAAGATGGGATCTATTTTCTGAAGAATGGAGACCCTGTAAACGCCCTGGCTTCCTTTAGCTATGGTCATGCCTGGCTTGATGCGGGAGCAAAACTAGGGGTTTTTGCAGTAGACGACGAAACTCTTTTTACTATATAATATGGTAAAAACAAGAATAAAAAGGGAAAAGGAAATCAAAAATACCTGAACTCTGAATTCAGGGAGAAAGCATAGAGACCTCAAGTGAGACCTCAAGTGGAAGGATTAAAACTATAGAACTGAATATTAAAAAACTAACTGAAAAACCTTATTTAAGAAACTGACTGAGAAACAGTATAGATGTTAATATAAAATTATTCCATTTGAACTAGAAACAATTTATATACTTTATTCTATTCTCTAGATTCTGCAAGAAACTTTTCCTAATCGGTAAGTCTTCTTGAAGTATCTTCTTGAAATATGTATATTACTGAATTATATGGTGGACGAAGATGAAGAACTTCCATGTGGTACTTGAAGCAGCTTGGTTGGTTAGAGATGTAAAGACGGCTGATGATGCTATAGGGGTTGCGATCTCTGAGGCTGGAAAACGCCTGAACCCTAAACTGGATTTTGTAGAGGTTGACGTGGGAACTACGGTCTGCCCGGTGTGCAGTGAGCCTTTTAGCAGCGTTTTCATAGCAGCAAACACCGCTCTTGTAGGGCTTGTATTTGAGATGAAGGTTTTTGATGCTGAGTCTGCTGAACACGCGGAAAGGATTGCCAAATCCGTTATAGGGAAATCTCTCAGGGATATTCCGTTAACAGTTGTTGAAGTGACCGAGTTCGAAAGGTCAGCCGATAAGGGTGAACCGCAGCAGAAGAGCAAGACAGGTAAATAAACAATTTGTTCCCAGAGTCTGTTCAATTCAACGAAAGCGTTATGCTGCAGCTAGTTATTTCTTTGGTTTTTGATTGGCATAACTCAAGGCTCCCAGTAAACTCAGGGGATCACAGCTAAGAAACCTGTGAAAAACAGTGATTATCTTAAGAAAGACAATAAAAAAGCAAGTTTTATCACCTCGGCATTTTGATTATTAAAGAGTTACTCAGCCTGAAGACTCCCAGGCTTTTCCACAACCCGTGAAAAAGAGGACACTACATGGACAGAATAATTTCCATCGTAGGGCATACTGCCCTTGATTATATCGTAGATGTTGAAAAAATCGCAGGAAAAAACGAATCATCTCCCGTAACTGATTATGAAGAATACCCTGGTGGAGGGGCTGCCAATATTGCGGTTGCCATTACTAGGCTAGGGGGAAAGAGCCAGCTGATTTCCCCGGTTGGTAAGGATTTTGCAAGTTCAGGATATGAAAAAGTTCTTACAGATGCGCATGTTGACCTCTCCCGACTTTACAGGTTTGATGACCAGAAGATTTCTAAGGCATTTATTTTCACGGACAAGGAACACAACCAGACAACTTACTTTTACTGGGGAGCCTCTTCAAAATTCAAAGAATTGGAACCCGAACCTGTAGATTTTGTCCATCTTGCAACCGCAGATTCAGTCTATAATGCAAAGCTTGCACAAATTGCCGGCTTCGTGTCCTTTGATCCTGGCCAGGATCTTGTTACATATTCAAAAGAAAACCTTGAGCTCGTACTTGCCAACGCTGATATCCTGTTTGCTAACCGGCACGAAATTAGGCGAGTCTCGGAGATGACCGGAAAAAGCTTCTCTGAACTCAAGGCTATGATTGATGTTATCGTTGTTACATATGACTCCAAGGGCAGTACGATTTATACAAATGAAGGAGAATTCGAAATTCCTGTGGTTTCTGTCAAAGCTGTAGATCCTACAGGAGCAGGAGATGCTTACAGGGCTGGTTTCCTTCTTGCCCTTACTAGAGGCTATTCCCTTCCTACATGTGGGAAAATAGGGTCTACTGTAGCTTCTTTTGTTGTGCAGGCGCGGGGCTGCCAGACAAATCTTCCCACATGGGAAGAAATGAAAATCCGTTATGAAGCCAATTTCGGAAAGCTTGAGAAAGATTGCTGAAATTGCAAATTCCGGCGTTAATACGCTAAATATCAATAGCTTTAAAAATTAAGTCAATAAGTCTCTAAAGTATTACTTAATGATCCAAGTAATATAACCCCCTATCCAATAACCCCCTAGGGGGTTTCCACGAAAAAGTTAATAAAACAAAGGGATGCAGATGAAACTCGCAGCACTGGTTTCCGGCGGCAAGGACTCGATTTTTGCCATATATAATGCTCTTCAGGAAGGGCATGAGGTTACTCACCTGATTAATATAATTCCAGCAAGGGATGACTCCTACATGTACCATTCTATCAACCTCCACATAGTAGAACTAATCTCTGCTGCCTGTGAAATCCCATTGGTTCTGCAAGAATCCAGCGGAATAAAGGAGCTTGAACTGGATGATCTGACCCTTGCCCTTAAGAAAGTGGACGCTGATGGGGTGTCAGTAGGCGCTATTGAATCTCAGTATCAGCTAGGTAGGGTGCAGAAAATCTGTGATTCTCTAGGGCTCAGAGTCTATGCCCCCCTCTGGCATAAAGACCCTGAAGAATTGCTCAATGAGATGGCGAAAGTACTGGATATTCGGATCGTTAGGGTCGCAGCTGACGGTCTTGATAAAACCTGGCTGGGACGCCCTATAAATATAAACTCAATCGAACATCTCAAAGCGATGAATAAACGGTATATGGTTCACATGGCTGGGGAAGGCGGAGAATACGAGACTGTTGTGCTTGATGCCCCTTTCTTTAAAAAGCGCATTGAGATTGTAAAAAGTGAAATAGAATGGCAGGGGAACACTGGCTCCTTAAAGATTTTGGAAGCAAAACTCGCAGACAAAGCTTAATTACCAAACAATTTTTCCGAAAATTCGGTTTTGTTTGTTTCGTATTTAGAAGCACTGTGTCTCCTTAAACTGACGTCTTCTTATTCTTTTTCTTATTCTTTTTCTTCTTTTCTTTTATTTTTTGACTTTTGCTTTCCATGTATTTTTTCAAGCTTGAAACCTGAATTACTATATAAAATTTGATTTGAAACCTGCTTTGTCAATGTGAAGCCTAATTTGAAAAATCTTTCCCAAGAAATATAAGTACTGTAAAAAGTTTGATTAAAATAACAGTATATCTCTATTTTTATATAATATGACATATGTTTATTAATTGGGCATCTGAGAAAAATCTTTTTCTATTGTAAACCTCAGCCAACATTCTTAACCCCCAACTCCCCCCACACCCCTAATACTCAGATGCCCTATCCCAAACAATCTCTATAATAACTTTTCCTAATACTGTTCTCCTAATACTGTTCTTTCTGATAATTTTTAATATTAATGATGGCAGAATTAAATGGGGCCTTTAAGGGTTAACAGAAGGAAATGGGACCTTTAAGGGCTTAACAGAAAGCAGATATTTGATGTGGTTAAAAAAAGAGATTTTCGGGGCGAGCCGATGAATATAGTAAATTCATTGTTTCTTTAAGTTTAAACGAAGGCTTAACAGTATCCTTAAGGCTTAGAGGGGTCAATCAAATCTAGAATTCTCAGGGCAAGATATGCTCCGTTTGCTCCATTATCAATCCCTACACTTCCAACAGGCACTCCTGGAGGCATCTGTGCGATGGAAAGCAGGGCATCAAGTCCACCAAGTTTTGCGCTCACAGGGACTCCTACTACAGGCCGTTTTGTCCTGGAAGCTACAACTCCTGGAAGGGCTGCCGATAAACCTGCAATTGTAATAAACACCTTTGCATCAGTGCTTGAAATGTAGTTGTCAAGTTCGTCAGGGTTCCTGTGAGCAGAAATAACCATAACTTCGTAAGTGTATTTGCTCTTTTCAAGCACAGTTATCGCACGGTTGGCGATAGGTCTATCAGATTCGGAACCCATAATTATTGAAATATCAACCATTTTTAGCTTCTCCTGGACAGTCAGGGCAGGCTTCCCTTGCCACTCAACTCGTTCTGGCGTTCAATACTCATCCTGATAAGAATCTCAAAAACAGCTTTTATGGACCCTAAATCAAGGTTGAGTTCGGTTGCGGCATTTAAAGCCCTATTAATTACAACCTCATTTTGCTTCTGGTCATTTATCGAAGTACCATTTATTCTTTTTGATTCAAGTACTCTTTCAGCCAGGTTTACTCTTTTATCTATGAGGGCAAGAATTTCGCTATCGATTTCTTCAATTTCCTTGCGGATTGACTCAAGTTCACTCAAGTGTACCCCTCGCTTTATAAAGATATTGCATCTCTGTTATTTATAGAGGTTTCTATAATCCTGCCTTCTATTCCACAGCTTTCCCAGATTGACCTCAGTTCTTTTGCCTGCTCGGATTGCACAAGTGCTACATATGAAGGACCTGTTCCGGATAAGCTTACTCCTTTTACTCCGCATTCGAGCGCTCGGAGCAGGGGTTCTGTACTAAAGCCAAGAGCCCCGCAGTAGAGAAAACCATTGAGCGTCATGGCTTGCTCATAGTTACCTTCCAGAGCAAGCTCATAGGCTATTTCCATGTATGGAGCTATAAGCCTTGAGCGTTTAACATCTGTATCCGCGCTGAAGGCTCTAGTGGCAGGCGCAAATATCAGGACTTTTGAATCAAACTCCTCACGCCTGAGAAGCTCCATTGCCCTGTTATCGGTAATTACAATTCCTCCAAAAAAAGAGGCACATGCATCATCAAAGGCGCCTGTTATAGTAATTCCTACTTCTTTTGCAGCCTTAACTCCAAGTCTTACGACCTCAAGAGGCTGAAGAGTCTCACCAATTGCACGAAGAGTTGCAAGGACTGAGGCGTTTGCTGCGGCACTACTGCTCTTGAGCCCGCTTGCTAGAGGGATTTCACTTCTCGTACTTACTGTGCCTCCCAATTCAAGCCCAAAGCGCTCAAGGGTCATTTCAACAGAGCGCTCAATAAGACGCGCATCTCCTTCAGGCATTTCCTCGATAAATCCTGAGACTTCAGTCTCACACTCTGAAAGTTCGACCTTTGCAAAGGTTTTTAAATCGATCCCAAATGCAGCGCCCTTCCAAGTAGCTATAGCGTTTATTATGGTTCCTGCTCCTGATGCGCAGGCATACCCTTCAAGTGTCATCAAGCTCAGAATGTGTTATTCTTTAATATTTTTTGCTACGTTTCTTCTTAGAATCTGGATTTCCCAAAATAATAGGCTCCGTAAGATATCCATAAAACAAAATACCATAAGAAGCGAGAATCTATAGTTATAATTATTAAAGTTGAATGATGTATGTGGAAAAGTACTTCTAATTATTATCTGAAATACTATAAAATTATAGATGAGTATCCTTGACATCAGATTTAACAGATTTAACTAAAAACGGGGAATTAACATCGAGACCAGGAAAGTACAGCAGACAGGCGGATCCACTTACATCATTTCCCTTCCAAAACAATGGGCAGAAAAAGTTGGAGTAAAAACAGGTATGAGGGTTTCCCTTCAAGCACAGCCAGATGGAAAACTACTGGTAAACCCCTTTCTCGAAGGGCGGGCGATAAAAATCAAAAAAATCGATGTTACTGGCTGTGAAATAAATACACTGGAGCGAGATATCATTGCTGCATACCTTCAAGGATATGACAAAATCGAGCTTTACTCGGAGAGAATACTCGCTGAACAAAAACAAACAATTCGGAAGGTCTGCCACAAACTCATAGGTCCGGAGATTACTGAAGAAAGCTTAAATTGTGTGGTTATACAGGACCTCCTTAACCCGAATGAGCTTCATATTAAAAAAGGTGTACAAAGGATGTTTCTTATTGCAAGATCCATGCAAAAGGATGCAGTAAGGGCCCTTAAAACTGTTGATTTCGACCTTGCACTTGATGTAAGTCAGAGAGATGATGAGGTTGATAGGTTATTTCTTCTGATATCTAAGCAGTTCCATTCCATTCTATGTGGAGGAAGAATGCCAGATTCCGCAGAAACAAATATAGAAGAGTACCATGAGTTTAGAATGGCGGCAAGCCCGCTGGAGAGGATAGCCGATCATGCACAGAAAATAGCCAACGTTGTCTCAAAGTTGCAACGGCCTGTTAGTGATAATGTGATGAAAGAGATCGAAAAACTCAACAACGCTTACATCGAACTGGTGAAACAGTCTGTTGAAGCTCTTTTTGATGCCGATGCTTCTCTTGCCAATCAGGTAATAGACAGTGTTGATAATATGCGTGCATGGGTAGAGCAATTACATGCATCTATTTTGAAATTAGAAACTCATGAGGTTGTGATTTCACTTGGAATCGTTGTAGATAGTTTGTCAAGAATAGGAGACCTTAGTTCCAACATAGCCGAAATTGCCGTAAACATGGCAATTCAAGATCGATGAACAACCTGAAGAGAAAAGCATAAACGCTCTCCACCTTAATAAATAAGACAATTTTCTTTTCTGAATAAAATTTCTTTAAGGCAATAAAAAAATTAGATATATAGTTAAGCTCTTAAATCCGAGTTATAGGTTTACTTTTCGATGTTTTAAACGCTTAAAAATTGCTCCACTATTTAAAAAGATTCTTGAATTTATAAAAAATACTTTGAAACATTTAGAGGGGAAGTGAGCTGTAAAATTATTAACTGCAGTTAGGTGAAGTAATATTAGAAGATATTATTATAAAACAATTTATATTTTTGGAGTAATCGAATAAAAAATAGGAAAAAATATAAAGGAAAGTGCAGAACATCAGTGCACCTATAAAAAATAATAAAAACAGATAGAGTTCGGGAGAGCTTAAAGTCTCCTGTATAAAAAGCTTCTTACTTTTTAATAAAAGCTTTATGTTAATGTTGTGAGGAATCAGACGATAAAAGCAATTTATTTATATTCTGGTGTTATCTCCATGCAGAGCCTTTCTATTCTACCACAGATAGGATATGAAATTTCTTATTTATTCACAGATATGTCGGAAAAAGACGAGGGTATCCAATTTCTCGACCTCTTTAGTACGACAATAGAAATCGCTTACATGCATTGATCAATAACTAAAGATTTATTATAAATATCAACCCACAAAGGAAAGCAATCCGAGAAATCCTTAGGTGTTATGCTTTTCCCACAGGAGGGAAGCTATGAATATGATAAAACGATTTAAGGTAAGCTTTTCAAGAATGTTCAATAAGTTGTTTAGAAAAAAAGGAGCATGTATAGGAATCTACGGTCCCCCCAATGCTGGCAAGACTACCCTTAGCAATCGGATCCTCAAGGATTGGGTCGGAAACGAAGAAACAATGGGTTCTGTTTCTCATATTGCCCATGAAACCCGGCATGCCAAGAGAAAAAATGGAATAAGCATTCAGACCAATGGGCATACAATCAGCCTTGATATCATAGACACGCCCGGGCTTGCCACAAAAATCGATTTCCACGATTTCATGGAGCATGGAATGAGTGATTCAGAATCCAAGAAACGGTCCAAAGAAGCAACAGAAGGGGTAATTGAAGCTGTCAAATGGCTGGATGACCTTGATGGAGTCATACTGGTTATGGATTCCACTGAAAATCCCTATACTCAGGTCAACGTAACGGTAATAGGAAATATGGAAGCCAGAAACCTTCCGCTTCTTATCGTAGCAAACAAGGTAGACCTTCCTGAAGCCGATCCGTCCGGCATAAAGGATGCCTTCCCCCAGCACCCAATGGTGCCAGTTTCGGCACTTGAAGGAGTGGGAATGGATTCGTTTTATGAAGCTCTGGCAAAACAGTTCGGGTGATCTACGTGCAGGGAATTCAGCTTGATTTGATATCCGAAGCCAGAATCTCTCAGATGGCTTCAATGGAAAAAGTCCGATATATAATCGATGAGGTACGAAAAGGTAAAATTCTGGTACTTGAAAAGGGCTTGAACCCTATGGAGGAAGCAAAGCTTATAGAAATGACAATGTCAGCAATCCAGCCTGATGTGTTTTCAGGCATTGAAATGCAAAGTTATCCTGCTAATCCCGATGGTTCGTTGCTAGGAAAACTTTTCAGAAAACAGAGCAACAAGCGACTTACGGTAATAGGGCCTGCAAACCAGCTCAAAACCCTTAAGAAAGATCGAAACCTCATCAGTGCACTTGTCTCTGCAAGTAAATAATCGAAGTGGAAGCAATGTGTGCCCAGAAGACCCAAGACGTGGAAGCTATTATTTCCCCTCCTCAATCCCTCGGCTCCTTTGAAATGGGCAGGAATGACGTTAATGTAATCTGTACTTACGGGAAAATCGCTGTATGGTTTGGACGGAAAGTCCCTGATTACATTATAGCACAGATACTGATAGGAATTTCAAAGGTCGATCAGTCTACGGTTCATGAATTTGAAATTATCTGCAACTTTGATGAGATCACGGAATATGAGAGTAAAGGGTACACACTCGTGTCCTATGGAAAAACAGCCGGTGGTTACCGTGTAAACTTTAGCATTCCTTTTTCCAACAAAAAAGCTATTTTCCACCTATCAAAATTTATACTTAAAGAACTCGGAAAAGGAGAAGCCCGTAAGGACTTTTATTGGAATGGGAATGACTGTGATATTCAGAGACTCTATCACGAATTTAAAAATAACATTGAGAACTGGGAACTGAAAGCTATTAATTATAAAATCGAATCACAGACAAACAGATAAAACCTAGACTTGCTGATTTGCAGTAAGGCAGTAAGAAAGCTTCCAGTAAATTGCTCTGAGTTCCTTATTGCGAACTTAAAGGGAGTGGGAAGGATTTGAAAAAAAAACAATCGAGAAGCCTTTCAGTTGTTGATATATGCTCTCAATTATTTACACAGGCAGATAAATAAGATTTTAATCAATTAATTATTATATAGAGAAATTAATTATTATAGAGAATTAGTAATAGTTAGTATAGAAATTAATAATAATTATTATAGAGAATTAGTGATTTAACCCAAATGTTTTTTGGAGAACTCATATGAATAAAACTCAGGTAGAAAACTGCGAAGACGTATTAATATCAATGAGATTAATTTCAGAAAACCTCAAAGAGGTTGTTGACAGGCTTGACAAAGAATCCATAAAGATGATGATTCAGAAAATCCTGAACAGCAAAAGAATCTTTTTAATGGGAGCTGGAAGATCCGGGCTTGTCGCCAAAGCTTTTGCAATGAGGCTTATGCATCTTGGATTCAGTGTGTATGTAGTTGGAGAAACTACAACCCCTGCAGTCCAGCCTGAGGATGTGGTAATTGCCATTTCAGGGTCTGGAGAAACTCATTCTATAGCGGATCTCGGAAAAATAGTAAAAGACATTGGCTCAACCCTCATAACGGTTACTTCAAAAAAGGAATCTACACTCGGTAGAATCTCGGATATTGCTATGATCCTCCCGAGCAAGACTAAAAACGACCTTGATGCAGGCGGCTACCTTGAAAGAAACATGCGTGGAGATTACAAAAACGTGCCTCCTCTGGGCACATCTTTCGAAATTACCTCGCTTATTTTCCTTGATTCAATAATCGCTCAGCTGATTACGCTTACAGGCGCGTCTGAAGCCGAACTTAAGTCGAGGCATACTAACATCGAATAAGAAATCGAGGCATACCAACATCGAATAAGGCTGGAAATCGGCAGAAAGCAGTGGATATACTCAAAACAGTTATTTGCAAGGATATATTTTTGCAGGGATACAGGAGGGCTCAATTTGAGGGAAATAAAGTTTTCAGAGAACGTTGCCAGAATAGATATGTCCGGAATCAGAAAGATTTTCGAAGCCGCAGGGTCGGATGCAATTAACCTTGGGCTTGGGCAGCCGGACTTTGATACTCCTGGGCATATCAAGGCAGCAGCAATAAAAGCCATAAACGAAGGCTTTACGGGTTATACCGTAGGTACGGGAATTCCAGAGTTAAGAGAAGCCCTGAGTTCCAAATTCAAGGAGGAAAATGGGTTTTCGGTTTCCCAGGAGGAAATTATTGTCACTTCAGGAGCGTCAGAAGCTCTTGCTATTGCCCTGGCAGCCCTTCTAAACCATGGAGATGAAGTCCTCATCTCAAACCCTGGCTTTGTTTCTTACAATGCACTGACCGAAATCTTGGGCGGCAAAGCTGTAAGTGTCCCCCTAGCCGAAGACCTTACTATGAAGCCTGAAGCAGTGCTTGAGAAGCTTACCCCGAGAACCCGAGCCATTATTCTTAATTCTCCTTCAAATCCCACAGGTGCAGTCGCAAGCAGGGCAGATGTAAAAGCCCTGGCCGAGATTGCAGACGACCACAATATAACCATTATTTCAGACGAGGTTTATGAGTATTTCATTTACGAAGGAGAACATGTAAGCCCTGCCAGTTACTCGGACAATGTGATTACGGTAAACGCTACCTCAAAGAGCTATGCAATGACTGGCTGGAGACTTGGGTATGTAGCAGCCAAGAAAGATTATATTGCCCAGATGCTCAAGGTGCATCAGTACATCCAGGCCTGTGCTAACTCAATTGCTCAGAAAGCTGCTTATGCCGCAGTGACAGGACCTAAAGACTCAGTCAATGCCATGCGGGAAGAGTTCAGAAAGCGCAGGGATGTGCTCGTAAAAGGGTTGAATGAGCTTGGGATGGAGTGTGATCTTCCGAGAGGTGCTTTCTATGCTTTCCCGAAAGTCTCAAATTCCGCAGAAGTTGCTTCGAAATTGATCTCAAACGGCATCGTTGTCGTTCCAGGCACAGCCTTTGGAAGCGAAGGAGACGGTTACATCAGAATCTCCTACGCGGCTTCAATGGAAGATATTGAAAAAGCTCTGAGCATCATGGAAAAGGTGCTTTGAAGCTTTTATAAAAGGATATTTTCCTTTCTCTCTTTTTTCCAATTTTTTCCTTTTTCTTTTTTTCCTTCTTTTTTCTTTCCCTCGTGGTAACTCAAATTGCCAATGTGGATGAAATTAAAAAATAGATAATAAGGTTGATGGGAACAAATTATGAAAAATACTGCTTTTGAGGAAACATCTGTGAAAAGTCTGTAATAGATAAGTTGACACTTATATCCTCGAGCTAAAGACTTAGGGGTTTTATGCTTCTTTATATAATTAGTAAACTGTAACTCAGTAATAATGTGGAATTTATCAAAGGTGGGCGATTGAACGAAAAAGTACGGATTAAATAAAACTTCACGACAATATCTGATACCGATACTGCTATCGATGCTCATTAGTACGATCGGGTATTTTATAATGTACGGTATTCCTTTATCAGGCATTCCTGAAATAGATGATATTTCTTATGTTGAGATCTCTAATAATAGATTAGATGTTCAGGCAAGAAGATTTACAGATATTGAGGAGCTGGAAAAAGCTGTTAACGTAACGCACTTCCTCTCATATAAACCCGGAAAACCTGAAATGGAAGAGCCTATAATTGAAATGATATTTCATCTGAAGGACGGAACTTCATTGTCAGTCAGTGCTAATGAAAAAACAGTTTATAAAAATGGGAAAGCGTATGTCCTTAAGGGCGACAACGGGGAAGTTTTCATCAGAATATCAGAAGGAATTTTCTTTTTTCATGATTTGCATGAAAATGTATGAGGAAGATTTCCTCATAGCTCTTTTTACCCTCTTTTTCCGTTATTGTGAGAATTCCACTAATTGTTTTAATCTTTTCATCAAACGAGAATAATTAGACGCCATATGGTACACATTCGTAACCATAAATTTAAAAATATATTTTTATCAATCTTAAACTAGAAATCGATAGCAGTAGTAATCATAGTTTCCAAAAAATCTCGCGGAAAGTGGGCTTCTCATTACTCCTTTATTTTCATTTACTTAGTTTGTTTCACTTTCATTTACTTAATCTGTTTTAGGATGATCAACGTTAACTTTGGATATATTTATATTGGGGTGTCCTGATACCGTGATACACGGAGAAAATAACTAAGGAAAATGAACTTTTTGTAACTTCATTGAAAGCTGTTTGCCTTGAAGATTCAACACTGATAAGGAGAATTTCTGAATGCTTTCGCTAAAATAGCTTCGGAAGAGAGGTACGAAAAAGCGAACTCTGTACCCGCTGCCTGTAACTAAAGGAGCGCTTGTATTTATATTTATTTTCCTACTGTTGAGCCCGGCTTCCGGTTCGGCCATCTCGGTAGGAAGCAGAGCAGCTAGCTATTTTTACGGGAGCGAAAATACAATAGAAGTGTCTCTATTGGAAAACCTTGAAAATCCAGCTTTGTTTTTTACTCCGGAATTTTCATATCCTTTAGCAGGAAACCGAGAAGGGAAAAACAAAAACTTTGAAAAAATCAGTCCCTTCTTACTCCTGGCAGCGGGCATCCTTGCTGGTTTCAACCCCTGCCTCCTTGCGGTAATGGCATTTCTTGCTTCGGTCACCCTTGCCCAGCACGGAAGAAGAAAGGAAATGCTCAAAATCACGCTCGGGTTTTCGGCAGGAATCTTTACCATGTATATGCTTGCAGGAACGAGTATTCTCGGCATAGTTAATTTTCTTCCAGAAGTACAAGTAGGTTTTATAGAAGCTTCAATCCTGCTCATTGCCCTGCTTGGGATCTGGCATATTTTTGATGCTTACTGGCTGAAAAAACATGCAAAGTCCACCTTCAGGACTCCCGAACCTTTGAAAAGATTTATGAGCACAATGGACAAAAATCTTCTAACGTTATCCTTCCTTTCAGGAAGCATGTTCTCTCTGGTCAAAGCTCCCTGCGTGGGAGCAATCTACCTCTCACTCCTGAGCATCCTGGCAACGAAGACTGACATCATCAGGGGAATATTATATATGGGACTCTACAATCTCGGGCTTCTGCTTCCCATAATCGCTCTAGGTCTTCTGCTTGCCTCAGGACTCAGCCCAAATAAAGTCACTGAGTTCAGGGAAAAATGGAGAGTGGAAATAAGGCTGACAACAGGAATTATATTGATTTCCGTTGCCCTGCTCATGCAATTTGAAATTATCTGATCTTAAGAACCTTGGAGTAATGCAACAGAAAATCTGAATTCAAGCCAGCGTGGACACGTGCAAATTAAGTTAATTTCTTAGTAAATTTTAGTACAATTCCTCTTGCCTCTAATTCAGCCCTTTTGAACGCATCCGCTGCACTACAACCGTTGCGCCGGTTGATCACGCCGTTGCAAAGGGTTTTGATCAAACTTTTATCAAAAGTTTGTGGAACTCGGGCGTTAGATCATAGCTCGGTATCCGGCTCTTCAGAAGAGGAAAGATGCTTTTCTTCGAGCATCTCCAGAAGCCTTTCCATTGCTTCTTCAATCCCTTCTCCGGTAATTGTGGAGATATTTAATTCTGCTTCATCCAGTTTCTGGAACTCAGGTCTGTCAGCTTTGTTTGCAACTACAAGCAGGGGAAGTTCGAAGTTCTCCCGGATTTCCGCAAGCAGGCCTTTCTGGTCTTCAATTGCATATCCGCAGCTTTCACTGGGGTCAATCATAAACATTACAACCGCATCAAGGTAGCGAATTGCAGTGATTGCCTGCCTTTCTATATCGTTTCTCTCGGGCATAGGGCGGTCGAGAAGACCAGGCGTATCCATAACTTGGTAGCGTACTCCATCTCGAGTAAAATGCCCGATTGATACTCCTTTTGTTGTAAAGGGATAGGATGCGATTTCTGGGCTTGCACCTGTAATCCTCGAGACAAAACTTGACTTTCCGACATTCGGGTAACCAGCAATCACAATTGTGGGTTCGTCCTGGACATCAGGAAGTTTCCGTAGGATGTTTCTTGCTTCATTGAGGAAGAGAAGGTCCTTGTTTATGGACTTGATAATAGAGGCAAGCCTTCCGAAAGCCTCTTTCCGGACAGGCTCAGGGATATCCGAATTCCGAATTTTCCCAACATAGATCCTTGCAACCTCATGGATCTTCCTGCTTGCCCAGTCCACAGATGCAAGAGACATCTTGAGTTTTTCCACGCCTACAAGGATATTCGTGAGTTCATAATAGAATCTGGGTAATTGTTCAAAACTTGGAAACCTCCTGACTACGTTTGCAAGATTGTCAGTGAGAATATTTGCGGCTGTCAGCAGCATGGACTCGTTGGCTCTGAACCTGCTTTCCCTGCTATCTATGGTTTTCCCGGACATAGCCCTAGCTGACCGCTTAAAGGCTTTATTGATTAATTCCTCGGAAGTTGGAACTGTGTGAATTTTTTCAAAAATCATCATATCTAACCCTCTTGGGGCTGTGTAGTTTTCTATATGTTGTTTTAAATAAGGAGCTTAATAAATTGAATATACAAGCAAGAGTCTCGCAGAGATTCCTTAGGTCGTATTTTCTGAGGAAATTTTTTATTCAACTTTGAATTTATATCTATGCGCTCAGATGATAAACTTAATATAGGGCATAAAACCAATTTGAAACTCAAAGCAGAACCGGACTCTTTTTATATTTGTAATAGTAATTTAATAATAGCTATTTATAATCATTAATTATGGCAAATACATACGTTAACATCAATTGCCTATGTATAGATTTTATACATCATCCTAATAAAAGTATATGAAATTGATGGTGATAGCGTGGAACTCACTTTGATTCAAAAAGATATTGTTATTACATTAATCAACCTTCAGCGGCAAAAGGACCGGGCAATTAAAGGGGAAGAGATCGCCGAGGTCATCCAGCGCAATCCTGGAACTGTCCGCAACCAAATGCAGTTATTAAAGGCTTTAGGACTTGTAGAAGGAGTACCAGGGCCTAAAGGAGGATATAAGCCTACAGGAAGAGCTTACGAAGCGTTAAAAATTCAGCAATTGAAAAATGAGTCCGTAGTTCCTCTTTACAGGAATAACACATTAGTTAAGGGAGCTACAGCTGCCGAAATTAGTTTTACGACAGTCAGAAATCCTGAAGCCTGCAGCGGAGTCGTCCGCGTATTAGGAAACACAAAAGACTTCGTGATGGACGATAAGCTTCAGATAGGTCCTACCCCCGTAAACCGCCTGATAATTCGCGGGGAGGTCACAGGAAGGGATGACACTAACAATTCCATTCTCTTCAACATTACGGAAATGGTTTCTCTTCCCAAAAAACATGTAAAGCATTATATGAAGTATCCTCCTATGCTTGTTAATCTGAATGCAAGTATCCAGGAAGCAACACGGCTTTTCATCAGGAACAATGTTCATGGTGCTCCTGTAGAGGACAAAGGAAAAATCGTGGGAATCATTACATATACTGATATTGCCCACGCAATTGCTCAGGGGAAACTGAATGTAAAAGTCAAAGACATTATGACAAAAGAACTTATCACAGTTGATGGGGATATGCAGCTCTACGATGTAGTAAAACTTTTCCACAAGTACAATGTGGGAAGGCTTATCGTAACAATTAATGGTGTACCTAAAGGCACGCTGTCAAAAACCGATGTTCTGAACGAACTGGCAGTGTACAGAGAAAGTTAAAATTTTTACGGCTTCTTGTGAAAGGGTGGAAAGGTATTCTCAGAAGCCGCCGAAAAAATCTCGATATTCTTAGGATATCGGATTTTCTGCATTCTCATCCAGGAGGAAACCTCTTGGTCTTCAATCCCTTTTCATGCTTTCATGTCGGGAACTGAGCTCGGCAGCGATTTCATCAAGGGTAACATTATTTGCCGCAAGCAGTACTAGAAGATGGAAGATAAGGTCCGAACTTTCTGAAACGATCTCCGCATGGTCTTCGTTCCTGACTGCAAGGATTGTTTCAATTGATTCTTCTCCTACTTTTTCAAGAATTTTGTTCATACCTTTGCGATGATTCAAAAGTTTGCAAACATATGAGTTCTTATCATAGTTCGTTTTTCGGTCTAGAATGATCTCATATACCTTGTTCAAAATTGATAAGTCGGCATCCGACATTTTAACACCTGTTTAATTAAAATGGATAAATATTTAAAAATTTAAGCGAAGATAAAATCCAAAATGTAAAACAGGAATCTTCAGACCTTCCTTGGATCAGTGATTTCTCCAGTAAGGGCTGATGCTCCTGCAATTGCGGGGGAAGATAGATATACGAAAGATTCAGGACTTCCTTCTCTGCCCTTAAAGTTGCGATTAGAGGTTGCAAGGCCTACTTCTCCAGCCCCAAGCAAGCCAAAAGAGCCACCCATACAGGGTCCGCAGCATGGAGATTCTACGATTGCACCTGCCTCCATAAGCTTTTCTATATACCCTGCCCTCAACAGTTTTAGGTACTCTGTCCTTGAAGCGGGAATAACAAGAAGGCGCACGCCCTTTGCTACGGGCTCGTCGCCCATAATATCGGCCATAATTTTAATATCCTCAAACCTGCCATTCGTGCAGGAACCTACAAAGATCTGGTCAAGTTTCGTACCCTCAACCTCGGTTACAGGTTTTACGTTATCTACATTGTGAGGACAGGCTACCTGAGGTTCGAGGTCAGATATATCGTAGTGCCGTACTCCTGCATATGTTGCACCTTCATCGGATACCCAATACGGGTCGAATTCATAATACAGAATACGTTCTTCGAGGTATTCTGCAGTCACTTCATCGGCTTCAATGATCCCTGCCTTTCCTCCCATCTCGATTGCCATATTGGACATAGTCATGCGTTCAGGAATGGAAAGAGAGCGGACTGTTGAGCCTCCAAACTCGGCTGCCATATACCTGGCTCCTTCTACTCCTACATCGCCTATCAAATGGAGGATAAGGTCTTTTGAGTAAACGTGTTTTGGCAACTTGCCTTCCACTTCAAAACGGAAAGTATCGGGTATCCTGAACCAGAGTTTACCTGTGGCAAAAACTGCTGCCATATCAGTAGACCCTATACCTGTAGAAAAAGCCCCAAGAGAACCATATGCACATGTATGCGAGTCCGAACCAACTATAAGGTCTCCTGGCAGCACGTGCCCTTTTTCAGGAAGAACCTGATGGCAGACTCCTTCGCATACATCATAATTTAAAATGCCCTGTTCTTCTGCAAATTTTCGGAGCATAATATGATTTTCTGTGGCATTTATAGAATCTGCAGGAACCTGGTGGTCAAACACGATTACTATTTTCGCCGGATCCCAGACTTTTTTCTCTTCTCTATCTTTCATTATCTCGTAAAAGCCTTTGACTGCCAGCGGACCTGTAATGTCATGAGTCATTGCCAGGTCTACGTTGGCCAGCACGAAATCCCCGGCTTTTACAGGATTTCCGGAGGCCTTCGAAAAGATCTTTTCCGAAACGGTCATCGGACGATTTTCATTACCAGACATCTCGCTCATGGGGAATAACTGGCTCTTTCTAATAAATAAATTTAATTGATGATTCTGGTAAAAAATGATTAAAAACTCAATCTGATTAATAAAATGTTAAACATATTTAAAAATACGGGAAATTTGGATAGTATTTTTATAGCAGTTTCAATTTGTACTGTTAATCAATGACTTCGGTACTACCCTTGCTGTCGTGAACTATATAGATGCATGTGCCGTCCTCCAAGCCCTTTTTTGCAAGTTCGAGGCCCTTTTCTCCTCTCCTGAAATCCACGAAATTTTCATACGCGGTAAGTGTGTCCTCAAGTTCCGAAATATATCTCAAAAGGAGGTTCTCTGCCAGTTTCCGGCTGTCTTCTGCAGAGATAGCGTACCCAAGACCTTCACATTCACAGGTTTGTAGTCTCAGCTCTTCAATGTAAAAAGGATAAGTGCTGCAGAGCATAGGGCGCACTGGATAAGCCCTGCATTTATTCGTGTCCCTCTCAAGAAAAATGCAGTCCTCGTTTTTCTTCCTTCTGAGTATCCATCCAAAGGCGTGAATCTTACCTTCAGAATCGATATAATCCTGAAGAGACTCAAGAGATCCAGGAGAATACGACTCTTCGTTTTCTTCCGTTAGTTTGAAAGATGTCTCATGGTGTCCTTCTTCGTCTTCCCAGGCCTGGTCCCTGATAGGAGCCTCAGGTACAAATGGTCCTGCAACTTCCAGTTTTGACAGGCCTGTGTATTCTCGGATTCTTTCGATTTCGGGAGGGATCACAGCTACCCGGTTGTCCCCGAAAGCGCGCTTACAGCATTTTCCACAATGATGACAGGAAAATCCGATTTTCCGAATCTCGGCTGCAAACTGTTCAGGGTCAAGTTTGCGAGCCAATTCTATTTCTTTCTTGAGATATGCAATAAGAAGGAGTTGGTAGCCTCTTTTTTCAGCCCCCTCCCACTTTTTGCCTGTGCTGGAAGCTTCCATATAAATACTCGTGTCTTTCTGATACATCAAATTAACGCAGGCAGCAGTTAACACCAGGAATATTTGAAAACCTCGTTCTGAAAAATCTCTACCTGGCTGATAATAGATAATTATAAGAAACTATATATCAGGGGACCAAGTTTAAACTTAAGTTTGTATGTGGCAGACATTACTCAAAAAGTTTGAAAAATATCCTGCGCAGGCAAAAGTGCTTAAGTTGCTCTTTGAACGTGGGTTTCAGGTAAACGAAGAAGGAAAGGTCACCTCCGGAAGTATTGAGATAGCACATACTCAGCTTGCGAAAGAAGCAGGTGTTGACCGGCGCGTGGTTGACGCAACTACAAAGACTATTATTTCAGACGAACTTTTGAGTACGATTTTTAAAAATGTTCACTCCATCCCTTTTCTCAGAGACGTAGCTCCTTCCCTTGGCCTGGGGGTAATCATCATTATCCCTGAAGATGCAGCTCACGTGGGAATCCTTGCGGAAGTTGCAGGCCTGATCTCCAGAAACAACGTAAGCATTCGCCAGGCTGTCTCGGACGACCCTTATCTAACTGACAACCCAAGACTTACGATCATTACCGACAAGAAAGTGCCTGGAGAGCTCGTAGACAAAATCCTCGAACTACCCTCAGTCAAAGGAGTCAGTATCTACTGAATCTCTGTTTCTGTTTTTGATCACAAACTTTTCTCAAAAGTTTGTGATCAAACATTTTTTTGAAAAAGTTTGCGTTAAATGAGTCAGTATCTACTAAATTTCCATCTCTACTTTTCGGTCAAGCGTGAAGTCTTAGTCCTGCCCACAAACCTAATATTTCATGCTCTAAGGACTGGGTATCCGCTCTACAAGTTATCGGGTTCCGGTAAAGGATAAAACGAAGCTTCTCACTGATCCTAGCTTTATCCTTCCCAGAGTTTCCTTGATACTGGTACTCTCGCCTCCGTGGCTTGAGCTCGAACCTATAGTATTTTCTGGGTCAACAGCATCTCCGGTAAAGGATTGGTTTATCGGTTCCAGTACCTTAATAGTGATACATGCTGAAGAGCTGCCATTTTCGTTTTTTGCCGTAAGGGAAACTGTGTAGTTTCCTGGGCAGCAGAAAGTATGTTTTGGATTCGGGCAGCAGGATTTTTTTCCGTCTCCAAAGTTCCATGAGAGCGAGGCTGCATTTTCTGAAAAATCAAAAAACTGAATCGTAAGCGGAACATATCCGCTTGTAACGTTTTCACTAAATTTCGCTTCGGGCAATATCGGAACCGAAGGATCCGGAGCTTCTAAAACAGTTATTGTCACATAGGTTGAGTCACTGCCATTCTCGTTTGTGGCATTCAGGATAATAGTATAATTTCCCTCAATAACAAAAGTATGTAATAAACTTGAGGAATCCGAAATCACAGAGTCAGAAGTCATAAGATCTCCAAGATTCCATAAACGCGAGCTAGCGTTTTCTGAAATATCTTTAAACTCAACTGTAAGAGGGGCATACCCTACTGTCACATTGGAAGTAAAAATTGCTTCTGGCATTACAGGAAGTTCAGATACGAAATTCATTAACGGCCTGTAATCTATACTCTCTGTCTGGGAATTGATGATATGTACTGTATCGCCAATACCATCTCCATCCTCATCCTTGCCTGTGTAATCACTCCAGAAGTTGCCTGAGGTATGGTTCCAGATATTGGATTTGTCATCTCTGCCATTATTCGTGTTATTAAAGTAATTACTGTATATTGCGTTGCCTGAAGAAGTAAACGCCTTGATGCCGCAACCGACGTTCGAACGCACGAGGTTGTTGCTCAGAGTATTATTGTTAGATTTAAACAGACATATTCCAATATTATTTCCAGAGATATTATTGTTATTTATTACGCAATTTTTAGCACCATTGAGGTAAATCCCACATTTGCTGTCTGCTACTGAGAATCCACTAATTGTTATGTTGCTAGCAGCCACCTTGAATACATTGCTCTCAGTATCCTCTCCGGTAATAATCGTATCATAAGGATTTTTTGAGTCCGAGGTTAGTGTTAGGTTGTCCTGATTAATTTGAAGGCTTTCATTATATTTCCCAGGTTTTACAAGAATGGTATCTCCAGGGAGAGCCTTGTCTATTGCATCCTGGATCGATTCTCCTGGAAATACATAAATATTTTCTGCTGCTCCGGTTTCTGAGATTGGAAGTAGGATAAGAAATATTACAAGAAAGCAAACCCATCTGAGAATTTGAATATTTACCATTTTAACTCACACGTCAATAAATAATATTTAAGAAGTATGTTCTAATGTATCAAATTTTCATCTACTTGATCTATGAGTGCAAGTATTTTAATGTTAACTGCGTTATTTATATCTCTATCATTATTTCTCACTTACTCCCAAAGCTATAGAATTCAACGAAGGTTTGCAGCAATAGTTTAAGGGTTTTAAATGTCTGGGTTGTCGGGCTGAATCCAGGAACTCTAGCTCCAGGCTTTAAGACAGCAGTACAGGAAATAGATATAAACCGCCTTGCCAATAATATGCCGAAATTAATTGGAGAGCACATGAAAATTTTAGAGTGCAGCACCATTGATATTGCCCCTACTATTTCGAGACTGCTGAAAATCCCTATGATTCCGCCTGCTGGCAGGCCAATTCAGGAAGTAGAGATTTACGCAAAGGAAAGAGGTTGTAAGAAAGCAGTAATTATTGTAGTTGACAGTCTGGGCTTTTCCCTTTACAAATATTTATCCTCATCAATGAAAAATTTGAGTGAAATTGCCGAAAAAGGGCTCCTGTTCAGGTGCAAATCTCCGGCGACTATAACATCCCCTGCTATTGCGTCAATTTTTACAGGATATCTGCCAGAAGAACATCATATCTACTCTACCGCGGACATTTATATCGAAAGAGCAAAAGATTCGGAAAATCCAAGGCTGAAAAGCATTATGGAATGGGCTTACAGGGCAGGTATGAAGGTATCGGCAGTCATAGAGTCCGAAGGTGCGGAAAGTTTCAGGGGGAGGATAAAAGATTTTTATGGAGTCCTTGATTCCAAAGATATCCTGGACTATGACCTTCAGATCACGAATTATTCGGTGCGTGCCCTTAAAGAAAAGCCAGACATCTTAGCGGTCCACCTCAGGGCTCTTGATCGTTTTTCCCACAGGGCAGAAAGCTGGGAAGAACTGAAAAAGGCTGCAAAAATCGTGGATGAAAACCTTGGTGAGATTTACCAGAATGCCGAATTTGGAACGATTTTCTTTATCTGCGGAGACCACGCAATTCACGGTGGGAAAAAATGGCTTAAGGGGGCTGAGGCAGAGGATATCAGAAATCACAGGCAAAACCTTGTGGCTCTTATTGTAGCCTGTAAGCAAGAAGCATAGATTTTTTAAGTCTTCTCAGGAAAATTCGTATCAGGACTTTGCTCAATAAAGATCTTACCAAAACACCGGATTGTCCGGCTGGTATTCTTATGCAGAATTCCGATACCTCCTGCTTCTTCCCATTCGCAGATGTTTTCGGAGTTATCATCAATAAGAACCCGTGCAGCCCCTGATTGTAGGGCTTTTTCCGGGCGGTAACAGAGAATTGCATTTTCTGCGTAAGAGGAGCCGAGTTCTTTTCTAAGCCATTTGATTTTTCCTTCTCTGGCATTAGTTAAGGCTTTTTTTCTTTCAGGACCAGGGAGCGCAGAAAGGATTGTCGGACAAAACCCCGAGCTTTTAAGGAACCCGTGCAGCTCCCGCCCTCCAGGCATCCAGCGCATCTCTGACCAAAATTCGATCCCTGCAGATGCAATCTTCTTCCAGAAGAATTCTCTATCGCTACTGTACCAGGACATCATATTGTCCCCGAGCTTTTCACAGGCGCCTGTGAAATCCGTGAGAACTCCATCCATATCGAGAAAAAGTTTTATTTCTTCTACAGGTTCGGAAGGAAAAAGGATATCAGATGAATGGCTTGAGAAAGCTTTCTGAAAACTTACCTGACTGTTCTGAATAGACTTGTGCTGATCAAAAAAAGTAGTAGACATATCGAACTTCCTTTAATTACTCTGATGGCTCTGACGGCAAATGACTTCCCATTAATCATTAAGGTATCATTATAAAAAAAGGTGCTCATTATAATAAAAGTTACGCTGTAATGGGAGTTGGAAGGGATTTAATTAAGCTCAATCTCTCTGAATAAACATCATAGTCTTTGCAACGATGTCGTAAAAGGCCTCTTTTCTCGCAGTAAAAGATAGATAAAAACCCTATGAAAAAAAGAATTATAGAAAGAATTTTCATAGTAAAGTGTTTAAGGTAAAACTCTCTTAGGAAACAAAGTATACCCTTATAGTCAGAAAGAACGGGATATAGAATAAAGTTTCATCCTGGGATTCTGTAGGATTCTATGGGACTCTGTGGGACACTGTGATTGACTGAATAAACACAAAACAGTTATGAATAAAATGCTAGTCGTTCAGATTAAGCAGATTCATTTAAATGTGAATTATCAAAGTTGAGTATTAATTCAAATCGGTCTGAAAAATATATCAATTACTCTATAGGGAAAACGATGACAAAAAATCTATTATCGACTTTGCTTCTCATAGGCATTTTCACATTTTTAGGTTCTTCAGGCTGTACCGGAAATCTTGCGGACAATTCTTCTGAGGAAGTGTTCAGTCTGGAAGAAAGCAGGCAGATTGCTGAGAATTATATAAGAAACCTTGATTCTTACAGAATCTATAATCTGACCGAACCAGTTCTTATTGAAGCAAAACCTCTCGACTGTACCTCCTGCTGGCAATTCGTCTATAAATTTGATCTGATCTCTGAAAAAAATACTTCTGTAATTGATACAGCGAGAGTGACAATTACAGTGGTAGACGGTGAAGTTATCGAGGCAGTTTATGCACAGGGCAGCAGGCGTGAGCTATAATCGAATAGGATTCGAATTTATCTTTTTAAGGAATAAACTTTCCTTAAATAAACGTTCCTTAAAAATAGATCAGATAGTAAAAGAGAAGGTAAAACGGAATATTTGCCTTCTCACTTGGAAGATTTCTACCTTTTTTCTATCACGTTACTGATTTCATTTTTTCTTTGAGACAGGGATCTCGATCTTTTCTACCAATTTCTTTACATCAGCTTTGATTTCTGAGGCAAGTTTTTTCGCATTATCTCCGGTTGTGTCGACAAGTTTTTCAACCTTACCAGTAACGTTCTTCACTTCATCTTTTACATCGATTGATTTTATTTCGCTCGAAAGTGATTTAATTTCCGAGTTTATATTCTTTGCAAGTTTAGAGGCCTCATTTCCTGTCTTCTTTGTAAGATTATCAATGTCGCTCCCAAGCTTTCCAATTTTTTCCTGAATCCTGGAACTCTTTTTTCCAGTTTCTGTCTCTTTACTTTCATTTTCCACGGTTTGCACCATATAAACCCCTTTTGAAATTTAGTAAATATAATGAATCTCTCTATTAAAGAGAACCTGTTTTTTAGACATTTATTTATGGACTTTTGGAGTTATAATATTATCTTTACTGTTAAAGCTGGCTTTGAAAATATTTTGCTACGCAAAAATAAGCTTTGTTACGGTACAAGCTTATAAAGTATAAATTAAAATAGTATGCTTGTAAAAAGTAAGACCGCTTAACTGATTGAAGAGTTTAATGGGAAACTCTGTCAGGAAAGATGTAAGAGCAATCAGAATACCACATTCAGGAAATTCTTTTTTCTGCGATGGTAAGCCATTGAAGGCTTTAGAGGAAATATGCAGACTTTAGTTATATGCATAGACAGAGATAACGATCTGGGCGAAAAAGCAAAACTCGAAACCCCAATAGTAGGACGGGAGGCCAACGTTCAGGCTGCTGTCGCACTTGGGATCGCAGATCCGGAGGACTCTGATACCAATACCATTTTTGGCGGGATCAGAATACTTGACGAGTTGCGGGGAAAAGGAGCCGATGCGGAGATAGTGTCGTTTGCAGGGGATAAAAGCGTTGGAGTGATTTCAGACCAGAAAATCGTCGAACAGCTCGAAACTTTCCTAAATATGAATAATGTAGAAAGAGCGATCTTTATTTCGGATGGGGCAGAGGACGAGACTCTTGTGCCTATTGTCCAATCTCGTATAAAGATTGACTCAGTGAAAAGAATAGTAGTAATGCAGAGCGAAAATTTGGAAAGTACTTATTATATCCTGAAACATGTCTTTAGCGACCCCAAGATCTCCCAGACTTTCTTTGTACCTTTCGGGCTTGCTTTTCTCATTTATGCGATATTCCTGCTTGCCGGCTATCCCGAAGGCGCAGTCGTGGGAATTTTTGCAGCTGTAGGGCTTTACATGCTGTACAGGGGTTTTGGGCTAGATGATTTTGTGGCCCTTGAAAAAGAAAAACTCTGGGATGCTTTCCTTGAACAGAGGATGGTTTTCATTAGCTATACTGCTGCTCTGATTACAATCCTTGTGGCAACTGCACACGGGGCCATGGAGGTATGGGATCTTTATTCGGCAGAAGGAGTCTGGTACCACGGAACCCTCACCCTTGTCTCGGTATTCGTTAATGCTTCGGTCTGGTGGTTTACAGGAGCCTTGCTGCTTGCCAACCTTGGGAAAGTTTTTGATCTAAGGATGGAAGACAAACCCATTTACAAAAATGTGGCAATTTCTCTATTTGTGATCGCAACCGGACTGCTCTTTTGGGGCGCAAGTACATATATTTTAGCAACAGCTTCCCTTTCTGAAGGCCTTACTAATAATGCAGCCCTTGCACTCCAGTACTTTGTGTATTCGATCACGGTTGCAATTCTTGTCGCGCTTGCAGGCATAAAGTACAGCGTGTCAAACCAAGCATCCGAAAACAATGATAGAGGAAACAAAAGAAAGAAAAAACTCGTCTGACCGCAGGCGACCTGCCAGAGAAACTAAGTCTCAGAAACTAAATTTCTGTATCGCCGCTGAAGTCAAAATAAGGGTCATTGTAAAAATTAACAGGGAAATAAAAATGGAAAAAACAACTGAAAACGTTGAAATTGCAGTGTTCGGTGGCGTTGGTTTTAATTTATATCTGGAATTTGAAAGCCAGGTAATCCCTACTCCTTATGGAGAGGTTATCGCCTACCTGACTACTATACGAGGAAAAAAAGTTGCAGTAATCCCCAGACATGCTGGAGAAAACCATATCCCTCCACACAGGATTAACTACAGGGCCAATGTCTGGGCCGCGCAAGCTATAGGGGCAAAACGTATAATCTCCACAAATTCCGTGGGATCAATGAGAGGGCATGAGGTGGGCAGTTTTGTAGTGCTTGATGATTTCATAGATTTCACCCGGAACAGACCTTCTACTTTTTATGATGACAGGACAGTACATGTCGATGTCTCTGAGCCCTACTGCCCCGAAATAAAGGCAGCCCTTAAAAGCGCTCTAGAGAAGCAGAGATTTTCCTTTACTGAAGGAATTTATGCTTGCACAGAAGGCCCGCGTTTTGAGACAAGAACCGAAATCAGCATGATGAGTCAGTTTGCAGATGTTGTGGGTATGACAGGGGTGCCTGAGGTAGTCCTCGCAAAGGAACTGAGCCTCTGCTATGCTTCTCTTGCTATTGTTACAAACCAGGCCTGTGGAATGACCACACAGAAATTGACAGCCGATGAAGTTACTGAGGTCGTGGGAAAAGCCCAGGATGCGATCTTTGAGATTGTTTCTGATACAATAGAAAATCTTCCTGAAATTCAAAGCTGTAGGTGCAGGCTTGCAAAGGAAGGAGCCTGCTTATAATACAGTATATTCCTTTAATCATTTCCAATATTTTCCTTTTGATTTTTCTTTAATCCTTCTTTCAAATGCTTCCTAAACGGCATCTTTAATTTACCGTGGCCAAGAAAATATTATATGGTTTATTTATATTATAGGCAAGTAATAAAATATTTATATAATGGTTACCTAAGACGAGGTTGAAAACGGGATAAAAGATAGATACTCAAGGTTCGTTTTAATAGAATTTAAAGAATTTATAGATTTGAACAGTTTTTTACCTGTAAATGCAAATTATGTTTCTGAAGTTAAGAAGATTGCATAATTATTTACTTTTCAAACTCGAAGTTTAAACTTTGGCTGGAAATTTACAGGTTTTCAAAGAAAGCTTACTTATACCATTCATAGATCAGGATAAACAATGACGCTCTGGGTCCTAGGCTACGCTGAAAAATCGAAGATAAGATTTATGGCTATAAAGGACCGGCTGAAACAGCCGATCTACATGGCTGAGCTCCATGTAAAGGATAGTTATAAAGGGCCACGCCCTCATAGAATAAGGCTTCTCACCGGCAAGAAAAAAGAAGAATACGTTCCTCCCCAGCAGTTCATAGAACTCTTACGTGGGGCAAACCGGATAATGCTTGCAGAAGGAGGGGACCCTGCAAATGAAGTTGCTTTTCTGGAAATGTTGAAAGGTTTTCAGCTCAATGCGGATCGAGTTAAAATCTGCAAACACTGCTGGATAAATAAACGTTTCAACTTTGTAAATAGTAAATCCATTAAATACCACAATGAACTCATCTGTCTAGATTGTGCAAAAGAAGAACTTTTGCGTGCAGTTCGTTCGGCTGGGGTGCAGTACGGGGAAAAATCCATAGATTTCCTTGAGCGTGTGCTTTCAAAAACCAGAGACCTGGACAGGACAATCCGGATGCTGACCCCTGAAAGGCTGGACCCTGAGTTTACACGTTATGATACTATAAGGACGAAACCTTCCAGTGCCGGAGTCAGGGTAAAGAACCTGCCCCTTCAAAAAAAATTCAAGGAAATGCTGCTCGAGAAATCCGAGACTCTGCTGCCCGTCCAAGCGTTATCGATAGAAGCCGGACTTCTGGACGGGAAAAACCAGTTTGTAGTCTCGGCGACAGCAACCGGAAAAACCCTTATAGGGGAGATGGCAGGAGTCCAGAATCTCCTTAACAGAAAAGGAAAAATGCTCTATCTGGTCCCCCTTGTCGCGCTTGCAAACCAGAAATACGACCAGTTCAAAGACCGTTATACAAAATTAGGGCTCACCACTTCTATAAAAATTGGTGCAACTCTCATAAAAACTTCTCAGCGCGTGAGAATGCAGACCAGTCCAAGTGCAGATATAATTGTGGGAACTTATGAAGGCATAGACCACATGCTTCGATCGGGAAATGCCGATTTTTTGGGCAAGATCGGGACTGTGGTTGTGGATGAAGTCCATACTCTTGAAGATCAGGAAAGAGGGCATAGGCTGGATGGGCTAATAGGTAGATTGAGATATGTGGCACCTGAAGCTCAATTCATTTACCTTTCTGCAACCGTTGCAAATCCTGCAGCCTACGCAAAGAAACTCGGAGCCCAGCTTGTCCTTTACGAGCACAGGCCGGTTCCTATTGACAGGCATCTTCTCTTCTGCCAGGAAAGCGAAAAGGCAAAACTGATTTCCCAGCTTGCGAAAGAAGAATATTCAATGCACTCTTCCAAAAAGCACAGAGGACAGACAATTGTCTTTACAAATTCACGCCGAAACTGCCACAAACTTGCAGGAACCCTTTCCATTCAGGCAGCTCCTTATCATGCCGGGCTTTCCCAGTATGAGAGGAAAAAAGTTGAGACTCGCTTTGCAAAAGGAGAGCTGCCTGTAGTCGTGACCACAGCAGCTCTTGCGGCAGGTGTGGATTTTCCGGCTTCCCAGGTAATTTTTGAGTCTCTTGCAATGGGGATAGATTGGATTTCAGTCCAGGATTTTTTGCAGATGAGTGGGAGGGCAGGCAGACCTGATTACCACGACAGGGGAGTTGTCGTGCTTATGCCCGTGCCTGGAAAGTCTTATTCAGGCTCCCAGTCCGATACTGAAGAAGAGGTTGCAATTAAACTGCTTCAGGGAGAAATGCTCTCAGCAGGCGTACATTACGGGGAAGCCGAGCAGCTTGAGGAAGTGCTTGCATCGGTTGCGGTCACCTCCTCTGTCCAGGATCTCAGGATGATCCATAACCTGATGTTTGGAAGCTACGACCTGGAAAGACTGGTTCTGCGCTTGCAGAGTTATCGTTTTCTTGAAAGAAAAGGAAATAAAATAACGCTTACACGCTTTGGAAAAATTATTTCGGCTCATTTCCTCCCGGTATCCAAGGCTTTCCTTATTCGGGATGCAGTACTTGAAGAAAACGAACCTTTAAAGATCGCAACAAACCTGGAGTTTTTCGATGCAGCGTATTTCAAGTATGCAAACCAGATCGGAAGCTCTTTGCATGTTAATATACCTTCAAGGGTTTTTCAAGGGGCAGCTCTTGATATAATCTTTGACGGGGAATCCCTTTCCCAGCTTGATATAAAAATCCGGGAGCTCATGTTGAACTTTGCTTCGGACTTTTTAACCTGTGCGTGCAAAGACTCACCTTACTGCGGCTGCGCAGAACAGAGGTTTTCGGAAAAAATAATCAAGCTGCGTACTGAAGCGCTTGAGCCTTCACAGATTGTAAAGAAACTTGAAGATAACTACGGGATTTCTGCGTACCAGGGTGACATTTTTGGGTACCTAGACAACGCAGTCCGTAATCTTGATGCCGTGGAACTTATAGCAAGGGTATACTCCAAAAAAGGAGTTGCAGAAAACGCAAAAAAGCTTAAAAAGAAAGTCCAGGGCTAAAAGATCAAAAACATTTTTGCATACAATATTGTATAGTAAGTTAAAATATCCCTGCTTATGTGGGGAGTACATTGTTTGTACAGAAGAACTGATTGGTTTTTCAAGTGCTGGTCAGTGTAATAAGATCATAACCTGATCACAGGACACTCTGAGTGTAAAAGTAGAGGTAATTTCATGGCCGAGGATGTTGAATCCAGGGAAAATATCGAAGGGGAAGCTTCTAAAAGAGCTAGTAAAAGTATTGCAATCGAATTTGTAAAACCTGAAGACTTCAGACAGATATATGCTATAGGAGCTGCAGGTGGGCACAGTCCCTATGATTTCAGGATAGGTTTTTACAATGATACTCCGAAGATGTTCGGGGATGCCTCAGAGTCACGGGTCATTCAGAGGCGCGTAGAAGCCGAAGTAATACTTTCTCCAGTTGCTGCACTTGAGCTTTCCCGCTGGCTTACCCAGCATATAAATGAATATGAATCTGTTTTTGGACCAATTGCAAGAGCAATCCCGAGACCAAGGAAAGAATCTGCAAAGCCTATTGATGAAAGTACGGATATTCAGGGTTACATCTGATCTTTAAATTTGATCCGAATAAATAGTCCCTAAACATACAAGCTTTTTAAAAAAAGCTTGACTAAAAACCAATTTTATTTGGATAAATGTCCTGTAATTATGGTGAACTGGAAAGTTTTACAGTGGCTTCTGGAAGGGACTATTTAGGTTCCGGAAGCCTTTAAATGCTCTGGAGATCGATGGTTATATATCTCTGTAAAGGGTATGTAATTCCAGTTTTCTTAAAAGCCGGTGGAGTGACAATACAGAAAGATTTCTCAGTTACTGGTAGGAAGCGATGATACAGGCAGCAAGCCGGCTGTAAGTATGGATGCGGCTTAATGTAGCTTAGTGTAGCTTAATTAGCTTATCCTGACCGGCTTGGGAAGTAAGATTCAGAAACCCTGGAGTACGGGGAAATTCAGAACAAATCAGAGAGGGTTTAAATTTGTTCCCAAATAAAAAAGTTCAGAAAATCGTTGGATCAAGGATCCAGGTAGAAATGAAAGGCGACCTTAATCTGCTTGAAGGCACTCTTAAAAGTGTGGATGACTATATGAACCTTCATCTCGTGGACACCATGGAGATTGTAAAAGGAGAAAAAGTCCGCTCCCTTGGTTCAGTAGTGCTTCGAGGTAATAATATTATACTGATTACTCCTGTCGAAGAATAAAACCTCATAAAGGGCCTAATTAGTGTGAAATCATGGATCTTGAAGAAGAAGCCTACAATTTAATAAAAAGTCATAAAGACGGCATTTTCCAGAACGTTATCTGGAAAGAGCTGGATATAGATAGCAGGAAATGCTCCAGAATTGTAAAAAAGCTTCTGGATAAGGACCTTATCACGCGAGAGGTTGGAGTTTCAAACGGAGCAAGAACATACCTACTGAGAGCAAAGGAAGAGGTTAAGGAAAAATATGACCTCCTGCTTGCAGGAGAATTGTTTTCAGCCTGTACAGGCTGCACCGGCGACTGTCAACCCGAATACTGCGGGAAACTCAGTGAATGGATTAGCAACCTCATGCAAGAAGCTGAAAGATCGGAAGAGACCAATAAAATCAAAACCGATATCGAAGATAATGAAGAAGCTGAAGAGGAAATCTGAGAGAAGATTTCCAAATTCAGCATCTAATTAATCCTCAAAAGTACTGACAACCGCTAATTATATATAGAAGAATTCCTTATTGAAGAACCCCTTCAATAAGGGGAAAATAAGCGCAATGTGCTCCGGTAGTGTAGTCCGGCCAATCATTCCGGCCTTTCGAGCCGTAGACTCGGGTTCGAATCCCGGCCGGAGCACCATACTCTTTTGATTTTTCATTACTCTTTTGATTTTTCATTACTCTTTTGATTTTTCATTACTCTTTTGATAATACTTTTTAGAAAACATTGGATAAATTATAAAGCCTTGATAAATTATAAAGTCTTTTTAGATTAGAGATTAAAGTCTTTTTGGATAAGAGCTGTTTTTTCAGTGAATTGCGGCGTGTTTATAAAAATGTTATATAAAGTTATATCGGCAGTTCTTACTTAAATGTCTATCTGGTTAATGGATTACCCTCGAAGGGTCTATCAGGGGACAGATTTATATATTTCTAGACCTATTGAAGGTCTCGCTGTGAGATGCAATGTGCTCCGGTAGTGTAGTCCGGCCAATCATTCCGGCCTTTCGAGCCGTAGACTCGGGTTCGAATCCCGGCCGGAGCACCAATATCTAAATTCTTACATGGAGCTTCTTTTCTTTAATTATCTTTTTCTATAATGTTTTATTAAAGTGCGAATAATAGATTTCCAAGCTCCGTTGATGATATATTGAGCTTTTAAGTGTCAACTTTTCCTAACTCATTCTTTAACGCTTTTTTAGGATAAGCGAATGGAATTCTTTTATTTCCCGGATTTTTTCCAGATTTTGTTCTTCGTCAAGTAGGCCTGTAGTGTTAATGGACTCAAGCGCAGCTTTTGCGGCAAAACAAGCTCCTTTCAAGCCCCATTCTAGAGTAAGTACTCGGATGGTTTCTAGAGACCATTCAATCTGGACAAGTATATTTTTCAGACCGTATTGAGAAACTGCTGTGCCTAGGTTTTCAAGTGCTTCAATTATAGCCTTTGCATTAGATTCGCTATTCTCCCTTACAGCGGCATTACCTAGATCTTCAAGAATGACTGCAGCTTCCAGAGTACTTAGTTCGTTTGTCTGTTCGGCTGAGGTAACTCCTATTTCTCCTAGAAAACCTATAGCAGCAATTCCAGTTTCAGGAAGACCTTTTTCAATGGATTTCAAGGCTACTTGCATAAGGTAAACTTCAGAAAGGCTTACCAGGGTTTCCACTCTCATTTTTGAAAAATACTTTCCGCACTCCCCAAGCGATTCAACTGTGCCTTTCGTTGCAGAATCCAGACCTTTTTCGACAAACTCCAAAGCGAGACTCCCGACAATAGATAAAGCTTTTACAGCAAGTGATTCTCTCTTGTGACCTGCCGCCTCGAGCACTATATCTCCAAGAGCCTGACCCGAAGCCGCGCATGCTTGCTCCATTTTCGTTTTTGCAGCTACCCTGGCTATATCCCCTATTGAAATAATGAGTGCTTTTATATCCAGCTCGTTTTCAGCATTAGGATCAAGTTTAATCAATTGGAATGCAAAACTCCTGAGTTTGTCGACGGCCTCTATTGTGCCTCTTAGGTCCCCACTATATGCTTTTTTGAACCCGTATTCGATAGCCCTGACTTCATCAAGCTCATTTTCGTTCACCGACAGTATATCAACCCCTCAATAGCCCTTATCAATCCTCTATCCTTACTCCAGACTAATTTTGTTTTAATCGGAATTATAAGTATCTTTGAGCCTCCTGGAGTCCTGCAGCCTGGGTGCAAGCTACTAACCTGATAAATTGAATGTCTAGAGTTGGTATTCGAATCAGTTACTTCTAAAAAAATTCATAGTATAAAAGCAATTTAATTACAAAATAAACTCATTTTTGTTAGCGAAGATGCTAACAAAAAGAGACTCATCAAAGGACTTAAATAGGATAGTACAGTATTAATTATCTAAAAGATTTATTAAAGGCTAAAATTGGGTAAAACTCAAAAGCTGAATTTAATAAGTAGAAAAATAGGCTCTGTAGAAATCCTCT